>JABGQS010000028.1 GCA_018648645.1 Clostridia bacterium
AACAGATAGCTGCTAACCAATCAGCTGCTTAGATAAATGTAACCGAGGAATTTACACACTTATATGGACTTGACTCAAACATTTTAAGAGAACGTTAATAAATGAGTGTAAATAGAACAGATTTGTAATATAATATGATGCTTTATTGTTGTATAATAAATCGTAATTATATTTTATATTAAAGGAGTTATTATATGTCTAAATTATCAAAAGGGGTATCCCTGCTTATTGTGTTGCTCACTTATTGTGTTGCGTTTGTAGCTGCGTTTTTCTTATACAAGCCTGTGATGGCGTGGACAAACGACGTAATACTAACCTTCTTCATACTGGACGTTATTGCTACGATTATTGTGTGGGCGTCGGGGCTGATTTGCAGGAACGCCAGCATGTATGATCCGTATTGGAGCGTTTTGCCTGTAGTTATGATTGTGTTCTTTGCAATTGTTGGCGCGTCTGCGTTTAGCAACATCGCAATTATGTATATAGTTGTGCTTGCAATTTGGGGCATAAGGCTTACATTGAACTGGATTGTCGATTGGCCGGGGATGCGTCATCAGGATTGGCGCTATACGAAGTTTAAGACGGACAACCCGAAGATGTACCCGCTGACGAATTTCTTTGGCATTAACATGATGCCGACTTTCTTCGTGTTTGCGGCTATGCTTCCGGCGCTGTACGCGATAAGCAGTGAGTACGCGGTTGAAGTAAACGCATGGACGTTTGTCGGCGGAGCTGTATGCGTCATCGCTGCTGTGATTCAGTTTGTATCAGACGGGCAGATGAGACGCTTTAGAAAAGACGACAACAAGGGAAAAAATATGGAGCTTGGGTTGTGGAAGCTCTCAAGACATCCGAACTATTTTGGCGAAGTGTCGCTTTGGTGGGGCATTTGGATTATGCAGATGAGCGTACTGCCTTCGTTTTGGTGGACGGTGTTTGGCCCTGTGGCTATGACGATATTGTTTGTGTTTATCAGCGTGCCGTTGATGAAGAAAAAGCTGCTTGCTTCTAAGGACGGGTATGAAGAGTACATAAGGACAACATCTATGTTGATACCTTGGGCTAAGAGAAAGTAGTACCTGAAATTAAGAAGAGAAAGCTGCTGTGAGTGATTGCAGCGGCTTTTTTTGCTATACTTGTCGAGCATCTAATTTTGCGAACTACTTACTTGTGTTTAATCCCTTATATTGTTATAATATGTATAGATATTTTAATGAAGGAGGTTACTTTTATGGAGAAGCAAGTTGAGCAGTTTACCGTAAAAACAGATGAAGGAAGAGAATATGAAATCATTGTATTTCAAGAGTACATATCTGTAGAAACCCCCGATAACCCACATGGTGTGATACCGGGTCAGAGAAGACTAGCCACCTCCACAGGACATGCGGTCAAACTTAATAAGGACTATACGATTGAAATTGTTGAAACAAAGGAACATGCGAGGAGGGTATGAAGAGTCTGTTAGGACGACTTCTATACTGATTCCTTGGGCAAAAAAAAGCAGCATACATGCAAAAGTACAAACACAGATATAAACGCGTCTGACAAGACAAATGGAAGTCTTGATAGGCGCGTTTATTATTGTTTATTTGATATGCATAATAATATTGATTCGTAAAAAAGCATAATACAAACTATTCTGTGACAGAACCAAAAGTTCATTATGCACGCGTATTATGTTAAATACGGCTCGTCATCAGAAAATAAAATTGTGTAGGAGCCAGAAGTCAATATGAAAGACTTATTCATACATTATGCGTCAAACGATGATGATTTTTGTCGGGTCAGCCGGTGAGTATTTAATATTAATGGTATCGCCGACTCTGGGGATTGCAATTTTGGATACGATACTTTTTACAGTTGTTTGAAAAGGGACGCCCATTTGCGGAGTGACATCCAATTGCATAACCACGACAGGATCAAAGTTGACGAGCTGCCCTGTGTCTTGAATCGTAAGAACCTTTGCAGCCGCCGGAATACCGTATTGCGTAAGGTTTAAAGATTCCTTCTGCATATCAACAGCTTCTTGACCCATTGCTATGCCTTGATTCACCTGATTCATAGCATCTTTGCCCAAAAAAGCTTTCGTTGCAAATCCAGTTAGGCCTTTGTTCAGTTTCTTGTCAGCGTCTTTAAGTGCCTTTCCGGGATCGTCCTGATTCTTATTTTTCCCAAACATAATATCACCTTTCCTAAATATTTATTTACCTTGATTCTTCGATAAATATGAATACCTGCATTGATGATTAATTGCGAAGAATTTCGCAAGGACATGCTTTATTTTACCATGATTAACACTATGTTTCAATTAATAAAGACTAATTGGCGATTTTTGCAATATGACGAGAGTTTTTAATAAACTTTTGAGCCATTTACATAACAATAATTGGTATTGCTAATAATCTTGTTTTGAGAGCAATAATGCACATAGCAAATTGCATAGAAAGAATTTGCCATCATTACAAAGTGTGTTGGATTACAAATGAGTCTAGTCGAGCAACGGTTTTAAGTATTCGCCAGTTGCGCTTTTTTTGACTTTTGCGATTTGCTCGGGAGTGCCCGAAGCTATTACCTTGCCGCCGCCGTCGCCCCCGTTTGGACCGAGGTCGATGCAATAGTCGGCCGATTTAATTACATCGAGGTTGTGCTCTATAACGATTAAAGTGTTGCCTTTGTCGGCAAGGCGTGCGAGTATGGCGACTAGTTTTTTTACGTCGTCTGCGTGTAGACCTGTTGTCGGCTCGTCCAGCAGGAACAATGTGTTGCCTGTTTGGCGCTTGGACAGATGGGTCGCGAGCTTGACACGCTGGGCCTCGCCGCCGGACAGCGTTGTGGACGGCTGACCGAGTTTTACGTAACCAAGCCCGACTTCGTCCAGAACCTTCAGTTTGTTGTATATGGACGGGATACTGCTGAAAAAATCTGTTGCCTCCTCTACCGTCATTTCGAGCACGTCCTGTATGTTTTTGCCTTTGTAGCGAACTTCAAGCGTTTCGCGCGAGTACCTGGCGCCTTTGCAAACTTCGCATGGGACGTAAACATCAGGCAGGAAGTGCATTTCGATTTTGATGATACCGTCGCCGTGGCACGCTTCGCAGCGCCCGCCTTTGACGTTGAATGAGAATCTGCCCTTGCCGTAGCCGCGAACTTTTGCGTCTTTGGTTGATGCGAAGAGGTCTCTGATGTGCGTGAAGACCTTGGTGTATGTCGCCGGGTTGGAGCGCGGTGTTCGCCCAATTGGGCTTTGGTCAATATCGACGACCTTGTCGATGTACTCCATGCCCTCTACCCTGTCGTGCTTACCGGGACGCATTTTTGATTTGTTGATTGCTTTGGCCAAAGATTTGTATAGAATCTCGTTGACCAGCGTTGATTTACCACTGCCCGAAACGCCTGTAACCGCTGTGATGACGCTTAGCGGAAAGTTTACTGTGATGTTCTTCAAATTGTTTTCGCGCGCGCCGATGACGCTTAATGTGCCTGTTGATTTCCTACGCATACTGGGCACGGGGATGCTTTTTGCACCCGACAGGTATTGTCCTGTGATAGAATTTTTATCGTTTGCAATGTGCTCCGGCGTGCCAGCTGAGACGATTTGCCCGCCGTGAACGCCTGCGCCGGGACCTATGTCTATTACGTGGTCTGCATTGCGGATGGTGTCCTCGTCGTGCTCGACCACAATTAATGTGTTGCCTAGCTTTTGAAGTTCGCGCAATGTCGCCAATAACTTGCGATTGTCGCGCTGGTGCAAGCCGATGCTAGGCTCGTCTAGAATATAGAGCACGCCCGTGAGCCCTGAGCCAATCTGCGTGGCAAGGCGGATGCGCTGGGCTTCTCCGCCCGAAAGTGTGCCTGCGTTGCGAGACAATGTTAAATAACTAAGCCCGACGTTAAGCAGGAAGTCGAGACGTGCTTTGAGTTCCTTGAGCACTCTGTCGGCAATGATGCGCTGCTTTTCAGAAAGCTGTAAATTGTCCAAAAAAATCATTGCTTTATCGATGGACATATGGCTTAGCTGCGCTATATTTTTGCCGCCGAGCTTGACTGCGAGAGGCTCGGGACGAAGCCGCGCGCCTTTGCATACAGGGCAGCTTAGCTTGGTCATGTATTTCTCTAATTCGCCCTTCATATAGTCTGAGTCTGTTTGCAAGTATCGGCGCTCGAGGTTGGTAATGATGCCTTCGAACTTGTTGAGAAAAGTGCCCTTGCCGTAGTCGGAAACGTAGTCGACTTGAAAACGCTCGTTGTTGGTGCCGAAAAGAAGCTTATTTTGCACATCCTCATCTAAGTCTTTGAATGGGGTGTTCATGTCGAAACCGAAGTGGCGCGACATGCCTTTGAAGTATTGACTCCCCCAGCTGTCGTTGGACGCGCTGTCCCAGCCCGAAACACGTACAGCGCCCTCTGACAGAGATAGTGAGCGGTCGGGAACGATCAAGTCTTCATCTATCTTCATTATTGTGCCGAGCCCGTGACAGTGCGGACACGCGCCGTATGGGTTGTTGAACGAGAACATGCGCGGTGAAATTTCGTCTATGCTGATCCCGCAATCGATGCAGGCGTAATTTTGTGAGTATCGCCGCTGTGTGTCGTTGGTCATGTCGAAAATTTTGACAACGCCGTCACCCAGCCCAAGCCCGGTTTCGACAGAATCGTGCAGACGCGATGCGCCTTCGTCCTTGAGCACAAGGCGGTCTACCACAACATCTATAGTGTGTTTCTTGTTTTTCTCGAGCTTGATTTCCTCGTCGAGAGTGTACGTTATGCCATCAACAACAACACGTGTGTAGCCCGATTTGCTGAGGTCTTCGAGGAGTTTGACGTGCTCTCCTTTGCGACCGCTGATGACAGGTGCCATGATCATGAGCTTGGTGCCGTCCGGCATTTTCTGTATGTCGTCAACCATTTGATCGACCGTTTGTCTGTCGATTTTCTTGCCGCATTTTGGGCAGTGGACGATGCCTGCGCGCGCGTAAATAAGGCGCAGGTAATCGTGAATCTCGGTAACTGTGCCAACGGTGGAGCGCGGGTTGCGGCTTGTTGTTTTCTGGTCGATTGATATTGCGGGAGACAGACCGTCGATGTGATCTACATCCGGCTTTTCCATTTGACCGAGAAACTGGCGCGCGTATGCCGACAACGATTCTACGTAGCGGCGCTGACCTTCGGCGTAAATTGTGTCGAAAGCGAGCGAGCTTTTGCCGCTGCCCGAAAGACCCGTTATCACGACCATTTTGTCGCGCGGAATGTTGACGTCTATGTTTTTTAAGTTGTGCTCTCTTGCACCTTTGATTTTGATGTAGTTCATTGGTTACCTTCTCTTATTATTTCCTTTAGTTTAATTAGCTCGTCCCGAAGGATAGTCGCTGTTTCGAACTCCAGCTCCATTGCTGCCTGTTTCATTTGCTTTTCTATAATGTACGCTTTCTTGCGTGCGTCCTTGCGCGAAATTTGCTTTACGTCCTTGACCGGTTTTGTAATTTCGAGCATGCTGCGCGTTTCCTTTATGATGGACTGTGGTGTGATGCCGTGTTCCTCATTATATGCGATTTGCATGGCTCTGCGGCGTTGTGTTTCGCTCATGGCGCGCTCCATAGAGCCAGTCATTTTGTCGGCGTAGAGCAGAACGCGGCCTTCCGAGTTGCGAGACGCTCTGCCGATGGTTTGGATAAGTGAGGTTTCGTTGCGCAGGAAACCTTCTTTGTCTGCGTCAAGCACGGCGACTAGTGATACTTCGGGCAGGTCAAGACCCTCTCGAAGCAGGTTGATGCCGACGAGAACGTCGAACTCGCGCATACGAAGCTGCCGAATGATGTTCATACGCTCTAGCGTGTCGATGTCGCTGTGCATGTATTTGACGCGTACGCCAAGCTCCTTGTAATAGTCTGTCAAGCGTTCCGCCATTTTTTTGGTGAGAGTGGTGACTAGCACGCAGGCGTCTTGTTTGACGGTTGCGCGGATTTCACCAAGGAGGTGCTCTACCTGACCTTTTGCAGGGAATACTGTGATTTGTGGATCGAGAAGTCCTGTTGGGCGAACGATTTGCTCTACAACTTCGCCTGCGAGGTCGCGCTCGTAAACAGCGGGTGTTGCGCTGACAAAAACGGTTGTCATTTGACGTTCCTTAAACTCTTCGAACTTAAGTGGTCGGTTATCGTAAGCTGACGGCAGACGAAAACCGTATTGAACGAGCATGTCTTTGCGCGAGAAGTCGCCTTTGTACATAGCGCGAACTTGGGGCAGCATTACGTGCGACTCGTCAACAAACAGCAGAGCGTCGTCCGGGAAAAAGTCTAGCAGTGTGTATGGCGGGTCACCCGGTTTGCGTCCGTCGAAGTAGCGCGCGTAGTTTTCTATACCGCTGCAGTACCCCAGCTCTCGCATCATTTCCATGTCGTAGACGGTGCGCTGCTTTATACGTTCTGCTTCGAGCAGCTTGCCTTGTTTCTTGAAATACTCGATTTGGAACATCATGTCGCGTTTTATGTCGTCCAGTTTATGCAGCATGGATTCGCGCTCGATTACGTAATGCGACGCAGGAAAAACGATGATGTGCTCGCGCGTGGAAAGCGCTTTGCCGGTGACGATTTCGATTTCGAGAATGCGCTCTATCTCGTCGCCGAAAAACTCGATGCGAACAGCTTTTTCGAAAGTGTTGGCGGGGAAAATCTCGACTGTGTCACCACGCACACGGAAACAGCCGCGCTCGAAGTTCATGTCGCTGCGCGTGTAGTTGATGTCTACGAGCTGCTCGATCACCCTGTCGCGCGGCATAATCATGCCGGGGCGCAGAGAAAGCTTCATGTTGCGGTATTCCTCCGGGCTGCCGATGGAGTATATGCACGAGACCGAAGCGACTACAATGACGTCTCGGCGCTCGAGCAGAGACAACGTGGCGCTGTGACGCAGCCTGTCTATTTCGTCGTTAATGCTGGCGTCTTTTTCTATGTATAAGTCACGCCCGGGGATGTATGCTTCGGGCTGGTAATAGTCGTAGTAGCTGACGAAGAACTCGACAGCGTTGTCGGGAAAATACTCTCTGAACTCACCGCAAAGCTGGGCTGCAAGTGTTTTATTGTGCGCTAAAACAAGCGTCGGGCGGTTTAAGCGCTCGATGACGTTTGCCGCTGTGAACGTTTTGCCGCTGCCCGTAACGCCGAGCAGAACTTGGGACTGTTTGCCGGACTCTATGCCTGCGACCAAAGCGTCGATTGCATCAGGCTGGCTGCCTGCCGGTTTGTAGTTTGCTTGCAGTTTGAAATCCAAAATTGTCACCTCTCAACCCGCATCATTATAGCACATATGTTTGGGTTTGTCGATACACTAGTTGCTTAGCGAATATAAGTATAACCTATTGGATTTTAATTGCCAATAGGTTATGGGTTTGTTGATATTGTGTTTACAAAATTGGTAATTAGACTGATAGAAAAAGATAATATTTTCATTCGTAAGCAATTAAACAATTTCTGCTTAAATTGCAAAACAATGTAGCTAATTACATATTGAAATGTTATAATACAATTATAAAATAATTAATTGGAGAATTCTATGCTTAAGCTTAAGGAAAAATCAATATTATGGTCTATCAAGCATGTTAATAAATATTCTGATACTAATATATTTCCATTGCCTTTTGAATTTGAAGCAATTAATCATTATTTAGATGAAGTAGTTGAATACCTAAAAACCTTAGATGTTTATTCAGAAGGTATTAGACCATATAGAAAAACTATTGTACCAAAAAGTGATGTTGGTTTCAGAATTGCTACTCAATTAGACCCAATTGATACAATAATTACAAACGCAATTATATATGAAATTTCTGAGGATATTGAAAATAGTAGAATAAAAACCAGCGAGCAAAAAGTTTTCTCTTACAGATTAAAACCGTTAAAGGATGGAACACTATATGATGAGAATTGTAATTGGAATCTTTTTAACAAAAAAACAAAAGAATACTCTGAAAATAATATTTTTCAATATGTGATTGTTACAGATATTGCTGATTTTTATCCAAGCATTTACTTACATGATATTGAGAGAGTCTTGCGGGAATCAGTCGTAAATTCAGGTAAGAAAGCTCATGCAGAAGTAATTATTAAAATGATTAAGGCTATGCATCTTCATCAAACTCACAAAGGATTGCCAATTGGACCACAGCTCAGTAGGCCAATAGCAGAGATGATACTAACAGATATTGATAGGGATATGTTATCAAATAAAATTGAATTTGTTAGATATGTGGATGATTATCGAATTTTTTGTAAAACCAAGAATGAAGCGTACTCCACCTTAGCGTATTTAGCTCAATTTCTATATAATCATAGAGGTCTAAAACTAAATGAGAATAAAACTAAGATACTCTCTATTGATGATTTTATAATTCAATATCCACGTATTTTTAGAGAAACAGTTCATGATAAAGTTTTGCTTCAATTTGAAGAGCTATTTGAGAAATTGGGAATAAGCATAAGCCCGTATGATGACATTGATGAAGATATTTTAAAAAAGCTACAAAAAGACGATGCATTTAAGGATTTAAACAGCTTAGGACTATTAAAAGAGGAACTAACAAGAAATAAACTTGACTATGGATTTATAAACTTTTTAATAAACAATTTATCAAAAATAGATAACACCGAATTGGCGAATTATATTTTAGATAATAAGAATATGCAAAGACTTTTTCCATCATTGAAATCAATTATTAACTATTTTGACAGAGTTAGATCGTTTAGCCCGACGCAAAAGCATTCTATTGGGAAGAGAGTAATTGAAATATTAAACGAAAGCTTTATAAGCGAGCTTTCGTTTAATAGATCGTGGTTACTAAATATCTTTACCAAAAATGATGAGTGGAACAATCAAGCATCACTTACAAAACTTTTAAAGAAATTTGAAGATCCATTTGCTAAAAGAGAATTAATGCTTTGCTTAGGTAGGTCAAAGAATACAACTTACTATCGACGAAATAAGACCCAAGAGATGACTTCTCTGAATCCTTGGGTTAAGCGTGCATTTATTGCAGGTATAAGTTGTTTACCAAAAGAAGAACGAGTCCCTTGGTATAAATCAAGACAATTAGTAAATCGAGATTATTTAGAAAAGCTTATTGAAAATTGGGCTTCAAAACATCCTTTTTAATTAAAAACCGATTTCTATTAAGAAGACAACTTTTTCTCGAGTTCGTTGATTTGCTTCCGCAAGTGTACAACGTCACTTTCATACTTATCCCTTAGATCTCTGGCTACGTGGTGACCTGTTTGGCTTTGCATGAATTTTCGTTCTGCTTCGAGCTCATCGAGGTCATTCTTAAGTTGCGACAGAAGCTCCTTTTGCTCTTTCTTAGACATAAGAAACCCTCCCTTTGATTACAAACGAAATAGGTTTATGATAAAGTGTCTTCAAGTTTAGCAATTTTTCTGCGCAGGACAGAAACCTCGTCTTCGTAATTGCGCGCGGTTTTGCCGGGCAGGTGGATGCCTGTTTGACCGAGCACAAATTTGCGCTCGGCCTCGATTTCCTCCAGGTCTAGTTTTAACTGTTCGATTAACTTTTGCGTTTCCTGATTACTCATGATTTAATACCTCAATTCGCATGGAAAGATTCTGTGTTCTCGCTTTTAAAAGGAATAAAGACACGAAGTGTCACCTCATTAGGCAGGGCGTGTAGTCTCCTAGTTTTTTGTCGATGAAACGTATGTCTAGCTGTGCAAAGCGCTGGAGACCGTTTTCCATCGGGACGTTCGGCCAATCCTCGCCGATTAGCGGCTGGGCGTATTTGATGAAGTCGTCGGTGACGTCGATGCCGCTGTCCGCTATCCACGACGGCGGGAGGTATCTGCACGAGTTGGCGACAGTCTGCAAGTCTACTTTGTCGTAATATGGCGTGTATACTTCGCTATTTTTGCGCAGAATGGTTGCCATGTAGCCTGTGCCGTCGTTGATGGCGATATCCACGGCTTTGCGACCGACTTGGTACGCTTCGTCGATGTCGACTGTTGAGGCGTATATGGACGCGTCGCGCTGCATAACGCCGACTTGCTGGCATGTTGCCTGACCGCGCGAGGCAAGACCGTGACGGTTGAGATAGTTGGTGACTTGCTGTACAGCAGTGCTTTCGCTTGCGCCGTATTCTACGTGACCAAAGCCGTCGTGCCGTGCGCCAAGCTCGCCCGCGTCGTAGCCTTCGTTGACAACAACGATGACTCTGCCGTCGCGCTTAAGCTGGTCGTTAACATTGTCTGCGAGCTCTTCGATGGTCTTCTTAGTCTCGGCGAAGTAAAGCTGCAAAGGGAATTTGCGATCCGGGTCTGCCAAACGCGATGCGGCCGTAATCCAGCCCGATGCTCTGCCCATTGCTTGATGAACGCTGACGCATTCGGAGATGCCGATAGCGCGATTCTCTTCCTCTATGTTCTGCATGTTCATCGCCCAATATCGCGCTGCGCTGCCGTAGCCCGGCGTGTGGTCGATGATTGTGAACTCCTCGTCACCGACATCGTTGTCGATAGTTTTTGGAACGCCGACAACAGTCAGATCGTAGTTTTCTGCATGAGCAAGTGCAGACACTTTTGCAGCGGTGTCCATCGAGTCGTTGCCGCCGATGTAGAAAAAGTAGCCGATGTCATGAGCGAGCAGCACATCTACAATGCGCTGGAAGTCGTCGTCTTGACCTTCTTTCAGCTTGTAGCGGCAAGTGCCGATTGACCCAGAAGCAGGAGTGTTGCGAAGAAGCTTCAGCTCTTTCTCGTCCTGCCTGTTGATGTCGATTAACTCTTCGTGGAGCACGCCTTCTATTCCGTGCCATGCTGCGAAGATATTTTCGATGTCATCATAGTCTCGACATGCGTCGATTACTCCAAGCAGAGAAGCGTTGATGACCGGTGACGGACCGCCCGATTGTGCTACTAATGCGTTTCTTTTCATGTTACCTCCGAGAAAATCATTATATATTTTAGTTATCTTAAATAATCTCAAACTATTGTTTTGCTGTAAAACTCAATGTACTACAAGAATAATTTACGGCTATAAGTTCTGCCATCGCAAGTCATCGATAATACCAAAGTTCATCTAGGAGCTTCCGTGGATAAAGTCCCTCCATCTCGACACCATCAACGTGTTTCTTGAAAATATCTATAACTAAGCTTTTTACTTCAAGCTCAAAGTCAACAGCCATTGGGGAGCATGGCATCACACACCTCAAACGAGTTAGGCTTTCGCCTGTTTTACTATAAGATACGTGTGTTTGCGTGCGGTACTCCACTATTCTTCGTTTTCGAATGAAAGTGTTTCTCCTGCCAGCTGCGCCAGTGTGTCTGCCGGAATGACCGCATATGCATCGCTTTGCACATTGAAGCAAATCAGCATATCGTTCCAGAAATCAATCTTATACCTCGTATAGAGAAGCGGATAATCTTTGTTGTAGCAGAGAAGCTCATAGAATTTTTCGCTTTCCACATCGATCGTTACGTCGTCCTTGTCGACATGAGTGCCTGTATCGTTGAGCGCGCTGTAGAAAGCGTTGATCGCGCCTTGGTCTTTCGTTTCGTTTAATAAGTCTGAGTGATATACACGTATGATATCGTTGTTATCAAGATACGCAACGATAAATTCTATCTTTGAAACGTTTTTTTCTGAGGGCAACTGTAAATCAATATTACTTTTGATTAATGGAGCGGGAATCAAACATGAATCAGAATACATTACTCTTATGAAATCTCTGTTTTCATCGCCAATCACTTCATGAAGTATTGTGCTACGGTTTCCCCAGTAACCAATCAGGTTTCCCTCTCCAGGGTTATCATCTAAAAACCACCCAACGTCTGGCCATTGTTTGTATTCTACTCCATTGATCTCTAGTACAGATTCCACTCCGTCTTGCCCGCTGTGGCGGTCAAATACGCAACCCGTAAAAAGGGCAACGCAGCCCACAGAGCACGCCAGCGCGATCAATATGGCGATGAGTAGGTATGATTTTTTCATATGAGCCTCCTTGACCGAATCATTATCGCGTCCTCTGCACTTCGCAGTAGTATTAAACGTAGATAGTTTCGATACCGTCATAGTCTCGACATGCTTCGATTACTCCGAGCAGCGAAGAGTTGATGACCGGTGACGGACCGCCCGGTTGTGCTACAAATGCGATTCTTTCAATTATGCCTCCAAAAAACCGCATCACTGAGTATCAGGATACGGTTAGATTTAAAATCGTTTATATTATATCATAAAGAGCGAAATGCTCGCAATGAGATTGTGAGAATTGCGCTATTATTTTTTGGTTTTCTTTTTGTCTTCTTTGTATGTGATAACATTCTCGTTTACACCGCCGTATGCTTTTGCATAAATCGCATTGCGCTCTCTTTGTGTGTATGTCTTAGTTGCATTCACAGTAATGCGCCTTTTCGTTATTATCAACTTGTTGAGACCTGTGATTACTACTGCGCCGCCGATGAAGTTGCCAATGGTGACGTACATAAGGTTGTAACCGATGCCGGCAAAGGAGATGTCTGCGCCGAGCAAGTATGCTGTGAACATGTAGTATGCGTTTGCAACGACGTGCTCTGTGCCGCTTAACGCGAACACGGTGATGACCATCCACAGGACGAGAATTTTGACACCAGCTTTTTTCATGGCGTATGCCGCCCAAACGCCTGTGCACACGATCATGTTGCATAGGATTGCGCTGACTATTAAGTTGGCGACCGACATGGAAGTTTTCGCTTCTGCGGTGTGGATGATTTTATCTGTCATGGCTTGTGTGAAGATGCCCGAGAAGCTTGAAAGCGCGCTGATAACTGCCATTCCAAGAAGGTTCGCGAGTAAAACGATTGCCAAAACCTTGAGTACTTTTCGCATTCTGTATTCTCTGTTGTAGACACCCATAACCATCATGGTGTTGCTTGTGAAAAGCTCGCTGCCGAGCATGAGTATCGCGACTATGCCCACCGGAAAAATTGCGGAACCGAGGAACGCGCCGAGCCCGGGGTCTGCCGCTAATGACGCTAGTTTAAAGTATGCTATAGCTCCAAAACCGATGAATATGCCTGCCAACATGCCTTGCAGGATTAGCGTTAAAGTGCTTTTCTCGAGCCTCTTCTTACCTGCTGAAACGATGTAGTTAGATGTTTCCTTTAATGTTTTAATGTCCCCTGCCACTATTAACCTCACTAGTTTATATTATTTTTACACAACGATTTGTATCCTATATGAAAGCTCTTCAAAAGTCAATCGTTTTATGTGTTTTTCTGCATAGATTAGCGGAAGCAATTGAACGCTTCCGCTAATCTAAGATTAATGTTTGATATTTAATGTGTCAGTATACGCTAGATGCCTTTCTTGGTGCTTTCTAACTGGTTGATTTCTGTAAAGTTTTTCTTCGCCGTGTAGCCGGCAATTGGTGCGATTCTCTCGTGGTACGCATCCACCAACCAGAACGGCTGAGGGAAGAAGTGGTCTTCGAGCTCGTGCGCCGGAGTAATCCAGTTCATCGCACCGACAACTACCGGAGGAGCGTCGAGATAATCGAACGCCAGCTCTGAGATGTTTCTTGCAAAGTCGTTCATGTGTGAACCACGCTCGCATGCGTCGCCCGTGACGATGATTTTACCTGTCTTCTTGACTGACTCGATAACCTTCTCGTAGTTGAACGGTACGAGGCTTCGCGCGTCGATAATCTCTGCGCTGATGCCTTGCTCTGCAAAGAGGTCTGCCGCTTCGAGTGCACGATAAAGCGTTGCACCGATGGACAGTATTGTTACGTCTGTGCCAACGCGCTTCACGTCAGGATCGCCCATTTCGACTTCGTAGTACTCTGTCGGAACGCCGCCTTCGTGGAACTGCTCGCCAACGTCGTATATTCTTTGGCTCTCAAGGAAGATGACAGGGTCTGTGCCGTTAAGCGCAGTGTTCATCAAACCTTTTGCGTCGTATGGTGAAGCCGGGAAAACTACTTTGAGCCCCGGAATGTGTGTGCAAAGTGCTGACCAATCCTGTGAATGCTGTGCGCCGTATTTGCTGCCGACCGACATGCGAAGTACGCAAGGCATTTTCAGTATGCCCGCACTCATCGACTGCCATTTGCTGAGTTGGTTGAAGACTTGGTCGCCTGCGCGCCCGAGGAAGTCTGTGTACATAAGCTCTGCGATAACTCTACCGCCCGCCATAGCGTAACCAACAGCTGTGCCGACGATAGCGCCTTCGGAGATTGGTGCGTTGAACAAACGGTGATACGGCATTGCTTCTGCCACGCCGCGATATACTGCGAAAGGACCTCCCCACTCGCGTACGTCTTCGCCGTATGCTGTGAGCGTTGGGTCTTCGTAGTATTTGTCGATGATAGATTCGAACAATGCGTCACGAAGCTGTAGAACTTTGTTTTTAGAAACAGGCTTGCCGTTTTCGTCAACTGCGCTTCTTACTTTCTTTGCGAGCTGCTTGACACGCGCGTTGTCTTTCTTTGCTTCGAGCATGTCCGGCTCTCTTGTTGTGTCCATAGACTTAACTTTATCGTTGCTGAACATCATGTCTGCGATGATGTTCGGAGTTTTGTCGAGATCCATACGCGGTGACAATGTGTCGTCTTTAGAGAGGTTAACGGCATTTAGGATGTCCGCTTTAACCATATTCTCTATGTTTGTAAGCTCGGTTGCTGTAGCTACCTTTGCTGCTTTAAGCTGCTTTTTGAACTCTACGATAGAGTCGACGTCTTTCCACATGTCGACTTCTTCCTTCGTGCGGTATGCGCTTGCATCCGACGGGCTGTGACCCGAAATGCGGTACGTGATAACGTCGAGCAAAACAGGACCTTCGCGGTTCTCGATGATCTCGCGCTTTCTCTTGTACGCTTCGATGACTGCTAATGGGTTGTAGCCGTCCACGCGCTCTGCGTGCATTTGGCTTGGCGTGATGCCCGCGCCGAGACGCGCGACTTCGCTGTATGCCATAGTTTCGCCGCATGTCTGTCCGCCCATGCCGTACGAGTTGTTGAATATGTTGTAGATGATTGGCAGACCGCCGCTGTGCTGCTCGTCCCAAAGACCTTTTAGCTGATCCATAGCCGAGAAGTTCATTGCTTCGTATACGGGGCCGCAACCAAGGCTGCCGTCGCCGATGTTGCAGACGACGAGACCGTCTTTGTTGTTTACGCGCTTGTAGAGCGCAGCGCCCGTTGCGATGTCTGCGCTGCCGCCGACAATAGCGTTGTTCGGGAAAATGCCGAACGGGATAAAGAACGCGTGCATGCTGCCGCCGAGTCCTTTGTTGAACCCTGTTTGCTTTGCCCATATTTCTGCGAGTGTTCCGTAGATGAGGAACTCTTTTGCCATGTCTTTAACGCTGGTTGCTTTTGTTGTCTTTTCGATAACCGCGAAAGTTTCGCCGCCAAAGAAGTTTTTCATGATGTCCATCAGCTCTGCGTCATCTAGCTGAGCGATTGCTGAAAGCCCTTTTGCGAGGATTTCGCCGTGGCTTCTGTGCGAGCCGAACGTGTAGTCGTTGATACCAAGACCCCACGCTTGTCCGACGTACGCCGCTTCCTGACCTATGCCAAGATGCGCAGGTCCAGGCTGATTGTAAGCTACGCCTTCGTATTCGCCTGTCGTTTTGATGAGGTTGAGCATTTCCTCGAACTCGCGGATGATGAGCATGTCGCGGTACATTCTTAGAAACTCGTCCTTTGTGTAATTACCTTTTTCGTCTGCAACCTTCTTTTGATATGTGTTCATTGGAATATCGCTGAAAGATATGCTGCCGGGTTTTCTTAGCTTTGCCGGATCTACTACCAAACATTTAGTCATTTTTATTACTCCTTATAAATTTATCTGTATGCCTGTCCCCGCGATGGCAAACGGCATCTTACTTCTATATTTCACCGGAGTCGCTCCGGGAAAGGTTAGCTTTACAGTTGAAAGATTGCTTCTCTAAGCGCTTCGCCCACCGTTGGGTGCGGGAAGATCAACTGTTTGATTTCGTCGATCGTCATTTCTTTTTCTATCATCATCGCAGCGCCGTAGATAATTTCGGACGCGTAGTTGCTTATCATGTGAACACCGATGAGCTTGTTCCACTTTTTATCTACAACGAGCTTGATGATACCGTTGCCTTTATCGTTTTCGGCAAGGTATCTGCCGGAGTAGTTCATGGTGATGCTCTTTTCGATGATGTCGATTCCTGCTTCCGCAGCTTCTTTGCCAGTCATGCCGACACCAGCAACTTCGGGTGTGGTGTAGATAACTCCCGCTATTGCGCTGTAGCGCATTGTGTCTTTATTGCCCAGCATGTGGGTTACTGCAACTTCGGCTTCGCGGTATGCAGTGTGAGCTAAAAGCGATTTGCCATTGACGTCGCCTGCGGCATATACGCCGGGCAGGTTGGTTTGCAGATTGCTGTCGGTGACAATAGCTCCGCGCTCTGCGAGAACGCCGATTGTCTCGAGACCTATGCTTTCGCTCATTGGGCGTCTACCGATGGAAAGAAGTACTTTGTCTGCATCGATGCTTTGTGCGTTGCCGTCAGCGTCCTTATACTCGATGTTGTCCTTAATCGCGGTAACTGTGCAATTGAGCTTGAAGTCGATGCCCTTTTTCTTCAGGTTCTTGAGAAGTATGCCTGCGATGTCTTTGTCGATAGGCCCGCCGATTGTCGGAAGCATTTCGATTATTGTTACGTTTGAGCCCGCAGATTTGAAATAGCTTGCCATCTCTAGCCCGATGACGCCGCCGCCGATAACGACGAGGTTATCCGGTACTGCTTCGATGTCGAGCATTTCTCTGCTGGTGAGTGCATAGCCGCTTTGTACGCTTTCTTTTAGACCGGGGATGGGCGGCATTGCAGGTACGCTGCCTACGGCGATTAATAGCTTTTTGGCTGTGTAGGTTTCTGCTCCATCGGTTACGGTATAGCCGTCTGCGGTTTTGCCCGTGATCTTCGCTTCAGCGTTAATGACGGTTACTTTGTTTGCTTTGAGCGTTGCGGAAACGCCGCCTACAAGTGTTTTGACGACTTTGTTTTTGCGAGCTATTACGGCTTTGTGGTCTAGCTTAGCGCCGGTAACCGTTACACCGTATTTTTCGCCGTGGTCTGCGTTGTCTTTGATCTTGGCAGAATAGAGCAGCGATTTGGTTGGGATGCAGCCTTCGTTGAGGCACACGCCGCCGACGTTGCGTTTTTCGAACAACAGCGTTTGCAGGCCCGCGTGTCCTGCACGCTCTGCGCCGAGATATCCAGCAGGTCCTGCTCCTATTACAATTAAATCGTATATCATATCAGTCACCTACATTGCGAGCAATACGTCGAAGTTCTCGAGCGCATTGCAAAGGTCCTTGAGGAAACGTTGTGCCGGAGCACCGTCTATTGCCCTGTGGTCGTATGTGAGTGAAAGACCCATCGCCGGATATGTTTCAAATCCGTCAGCAGTCTTCTTCTGTCTGTAAGTGATGTTGCAAACGCCGAGAATACAAGTCTGCGGCGGATTGATAACCGGTGTGAACTGCTCTACACCGAGCGCTCCAAGGTTAGATACCGTGAACGTGCCGCCCGACAGAAGGTCCGGCGAAATCTTGCCAGATTGAGCGCTGGCGGCTAGTGCCTTGGCATTTGTACTAATTTCTGAAAGAGACATCATATCTGCACCGAATAATGTGGGAACAAGAAGTCCTCTTTCGGTATCTACAGCCATTCCGATGTTTACACCGTGGAACAAACGCATGGAATCACCGAGGAAATGCGCGTTTGCCTCCGGATGTTTACGTAACGTCTTAACGACTGCGTATAGCACGATGTCGTTCAGTGTTATATTAGGAAGGTTAAGTGCTTCCATAGAAGACTTTACCTTCGCTCTGTAATCCAGAATACCGGTAGCGTCAAAGCTTGAATGATGCGTAAGCTGTGCCATCTCTGAGAGCGACTTGTGCATTGCTTTGGCGATTGCTTTGCGCACGCCCGAGAGTTTTACGTCTGTGAACGCTGCATCAACTACAGCTGGTAATGCGGGTGCTGCTGAAAGATCTGTAGTTGTAACTGCGCCGCCGAGACCGCTGCCAACTGCGCCGCCTGCGTATTGACCCGCTGCCGCTGCTGTTACTTTGTAGCCTTTGTCTGCGAGCACCATAACATCGCGCTCTATTATGCGACCGTTTGGTCCTGTTGGCTGTGCTTTTGTAAGGTCTAGGTTCTGGCGCTCTGCAGTGTTCTTGGCACGCGGTGAAATTTTGTCGATGTCTGCGCTGACCGAAGATTCGATTGGAGCAACTGACTGCTCTTTTGAAATGGCAACTTCGGGTGCTTCACTTGGTGCTTCCTGCGCCGGTGCTGCCTCGCTAGGAGCGTCAGCCGATGCAAACTCGCTGATGTCTTCGCCCGCTTTGCCGATAACGAGAACGTTTGACAACACGTCAACGTCGTCGCCGTCTTCTACAAGCAGCTTTAACACTGTGCCTGCAACTTGGCTTTCCTCTTCGAACGAAGCTTTGTCCGTCTCGTAGCCAAAAAGGATATCTCCAACGTTTACACTATCACCTTCGCTGACTTTCCACTCGATGATACAGCTTTCGACCGATTGCCCTTGACGTGGCATAATGACTGGTGTTGCCATAGTAGAACCTCCAAATATTATATAAATTTCTTTAATTATGCTAATTAATTCGGTTATTTGATAAAAAATAACACTATCTGTGTTCTATTTTAACATCATGGGTGTTGGATGTCAACAAAATAGAAGTAGATAATGCTGTGAAATGAGGTTATTTTGTTACTATTGTATGAATTTTGAACCTGCAAGGTATAATGAACCGCAAACGACCATCAATGCGTCTTGCTTACGAGCAATGGTTTTGGCTTTCTTAACGCCGGAAGGGATATCGTTTTCAATTTCGCAAGAAGAGTGCTTAGAAAACAACTTTTTGAGCTTGTGAACATCGGCACCGCGCGCGATATCGGCGCTGACAACAACGACATGAGAGAATGTGCTGCCGATTAAGTCGATCATGGAAGCGTAGTCTTTATCGTCCATGCACGCGAACAGAAGAACTTTGTTTGTATTCGAAAAGTGACGGTCAATTGTTTTAAGCAGCATTGATATTGAAGACGTATTGTGTGCGCCGTCTATCAGCATGGGCGGTTCGCCTTGTATATATTCTGTTCTGCGCTTGACAATTGTGCTCAGTAGACCCTTTGTAATTGCTTTTTCTGAAATACCGATGTTTTGGGTGCATGCTATTGCCAGAGCAGCGTTTTGGGGCTGCCACTCCCCTATTGACGTAATTTCGTAAGCGTTTCCATTATATAAGAAACGTTGTCCACTTAAAGTGTTGGAAGTGATTTGAACGTCGCTGATAAAAGACAACGGAGCGTTAAGTTTATCGCAATGACTTTGTATTATTGCTTTGGCATCGTCAATCTGTTGTGCTGATACGACGCTTGTGTTGCTTTTGATAATGCCGCATTTTTCAGCCGCAATCTCCTGTATGCTGTTGCCAAGGATTTTTGTGTGGTCATAGCTGATTGGGGTCAAAACAACTATTTGCGCGTCAATTACGTTTGTTGGATCGAGCCGTCCGCCAAGACCCGTTTCGATAACGGCGTAGTCGATTTTCTTGCGAGAAAACCAAAGATATGCGGCAGCTGTATACTTGGCAAACTGGGTCTTGTTGACTGCAAGATTGTTGCTGTCCACTTCTTTGAGCAGGGAACCCAGCATTGCTTCGGTGATGTTTTTGCCGTTAATGCGTATGCGCTCGGTTGGCGAAAACAAATGAGGCGAAGTGTAGCATCCGCAGGACGCTCCACTTGCCAAAATGATATTGCTTATATATTCGGCTACGCTTCCTTTGCCGTTTGTGCCTGCAATATGAATATACTTCATTTGTTTAAGCTATCTCTTCTTTGCAGAACTGCTTCGAGTTTCGTTTCGTATTCAGTCAGTTTGTCGCGCTCCATCTGAACCACTTTCTCGGGAGCTTTGTCTGTAAAGCTAGTATTGCTCAGCTTACCGTTTGCGCGTTTGATTTCGTTTTGCAGGTTAGCTGCTTCCTGCGCAAGCCGTTCAATTTCCTTACTGATATCGATGAGCTCACCAAGCGGCATGAACGCTTCTGCGCCTATGCCGACAACAGCGACTGCGTTATCGGGGATGTCGCTCTTGTTACTGATATAGTTTATGGATGAACCAAACGCTAAGCGCATGATGTATTTCGCGCACATTTCGTAGTCGGCTTTGGCTTCGGGCGATGCGAGTATACTGATAGCCGCCTTTTTGTTTGCGGGTACGTTCATTTCAGCTCGAATGTTGCGGATGGCGTGGATCATTTTCATTACGTTTTGCATTGCCTTTTCTTCTATAGTATATACATTACCCGACAATGGCCAATCTGAAACCATTATGCTGCCTTCCGTATGTGGCAAAGACATGTAGATTTCCTCAGTGATGAATGGCATGAACGGATGCAGCAGCTTTAACGTGTCTGCGAGAACATAATTGAGCACAGACACTGTTGTTGCTTTGGCAGAATCGTCGTCACCGAGAAGCCGCGGTTTTGCCATTTCAATGTACCAGTCGCAGTATTCGTTCCATAGAAAGTCGTGCACTTTGCTTGCAGCCATGTTGAGCTCGAACTTTTCTATGAAGTCGGTGACCTGAGTAACTGTCTCGGACAGACGCGAGAGAATCCATTTGTCTGCGATGTCGAGCTTTGTTTCGTCGATAGGCTCGACAGTATCGCCCGTGTTCATAAGCACGAAACGAGCTGCGTTCCAAATCTTGTTGGCAAAGTTGCGCGCGTTTAGAACACGCTCGCTAGAAAAGCGCATATCGCCGCCCACGCGAACGCCCGAAGCGAGAGAAAAACGCAGCGCGTCAGCACCGTATTGCTCGATGAGCTCCAGCGGGTCGATGCCGTTGCCGAGAGATTTGCTCATTTTTCTTCCTTGATCGTCGCGAACGAGACCGTGAATGTAGGCGTACTCGAAGGGCTTTTCTCCCATGCACTCGAAGCCTGACATTATCATTCGTGCTACCCAGAAGAAGATGATGTCGTAGCCTGTTATCAGCACGTTTGTAGGATAGAAATACTCGAGATCCGCAGTTTTCTCCGGCCAGCCGAGTATCGAGAACGGCCAAAGACCGCTGGAAAACCATGTGTCGAGCACGTCTTCATCTTGGGTGAAGGCTGTACCGCCACACGGGCATTCTGTTGGCATTTGCCGCGATACAATCATTTTGCCGCAGGATTCGCAGTAGTATGCGGGTATGCGGTGACCCCACCACAGCTGACGCGATACACACCAGTCTTTGATGTTGTCCATCCAGTTGAAGTAAATGTTTTCGCTGCGTTGCGGTACAAACTTGATGTCGCCCGAGCGCACAGCGTCTATTGCAGGCTGAGCAAGACCTTTCATGGACACGAACCATTGCTTGGACACTATGGGTTCGACAACGGTATTGCAGCGGTAGCATTGACCAACGTTGTGGTCGTGATCTTCAATTTTCACAAGAAGATCTAATTCTTCCAGGTCGACGATTATCTGCTTTCTGGCATCGTATCTATCCAGTCCCTCGTATTTGCCACCGAAATTATTGATAACGCCTCTGTCGTCCATCACGCGGATAACGGGCAGGTCGTGACGCTCGCCGACTTCAAAATCGTTCGGGTCGTGTGCCGGCGTGATTTTTACTGCACCTGTGCCGAATTCCTGGTCTACGTAATCATCTGCGATAACGGGAATAGCTCTGTCCATAAGCGGCAGAATTACGTTCTTGCCGATAAGATGGCTGTACTTTTTGTCATTTGGGTTGACTGCAACCGCTGTGTCGCCTAGCATTGTTTCGGGGCGTGTTGTTGCAACTACGATGCCTTCTCCCCCGTCTTGCGCGGGATAACGCACGTACCAAAAGTGCGACGCGTGCTCCTCGTATTCTACCTCGGCATCGGACAGCGCGGTTTCGCAGTCGGGACACCAGTTGATGATACGGTCACCGCGGTAAATAAGACCTTTGTCAAAAAGCGTAACGAAAAACTCGTTTACTGCGCGGTTGCAGCCTTCGTCCATAGTGAAGCGCTCTCTGCTCCAATCGCAAGAGGAACCGAGTTTCTTAAGCTGGTTGACGATGGTGCTGCCGTACTCATCCTTCCACTGCCATGCGCGCTCCAGGAACTTCTCGCGTCCGAGCTCTTCCTTCGACGTGCCTTCCTCGCGCAGCTTGTCAACGATTTTAACTTCGGTCGCGATACTGGCGTGGTCTGTGCCCGGAACCCAAAGCGCTGCAAAGCCCTGCATACGCTTGGTGCGGATGATAGCGTCTTGCATCATATTATCGAGCGCGTGACCCATGTGGAGCTGCCCTGTTATGTTAGGGGGTGGTATTACGATGGTGTATGGCGTTTTACTTTCGTCAGGCTCGGCTTTGAAATAGCCGCTGCGCTCCCATTGCTCGTAAAGTCGCTGTTCCACCTCTGTCGGGTCGTACACTTTGCTTAACTCTTTTGCACACATATGCTTTTCCTCCAATTTTACTGTAAAAATATAAAAAACCGTCCTATATAAGGACGGAATATTTCCGTGGTACCACCTAGCTTCAAGCAAAGTATATCGCTTGCACTTGATACGGTTAACGCCCGTTTTCGTCAGAAACTACCAATAATTCATCTCTGATGCTCGAAAGCGACTTCTTACACTCGGTTTATAAGGCTTTCTCAGCTGTAAAGCCTCTCTCTTAAATAAGCGAAATGTAGTACTACTCTTTGTCATTGCATTTAGGCAATTATAATATATGTATAATGGGATGTCAACGGTTTAGTGCTTGCGAATTATGGGTACAATATATATAATGAAAAAAATGCTTGCTTGTGAGGGTTTATGAATAATTTATATTTAATATTTTTGGCTGTGGCGCCGGTGGCAGTGTTGATTGTGTTTATACTGCTGCACGACCGATATGACAGAGAGCCTTTCTCTATGCTATTGAAGGTGTTCTTCTTTGGTATGCTCATTTCGATACCGATACTTGGCGTTGAGATGCTGCTTAGCAGATTCAACTTTTTTAAAGGGATTATTGGAGTGGCGATTCAAGCGTTTGTGGTTGTTGGGTTTACTGAGGAGTTTTTTAAGCGGTTTGTGGTGATTAAAAGCGCGTTGTATCACAAGGAGTTTAACGAGAAGCTGGACGGTATTGTGTATTGTGTGATTGCGTCGCTGGGATTTGCGCTCGTCGAGAATGTGATGTATGTGTTCCAGTTTTCTGAAATCTCCGCAAGTGTGTGGTTGACTCGAGCGATTGTCAGCGTGCCTGCGCATATGCTGCTTGGTATTATAATGGGATATTATCTTGGAATGTCTAAATTCGGCGACAAAGACGGGAAGACCAGGAACTACTATTTGATGTCGCTGGTAGCGCCGGCGGTGCTTCATGGATTGTTTGACTTTGTATTGATGGCTGGGCTGCCGAACTATCTGTACTACTTTGTGCCGATTCTCGTTTTCATGTGGGTGATTGGCATGGTTATGCTGAGAAAGCATTACAAATCTTCGAAGCTTGAGCACAGTTATTTGCATTTTAAAAAGTAGATATCTCGAATTGTAATATAAAAGGGAAACGCCGTTTGGTGCTTCCCTTTTTTTGTGTGATTTGAAATATACTTAAATACTACTCGTATCTGCCGAATTCGTCAACGATATCTCTTACGAGCTTGATTCTTTGCAGCTTTGTGCCCGGTGGAACTTGGTCGCCGGCAGATTGCACGAGGCGGCTGCTGATTTTCTTTAGTGCCAGCCAGTCTTTAACGTGCTGCACAAAGTCTTTCTCGGGAGTCTCCGGCATCCACATGTTGGGCGCGATACCGCCAAAGAGAATCATTTTGTCGCCTGCCTGCTGTCGAATCTCCATCGGGGTTAAATCGCCGGTTGGTGTTGGTGTTACTGCGTCCGCTACGTCTACACCTGTGTGCGAGACAACTGTGATGATTTCGTTTAACATACCGTCCAGATGCGCTGAAACTGTTTTGCCTGCTGCGTGAACAGTATCAGCAATGTTTTTGTATTGATCGAAGCTGTATACGTTGAACAAGGACGGTGGCTGGATATCGCCGGACAGGTTGTCGCCGAATATGAAGTGCGGTGCGTCTGATTTCACGCATATATTTACGACTTCCATTTGCTTGGCATTATGTGTGTCAACAAACTTTTTGAAAAGATCGGGATAGTCGAATGTTGCGTATATTGTGTTCTCGACACCCATGTAATATGAGATGAGGAAACCGAGACCCGTATACCCGAGGTGCGGAAACCCGAGACCAATGTCTTTGAAGTATGATTCGATGACATCCCAGTACTCGATGTTTGGGATGATTTTCTTGCGCTGTATGGCATATGTGAGGATTTCAAGGTCTTTGGGGGTTTCGATCATAAGCTTTGTGACATCCCACGAGAAGCTTAGCGGACTCCACGTGCGTTCCATTCGTATCTCGCCTATTGGAGTTACAAAGCGCTCTACCGCAAGCTCTCCTATCATTTCGCGCGTGTGCTCTACGCCATCGGTGTACTCGTCCTTATAAAGCGCGCCCGCGTCAATGTATGCGCCGCCTTTAACTTCGCGATGAAGGTCGTAGATGCCTTGGTCGATTTTGCTTGGTGCGTAGAGATCCCAGCGCTCATAAGCCTCTGACCGATACCAATGACCAAGGTCGGGAAACCAAGGGACTTGGTCGGGTGTATCTCCGGCAAGGACGGTAAGCAGTCGTTCTCTTTCAGTCATGATTAGCCTCCAAAAATTATTTAAGAAAGTATTTTGACGGGATGAGTATACTCTATCAGATTTGCACAGTCAACATAAAAGTTACATGTTTTAGAAAAGGCGACACAGAAACTTTTTTTATGGCGTAAAATCTAAACTGACACGCAATATATTGACCGAATTGCTTTGGTTCATGTACAATGACATTATGAATGATAGGAAGAATAACGCAATAAAAAGTTTAAGGCTATATCGATTGTTTTGGCTTTTGCCGGGGCTTGTCTTCTTTGGGCTGTACAGATTGGCATTTGTATTTCCGCAGTTTGTAGAGACAGTATATTCGAGAAGTATATTTCGTGTTACAAATCAAGCGCTATCTACTGTCACGGGTGTGCTGCCGTTCTCGCTCGGTGAGTTTATGCTATATGCGTTTGTGCTGTTTCTGGTTGCATTTATTATAGTAATGATAGTTAAGTCGGTTTTATCCGGGAGAAGATGGTGGATTACGCTGATAAAGCGGTTTGTCGTTCTTTTGGGCGTTGCTTCTATGCTATACGCCTTGTTTGTGGGGCTGTGGGCGTTTAACTATGCGAGGCAGCCGCTGGGCGCGACTTTAGCGCTTGACACTTCGCCGGCGACTGTTGAAGAGTTGTACAGCACGTGCAAGGTGCTTGTGAGCAAGGCGGTTGCTTTGAGGGAAATAGTTGACGAGGACGAAAACGGCGTTTTTATGCTTGACAGAGATGCTGCGATGATTGATACGGCCAAGTATTACAATATGACGGCAAACGATACAGGGTTTGATTTCTTGGGCGGAAGCTTTGGACGGGCAAAGCCTGTGTTGTACTCAAACGGGCTGTCTGAAACGAATATTACCGGGATATACTTTCCTTTTAGCGCAGAAGCAAATGTGAATGCGCATTCGCCGGACTTGTTCTTTGCTGCGACAACGCTTCATGAAGCAGCGCATCAGCGCGGGTTTGCCAGAGAAGACGAAGCGAACTTTTTGGCATATTATATTGGGGTGCACAGCAGTGATGCGGCGAGCGAGTATTCGTGCGTGATGCTTGCACTGGTGCACGCGATGAACAAGCTGCATGGCGAGGACGAGGAGCGGTTTAGCGAGCTTCGAGCGATGTATTCGCCTGGGATGAATGCTGACTTGCAAAGCAACCGGGATTATTGGAAAGAGTTTGAAGGCAAGGCTGCAGATATTTCGGAGCAGGTGAACAACACGTATTTGAAATCGAACCTGCAGGCAGACGGCGTTAAAAGCTATGGCAGAATGGTCGATTTGCTGATTGGTTTGTGGCGAAGTGGTAGCTTGTAGACGAATTAAAAGTTACAAAAGTTTGTGGTATAAAAAAAGCTGCACCTAATATGGAGCAGCTTTTCGATTTGAAGTTACATGTCGTAAGTTTCTGAAGCGAACATTACGATGATGCCGTCTTTGTTCCAAATATGCTCTGACGAAATAAACTCAAACTTTTTGCCGTACGTATTTTGCACACTTTCGGATTGCTTTCCATATAGTGACGGGGCAATCGAAATGAACGCAGTAAATGACGTTACGTTTTTGTACTTGTCATCAGTGATCTGAAATGTTTGGCTTATCGCATCTTCGGACTTGTTTACCTTAACAGAATCGATTTCCTCGCCGCTTTGTGCGACAATAGAAATGTGGATTAATGTGCCCGCAATAAAGTTGGTTTCACCCGTAACTGTTATTGTGGTGCCGTCTACTTCCATTTTACAGAAACCTTCAACCTCGACCATTTCTCCACCTTCTGACGGCAATGGTTTGTCGATTACAGAAGCACCGCAAGCTGCCAAAACTCCTACTAATAATACAGCGCTGAATAACACAGCTATGACTTTAATTTTCCTCATAATTTACCTCGTTTTTTATTTCCTCGTAAAGTATACATAAAAAAAACGGTTATGTAAAGAAAAAAACATTTACATTTTTTACATATGTGATAAAATGTATTTACATGTTTGGCAGTCTTGAATTATGTTTATATTACCATAGGACTAAATTTTAGGTGGGACGATATGCCAATAAAGAGAAAATTTTTAGGTGAGTTGCTTGTTGAGGTTGGTATGATTACCAACGAGCAGCTGGATGAGTGCCTAAAAATTCAAGTGACCTCAAAAGAACGACTGGGAAAAATATTAAAGAGTAAAGGGTATGTAACCGATCAGCAGCTCATGGAAATCATGGAGTTTCAGCTTGGTGTTCCTATTGTTAACCTTGATTCGGTTAATTTATCTAGCGCGCTGTCGCAGTATATCCCCGAGTCTCTTGCAAAGAAGCATTCATTCGCGCCTATTAAAGCGAGCGAAGGAAAGCTTTATTTGGCAATGAACGATCCGCTGGACTTTATTGCGATAGATGATGCGAAAATGGTGTCTGGACTTGACGTCTTCCCTATGATTGCTCCAGAGCAGTCCATTGACGACGCCATAACAAAAATTTATGGAAACGTGTATGCAAAGGATGCGCTTAAAGACCTTGCTGAGGAAAGCTCGCTTGAAGAAGCCGCGCTTGGATTAACTCAGCACAACGCGAATATCTCTAACGCGCCGATTGTGCGCTTGGTTAACTCGATATTTGAGCAGGCCGTGAAAGCAAAGGCGAGTGATATTCATATAGAGCCTGCTGAAAAGGAAGTAGGCGTGCGGATGAGAATTGACGGACAGTTGATTCCTGTGTTGAAAATTCCTAAAAACGCGCAGTCTGCTGTTCTGACAAGAATAAAGATTGTTGGCAACATGGATATTGCTGAGAAGAGAATACCGCAGGACGGCAGATACGGGCTGATTGTAAGCGGCAACGAGATTGACGTTCGTATATCTTCGCTGCCGACAGTGCACGGCGAGAAGATTGTTATGCGTTTGCTGGACAAAAACAATTTTATGATTTCTAAGGAAAAGCTTGGATTTTCTAAAGATAATATTGAAAAGTTTGAACTGCTTTTAAAAAACCCGCATGGAGTTATACTGGTTACGGGACCGACGGGTAGTGGTAAATCGACGACGCTTTATGCGATGCTTGGATCGCTGAACGCAAGGACAGAGAATATAATTACTGTTGAGGACCCGGTTGAGTATACTATGGCCGGAATCAATCAGGTGCAGGTTAACGTGAAAGCAGGGCTTGACTTCTCTAACGGGTTGCGCTCGATTTTGCGTCAGGACCCGGACATTATAATGGTTGGTGAAATTCGTGACCAGGAAACGGTTGATATTGCCATACGTGCCGCGATTACCGGACATCTTGTGCTTTCAACAATCCATACGAACGATGCACCGAGCACGATTACGCGCTTGATTGATATGGGGATACCTTCTTACATGCTTGCGGCTGCGCTGGTCGGCGTGCTGTCACAGCGGCTGGTAAAAAAAATATGTCCGTCTTGCAAGGAAGAGTACAAACCGAGCAAATTTGATTTGAAAGCAGCGGGACTGCCCGCGGGCTTCAAAGACACTATATATGAAGGCAAGGGTTGCAGCAACTGCAACAATTCAGGATATAAAGGAAGACGCGCAGTTCATGAAATTCTTGTTATCGACCGCGAGATACGCGAAATGATGTCTAGGAACGAAAGCGTTGATGTTATCAGAGAGTACGCTATAGAAAGTCAAAAGATGAGAACTATTGGCGATGAATGTATTGACCTTATGAAAAAAGGCATCACTTCAATAAAAGAAGTGATTGCTACAGCATATAGTTATCAAGGAGGCGAATAATGACAATTGGACAGCTATTAGAGAAAACTGCGGAAATTGGTGCCTCGGATCTGCACATCACTGTAGGTCTGCCGCCAATGGTCCGTGACAACGGGAAGCTGAAACCATTAACGAATTCTAAGGTTACCCCCGCGATGTCGAAAGAATACGCGCGCGCTATCACCACAAACGAGCAGTGGAACGCACTTGTGGAGAAAGGCGAGTGCGACTTTTCAATATCTGAGCCGGGCAAGTATCGATATCGCGTAAACACGTATAAGCAGCGGCAAAGCGTTGCGATTGCTTTGCGTTTGATTAACAGCAGTCCTCCGAATATTGAGGAACTTGGGCTTCCGCCTGTTATTGCTTCGCTGTGTAATTACAATCGAGGGTTGATATTGGTTACCGGACCTACCGGAAGCGGCAAATCTACAACGCTTGCTGCGATGATTAATATGATTAACGCCACGAAAAATAGGCATATCATTACGCTTGAGGATCCGATTGAGTATTTGCATTCGCATAAAAAGTGTATTATAAACCAACGCGAAATCGGTGTTGATACTGATAGCTATGCTGATGCACTGCGTGCAGCGCTTAGACAGGATCCCGATATTATTCTTGTCGGTGAGATGCGTGACCTTGAGACTATAGGTATTGCGCTGACAGCTGCTGAGACAGGACATCTGGTGCTCTCGACGCTTCATACGACCGGCTCTGCGAAAACGATAGACCGTATTATTGACGTATTTCCGCCGCATCAACAGCCGCAGATACGTATGCAGCTTTCCATGACCTTGGTCGGAATTGTTTCGCAGCAGCTGCTTCTTGGACTGGACGGGAGCAGGGTATGTGCAGTTGAAGCGCTTCTGGCGACTTCTGCGATACGAAACCTTGTCCGCGAAAATAAAGTACACCAAATTGCAAGCTCGATGCAGGCAAGTGCGTCGTCCGGGATGTTGCTGATGGACGATTCGCTGGCAGATTTGTATAGAGACGAGAAAATAAGCAGAGATAATGCGATTGGGTACGCGATAGATAAGAACTATATTCAAACGCTGATATAAAAAAACGAGGTGATTGATATCAAATATTTATATAAGGCGGCAAACAAAGCCGGACAAACGGTTGAGGGTATTATTGAAGCGAATAGCGAGAAGGGCGTTGTTGGAGCGCTTAGAAGTAAATCGCTGTTTCTTCTTAACCTTACTGAAGTTAAGCCAAAAGGATCGCTCGATATACCTCTTGGATCTGCGAAGCTGCCCAAAAAAGTGCTCATGGTCTTTTGTACACAGTTTGCAAGCATTCTAAGAGCCGGTGTGCCTCTGATTCAAGCGATTCAGATTATGGACGAGCAAATTGAAAATAAGAAGTTGAAACTGATTATGCAAGCGGTACACGATGAGCTGCAACGAGGTAAAGGGCTTGCCGAGGCGTTCGCTGAGCATGAGAAGTCCCTCCCCCCTATCATGATTAAGATGATTGAGGCGGGTGAAGTCAGCGGTACACTTGATTTGTCCTTGAGACGGTTAGCGACACATTTTGAAAAAGAAGTAGCAATCAATAAGAAGGTCAAATCTGCAATGCGGTATCCGATGATTGTTGGAATTATGACGATAATTGTTGTTGTTTTGATGGTGTTGTTTGTATTGCCCAGCTTTATGGGATTCTTTGAATCAAGCGATATGGAGCTTCCCGCCATCACGCAAATGCTTTTGAATCTTAGTGATTTGATAAAGAACCAGTGGATGTTCTTGATTGCAGGAGCGTTTATTGTGATCTTTTTGGTGCGAACCTACAAGCATTCTAAAAAGGGCAAGCTGCAGTGGGATAGTTTTAAACTGCGCGCTCCGGTAATCGGCAAATCGGTTGTGCGTATACTTGCATCCAGATTCAGCCGGACGCTTGCAACGCTTACCAGTACGGGAATTTCGCTTACACAGGCGCTGACGATGTCGTCGCAAGTTGTGGCAAACAGTTTGGCGGAGATCAAGCTTGTTGAGGCTGAGGAGAAAATACGCGAAGGTAAATCGTTGTATCAGGCCATTAGAGAAACTGAGCTCTTCCCCGCCATGACATCGCACATGATAAAAATTGGTGAGGAATCGGGAATGCTTGACGAGATGTTAGAGAAGTCGGCCGAGTATTTTGAGGAAGAAGCTGACACAGCGATTACGAAGCTGACATCGCTTTTGCAGCCGATTATGCTTGTGGTTGTTGCAGTCATCATAGTTATCGTTATACTGGCTATATTGCTGCCGATGTTTGGTATGTATTCAGCGATTGCGTAAAAAAAATGAACACATTAGAAAAAAATGTGTTTCAAATAAAGAAATGGTGTTATATATGTAGAGTCAAGTCCATATAAGTGTGTAAATTCCTCGGTTACATTTATCTAAGCAGCTGATTGGTTAGCAGCTATCTGTTG
>JABGQS010000029.1 GCA_018648645.1 Clostridia bacterium
CGCCGGGTTCTTCTGCCCATAGCTTTTGCTATTCTTGTTCAAATACCCATTCGAACCAAGCCCATACGCATCAGTCAGCTCGTTGTCAAGGTTCGCTAATCCCTGCTTTGCATCCGAAACATTTTGCTTGTTGATAATCTGGATTTCGTCAGTGCCGGTCGATAACTCATTCCACTGCTTTTTCTCCATATCGTGTATCAGTTTTCTCTGTGCGTCCTGTGCGTCTTTGATTTGGTCTATCGAATCAAACTTTGGCTTGTTTGGCTTCATTATACCATTATTCTCCTGCTCTGTATAGAACGAATTTTCCGCACCCGTGCGAATGTCGAAATTTGTCGAATTGACCCTTTCGTCCGCTTTTCTCAGCCTTTTCTCCTTCGCTTCCCTGCGCCGTCTCGCGTTATCTGCTTCCCGCTGCTTTCTCGCTTCCTCGCGCCGTTTTCTCGCCTCCTCGCGCTTCTTTTCCTCTGCTGCTCTGCTGCTTTGCTCATAATACATTGTACGGCCTCCTTCAATTGTTTTTACGGCGTTTTACCGCCCTTTTGTACAATCAAACCACAAATAATCACTCACGGTCGCTCAATCTTGTCGTTTTAGCGCTCAATCTTGTCGTATTTCGCGCTTTTTTCGTATGTTTTAGCAAATTTGGGCAACAAAAAAACCCTGCGAAATCTTCTTCACAGGGTTTTATTAGTTTGTTTTACTCTTTCCTACGGCACGGTAATGTGCTGCACAATGTTCACGCCCGAGTCAAACCCGTCCGTAATGTCATACCAAACGACCTGCTTGCCACTCGCGCTTCCCAGCATCACGCGTGACGATGCCGTATCGCCCGAAAGCTGTCCGCTCGACCCGTCCGCAAAATAGTAGATGTAAACGGCCTTTTCCTTGGTATATACCACAAATCCGTCACCCACCGCGTAGTTAAGTATACCGTCCGTTATCTTTTCAGGCAGGGTATAAGTGTCCCCGTTTTTCTTGCAATACATCAGGTTGCTCGTAAGGTCGGCGTTGCCGTCAAGATACACGATATAATCTCCCGTAATCATCGGATCATACACGTACGTTCCCGGCAAAAACAGTATCTTTTTTGAATCTCCGCTTTCGGTAAGCGGCATCACGACAATTTCAGCGTTGGTAGATGCGGACGATCCGTCAAGCACGTTGCTTTCGCCCTCGGGCTGCACATAGACAAGCATGCCGTCCGACATATGCGGCGTGCTGACCGAGAACGGCGTGTTCTTAAACACTTCGATTACGGTGCTTTCGCGCGACGGCAGATGATACAGGTACAGCTTGTCTCTTGTCTGGCTGGTCTGCTGCATCCAAAGCGCGTAATCGCCCACCAGTGAAACCTTTGGTTTGCCGAATAAAAACTCGCGCATCACAAACATTTCTCCTGTCTCTCTGTCATATCCCATAACGTTACCGCCATACTCGCTCTTAAGGTCAAGATACACTATAAAGTTCTCACTTATCTTCGGCTCAAACAAGCTCGCGTACTTCTTCTCAATGCCCGGCATCTCCGTCGTTGTCTGCGTTATCATGTCATAAACGGCAATCACGCTAATCTCGGGCTGCGACTGCAGCGGCGCGCCTGTGCTGAACACAACCTCGTCGCCAAAAACATACGGGTCGTTAATCGACTTATACTCTATTTTAAGCTCGCTGACTCCGGCGCTCATATCGTCCTTCGCAATGGGGGTGGGTTCGGGCGTCGGGGCTGCCGTTATTGTAGGTGTCGGCGTTGGCTCGGCCTTGCCGAGATCCTCGCCTTTTATCCAAGGAACAATCAAAAAAATGACAACGCATGCAAGCCCTGCGACCGCAACGACCAACCCGGCTATCTTTAGAATAGGCGCAACATTAATACTCGACCTTCTGGATTTGCCGATACTGCTGCGCCCTCTTCGTTTGCTCATGCTTCTTCTTCTGCGATTTCTTCTCATTCCGTCAAACATAAATCTACCCCTTTGCGCTAATCTCTTTTCAAAGAGCATTATATCAAAACTTCACCGATTATACAACTTAGGAATTACCGCGCCTTTGCTGCATATTCGCATATTCGCAGCTACGCCTTGTTTGCCGCTTCATACATAGCAACTACGCTTTTCGCGCTCACTTCGCCGGTAATGTTATGTATATTGTTAAAAACGTACCCGCCGTCTTTCTTTAGATAACCAACAATCTCGCTCACGTGCTCAGCAACCTCGCGCGGCGTGGCAAACGGCAACACGTGCTGGCAATCAATCCCGCCGCCCCAAAGCGTAATTCTGTTTCGCGCTTTGTCCTTCCACTGCTTATACGAGCTTTCTCCCGCCATCCACTGCACAGGGTTTATAATATCAAACCCGCTTTCGATTATGTCATCCAGTATTGGGAATATCGCCCCGCACGAATGCAAAAACGTCTTTTGCTTTTTGTCGATGCTGTGGATCACATCGTTCACCTGCTTAAAATAAGGCAGATACAGCTCGCGCAATGCTTCGGGGGAGATGATCGTAGCGTTTTGCGTGCCCATATCCTTGCCGCCCGAAAGTATCACGTCCACGTTGTCTTTTATCAGCGGCAGCAGCAGCTCGATGTTTTTGACAGCGTAATGCGTCAATATCTTGTTGTGCTCCTTGATGTACTCGGGCTCAAGCATGCAAAGCATCGACCCGTTTGCCATCCCACCGATAAACCCCAGCCCCAAAATCAAATTGCTGATAAATATCGCCCTGTCGTTTTCGCTTCGTGCGCGCTCACACTCGCTTGCCACCTTGTCCGCGTCACGCTCGCTCAGCAAATCTCGCTCCAGCCGTTCTGTCAAATCTTCAAACGACTCCTTATATATGTTATCTAGATCAAGCTTTTGCCCGCCGTGCGCTTCGGTAAAAACGAGCGAATCCTCCAACATAAACAAATTACCGTTTACAACCGTTCCATCATCGCGCAGCGTATACTCGTTTTCCTTAAACACGTTAGCAACAATGCGACCGTTAAAATCGTGCCGCCTAAAGCGCTCACTAACGTCAAACGCGTTGGTCGCCTTTTTGTCAATGAACATAACGTCGCAGTCAAGCGCGTCCAGCACATCCTTTTCCACAATCGCAAGCATTTCGGTGTCTTCAAACACCGTCGGTATCCGCTCGGTGAGCCCAAGCTCCTCTGCCAGCGCGTTGTAATTAAAGCAGCTGATTCCCGTGATATGCGAGCTCCCAAGATCCATAGGAACTCTGTCAGTCTCCTTAAAATTTAAAGCATCAAGAACCCTTTGCCTTCTCACACCAAGTATACCTCACTCATATTTATTATTATCCATGTGTTTGTGTTTCTTAAAAAGTTTTATTGCTCAACGCCCTTGTGTCCAAAGAACATTAATATTTCGTTGTTTACGCGCTTTGGCTTTTCCTCGTGCACAACATGACCGCAGTTGCGCAGCCTTAAGTGCCTTGCGCCCGGTATATTGTTTGCATACGGCGCAATCATGCCGCCGGGGTGAATCGGGTCGTTTTCTCCCGAGAAAACAAGTGTGTCATTTGTTGTAGCACGCAAAACCGAGAGCGCCTTCTCATCATCAAAGTGCGCCATTGTCATTGCAAGCGTGTCCCTAACGCGTTTTCGTTTAAACGGCTCATAGTACTGGTCTATAGTGTGCTTTGTCACCAACGGTTTGTCAAAGTGAATCTCCCTCATTACGCTCTCAATTGCATTCTCGGCAAACCGCAGACGCATCATCGCGTGCCCAATGCGCGTGGTCAAAAATCGCATTACAAATGGGTAGTTCTCGTTAGGTCCGCCGGGGGATATCAGCACAATTTTGTCCACCATCTGCGGATGCTCATGCGCCAAACTCACGACGCTGAGCGCTCCGGTAGAAAAACCGACAAAATGCGCTTTCTCAATATTCAGCTTCTCTAAAAACACCTTTAGTATAATGACGGATTCCTCAACGGTATAATAAATATTAGGGTGAGAGCTGTATCCAAACCCTGCAAGGTCAAGCGCAATCACTCGATAGCCTTTGCCCACAAAATAATCTATGTTTTTAAACCATGTATACAGCGACTGGCCAATACCGTGCACAAGAACCAGCGGCACTCCTTTGCCTTTGTCAAGGTAATGAATGCTCGCTTCAAAGGTATGGCTTTGCTTGCCGTGTTTGTGCTCGCCAACAATATCAAAACGGACATCTACAAAGCTGCCCATCTGCTTGCTGTTAATAAAATTAATTTTCCTTCTTATTTTTCGCTCTCTCATACTCTCAACGCTCCGCTATCTCATCTCACAATATTCACTCAACTACATACGATAATAAATATACTATAAACATTTCACATTATCAAGCACACGAAATAGCATAATTGTCATATACATTATGTGTTGGCAATTATTATTTGTTAAATCAGCTTTTTTGCCCTTTTTATTAAAATTTCTTTTGTATTTTTACCGGGATTCCTAACACATTCCTTAAAAAGTATCATCAATATATCGCCGATTTTTCTGGACGGCGCGATACCGAGCGCTTCCATAATCTCGCTTCCCGTCACGTTCAAATCAGCAACGCTCCACGGCACTTTTTTATTTATCATCACGTCCAGCTCATTTTGCCAGTTGTCTGCAGAGGTCACAACGGCTTCTCCCATGCCCGATCCTAAGAAGTCGGCGCGTCTCAGCGCAATCAACAGCTCAAACGTTTCGCGTCCAAGACCAATCGCGTGCTTACGTATCGTTTTTGGTTTCGCCTTCGCCGTCAAGTCAAACATGTGATGCGCAACCAGCGTGACCACCGTTTTCTTGGTTTTGTTGTCTATCTTCAGTTTACTCAGCGCCTGCCTTGCCATTTGCGTACCAATCTCATCGTGGTCATACATATTTCCGGCCGCTTCCATCGCTCTTGGTTTGCCGATGTCGTGCAAAAGCGCAGCCAGCCTCAACGGCAATATCGGCGCCGCCTGTGCGCAAGCGCTAATACCGTGTCCCATCACATCGTGCGCATGATAACGCTTGCTTTGCTGCACCCCATCGCCTTCATTAAGCACCGGCAGCACATACTGCATCGCACCGAGTTCGCGCAACAGCAGCAATCCCGTCAGCTGCGCGCCGTCTTTTCCGTATTTCGTATCGGCAAGCATTATCTTAAAAAGCTCATCGCGCTTCCTCTCGACCGATATATCGGCAAGCATACACGCGTTCTGCTTCGCGCATTCATGCAAATCTTCGCTCACGCTAAACCCAAGCTCTGCGGCGAATCGAACCATGCGCATAATCCGCAGTCCGTCGTCTTTCAGTGTATCAATCGCGTTATCGGCAGCAGCCCTAATAATACCGTCGTGCGCATCCGCGATTCCTCGCCCGGTCGGGTCAATAATCTCGTCCGTCTGCAAATCGAGATAAAGCGCATTTACGGTAAAATCACGCCGCCGCGCGTCAATTGCGATATCCTTCGTAAAATGCACTTTGTACGGTCGGTGCACTCCGCCGTCGTGATAATAATCCTGCCGAAACGTCGTGTGCTCAAATACGTACTTCTCACCGTCCAGCGTCAAATGCGCCTCAATGGTGCCAAGCGCAAGCGCTTTTTCGATTACGGTAACTTTCTCCCCGCGCAAAAAAGCCGCCGCGTCACCCGGCAGCGCAGTAGAGCACACATCCGCGTCCCCGCCCGGCAGTCCGCAAATCATATTGCGCACGCTTCCGCCCACGAGATACAGCGTATGTCCGTTATCATTGAATATCTTTGACAGCGCAATCGCGCCTTTTGAAACTATTTCACTCATTGTAGCTGCGCGGTATATACCGGTTCCGCAGACCCGCTCATCAGCACCGTATCGTCATCAAGCACCTCAATTACTAACTCGCCCACTTCTAGATGCACAGTTGCTTTACTGTTTATCACGCCTTTTTTATACAGTGCCGCAACAACTGCGCAAGATCCCGTTCCGCACGCCAATGTAAATCCTGCACCTCTCTCAAAGGTTTTCACTTTTACATTGTCTCTGTCCAAAACCTGCATAAAATTCACGTTTATTTTCTGGGGGAACAGCTCGTGCTCTTCCAGCTTCGGTCCAATCACAGCCGTGTCCGTTGTTTCGATATCGTCCACCAACACCACAGCATGCGGCACGCCCATCAACAGCGCAGACACAATTACCTTAAGTCCGTCAACATCAATCGGCACATCAAACGAGCTTCCGCTTCCGCTCATCGGTATATCCGCGCGCTCAAATGACGGTTTTCCCATGTCCACAGTAATTCCGCTCACTTTGCCGTTCTGTAATGTCAACTTGGGCTTGATAATTCCCGCCAACGTCTCCACCGTCATGTCCGTTTTGCTCACAATATCGTTTTCGTACACGTACTTGGCAAAACAGCGTATACCGTTTCCGCACATTTCGGCTTCGCTGCCGTCTGCGTTTATGATAATCATTCTGATATCCGCTACGTCCGAGCTTGCAACCACCATAATGCCGTCGGCACCAACACCGACTCTGCGCGCGCAAACCTTTTTTGCAATTGTGTGCCAATCGGTTTTACCGTCCTCCTCGAATATCAAAAAGTCGTTACCGAGCCCGTGCATTTTACTAAACTTCATACGCCCTCCATTATCTTCACTGCTATCGTATCGTAACCGCGCTAAGCTGCGGCGAGTTTACAAAACCCGGCGCCTTAAAGCACGCCCTATACTGCATATACCGCGTTCCTTTTGGCGGGTTTAGCGCAATAACCCTGTTTTCGTCCGGTATAGACCACTTCGCAGCCCTTACTTCCTGCTTTGTCGCGCCATATCGCACGCTAAAACTTAGCGATGTTTTATTCGGCGTTTGCGCTTCAATCTCCATCTGGCTAAAATTATCACACACGAATAACACAGATGTGTAATTCTCCTCATCACTCCTGTTCATCGTGTTTCCCTGGTTCTTGGTCGTGTATGCGTGCGGACCGTATCCCAGCAACCGCTGTTCGGTTTCAAAATCGAAGCCTTCCTCACCGTTGAATATCAGCTTGCTGTCCACAACGTGCCCGATGTCGTTTCGATGACAGCATATGAACATGTCGGGATACCCGTTGCCCGTAAGGTCTACCAGCGACGACGCAATAGACGACAAGCAATCTATTTTCTGTGGATTGTCAAAATCAAAGCTGCCTTTCCCGTCACTCTTGAATATACGCAAAGGAAGTTCTCTGCTTTCCTTTGTCGAATAGAACGGCAAAACCAAATCGAGATTTCCCGTCTTCCGCAAATCCGCCAACGCAGGGAAGCCTGTTGTGCCTCCCGTCTCAAACTTGGTCTGCTTGCTGTGCGGGAATCCGCTTTGCTCGTCCCGCAGTATATACAGGTGCGACGCCTTGTTCACATAATGCCCGGCGGTCGTCACAAATACCTCGGGTTTGCCGTCACCGTCAATATCGGCGGTGGTCAACCCAAACACCATCACCTTATCGTCATCCCCAACCAGCGAATACCGTTTATGGTTTTCTAAATCAAACCCGTTTTCACCGCCGTAATACACACCTATTCCGCCGTCGCCATGCCCGTAAATAAAGTCGGGATAACCATCGCCGTTTATATCGCAAAGCGTAATTGCCGCAGCGCACTTTGTAAACGCTGGCAATATCGTGCTGTTGCCTTCGCTATACCCATCCGCGCCGCCAAAATATATCGTCACCGACATGCTCAATTGCTCATCGGTTTCGCTCATCACCCACGGCGCTACGAGTATATCCAAATACCCGTTGTTGTTAAAGTCGCCGACCAGCATTCCGCCCATGTTGCCCGAGCCACCGCTCTTATACTGCTCATCAATAAGCTCCACGTAATCGTTCGGGTCCGGGCCGTTTGCCGTGCCTTTGTATATAATCAACCCTCTTCCCGAAGACAGCACCAGATCGACAAATCCGTTTCCGTCAAGATCAGCCGCCGCATATATCTGCCCTATGCGAAACACATCATAGTCAGCCCGCGGCATCGCGTTATAATCGTTTTGCTCGTTTCCTCTGTACACGAAAACAGGAAACTTCTCAATCAGCTGCGCAGGGCCGCTCATAGTGTTGCAAAATACGATTTCCTTTTTACCGTCACCGTCAATATCGGCAACGCTGCTGTGCATCCCGCCGTGTGTCGCCAGCGCGGTTTTTGTTTCCTCGCTATAGCCCTGCGCGCTCCAGTAAACATACGAATCTACATCATACGAAATCTCGTCAGTATACTGAGTCAGCACGATGTCGCTTTTGTTATCGCCGCTTATGTCCGCAAGGCAAACGTTCGCAACGCTGATGCTGCCGACAATCTCTGCTATCTGTTCTATGTCATCTGCTTTCCTAATCTGCGCGCCGTTTGCTGTGCCAATAACCATTTCGACTATACCGTCCCCATCAATATCGGCGCACGCCATGCTGAGCGTCCCCTTCATAAACTGCCCGTGCATACCTTCGATATAGATAAACGTTTTATCGTCCGCGCTAAACTTGCCCTGCCGGCTCCAGAATATCTGCAAGTGATCCTCACCCGAAAAAACGATTTCCTTGTATCCGTCTCCGTTAAGGTCGCAAGCGACAACGTTACTTGCCGACTTTGTAGGCAAACGTACCGGCTGCGCTTCAAACCCGTCCTTCTTACCCATATACACATACGAGTCAGTGTTATATTCGTGACCCAGGCGCAGGTTCGCAAGCACCAAGTCGTTGTGCCCGTCGCCAGACAAATCCTCGCACAACATCGATATGGTCGCAACGCCCTGAATATTATACTCATCTGTTACTTCTTCAAAAACACGCGGCGCAGTTTGGCGAAACACCTTTTGCGCCATCGGCTCTCCGTTGTTGTGATGATCGCGCCATGCAGTGCCGAATATCACATCGAGCAAACCATTGTTGTTTATATCCATAATCGCTGCGTCATATGCGCCCAGCGTATTAAACTCACTTCGCTTCCCGGTCAGCCCGCTTGGTCCACCCCAATATATATACGAGGTGAGGTCAGACGATATTCCATTCTCCGCATCGCACACAATAAGGTCGGGATACCCGTCGCCGTCCACATCGCAGACAATAGACTTCCAGCAGCTGTCGTGCGGCAAGTCGCTGCCAATATAATTGTCGCCTTGTTTTTTATAGATGGTAGTCGGAGCACGCTCTATATAAGCGTGGCTGTTTGGAAACACGATGTCAAAATGTCCGCTGCCGAACAAGTCATTATCAGCAATTCTTCGCATCACACCGTTTGCATCCACAAAAAGATTGTCTCCGCCGTTTTCAAAGCTGCCTTTTTTGAAGGTTTCAAACCCGGAATGTCTAATCATTTGTCTTCCTCCTCATATTAAATGCAATTATATACCGACATTATACTTTTTTATCCCCCCATTATCAACAACTGTTATTTGCAAAGCAAAACCGCAAGTTTTAGCCCCTGCGTCTTAAATTTGCTATATTCATTATCTCGGCAATCGGGTCAGTCGTATGCTCCTTTATAATCTGCGCAACCACAGGTCTAGTCGCTTTTACTCTCTCCATATCAAACTGGTAATTAATCGCTTTACACAAGCACCTGCGTTCCATATAATATATCTGTTAGCTACACTATATTTTAATGAGGTACTTTTATGATATGGAATAAAGATGATTATGTTTTAACCGACGATTTTGAAAAAATGGATGTCGATAAAGTATGTGACATGCTCATGGAAACATATTGGGCAAAACGTAATACCAAGGATATAATGAAAAAGTCATTCAGCAAGTCAATTTGCTTTAGTCTCTTTTATAATGATGAGCAAATTGGTTTTGCCAGAGTTGTTTCTGACGAAGCTGTCTTTTCGTGGATTTGTGACGTAGTCGTTGAAGAGCCATATCGGGGCAAAGGGCTTGGAAGCTGGATGATGGACTGCATAACAAACTTTGATAAAATTAGCAGCACCCGTCAGCTTCTCGCAACAAGAGACGCGCACGGTTTCTATGAGAAGTTCGGGTTCAATAAAGCTCACTCTATGCTAAAAGTACCACAAAGTAATAAACAGGATTCGTAGTCATTACATTTGTTATATTCAAGTGCACAGTGTTATAATATATAAATGAACTATGTTAAACAGCGTTAAAGGAGAAACCATGAAAGAACTCATAGCAAAAAAAGGCTTTATATGCGACATGGACGGCGTTATATATCACGGCAGCAAACTGCTCCCCGGAGCAAAACCGTTCGTCAGCTGGCTAAAGAAAGAGAACAAGGAGTTCTTATTTTTGACCAACAACTCTTCCAAGACGAGAAAAGAGCTGCAGATCAAGCTGGCGGGTCTCGGCATCAATGTCGAGGAAAAGCATTTTTACACATCCGCGCTGGCGACCGCGAGTTTCCTTCGAAAGCAGTGCCCCGGGGGAAGCGCCTATGTTATCGGCGACGCGGGGCTGACTAACGCTATGTACAACGTCGGGTTTTCTATGAACAACACCAACCCCGATTACGTGGTGCTCGGCGAAACGCGCACGTACAATTACGAGATGATGGAAAAAGCAACCCAGCTGGTGCTCGGCGGTGCAAAGCTAATCGGGTGCAATTATGACGTTACAGGCCCTGTCGACGGCGGTATCGCACCGGCAACGCGCGCGCTTATCTCGCCCATCGAGATGGCAACGGGCAAAAACGCATACTTTGTTGGAAAGCCAAACCCGCTGATGATGAGCCACGGTCTTAACATGCTCGGCGTAGAAAACAACGAAGCTGCAATCATAGGCGACCGAATGGACACCGACATCGTTGCAGGCATCGAAGCGGACATCGACACAGTTCTGGTGCTCTCCGGCGTGACCAGCCCCGACACAATGCTCGACTTTGCGTACAAGCCAAAATATGTCCTCGACGGCATCGGTGACGTAATCAAATAATTTTGCAAAGTAGATTGGAGATAATACTATGAGTAAAAGCAACCGTGAAAGCTGGGCTATCAACAAAAAGACACTTATGCTGCCAATTATCATGTTGTTAGTGTTTTCTACTATTGCCATTGTCCTTTCAATATTGCTAAGTAACGGCTTTTATCTATTTAACTTTCTCTATATCGGCGGTTCAGTATCAATCGGTATGTTCTTATTCCTCGCAATGCCAAAAAAACTAAAGCCACTGGGACGAAAAATCTCACAGCTTCTTGTTGGGCTTTATATGCTCGTTTTTCTAGGTTTTATACAAGGCGAAAATATGCAGATCGAAGGCTTTTGGGTCTACATTGCGTCCGGTGTCTTTGCCGGTGCAACAATACACTATCTTGTAGCAAAAGTAGCCGGTCCATTGTTCTTTAGCAGAGGTTGGTGCGGTTGGGCATGTTGGACAGCGATGGTTCTCGATTTTTTGCCTTATAAGGAATCGAAAAAAGCCCCGTCAAAAAAACTTGGTGCAATTCGATACGTGCATTTATTTTTAACTATTGCATTTGTTGTTGTTGTATATTTCGTACTCAGTGCAAAAAACCAGACTCTAAAACCCGGTTGGGAGCTTTATTGGCTAATCATAGGCAACGCGTTATATTATTTAGTCGGAATCGTGTTGGCTATTATTTTGAAAGACAATCGTGCTTTTTGTAAAATAATCTGTCCAATTCCGGTTCTGATGAAACCGGCAGCACGTTTATCGCTCCTCAAAATTCAAGTGGATCCCATTAAATGCATCGATTGCAAAAAGTGTGAACAGAAATGTCCTATGGATATTAAACTGTTGGAATATAAGAATATTGGCAAACGCGTTTGCTCAACAGAATGCATTTTATGCAACACCTGTTACAGCGTATGTCCTACTGGCGCAATAAAAATGAATGTAGGCATCGGTGACAAAATTAGATAACATACTAGGAGCATGAGAATGAACATCAGCCTTCGTTACATTGACGAGAATGACATAGAAGACATCGCGCGCCTCGCGAACGACCGCGATATCGCAAAAACAACAGCAACTCTGCCATACCCATACACCATGAGCGATGCTATAACTTGGTTTGATTACGTGAGCAGCACGGAGCGCGAGCACGTGTTTGCTATTGTCAACAAAAAACACTTTGTCGGCGTTATTGGGCTGGTGCACGAGATCGAAAACAACCGTGCAGAGCTTGGGTATTGGCTGGGCAAGCAGTATTGGAGCAAAGGTTTTGCTTCAGCCGCTGTGCAGATGATACTCGGCTACGCGTTCACCGTGCTCAAAGTTAACAAAGTGTACGCGCAGGCTTTTGGCACAAACACCGCCTCTCACAAAGTATTGGAGAAGAACAATTTCGTGCTCGAAGGGTGTCTAAAAGAACACGTTGTGCGCATGGGAGTGACGCACGATGTGCTGTATTACGGGCTTCAAAAGGCAAACTATGACAGTTAGACAGCAATAGCGCAATATTTGCCGCCAAAACGCCTTATTATACAAAAAAGTGAATATTTTTCGCATAACTGCCGTGCATAACCCGTGGACAACGTGGATACTATTGCTCATTTTTCTAACGAATTCGCTTATTTAATGAATTTTTGACAAATTTTATCGTTTTTTAGGCATTTTGGGCTCACAGCCCTCTTTTTATGCGTAAAACGCAGGATAACGCCGTAAACCCCAATATTATTAACACCCACGTAACAATGTTGTAATAAGTTAAACACAATCGTCATTACGCGCATCAGAGCACACATACGCGCATTGCTTCAAGTGTACGGCATGCAATATAATATATATAAACACTGGCAAAAAGGGGCATTTTGGATGAGAAAAGTTGGATTGTTTATCCTTACATTTATATTAATTTTATGCATGTTTCCGCTTAGCGCGTTTGCAGCAGAGCGCTACGAGATTATCAAAATAGGCGATCAGGACAATTACGTGACGGAGCTGCAAAACAAGCTGAAGGCACTTGGGTATTTTGATAATAGCTCGACAGGGTATTTCGGTACAGTCACGCAACAGGCCGTCATCGACTATCAAAGCGCAAACGACTTGGTGGTGGACGGCAAAGCGGGACCGCAAACTCTCGCGTCGATTATGGGCGAGGGTTTCACTATCTCGAGCGATCGATTTGTCGCAGATGACGATGTCAATGCAGACACATTTTATCCGGGTGACAAAGGCGACGAGATATCAAAAATTCAGCAGCGATTAAAAGATTTGCAATACTACGATTATTCGAGCGTCACCGGATACTACGGTCCGATAACCACGAAGGCGGTTGAGCGTTTTCAACGCACCAACAGTTTGACGCAAGACGGCATTGCTGGTCCCATCACACTTGCTCTGCTCTATTCGGACGATGCGCAATTCTTTTGCTTGTATCCCGGCGAGCGGGGCAGCGATGTAGAAAGTCTGCAAACTCGCCTTCAGGAACTTGGTTACTACACTTATGGTCGAATCACCGGATACTTTGGCAGCGTAACCGAGGCCGCGCTCAAGGCATTCCAAAAACAAAACGGACTGACTGCAGACGGCAAGGCGGGAAAAAACACTCGGGCGCTGCTCTATTCTGACGCAGCAGCAGCCTATGACGGTCTTGCAGACGTACTTAGCGAGGATAACAACGAATCAGAGACCAGCACTTCGCCGGTCGAGAAGATGCTCAGCTTTGCAAACTTACAGCTAGGTAAGAAGTATGTATATTCCACAGAAGGCCCCAGCACTTTTGACTGCTCGGGATTCGTATACTATGTATTAAAATATACTGGCGTGTCGACCAGCCGATACAGCGCTGACGGGTTCTCCAAAGTAAGCAGCTGGGAGTTAATCGATAGCAAATCGGATTTACTGCCCGGAGACTTGCTATTTTTCAAATCGGACAGCAGCTCACATATAGGTCACACCGGCATCTATATCGGCGACAACAAATTTATCCACGCCAGCTCAAGCGGCGGACAGGTTAAAATCAGCGAAATGACAAGCTATTACGAGCGAAACTTCGTCCACGCGCGCAGAATCTTCTAAATAACGCAGATTTATCGGCGCCGCCATCTACCAATGCGGCGCTTTTTTTATTACTTTGACGCTTGAGAGTCTGCGCCAAATATGATAAAATAATGTATCTAGGGGTATTGGTCAATCTTTTCCACAACACGTGGATAAGTTGGTGGATTAGCATAGCATACTTTGTTCATACACTGTGGAATATTTAAAAGTTATGTTTATCCGGCGCCTTTTTTTACCACTAAATAACGCAGAGGTGCTGGTCAATGGATACTTTTAATAACATTTGGGAAAAATCTTTAGAAATTTTAAAGCAAGAATTGGCCGGTTTTAAGTACGATACGTGGATTAAGTCACTTTCTCCCATCAAGCGGGAGAATACAACATATTATTTCCAAACGCAGAATTCTGTTCACAAAGATCTCGTAGAAAAAAAGTATATGGAGCAGCTTGTAAGCGCGCTGGCAACTTCGGTTCAGCTGCTTGGGCACGAAGCACAGGACGTAAGTGTTGTTCTGCTTGAAAGCGACCATGTTGACACAGCAGCACCACCACCGGCTCCGCCCGTCGTTGCCGACCCCGATACATCAATGCTAAACCAAGCGTACACATTTGATACGTTTGTCGTTGGCAGCAGCAACGAGTTTGCGCACGCAGCGGCAAGGGCCGTAGCGGACAAACCCGGACAAACGTACAACCCGCTGTTCATCTATGGCAAAACCGGCCTTGGCAAAACGCATTTGATGCAAGCCGTTGCCAGCAATATCAAGCAGACGAATAACGAGTCTACCGTTATGTTTGTAAAGAGCGAACCGTTTTTGAACGAGCTTATCAACGCAATCCGCACATCCAAAACCGAGGAATTCAGAAAACGCTACCGTAAGGCAGACGTGCTGCTGATTGATGATATTCAGTTTATCGCCGGCAAGGAGAGCACGCAGGAAGAGTTTTTCCATACGTTTAACGAACTATACGAGAACAACAAGCAAATTATACTTTCGTCCGACAAACCGCCAAAGGAAATATCCAAACTCGAAGAGCGGCTGCGCTCAAGGTTCGAGGGCGGACTCATTGCAGACATTCAGCCGCCAAACTATGAGACAAAATTGGCGATTCTGCTGCGCAAAGTCAAAGACATCACCAGCAAAGATGCGCTCAACTGCGAGGTTAGCCACGAAACGCTCGATTTGATTGCAACCAAAGTGTCGTCCAACATACGCTCGCTCGAAGGCGCGCTCAACAAAATCATCGCGTACACCATACTAAACGGCAAATCTCCAAACATCGTAGAGGCAGAGATCGCCATTCGCGACTTTTTGACTACAACAACCAACAAAAAGGTTTCGTCCAAACACATTTTGCAGATGATCTGCGAATATTACGAGATATCCGACGCAGAAATAGTCAGCGACAAGCGAAACCAAAGCATTGCATACCCACGACAGATTGCCATGTATTTGACACGTAAGCTTTGTGACATGTCATATCAATCAATTGCAGAACTATACGGCAAGAGCGACCACACCACAGTCAAGCACGCTTTTGAAAAAATTGAGAAAGAAATCGCGACTAGAATCGAAGTCAAAACATTGGTGGACGACTTTGTGACAAGTCTGCGCGAATAAGTGGATACACCGTTCATTCGAGTACTAGCAACTTTGCTTATCAGAAGAAGCGTATGCACGTTGTATAAACAATGATTGAACATGTTATTCAAAAACGACAAAGGCTTTATGCACAGGACATAGCGCATCAGTATCAGCTAAAAGAGACTTGTCCACGTTATCAACATAGTCTACTATTACTATTACTACTTAATTTATTACTGATAATCATTATGTAATAAATAACGAAAAGGAGAAACATTATGAGGATAGTTTGTCAAAAAAGCGAGCTCCAAAGAAGTGTGAATATTGTCAGTAAAGCGGTTGCACTAAAGTCGCCGAATCCAATATTGGAAGGTTTGCTTGTTTCCACTGAGGAAAATAACGTAGTCCTATATGGTAGCGACGATACGCTTTCGATAAAGAACAGCACAAAGGCTGTCGTTGTTGAAGAGGGTAAAATAGTGCTTCCTGCGCGTATTTTAAGCGAGATATTGGCAAAGTTCGATGATTGTGAGCTTTCCATGTATACGGAAGATAATAATATGGTTATGGAATGCGGGCATTCAAAGACAACACTTTGCTGCTTGGATGCAGAGATGTACCCGGCATTTCCTGAGTACGATGCAACTAACGGAATATTGATGTTTGCAGAGAAAATGGTGTCTATGATAGACCAAACAGTGTTTGCAACGTCAATAAGCGAGGATAAACCCATTTTAACGGGTATTTTGGTCGAAATTGAGAGTAAATCGACTAAAATGGTCGCACTCGATGGATATAGGCTTGCTATACGCGAGGAAAACATTGAAAGCAGCATTGACCATAAGGAAGTGATTGTGCCGGCAAAATCTATGAGAGAGGTTGCCAGGATACTTCCGGAAGATGAGAGTGATGTGAAGCTGTTCTTTGGTGAGCGCATGATGAGTATCGTTTGCGGGGACACAGAGATCAATACACGTGTGTTACAAGGAGACTATATCAAGTATAACAATATTATACCTGATAATTTTATTACAAGAGTGATCGTAAACAGACACGAGCTTTATAACAGTTTGGAGCGGGCAAGCATCATGGCACGCCAAACAAAAACGAACGTTGTAAATCTCAATATAGACGGAGAGACCTTAACCATCACGTCCAATTCTGAAGTAGGAAAAGCAAGAGAAGAGCTGGACATTAACCTAACGGGAAAAAATCTTGAGATATCGTTCAACTCACGATATTTACTCGATGTGTTAAAAGAAGTGGATGATGAGGAAATTGTATTTGATTTAAATACTGCAATCAGCCCATGCGTGATAAGACCAATTAGTGGCAACAGCTTTTTGTATATGGTACTGCCGGTAAAAACAAGTAACACTAACGTTTAACGCGATGTGCAATCTTATCAATAAAACCTTTGGTACGCTCTTCGATTTGAGGAGCGTATTTTATTGAGAAGGCAAACAGTATAATGACAACAACGATAATAATTGCCCACGCCCATATTGGCATAGAGATAATACCGGCACCAAGCAACGCAGAAAACAACAGCCCAAACGGACGCGTCACCAGCACCAAAACCGCAAAGTAAGGCAAGCGCATTGCCGTGAGCCCGGCAACCAAGCACAGAATATCGTCTGGAAAAAATGGGAACAAGAACATTAAAAACAGCACAATCTTTTGTCTCGATGATACCGACACCATATACTTGTCAACATTTTTCTTGCCTGCAATACGCTCGACAAGCGGTCTGCCAAACTTTTTGCCGAGCAGAAAAGCACAAATTGAGCCTAGGAAAACCGCAGCAAACGAAATCAGAAAGCCATTGACAAAGCCAAACATTACGCCTCCGACGATTGTTGTAATGTTTCCGGGTATGGGGGAGATGATGACTTGAGCAAATTGCAGTAAAAAGAAAATTAGTGGAGCCAGCGGTCCAAAAGAGGACACGTAATTTTTAATGCTGTCGGCCGATTCAAAGAACCCAAACCACCCGTAGCTTTTACCAATGTAGTAAATCGCTACGAGTATGCCCACTGCGGCAACCAGAATACTTATCCAAATTATTTGTTTTTTTGTTATTTTCATTGTTTTAATAGATATGCGGCGTTTTCTTTCATAAAGCTGAACACTTCTTCAAATACCACTTTGTGCCCTTCCCTGTTGAGATGAATACCGTCTATACAGACACAATCGTCAAACTCTTTCCTCGATAAAAACGCACGCCGGACATCGATACACTTAACGTTCCGTTTCTTTGATATAAACTGTATACAGTTTGAATACCTCTCCTGCCACCAATATATTCGCCATATATCTTTGAGCCATTTTAGCACTTTTCTGCCCTTCTCCTCATCGCTCTGCGTGAACCATCTAAAATAGTTGTCGGCATACAGCGGCGGCAGCGTTGCCAGAACGGGTATTTTCCCGCGTGACAATATAAAATCGAGCATGCGGTTGATGCCCTTTTCGAACTGCAAGAGCGGTATTTTGGGTTTGTGATCCACCTCGGGATGGTTTGCAACCTCGTCCCAAGTGAAATCGCAGTCGTTGCCCCCAAGCTCAATAACGACGATATCGGGGTTGTGTTTTTCAAACTTGCTTTTCAGCACAATCTCGCCCTGCTTTATTGTAGAGCCAAATTTGGACGCGTTTATGATCTGGGCGTTTGTTTTTTCAGATATGAGGTTAATAAAATTCTCTTTTAGCAGTACATACTTATTCTTTATCTCGTCGAAAACTACACCTTTTGATATAGAGTCCCCGACGACTAGTATTTTTTTCATGGATTTTCCTTCCGAGCGCTCATTGATGTTACCTAAATAATAGCATATCAGAAAAATCTGCGCAATAAACATCATGTAAACAAAAATGAAACCTTTGACTTTTGCTCGTTTTGATTTATAATTGGAATACAACCATAAGGGGGATAGTTAATGTCTAATATTATTGCCATCGCAAATCAGAAAGGCGGCGTGGGTAAAACGACAACCGCTGTGAATTTGAGCGCATGTATAGCCGAAAAAGGCAAGAAGGTTTTGCTTCTAGATATAGACCCGCAGGGAAACTCGACGAGCGGACTTGGGATAGACAAAACATCACTTTCAAATTCAGCGTATGATTTGCTTATCAACAACGCTAGTGCAAAGAGCGTTACAATGCCAACAATGATCGATACTCTGCACATTATACCGGCAAACATAGACCTCGTCGGGGCAGAAATAGAGATGGTTTCGACCATGGCACGTGAGCACATTTTAAAAACCGCGCTTGCGCCGATCAAGGACGACTACGACTATATCTTCATGGACTGCCCACCCTCGCTTGGGCTCATCACTCTGAACGCACTGACAGCCGCAGACAAGATATTAGTGCCTATACAGTGCGAGTACTACGCGCTGGAAGGGTTGTCTCAGCTGATAAACACCATCAAGCTCGTAAAGACACGGCTTAACCCGTCGCTCGAGGTAGAGGGCGTTGTGCTGACCATGTTTGACGGACGCACAAATTTATCCGTTCAAGTGGTAGATGAAGTCAAGAAATACTTCAAGGATAAAGTATATAAAACGATAATTCCACGTAACGTGCGGCTTGGAGAAGCACCGAGCTTTGGATTGCCCGTGATACGCTACGACGCAAACTGCTACGGTGCAAAGTGTTATAATGACTTGGCAGACGAGGTTATGGAAAATGGAGGTGACGCAATTTGAAACAGCAGCGTTTAGGAAAGGGCCTGGGGGCACTAATTGCGGACGAATCTACGAGCCCGGACAGCGTTATGGAGGTAGATGTAAACAGCATTGATCCTAATTTAAACCAACCGCGCAAGAACTTTGACAACGATAAGCTTAAAGAGCTTGCGCAATCCATTCAAACATACGGCGTTGTTCAGCCGATTATTGTGCAGAAACATGGGGAAAGATACAGCATTATCGCAGGGGAGAGGCGCTACCGCGCATCAAGAATGGCGGGCATTGCCACCGTTCCCGTTGTAGTAAAAGACTACACAGAGCGCGAATACATGGAAGTGTCGCTTGTCGAGAATCTGCAAAGAGAAGACTTAAACCCAATTGAGGAAGCACAGGCAATGAGATTGCTGATGGATGAGCACAACTTAACGCAGGAAGAGCTCAGCTCAAGGCTGGCAAAGAGCAGAAGCGCCGTTGCCAACACACTGCGGCTGCTAAGCCTGCCCGAGCAAATCCGCGATATGGTTGAACGCATGGAGATAAGCAGCGGACACGCGCGGGCGCTTGTTACTCTCTCAAGCGATGAGGAAAAGATTAAACTTGCAAAAATAATCGTGAACCTTGGGCTTTCGGTGCGCGCTACAGAGTCTATGATAAACAAGCATAAGAATCCTGACACACCAAAATCCAAATCAAAAGCTACTGCTGCGCCCGAGATTATTGCGGCAGAGCAGCAGCTGTCCGGTTCGCTTGAAACAAAAGTAAAAATTATTGGAGACCTTGATAAGGGAAAGATTGCAATTTCATACTACAATGCACAGCAGTTGCAGAGCATATACGATTTTCTGACAAAAGACGATTAATACATCGCAATAAAAAAAAGAGCCTTAGCTCTTTTTTTGTTTCACGTGAAACAAATTAGAAGGTGTTTCACGTGAAACATTAGCCGACACCGCTAATTAAATGCAAAAAGAAGTTGTTCTCAAAGAAGAACATTCCAAGCGTTGAGTTCGCGAAATAGTCGGAAAGCTGATTTACAGGCAGCAGCAGGAATATAACAGGTACCACGGTTATAATCAAGAAACAGAGCAAAAAGCCGCGCAATGCGCCAAAAGCCGCGCCGGAAGAGCGGTCGTACTGCTTTAGCTCCGGGAATTTGACGGTGTAGTTGACAAGACCCAGAACGAATGTAAAGATGATATATGCAATCAAAAACATCGCAAGGAACGAGAGTATGTTAAGCACTGCGAACACGATGGTCATGTTGAAGTATTCTCCAATGGTCGTTTTGCCAATATCGGCAAAAGCAGATGCTGCAACGTTTTGCTCAATAAGCGTTGCAAACGGCTCGCTTAAACCGGAATCTGCGATAATGCTGTCTAGTTTACCCTGAGCCATTCCGCTGATTAGCAGATTCGAGTCAGAAAACACAGCAATTTTTTCTGCTCCTTCTGTATAGTAAACAAGAAAATTGTAAATCGTATCGTTCGCTTTTACGGCCGAGGCGATAACGGGATACAGCAGGAAAGAAGAAAACACCGACAAGAAGAAAGTACCAAGATTAATAATCGAGTGCAAAAAGCCGCGATAGATTCCTTCAAATATGGTGAAGCCTATAACTATTATTAAGAAAACACCAACCCAGTTCATAGTTTCTCCTTTTGTTTTATGACAACGGCATGAGATACATCTTATCTCCTACCGATAGAAATACGTAGTTTGCAAAAGCTCTATCTACTTCAGTAATGCTAAAGGGAAGAAAAAGCGAACGCAAAAATTTCCCATCATTCGTGTAAATAAAGACATTCGTTTGCGAGAAGCAATACACCTTATCCTCAATATACAGAACCCTGAACACATCGGGCGGCAAATTGATCGTTGTTTCGCTTCCGGTCGGCTTGATAATGCGGACAATATCGATGCCAAACGCGTCGGTGTTGCTTGGTATATAGACAAAGCTAGGATCGCCCTGCAGATAGAAATCCTGCTGCATCCAGCCATACACCACGAGTTCTTTTTCGTTATCTCCAAGCGAAGTGTATACAACCAGCTGATATGTCCCAAGGACATACACGGTTTCGTCGATAATATATATTTGGTCGACTAACTGATCGCTAAACTCTTTTACGCTTGTCATGGACTGCGTTTCGGGCCGGAAGGTTGATATCCGAGAGATAGGAGCAACGCCGGAGGTGTCAAGCTCAAGCAGGTATAACAAGTCGCTATCGTAGTCGAAGCCATAGTCGAGTATATAGCGATCGGTTACATCAATTTGATGCAGGAAAATACCGGACAAGTCGAAGCTGATGATATAGGAAAGCGTTTCCTCTCCCGTTCCCTGCTCTACATATACAGCAACTTTGTTGGCACATACGCGCGAGGAAATGATGTCTCCGTCAAGCTGGGTAGAGAAAAGGTGCGTGCCTTCCGAGTTCACAATCTGTATAAGTCCGCTGCCGGTTGCAGCAACGTTGCCATCCCTGCTGACCAGCTTTAGATCTGGCAGAAGCAGCCGCTTTTGCCACAGAACATCAAGAGATGCACTAACACAGATTAAAAGGTCATTATCAAGGTATACGACGCTATTGCCAACGGCAACAAAGCTCTCGTCCTTTTCAAAAGGTAGAGTAGCCACCGTCTCCTCAAAGCCGCGGCTTCGCGTTGCAAGCAGAACTATACCCGTAATCAAGACGGCAAATGCAACGAATATGCCGCTAAAAACGAGTATTGCTTTTTTTGTAAACTTCAGTTTTCTGTGCTGTTGTTTCTCGATCATGATGCGCTCCAAAAAAGTTGATGATGTTATTATAACACATCAGAAGGGCATTGGCACATTTGCGTACTGAGTGGCTGTATATCCTCGGTAGTGCGTCAGTTACTTCGGACAAAATACATTAAGCGCTTTGCTTTTCACTTTGATGTTCATTGGTGTTTGCCCGAATAAATCGCCATCCACGTTGAATATGCGCGGCTTTTCGCTTGTAATGGTAACTTCGCTGCAGCTGAACGATTCAAGCTCTTTGACCAGCTCCGGCTGTGCTTTTTGCAGCTTTGGAAGCTCTAATAATATCTTATACTTTGCGATTTTGTTGATTACGATAAAGTTAAGCTTTCCGTTCGTGAGGTCTGCGCTCGGGTTGACAAACAATCCGCCGCCATAACATTGTCCATTTGCAACAGCAATCAGCAGCGCCGTGCGCTTAATGGTTTTTCCGTCCATTGTAATTTCAAGCCTGGCGTTCTTATATCCGAATATTGAGAGGACTATACCAATGTAATAGGCGCCGCCGCCGGTAAGAAAGCGTCTCACTTTGTTTGTGTTCTTGATTACATCGACATCAAAGCCAGTACCGACTATGTTCAGGAAGCACTTATCATCGTTGAGCACGCCGATGTCGATACGCTTGGTATTGCCGGCAAATATGACGTCCAGCGCGCCTTTGGTGTCCTGCGGAACATTAATCGCATACTTAAAGTCGTTGCCTGTGCCGGCAGGAACAACGCCGAGGTTCTCGTCCGTATCCTTTAGAGCCTCTGCAATTTCAAGGATAGTGCCATCTCCGCCAACCGAGATGATACCACTGTATCCCTTGCCGACCGCGCTCGAAGCAAGCTGTGTTGCGTGCCCAATGCGCTCTGTCTGCGCCAGTTCATACTTTTTTCCGCGCGCTTTGCAGTACTCCTCAACGATTTGAAGTGTTTTCTTCGATCGACCTGCGCCGGCAGTCGGGTTAAAGATCAAATAATACATAGCATCTCCTGTCGATAATTACCGCAGTCAATATGCGGTTAAAATTTTGTTATGACCATTTTACTAAATGTAAATAAGTTTGTATGTAGATATAATATTAAACAAGTACAACAATTTTGCTATTTTCAAAAAATTCATACTTTGTTTGAATAATTTTCACTTTTTAACCGCTTCTTTGCGCTATAATGTAAAAAAAGGAGAGCAATTATGGAAGCTTTACAATTAGGCGGTATATTTATAGCAGGAATCGTATCATTCTTTTCTCCATGCATATTGCCGGTAATACCGGTTTTTATATCGACACTGTTAACAAATGTAGACGATAAGCCCATTATGATTGGCAAGTTTAGATTGAATCATCGAGCATTGCTGCGGGTGTCGCTGTTCGTGCTAGGGCTCAGCACCATCTTTGTTACTCTCGGATTTGCGTTTGGTGCAATCGGAAGCTTTTTCAATGCAAATCAAGACACCATGCTTATCGTCAGCGGAATCATCGTCATTCTATTTGGTATATACCAGACAGGACTTATCAAAATACCATTTTTGATGAAGGAAAAGAAGGTCAAAGCAGGCAAAAAGCGCGAAGGGTATTTAGGCGCGTTTATACTTGGGCTTACGTTCAGCCTAGGGTGGACGCCGTGCATCGGACCGATTCTAAGCGCCGTGCTTGCCTTGACAGCAAGCCAGGGAAGCATTGCACTCGGTGGCGCGTATATGGCGGTTTACTCGCTCGGTATGCTGATACCTTTCTTGGTCATCACAATATTCTCGGATATTTTGCTCAGCAAGATTAAAGGCATATACAAGCACATGAAGAAAATCAAGATCGTGGGCGGCATCATACTCATCATCATGGGCATATTGTTGCTGACAAACAGCTTACACCTGTTAACATTCTAGGAGGATGAGAAAATGAAGAAAATCGCATTAATCGTTGCAGCAATTATGATAGTAGTCGTGTTTGCAGGGTGCGTCCCTGCGGCAGTTACACAGGACACAGCGGCGGACGACACGCAGCAGGATACAGCGGCAGTTGACACGCAGCAAGACGCAGCGGCAGTTGACACGCAGCAGGACACAGCGGCGGACGACACGCAGCAGGACGCAGCGGCAGACGACACACAGGAAAAACCGGCCGAGGAAGAATCGGACGAGATTCACTACTCATTCGAGTTTGAAGATATAAACGGCAAAGTGCACAAGCTGTCCGATTATGAGGGCAAGCCGGTCTATCTCGAAATTTGGGGATCGTGGTGCGGAGTATGTATAGACGGACTTGAAGAGATGGAAGCGTGGGCAGGAGAGCCGAGAGACTTTGTTGTGCTTAGTGTCGTGTTTCCGGGCAAAAGCGGAGAGCGAAGCCGAGAAGACTTTATTGAGTGGTACAACGAGTTTGAATACGAGAACTTGATAGTGTTGTTGGATATGGAAGGCACAATCCTGAGCGACTTTGGCGTCCGGGCGTTCCCGTCACAGCTCTACTTTGATGCACAGGGCAACTTTGTAGGCGGACAAATCGGACAAGTGCCCAAGGAAGCAATTGAAGCCGTAATGAATGGAATGGTAAACGAAGGCTAGATAAACGGAAGAGCGACGAAAGGCTTAAGCTGTGTCAGTTTCCTTTGGTTTAGTAATTGCGAGTGCATTGCAGGTAACCCTAAAGGAAAATAGCTTAAAGGTGTTGAAATGGCAATATATGTTAATTTAAGCATCGCGCTGTTAAGCCCTGTAAATATTGGACTGCGCTAAACTAAGAGAGATAATCGATTTGATGTGTATCTTTGATTAGAGGAATAGTGTGAACGCAATAAAAAAGCCATCTGCGCAGTTATCGCCAGACGGCTTTCTCAAACCAATTTAGTTTGCTCTCAAGCTCTCTGCAACTTCCTGAAGGAATAAGAGCTGCTCTTCCGAAGGTTTTATGATTTTTGATTCAATTACTTCCTGAACATAATAAATATCAATATCGACAACTCCATATGGCGTGTTTATCATATAGTCATAGCCATAATAGTTGTACTCATAACCGTCTATCCCCACGTCTACCATAGAGTATTTTATTATAAACACATCCATTCCGTTTAGTTTCATTTCCTCATAACCGCCAATAACACTGTCGGCAAAGTGACTAAGGTTGTCCGTTAATACCGCGTTTAAAGGATAATCATAGTCAACGTTATCGAAAAAATAAACAGTTACATAAGTTATATTGTTGTCTGTCATAGTCAGAATGACACCATCCTGTTTCATTTCCTCTTCCGTAAACGTATAGTCTTTTGTCCAGCTTTCAGGAACAGAAATACTCAGCCTGTCATCAGAAGTTTTTACAGTTTTGAACTGCTGCTCGTCAATATTCTCATAGCTGTCGGTTCCGGGGATTGCGTTGCACGCACACAATACAAACACGAGAAGAATTGCAAAAACGAAAATAGTTTTTCTCATTTGAACCACCGCCCTTTATTGATTTTTTTATACACACAATAATAACACATTTTTGCACTATGTAGTCAACATATTATGCTGTGCGGTCGGCTTTAATCATCTAAACATAAAAAGGTAGCAAAACTAAAAATAGAAAGAGAGGAAAAAATTAATTCTTGACAATACTCAATAAGTTGACTATAATACAAGTATAGTATTAAATGGAGGTAGCGAATGTCACTAAAACACGGTCTGTTAGGATTTTTGAATTATGGAGATATGACAGGGTATGAGCTAAATAAAGCGTTTAAAGACTCGCTCAACTTTTTTTGGCCGGCCCATGCAAGCCAAATATATAGGGATCTTGCTGCAATGGAGAAAAAAGAGTGGCTAACCTCGAGAAGGATAATGCAGGAGGACAAGCCAAATAAAAGGCTTTACTCCATCACTGATGATGGTAAGGATGAGCTAAATAAATGGCTGACGTTGCGCAACGGAGATGAGGGCGTTTGTACCCGCGACGCATTTTTGGTGAAAGTGTTTTTTTCGGGCGAAAAGACGATAGACGAAAACATAAAGATGTTTGAAGACTATCGAGATAATTGCCAAAAGGCGCTGAACATGAGAGCAAAAATAGATAATAACATAGACGAATACAAAAAAGATATAGTAGACGCACAAAAAGCATTCTATTGGATGGCGACAGCGCAGTACGGGAGCCATCACTATAGCATGTGCATAGCATGGGCAAATGAGATGATAGAAAAAATGGAGGCAATGAGATGAAAGTACTTGTACTAAACGGAAGCCCAAAGGGAAAACGAAGCAATACGATGCAGTTGACTGAAGCATTTGTAGAGGGACTAAATCAAGAAAGCATCAACGAAGTAGAAACAATAGACATCAGCAAAAAGGAAGTTAAACATTGTCTGGGGTGCTATGTATGTTGGACAAAGACGCCGGGCAAATGCGTTATCAAAGATGACATGGCTGAATTGCTAAACAAATACCTTGCCGCAGATTTGGTCGTATGGAGTTTTCCGCTGTACTACTTCGGCATGCCTTCAAAAACAAAAGCATTTATGGATCGACTTTTGCCATCCCTCCTACCGTTTATGTCAGCGGCAGAGGGGGAAGAAGGGCATCCGCCGCGCTACGATTTATCGCATCAAAAATATGTCGTCATTTCCACATGCGGATTTCATCACACAGAGAACAACTACGATGGCGTCGTAAGGCAATTTGAAATAATGTACGATAATGATTATACGAAGATACTTTGCCCCGAAGGTGAGCTTTTTCGTGTGTCACAGCTAAGAGGCCGGATAGACGATTACTTGGTACATGTGAAGCAGGCGGGCGAGGAATTCGCCAGAAATTCTCGGATTTCTGAAGAAACCAACGCAAAGCTGGCCGAAAAATTGTATCCAATAGAGGCTTTCGTAGAGATGGCAAACGCCAGCTGGGACATAAGCGACTCGAGTGAAGATGAGCGCAAACCAAGAGACAAATCATTTAACTTTATTCGCCAAATGGCAGCCGTGTTTAATCCGAGTGTATGGGACGGCAAAAAAACGATCATCGAGATGTGCTTTACCGACCTTAACAAAACCTATCAGCTAAAAATAGCCGACGGGAAATGCGAAGCGAGTGACAACACCGACGCAAAATATACCACCAGAATAGAAACACCATATGACGTATGGATGGACGTTTCCGATGGAAAACTTAGTGGTTCTCAAGCCATGATGGAACAAAAGTATAAAGTGCTGGGGAATTTCGATACTATGTTAAAGATGGACGAATATTTCGGTATAGTAAAACCAACAGCTAAAATTGCCAAGTCCAAAAGCAAACCAAAGAAAACGAATATGATATTCCTATTGATACCATGGATAATACTTTGGATACTTGTACCGATAAATCCTATAATAGCCGGCTCAGTCGCAATCGGCGTTGCGGCATTGACGCACCTTATTGGCTTTAAAATCAAGCTGACAGTATACGATAAGATTAGCTTGGCAATAGTGGCACTGCTGGGATTATGGGCGATGTTTGATACCCAAATCGTTTTATTAACTTGCGCGACTTATTTGGCTTTCGGATTACTATGGTTTATCTCGGGGTTTTGCAAGATCCCACTAACTGCATTCTATAGCAACAAGAACTATAACGGAGAAGGAGCATTTGAAAATCCTTTGTTTATGAAAACGAATAAAATACTGACCATTATGTGGGGTATATTCTACTTTGCCGGCACAATCGTAGCATACTTCCTTATTAACAGCGCTATGGCGCTCTATACCGGGGCCTTCTTGGCGGCTATCCCGGCTGTTATGGGTGGATTTACTGCTTGGTTCTCCAAATGGTATCCTGCTAAGGTTGCAAGGGGCTAGCGACTACTCAACCTAATATGTTGTGATTCGCGCCCGGTTGCAATAACTAAAACATTCTAGGAGTCAGCAGAAATTCAAATAGAAAGAGATGAGTAAAAATTGAAGAAAAGTCTTATATGTTGACGGCAGATAGAATATTTGGTAGAATGGCGTAGGACAATGCAGGTGCGAAACGTTTGCCCCTGCATTTTTGTTTCTAATCAATATGAATTAGGAGAAAACAAAATGTCAGGTATTGCAGTATTCGGCGCACAATGGGGAGACGAGGGAAAAGGCAGATTTGTTGATTTTCTTGCAGACGAAGCGGATGTGGTCATTCGGTATCAAGGCGGCAATAACGCCGGCCACACCATCATTGTGGACGATATAACATACAAACTCCACCTTATCCCCGCAGGGTCGCTGTACGACGCTAAGCCGTGCGTAATCGGCAACGGTGTTGTGATAGACCCCGGCGCGCTTTTGGACGAAATAGACGGGCTGGCGGAGCAGGGTACAACTATCAAAAACTTCATGATTTCCGACCGCGCTCACATGGTGATGCCGTATCATAAGCTGATGGACGGTCTTAGTGAGGACAACGCCGGTGAAGCTAAAATCGGCACAACGAAACGCGGCATCGGTCCTTGTTATACCGACAAAGCTGCACGCAAAGGATTGCGGATGTGTGATTTGTTATCCGACAGCTTTGCGGACAAGCTAAAAATTATACTCGACGAGAAAAACAACGAGCTGACCAAGATATACGGCGTAGACGCGCTTAGCTACGATCAGATACTGCGCGACTTCATGGGTTATAAAGAAAAACTGGCGCCGCTGATATGCGACACTTCGCTGGTGTGCTACGACTACTACAAGCAAGGCAAGAAGCTGCTGTTCGAAGGTGCACAGGGCATGCTGCTCGACATCGACTTTGGCACATACCCGTTTGTGACGTCCTCGCACCCGACTTCGGGCGGGGTCAGCATGGGCACAGGGCTTCCGCCGCAGGTGTTGACAGAAGTTGTTGGCGTGGTCAAAGCATACACCACCAGAGTCGGCGCAGGTCCGTTTGTGACAGAGCTTCATGACGAAATGGGCGAGTTTATACGCGAGCGCGGTCACGAGTACGGCGCAACCACCGGGCGTCCACGGCGCTGCGGATGGCTAGACCTCGTCATCGTAAACTTCTCGGTGCGCATCAACGGCATCACGTCCATCGCGCTCTCACGTGTCGACACGCTTGGCGAAATCGACAAAGTAAAAGTGTGCACCGGCTACGAGATTGACGGCGAAATAGTGAACAACTATCCGGCGAGTCTCGAGGACATCGAGAAAGCAACGCCGATATACCGCGAGTTTGAAGGCTGGAGCGGCGACATCAGCCATATCAGAGATTATGACGAGCTTCCAGAGGCGGCCAAAACATACATCGAGTTTATCGAAGAGCAGACGGGCGTACCGGTCGGCATGATTGGCGTCGGTCCGCAAAGAGAGCAGTGTATTCTGCGCCAAAAGTATTACGTATAGATAAAAAGGGTGAAGCCGCAAGGCAAGCGCCTTTATGATTTGCCGTGCCAGACGGAGAGCCAGCGGTGCTTTGTAACCTGCAATCCGCTATAGCAGGGTTGGATTCCCGTTTTGAGGTGCGACGCAGTAGGGCATGGATGCAGTAAGGGGCGTTGAGAGATGGGCCCCGTGCAATAAGAACTTGTGAATCCTGTCAGGTCCTGACGGAAGCAGCAGTAAGCAAAATTTCTTATGTGCCTCGGACAAGTCTGTCTTGAGCAACCTGCCGCAATACCTCCTGTTGCATCGTTTCGATTCTCGGGTGCACGGCGATTAATTTAAAAAGACCCGGCTGATAAAATGTCAGTCGGGTCTTTTATTATGCTATTTTTGCATCCTCGCTAAAAATACTGTGTCAACCAAGCGTTATCGGGCAAACCGCGAGCTGCTTTAACTCTGCTTTCAATCTCACCCAGCGCCTTATGCATCTCATTCTGCACCGATTCGATTTGCTCAGTCGTGTCCCGTCTGCCGCTCTTATACGTCACAAAATCAAGAGGCGCGCCACTTCCTTTAATCTTAATGAATCCCGTTTTCTCGTAAGCCGGTTGGCGAAACTGCAGCCTGTGTATATCGGCGTACTGCGCGACGTAAGCGGTCGACCACATGGCTTTGAACAGCTCGACCCTGTCCTCATACACGCTCAGCTCCATGCTTTTGCCAAGCACCCTGACAACCAACGCATTACCGTTTTTCATAAGTGTCAACTCCTTTGCAAAATTGATAACTATATCGTACTAAAA
>JABGQS010000003.1 GCA_018648645.1 Clostridia bacterium
CGCCTTGAATTTCAACGCCTGTCTTGGTAAAAGCACTTTGCAAAAAGTGTGTGCATAATTAAATAGTTAAACATTTTCCGGTGGCGATAGCTAAGGAACCGAAATGGAGCGCTGCCAGTGGCAGAATAAGCGACATGCAGGTTCTGTGAGCAAAGGAGCATGACGAGCGAGAGCGAAGGCAGGCGACTATTGCGAACAGTGGTCCCCAGCGATTCTGTCGGGAACATGGAAGCAGTAAATGCTTCAAGTACAACTAAATACGTTAAACATTTTCCGGTGGCGATAGCTAAGGGGATCCACCTGTTCTCATCTCGAACACAGTAGTTAAGCCCTTATACGCCGATAGTACTTGGCTGGTGACGGCCCGGGAGGGTAGGTAGCTGCCGGATTCAAATTTTTTAATACATGGGCGGCTTGTCGCTGACAGGCTGCTCAAATAATCCTCAGTAGCTCAGCGGTAGAGCATTCGGCTGTTAACCGAAGGGTCGTTGGTTCAATCCCAACCTGGGGAGCCATTATAAAAGCTCACATGGTGGGCTTTTTTTATTTACATGAAACAGCGTTGGCACAATCGAGCTGAGAAGCCATTATAAAAGCTCACATGGTGGGCTTTTTTATTTACAGAAATATTTACAATTTGTCCAAAAACAGATTTAACCGCATATGATATAATTGGTAGAAAATCAAATTACAAATCAAGGAGAAGAATTAATGTCATCTTTTAACGACCTGAGAATAGTGGACAACTTTTATCAAACATCGGCTTTTTTCCCAATGCCCACAATACTCGTTTCCTCGCTCTGTGAAGACGGTAGCACCAGCATCGGTTCGTACTCGCTGTGCAGCCCATATTACGTCGCGGGCAAGGACTATTACGCCATGCTGCTGTGCCTGCGTAACAACTCGAACACGGCAATCAATATACTCAACAATCCGACATGTGCGCTAAATTTCATCACGGACGAGAGCAAGTATTTCAAAGAAGCCGTGCGTCTTGGCTACCCCGGAGACGAGCCAAAGAAAAAGATGGAGAATTTATTATTCGAGCTGGAGGACGGTCAATCAGAGGGCAAGAGACCAAAGGTAGTAGCAGAGTCGTACCAAGTGTTCGAGTGCACGTGGATGAGCGAGCTGGACGGTGCGCAGGATGATAAAGTGCAGGAAAGCTACGAGCCGCCGTTCCACGACTTTAACGGAATAACAAGCCCGATGGGCGCCCATTTTATTTTGCGTATCGACAAGATTCTGATGAAAGAAAAGTATAGCGACACCATCATCAACGGCACCAAAGCGAGCGGGTTTCCAAAAATCCCGGTCGACTACGGCTATCGCGACAACACGCACTTTTGGTACGTAAAGTCAGCACGCCCGCGCAAAGAGCCGATACCAAAGAGCGCAGGCATGCCGGTGCAGACGGTCGTGTATGCAAGTGAGCGCATAGACCCAGATGTCAAGTTCACCGAGGAAGCGTGCGAAAAACTAGTCAAAGTACCGCGGGTTTTCCTAAACACCGCGCTCAACTCGTGCGTCAGGTGGGCGAAAGAAAACAACGTTACTTTAGTCACGGACGAGCATATGGACATCATCAACGACAAGAGAAGCAACGAAAAGAAATAGCTTTACAGATCAATAGGGCGCTGCATTAGTATCGCCTTTTTACTTATGCGAAATCCCTGCAAAGTCGATAAAAAAATCACACCGGACGAAAGAAATGTTATCTTTCACCAGTGCGATCATATTCAGAATTTATACTGTAATACTCTCTATTTGTAAAACACAACCTGACCGTCCTCGAATTTTTCAATCATAGCGAGCGACTCGATTTTGTAGCCGCTTTCCCTCAGCTTGTTGCCGCCCTCCTGAAAAACCTTTTCGATAACGATGCCAAACCCTGCGATTTTTGCGCCTGCCTGAGAAGCGATGTCAATCATCGAGTTGGTCGCGCTCCCCGACGCCAAAAAATCATCAACAATCAAAACGACATCGTCTTCATTCAAATGCATCTTGCTGATTCTCACCTTATATTCTTTGCTTTTTGTGAAGGAATAAACCTGACTTTCAAAAACGTCATCATCAATATTTCTACTTTCGGTTTTCTTTGCAAAAACAACGGGCACCTTAAAATATCGTGCAGTCGCAAAAGCTACACTGATACCGGATGTTTCAACAGTTAGAACCTTCGTTATTTTATCATCCTTAAATCGCTCATAAAACTCTTTACCAACCTTGTCGATAAACTCGACATCAATTTGGTGGTTTAGAAAAGAGTCGACTTTTAAAATATCGTCGCCAATCACACGACCAACATCTCTGATTTTCTTCTTGAGCAGTTCCATTTGTAATCCTTTCCGAAAGCAAAATTTAACTATAATATTGAATTAATTATACCACATGTCCCGCGTGGAGTATAACCTTAATTTTCTTGTGCAACGCGCTTTGTCTTAATCGCCAGCAAATATGCAGCCAGCATCAGCACGCCGCTGATCGCGCATAAGTAATACGCAGCCGACTGTGTGCTCGATTCGACAAGCAACCCTGCGATAAACGGCAGCAACGCCGCTCCGCCTCCGCAAAACGCGAAAGTGATGTTGAGCATCGGCGACGTGTACCCTTTGCTTTTCTTGGCGATACGGTCCACAATCAGTGGCCAAATCGGTCCGCACCCAAAGCCACACAATGCGAACATGACGAGTTTCACGGTTGTGTTGGGCGCAAGCATCGCGATGACTATGGATACTATCATGAGCGAAGCCAAGAAAACGAATATCGATTTTGTGTTTTTCATCAACACTCCTGCCAAAAATCTTGACGGTACCATCGACAGCCAATACAGCGAGAGCGCAGTTGCGCTAAGCTCCGGCAGCCCAAGAGACAGCTCAAAATAACTGTCGCTGAAACTCGCAACCGTTGTCTCAATCCCGACGTATAAGAATATGCCTACAATCAACAGCAGTAGCACACGATTCTTAAGCTTCCCCAATACGCTGAAAGATTTTAGTTTTTCGGTATTGGTATGGTCGTTATAATGCTGCGTGAAAAAGAACAACACAGCCAGCGCCAAAAAGACCATCGCTATATAGAAGTACAAATCTTGAAAGTACACACCCTTGCTAACCAGCGCCTGTGCAATAAGCGGACCGCCAAACGCACCGAGGCTAAAGCACACTTGCGAAAAGTTGATGTGTCGCGTCGATTTGCTGTGATACTCGTCTGCGAGAACGGCAGAAAGCGTTGCTTCGTTTACGGCGTACCCGGCTCCGACTATCAAAATCGAGACCATGTAAAGCACTATATTTCGCGAGCTGCCCGCTAAAACCATGCCTCCAATCATCAGCGCGTACGAAATAAGTACCGTCTTTTTTTTGCCTATCTTGCCGCTGAGAACCCCCAGCGAAAACGGCGAAATCGCCATCCCTATGCTTTGCATCGCTATAAGCAGCCCCAGCATCACAGAGTTAAGTGCAAATATCTGCGTTACGCTAAGCACAGTATACTGAAAAAACGAAAGGTATATACCAAGCATAAGCAAAGTGACATAGCTTACCGCAATCACCAGAACTTTATTTTTTGCTGTGCCGTTGCTTGATGTTTCGAGAGATTCGTGCATGGACGCTCCTTTTTTGATATCGCGATACAGTATTTCAAGTATATGTCCAGCCCTATGCTTTGTCAAACAATTTTTCACACTGAAAGAAAAGCAAAACATATTGAAAATTTCATAGAATATTCTGCAGAATTATCGTATACTGGATGTATGGATAAGTATTTTTATATGCAGGTTGACAATGAGTACGAGAAACACGCGCTCAAAGAGGGCATGACTTTTTTGGATGTCAAAAAGGCTGTCGGTAACACAGAAGCAATTTGTACGCTGCGCAACAAAGAGCTCGAGCCGCTTGGTAAAACGATCAACCACGGTGACCGCATTCGTCTTCTTGCCAGCACGCACAGCGAGAGCGCATCAAGAGTGTTTTTGAGAGGCGCAACTTTTTTGCTGCACGTTGCTGCGTGCAGGATGGGTCTTCCGTTTCGTGTAGAGCACGTGCTGCACGGCGGTATATACTGCAGAATGAACGACGTCACGCAAGCGCAAATCGTTAAGTTGCAAGCAATAATCGATGCATTCATCAAGGAGGATGATGAGTTCACATTCACAATGGTCGACATAGATCGCGCAAAACTTTTGCTCCGCAAAGAGAACATGACGCAGCAGGTGCGACTGCTTAAATTTCGTCCATTCGATTATTTCCGCCTGTACTGGTTCAAAAACCATAGCTGCTATTTCCACGGAATCATGCCGCCTAGCGCAAGCTATCTAAAAGGCGCGCGACTTGTAAAATACGCTGACGGGTTTATAATGAAAATACCCACACCATACAAAGCGGGGCACAGGAATATCGAGGACCAGCAAAAATACTCCAGCGTGTTCCGCGCAGCTGAAAGATGGGCAGAGCAGACAAAAAGCGCGTACATCGCCGATCTTAACGAGCGCTATCTGGCGGGCGATATCAAAGAGTTGATTGCTGCAAACGAGAAGCTGCACGAGGAGCGTATTGAGCAAATTGCGCAGGAAATCGCAGACCACGATAGAATACGCGTCGTTCTTATCGCGGGTCCGTCGTCGTCCGGGAAAACCACGTTTGCAGGACGGCTCGAGAAGCAATTGCACGCAAAGGGCAAAAAATCCTACGCGATTTCGGTGGACAACTATTATCGCGACAGGAGCGATATTGAGAGAGACGAGCACGGCAACGTTGATTTAGAGAGCATCAACGCGCTGGACGTCAAAAAGCTCGGTGAAGACCTAACCACGCTGCTTAGCGGCAGAACAGCCAAAACGCCGCTGTTCGACTTTGGTACTAATAAACGAATAAAGGAAACTCTGGACGTCAGAATTACTGATGAGCTTATCATAATCGAGGGCATCCACGGACTAAATGACGCGCTTACCGCACACGTCGACGAGAACATCAAATTCAAGATATTTATATCACCGCTTACCGCACTCAACTTTGACAAGCGCAGCGTCGTACTACCGGAGGATTTGAGACTGCTGCGACGCCTTGCCCGAGACAAACGTACAAGAGGCGCTTCGTTTACCGAAACGTTCGACATGTGGCACAGCGTGCGCGACGGCGAGTACAAATACATACTGCCATATCAGGAAACCGCACATGTGATGTTCAACTCGACGCTGATTTACGAACCGCTGGTGCTAAAGAAATACTGCTATGAGGACTTACAGCAGATTCCGCCAACTGAAAAGAGCTACATTCAAGCACAGAGCATGCTGAAGTTCCTGAATTACTTCCTTGATTTGGATGATGAGAGCGCTATACCAAAGCACAGCCTGCTGCGAGAGTTCATCGGTCATATCGAGTAAAGTTCGGGCACGGCGCCATTAAAGGGTTTTGCGACGCAAATATTGAACTACTTACAATACAATGCGAAATAAACAGGAGGCATTATATGAAGACAGTGCTATGTTACGGCGATTCGAATACATGGGGATACCGCGCGGACAACGCCGAGCGCTTTGATCGCGACGTTCGCTGGACCGGCGTAATGAGCGTGATTCTGGGCGACGGGTTTGCTGTAATCGAAGAGGGGCTAAATGGGCGCACGACGGTATTTGACGACCCGATAGAAGGTCACAAAAACGGCGAAACGTACTTGACGCCGTGCCTTGACACGCACGCGCCTATCGACCTCGTTGTTATCATGCTTGGAACGAACGACTTAAAAATACGTTTTTCTTTGTGCGCATATGATATTGCAGGTGGCATGGAAAAGCTGATCCGCATCATCAAAGCGAGCGAATCGGGCATCGGTCACGCACCGCCCAAAATACTTTTGATGAGCCCCGCGCCTGTCGGCAAACTGACTGATTTTGCCGAAATGCTTGAGGGTGCAGTTGAAAAGTCACAAGGGCTAAAACGGTACTATCAAGACATAGCGGAGCGATACGAATGCGCGTTTTTTGATATCGGCTCGGTTGCCAAATCGACAGATATCGACGGCATTCACTTTGACGAAGCGGCTCACAAAGCAATTGGACAAAGCGTTGCAAAAATCGTTCAAGAAGTACTAAAATAATCCGCGCCAAACAAAGTGATTATCCTTATAAAAGGAAAGCCTAATGGCGTATGTACAAAAGCGACAAAATATGGCATAATATATGTAATATCAATTGCCAAACTACTATTTGCATAACAACAATGATAAATAATTATTGGAGGTTTAGCTATGGAAAGAAACGATGCCACTAACGGCGAGCAAAATGCGTTTTGCTGGCAGTGCGGTACGCCACTTGAGGCCGACTCGCAATTCTGTATAAACTGCGGAGCACAGGTGGAGGAGACGCTGAGCGAAACAGCACCCGAACCACCGGCCGAAGCTGCACCCGAACCACCGGTCGAAACCGAGCCCGAGCCACCGGTCGAAACCGACCCCAAGCCGCAGAGCGAAGCTGCTCCGGTGCCGCCGATTTACGCACCGGCTGAATATACACCGGGCAGCGATACTCCCTTTCCCGATGCTCCTGCGCAAGCACAGACGGTGGGATACCGAAATGAGACACCGCCTCAAAAAACGACTAACGTGTTTGTCGGCGGAGTGCTCGGGCTTGTTGTGTTTGCAGCACTTTTTTGCGTGGTCATAATTGTAGGGTTGTTCTCGCGGAACTTCTTATCACCTACCAACTTAAGCAATGTATTTACTCAATTCCTGATGTTCGGCGCACTTGCCTGCGGCGTCGCGATGACGTCAAGAGCCAAAGGTCCCGATTTGTCTATGGGCGCTGTATTTGCGCTAACGGGAGTAATCATAGCGTCAATTGGAGGTTCGTGGATAATCGGTGTTGCCATAGCGCTGCTGGTGTGTGCTTCAATCGGCGCAATCAATGGTGTACTTATTGTGTTCCTCCGCATACCGTCGCTTGTAGCAACAGTTGTTATTGCGGCGATTTTGCGAGGAGTTGTATACGTTATAACAAACGGTAGAGAGATTATGATAGGCAGCGAACTCAAAACGTTGGCACGTATCGAAGTTGCCGGTTTGCAAATAGTCCCATTGGCGATTTTCGCGGTCGCTTTTGTTGCCGCATTGCTTGTCATACTGTTCTCAAGACTTGGAAAGCCGCTGTCAAAGCGAGAGGTGAAGGACAATAGAAGCGCCTCATATTTTGTGGCATACTTGTTAAGCTCGATAATTGCATTTCTTGTGGGTGTATATTTTATGTCGAGACTGGGCGCAGCCGTACCAATTGCCGGAATAAGGTATGAAATATTTATTCTTCTCTGCTTTGCGGTAATAACGTCCAGCAGATTTCTGGACAACAGAGGGATTCCGGCGGTATTCGCAGCGGCTGTAGCACTCTTTTATGTGCTTCTGTCAAACGTATTTATGATTATCGGTATAAGTCCACACTGGCTTGCGATAGCATATGCCTGTATCGCACTCGCATTTGTAATCATCTCATACATCGCGCGGAAAGACTCTCTAAAAGGTCTTGTTCACAGGGTATAGAAATTTCACTAAAGCAAAGGGACTGCTCAAAACGGGCAGTCCCTTTTTTTATACAAATCAAGACGCGTTAGTACCTCTATTAAGCAAATAGAAAATTAAACCTTTTATGGAACAAATAACTTTTATACTGCGTCTAAATAGTATATACTAATACACGAGGTGAGCTATGAAAAAAATGCTTTATATTTTGTTTGCTGTTGCGTTTCTTGCTGCATGTGCAGGATGTATTCAGACAATTGAATCGAGCACTACACAAACTAATCCGGCACAGACAGATAGCGCTCAACCTTCGCCATCGCCCACGTGTGAAGAATTAACTACGGTGGTCTGGATGGCAGACTGGGCGCCTTTCGAATCATTGACCGATATAGTTGAGGTTAGCAAGACAATTATCGTTGGCAAAGTAACGGCTGTCTTACCTGCCGTGCGAATCGACAAGATTGCATATGGATATTCCACATCTACAGATCCCGAAGCGCAGGACTGGTCTAATGTAACACGCAACGAAGTAGAAGTGTTGCAGTCATTAAAGGGCGAGCTTCAGATAGGAGAACAAATCAATGTAGACCAAAATGGTGGATTAGCAGAGTGCATCAATGAGTATGGCGAGAACATGCCTTTTCTTAAAGAGGGGTCGATATATATACTCTTCCTTTCCGAACTGCCAACAGCAAAAGGCACGCCGTATTTTGAGTATAAGGTAGGGGCTTTCGATTCATTAGCCGAAGTCATTGAAGGCAAGGTTCAGCAGCACGAGTATAGTGAAATTTTTGAAGAAAATATGCCACTAGAGAATGCAGTAGAAGTAATCAACAGCGCAATTGATTCCGTGAAACTCATGGACGAAGAGGAAGCGTCGCGAAAGGCAGCACTTACCGATTTGACGGCGGCGCAGGGAGCCCAAACCGTAAGCGAATACTTCGCAAATGACCCCCACCAGTCACCGGTACGTGATCTCACAGATGAAGAGATGCAGGCGGTCTACGATTTTGAAAACGACATTCGGATATTGGCGGTGTCCGGCAAGCTGCTCGAGAACGGCGATCGCCTCATTTGGATCAAAACGCAAGAGTTGACTCGACAGCAGTGCGAAGAACTCGAAAGCGCTCTCATCCCTGCCGCAGCGCAGGCCGCAGCAGCACTCGACTGGGGACACCAGGTTAAAGTCACGCCTTTTCACAGCATGATTGTCATCGCACGCGGCGAAGACAGGGCAACGATATTGGAAAAATTTCGGAGGGCTTTGGTCGAAATACAGGAATAGCGGTAGTCACCAGCTACGCAAAGTCATTCTGAACGTAGCGAAAAATCTCAAGCAAAATAAAAAAGATAGTAGACTTTTTGTGTCTACGATCTCTATATCACTTCACGATGTGAGCCTTTTTTATCTCTACAACTCCCGTTTCTTCCGCACCATATCACCTTTCCGCAAATCAAACGGACAGCTTATCAACACAATCTCCTGCGCGTGCGGAGCGCTCTGCCTGCTCTCGCCCTTTTCAGAAATAATATCAGTAACTTCGAACAACCCGGACACATTAGGCGAGAGCACATCCAGCGTCTCGCCAACGCTAAACTTTCCTCGCTGTTCAATCAGCAGCCTACCGTTCTCGTCCTTTTCGCCACGCACAACACCAACAAAATCGAACGTGCGCTGCGGCACATCGCGCACCGTGTCCTGTCCGTCCTCGCGCGGATTGCCGTAATAAAATCCTGTAGTAAACGCACGGCTGCCTGCTTTGCCGATTTCCGCAAGCAGCGTTTCGTCAAACGGTTTGCCACTTTGATAATCGTCAATCGCGTGCCTGTAAGCGTTCACGATACACCCGACATAATACGCCGACTTCATGCGCCCTTCGATTTTCAGCGACGTAATGCCCGCATCTATGATGTCGCCAACATGCGGCAGCATCATGAGGTCTTTGCTGTTGAAAACATACGTGCCGCGCTCGTCCGCATACACGGGGAAATATTCGCCGCCATAACCTTTTTCGTGCAGGTGATACTCCCATCGGCAAGGCTGGGCACACGCGCCTTGGTTGCCGCCTCTGCCCGTGAAATAGTTGCTAAGCAGACACCGACCCGAATACGATATGCACATCGCACCGTGCACAAAGCCCTCAAGCTCCAATGTCTCCGGCACTTGCTTGCGCATAGTGGCGATCTCATCAAGCGTCAGCTCGCGCGAAAGAATCACGCGCTCTACGCCTTGCTCGTGCCAAAATCGCGCACTGTACAGATTTGTTGTGTTTGCTTGTGTGCTAAGATGGATGGGAACATCCGGCGCCGCCCGTTTTGCAACAGCGATAACGCCGGGGTCAGATATGATGAACGCGTCAACGTTCGCGTCTGCCAATGCCGCAACGTACTCTTCGAGTCCCACAAAATCGCACTCGTGAAAAATTGCGTTCAGTGTTATATATATTTTGCTGCCGTGGCTGTGCACAAACTTTGCCGCGTCCGCAATCTCATCGTTCGAAAAGTTGTCGGCGAACGCGCGCAGTCCGTACGTTTTGCCCGACGCATACACAGCATCCGCGCCAAAATAAATGGCGGCTTCAAGGCTTTCCCTGCCACCCGCAGGCGCAAGCAGTTCAATTTTCTTAGTCATATCTACCAAAATTCCTTATACATTTCTACGTTTGCATTGTGCTCTTCTAGCGTGCGTGCAAAAGCGAGGTCATCCGTTCCGGCCTCCTTGTTGCAGAAATACAAATACCCATCTGAAACATATTCCTCGTTTGGCGACAACGCAGCCTCAATCGCTTTCTGCCCGGGGTTCGCCACAGGGCCGACCGGCAGTCCCGCATACATATACGTGTTATACGGCGAGTCAATCTCCAGCTCAATTGACGTATACACAAACTTTTTCTCGCCGGTTACATATCGCATCGTTGCGCACGAATCCAGCGTCATCTCGTTACTGAGGCGATTATAAAACACCGCCGACACCTTGCCGTAATCGTTCGGAAGCGCTTCCCACTCTATCAAAGAAGCAAGCGTTATAATCTCGTCAATGCTCATACCTATCTCATTTGCCCGGTCCTCATAGGAGAGCGTAAATATAGTGTCAAACCTAGTTAGCAGTCGCACGATAATATCTTTTGGCGACTCGTCGATATAAAACTCATACGTGTCGGGGAAAAGATACCCTTCAAGCAGATACTTTCTTTTCGCTACATTTGGTCTGCTCACAATCGCCTTGATGAACTTAAAATCACTAAACTCAGAGGTGTCGTTACAAAGCTCAAGGAACTCGAGCTTTTGGTCTTCGCTGAAAATCCCCTTGTTTTCAATCGCATCCGCAATGTTTTCTATCGTCATACCTTCGGTAAACGTGACCTTGACTATTTGTCTGCCGCCGTCTCCGTCTCCAAGCATCTTAATAATATCGTCCATACTCATGCTTGGGGAGAACGCATACTCTCCGGCAATCAATGAAGATGCCATGTCCTTTAAATCAACATAAAGCTGAAAAACAAGCTTGTTGCGAATAATACCTTCCTCATGTAGCGTAGTCGCGATTGTGGACAACGAAGAGCCTGTTTTAATCTCAATTGTTTTAGAGATTGTCGAATCTGCGTCCACCGGCGCAAAATACGAGTTTTCGACATAGCGATATGCCGTGATACCCAAATAAACAATCAGCCCGGCGCTGACAACAAAAATCAACAGCGGTCGCAGCACCTTCCAAATCATGGACAACGGAGTGTAGTTCTTGATCGCACCGCGCTCCTCGCACCGCTCAACCGGCGCTTTGCCATTCTCGACGGTAATCTGCGATTTTGCGTCTTTGCCGGATTTCGAATTCACGGAGTCAAACGCTTTAGTTTCGCCGCCGGGTTCCTGCGCGTCCTTCTGCTCAAACTCAACATGTATTTCGTTTTCTTTGGACCCATTATCCTTGCTCATTGCCTATCCTACTCTTTTAAAAAATCAAGCCCTAAATCGCACGCGTCCGAAATTATCTTATAAACATCGCCAACCATCGTTTGGAACCGATACTCTGCTGCAAAATAGCTAGAAACATCCGGGTTAAACTGAAGCACCTCACCGAGTTTTTTGAGCTTTTCCATCGTTTCTTCAGACGGCTCGTTGCCCGTCATCATGCTTGCCTGCGCTTCTAATTGCAGCTTTTTATAATCTTCCAGTAGTCCTTTGGTTTTCTCGTCAGCAGTTACTATTTTCTTTAAACGCGCATACTCTTTATAATCCGCACTGTCTTGGATTTCCTTTGCCAAATCGTGTGCTTTGTCATATACAAACATATTGCGCCTCCTTACATATCAATGATAATCGGCAGTATCATCGGGCTGCGTTTTGTGTTCTCATAGAGGTAATTGCGCACAGCCTTCTTAATCCGACCTTTGATAGTCGTCCAATCAGAAACCTGCTTGCTCGCACAGTCCTCCACAACACCGGTGATGATGTCTTTCGCGCCGTCAAGAAGATCGCCCGACTCTTTCATATACACAAATCCTCTGCTGATAATCTCCGGTCCGCTTAGCAGCTCGCCCGTCTCTTGCGATATCGAAACGACAACCATAAACAACCCGTCTTGACTCAACAGCTTCCTGTCGCGCAGCACAACGTTGCCGACGTCTCCAACGCCAAGCCCGTCTATAATCACGCTGCCCGCTGTCACAGTCTCTGTAAACCTGCTAAACCGCTTGCCGATTTCCATCACTTTGCCAATCTCGGGTATAAATATGTTTTTCTTTTTCACACCAAGGCTCTCGGCAAGTTTCGCGTGCCGATACAGATGACGATATTCTCCGTGAACAGGTATAAAATACTTTGGCTTGGTAAGCGCCAGCATCAGCTTTAGCTCTTCCGCGCACGCATGTCCCGAGACATGAACATTTGCCACCCCCTCGTTGATGACATCCGCACCCTTGCGGTATAGCATGTTGATAACGTTAGAAACATACCGCTCGTTACCGGGTATCGGTGTCGCAGATATAATGACCAAATCACCGGGTATCATGGTAAGCCTTCTGTGCTCGCCCGCCGCCATTCGCACAAGCCCGGACATGGTTTCGCCCTGACTGCCTGTAGTCAAAATAACGATCTTATTCTTCTTCATCTTGGGGAGGTCTTCCATCTCCACCAGCATACTCTCGTCAATATTAAGGTATCCAAGCTCGGTCGCGACCTTTGCAATTTTCAGCATGCTTCTGCCCGACAGACAAACTTTCCTGCCAAACCGCTTAGAAGCGCTGATAACCTGCTGCAATCGATGAATGTTGGAAGCAAATGTCGCTACGATAATGCGCCCCGATGCTTTCTTGAAATAGTTTTCGAACGTTTCGCCAACCTGGCTCTCAGACTTGGTAAAGCCGGGTGTTTCTGCGTTGGTGCTGTCGCTCATCAGAGCAAGCACGCCCTTGTTCCCGAGATCAGCGAACTTGGCTAAGTCAATTACCTTGCCGTCGATGGGGGTATAGTCTATTTTGAAATCGCCCGTGTGCACTATTACACCTGCGGGTGTGTGCAGCGCGTATCCAACTGCAGCATCAATGCTGTGGCTCACCTTAATCGCTTCGATTTTGAACGAGCCGATTGAAAAACTGTCTCCGGCCGCAATGATGTTCAGATCAAAGCCCTTTAGTTTTCTCTCTTCAAGCTTCTTCTCAATCAGCGCAAGCGCCAAGTCCGTGCCGTAAACAGGAGCACCAAGCTCGGGCAGCAGATACGGCGTCGCGCCGATGTGATCTTCGTGCCCGTGCGTAATCAGTATTGCCTTAATCTTATGCTTGTTCTCTCTCAAATACGTTATATCGGGGATTACGTAATCGACACCCAGCATGTCTTCCCTTGGGAAGCACAGCCCGCAATCCACAATAAGGATTTCGTCCGCATATTCAATCACCGTCATATTCTTCCCAATCTCGCCGATACCGCCGAGCGGGGTAATTCTAATGTTACTTTGTTTAGCCAAAATTCTGTCCTCGCTTTCACTTCATGTATATATTAATTTATTTGTATTCTATTGATAAGCTGACGCCAATACGCAGCCATACACAGTTATTATACCATACTTTGTATAAGAAATATCATTCCAATGTAAATATCCCGTGAACAAGATGTAAAGCAACTGCCCGCCTATAGCACTACGATGATATTTATGATAAAATAACAACACGATTTACAGATTGGCAGGAGCCTAAATGGACGCACAAAAAATACTAAACAAAGACATAAAACGGTTTTATAAAAAGGCTTTCTTGCTGGCACTCCGATATCGCGGTTATGTTTCGCAAGCCTTCAAGATATACAGATACCAAAAACGCACAATGCAGACGAGAAATGCCTACAAGCAGCAGGATATCGAAGTACCGCCGGTGATGATTATAAGCGTCACGAACGAGTGCAACCTCAACTGCGAAGGGTGCTACTCCAAAGCGCTGCACAAAGACACGGGCAAAGAAATGGGAGAGGATGAGCTTAACAAGCTGCTTGCCGAGTCACTAGAACTAGGTGTCGCAACTGTGCTCATAGCCGGGGGAGAGCCTTTCATGCGAGAAGATATTTTGGACGTGCTTGCCGCTTTTCCTGAGATGCTTTTCATCGTGTTCACCAACGGCACTATGATCGACGAAGCAAGCGCTGCCTTTTTAAAATCGCACAAGCACATCATTCCCGTCGTCAGCATCGAAGGAGAGGATTTTCACACTGAGCAGCGGCGGGGCAGCGGCATGGGCGACTTGACGCAAAACAGCATGAAGCTGCTACGCGACAAAGGCATATTGTTTGGGCAGTCGTTCACAGTCACAAGCAAAAACTTAAAGGAAATCACACAGCCCGATTTCGTGAAACGACAGATGAAAAATGGATCAGGCGTCATATTCTACATTTCATACGTGCCGTTCGAGCCGGGCACGGAAGACCTGTCCATCAAACACGAAGGAACCGAGTATCTGCGAAATACCGTGAAAAAGCTGGATAAATCGCTCAATACCATGTTTATGTGCTTCCCTGCTGATGAGGACAGGCTAGGCGGCTGTATATCCGCCGGTACAGGCTTTATACACGTTTCGCCGTCTGGCGATATCGAGCCGTGCCCTTTCTCGCCATATAAAAAGTTCAACATTCAAGAGCACACATTGCTCGGAGCGCTAAACTCAAAATACTTCAAAACCATACGCGCCAATCGCCACCTGCTCGACGAAAAGGACGGCGTTTGCGCACTATTCGAGAACCAAGACTGGCTTGATGGAATAGACGAATAGCCAAACAAAAAAACTGTGCATTCGATATGATATGCACGGTTTTTTTATTTAAATTATATTGCAACTTTTAAAGTATGAATCTCCCCAAATCGTTATCTTTCAGCCGCCCCTTCAAATGCTCCTTCACATAAGCCGCGTCTATTTTCACATCCATCAACGGATGATCGCCACTCGCGTTATACGATATATCCTCCAGCAGATTTTCGATAACCGTGTGCAGTCTTCGCGCGCCTATGTTTTCGCTGGTCTCGTTTACCAGCACTGCATATTTTGCTATCGCTTCAACCGCATCGTCCTCAAACACCAGTCGCACGTTGTCCGCTTCCAGCAGCGCTTGATACTGCTTAATCAGCGCGTTTTTCGGCTGCACCAATATCAGCTCCATATCCTTTGCCGACAAGCTTTTCAGCTCCACCTTAATCGGGAAACGTCCTTGCAGCTCGGGTATCAAATCCGACACCTTAGCCGTGTGGAACGCACCTGCCGCGATGAACAGCATGTAATCGGTCTTGACGGGTCCATACTTTGTAACAACTGTGCTACCTTCGACAATCGGCAATATATCGCGCTGCACGCCTTCTCGCGAGATGTCGGGGCCTTGCCCCATGGTTTTACCAGCCACTTTGTCAATCTCGTCAAGGAAGATGATGCCGTCCTGCTCTGCCCGCTCAATCGCCGTGCTCGTAACTTCGTCCATGTCAATCAGCTTATCGGCTTCTTCCTGCGTAAATATCTTTCTCGCTTCACTGACGCTCACTCTGCGCTTCTTGGTTTTTTGCGGCATGATTCCGCTGAACATACTTCCAAGGTTAATATCGCTGCCCATTCCCGCGATCTCGATACCGATGGACGAATTATCCTCAACCTCAACTTCAATCAGTGTATCTTCCAGCCTGCCTGCTCTTAGCAGCGCAAGTGTTTCCTCGTGTTTTGTCATGCGCCGCTGTTTCTCTTCCGGTGACTCCGGAGGCGGAGCTGCGGCGCTTTGTCCAAGCAGCGCCTGAAACGGGTTCTGCTGCGTCTGCTCTTTCCTGCTCATAGGCGCCAATACGTCAACGAGCCGCTCTTCCGCTTGCTTCTCAGCCTTTTCCTTAACCGACTCCTGCCTGCTGGTCTTAACCATGCGGATAGACGCTTCCACCAAATCGCGTATCATCGACTCAACATCGCGCCCGACATACCCAACTTCGGTAAACTTCGTCGCTTCCACCTTGATAAACGGCGCTTGCATCAGCTTGCTCAGCCGCCGCGCAATCTCCGTCTTACCAACGCCTGTCGGACCCACCATGATGATGTTCTTAGGCGTAATCTCGTCCTGCATCTCTTTGTCAAGCATATTGCGTCGGTATCTGTTCCTCAGCGCAATCGCGACAGCCTTTTTCGCTTCGTCCTGCCCGATTATATATATATCCAGTTTTTCTACTATTTCTTTGGGTGTTAGCTGTGACATTCTCTAGACCTCCTCGACCGTGATTTTGTCGTTTGTGTATATGCAAATCTCGCCCGCAATCAAAATCGCTTTTGTCGCAATCTCCAGCGCAGACAATTTTGTGTTTTCCTTCAGTGCTTTTGCCGCTGCCATGGCATAGCTTCCGCCCGAGCCAATCGCTGCAATCTCGTCGTCCGGGCTGATGACCTCGCCGCTGCCCGACACAATCAAAAGCTCGTCCTTGTCCGCCGCAATCAGCATCGCTTCAAGCTTTCGCAGCATCTTGTCGCTGCGCCATTCCTGCGCAAGCTCGACAGCCGCGCGCTGCAAACTTCCGCTATACTGCTCCAGCTTTGCTTCAAACCGCTCAGAGAGTGTGAACGCATCCGCAACGCTTCCGGCAAACCCGACAACTACCTTGTCGTCGAACAGCCGCCTCACCTTCTTTGCGTTGTGCTTCATAATTGTATTTTGTCCAAACGTGACCTGACCGTCGCCGGCTACCGCACATTTTCCATTCTTTCTTACCGCAACTATCGTTGTAGCTTCCATCATTTTTCAATACCTCCGTTTGTAATCTGCGCTATTTCCTCAAGCGCACGCTTGCTTATCGCTTGTTTCCGCTCCCTTTTGGGTGCTCTCATATTAATTGCATTCATGATACCAAAGTTCACATTCATCGGTTGGAAATCTGCGCCCACATATCCGCTCACATACTTCGCCAACGCCCCGCACGCAGTGTCTGCGCTAAACGTCGGGGGAGTGGTTTCCAGTATGTCGTGTCCTGCGAAAATCCCTGCCAGCATACCGCTGCTCGCGCTTTCGATATACCCTTCAACGCCCGTGATTTGCCCCGCAAAGAACAATCCCTTGCGCGCTTTGCTCTCGTAGTGTTCCGTCAAAATGCTCGGACTGTGTATGTACGTGTTCTTGTGCATAACGCCGTATCGTACAAACTCAGCATGCTCCAGCCCCGGTATCATGCTAAACACCCTTTTCTGCTCGCCAAACTTCAAATGCGTTTGGAATCCGACGAGGTTGAATAATCTTCCTTCGCTGTCCTCGCGCCTTAGCTGCACCACGGCATACGGCATTTTGTCCGTGCCGGGGTAATTAAGCCCCTTTGGCTTCAGCGGACCATAGCACAACGTTTGGTACCCTCGTTTCGCCATTGTCTCGACGGGCATGCACCCTTCAAAAACCTTGCTGTCTTCAAACCCGTGCATCTTCGCTGTCTCTGCGTTAATCAGCGCTTCGTAAAACTTGTGATACTGCGTCTCGTCCATCGCGCAGTTGATATAATCGCTGCCTTTGTCGTACCGCGACGCAAAAAACGCTGTGTCCATATCAACAGATTCGGCGGTCACAATCGGCGCTGCCGCGTCAAAGAACGACAACAGTCCAACATTATTGCTTATGTCATTGGCTAGTGGTGTTGATACAAGCGGTCCCGCCGCGATAATTACGAAATCATCATCAGGAATCGTCGTTACCTCACGGCGAACTACGGTGATGTGCTCATTATTGGTGATTGCGTCCGTGATGTATTTGCTAAATTGATGTCGGTCTACTGCAAGCGCACCGCCTGCGGCAACTTTGGTTGCGTCCGCTGCCTGCATAATCAGCGACCCAATATCGCGCATCTCTTGCTTAAGCAAACCAACAGCGTTACCAAGCCCGTCCGCCCTCAGTGAGTTGCTGCACACAAGCTCTGCAAACATGTCGCTGCTGTGCGCATCCGACGTATAATGCGGTTTGCTCTCATATAGCATGACGTCGATGCCGCGCTTTGCCAGCTGATATGCCGCTTCGCATCCCGCGAGCCCAGCGCCGACGACCGTTGCACCGGCAACTGTGGCTGTTCTACTCTTCATCGGTCTTTTCTTCGGTTTTTTTGCGCTGGTTTGTCACGCACTCGGGGTTGCTGCACTTCTTATAGCTCTTGCCGTTGCTGCGCCTACGCAAAGCCATCATCGAATTGCACTCTTTGCACTTCTCGTCTATCGGCATATCCCACGATACGAAATCGCAATCGGGATACCCTTCGCACCCGTAAAAAATCTTTTTGCGTTTGTTGCTCTTCTTTTCTACAATACGCTTGCCGCATTTTGGACACGGCGCATCAATATACTTGATAATCGGCTTGGTGTTCTTGCACTCAGGATACCCCGGGCACGCCAGGAACTCGCCAAACCGCCCATCCTTATAAATCATGGTTTTGCCGCACTTCTCGCAAATCACGTCCGATTCTTTGATTGGCAGCACGACTCGCTCAATGTTCGCGTATCCGTCCTCCAGCGTCTTTTCAAACGGACCGTAAAATTCGGCAAGCAGCCGTTTCCACTCCTTACCGCCGTTCTCGATATCGTCCAGCTTGTTCTCAAGCTCAGCCGTAAACTCTACATTCACGATATCAGCAAAGTTCGCTTTCATCAAATCGTTCACAACTCCGCCAAGGAACGTTGGCTTCAGATTGCGGCCTTCTTTTTCGATATAGCGCCTGTCCTGTATCGTCGATATTATCGGCGCGTACGTACTCGGTCGCCCGATACCCTTTTCTTCAAGCGCTCGCACAAGCGACGCTTCGTTATATCGGCTTGGCGGTTGCGTAAAGTTCTGTTTTGGTATAACACTCTTTAGCGGACACACTTCGCCTTCGTGCAGCTTGGGTAGTATGTTGTCTTTAGTCTGCTCGTCTGCCGCCATATACGCCGCTGTATAGCCTTTAAACAGTTGCCTTGAGCCACTAGCCTTGAATGTATAGCCGCCTGCGTCCAGCGTCACCGACATCGTCTCATATTGCGACGGGTTCATTTGACTTGCCACAAAGCGCGAGTATATCAGCTTATACAGCTTATACTGGTCTTTGGTAAGCGTGGATTTGAGCGACTCAGGCGTATACTCCATGTACGAGGGACGTATCGCTTCATGCGCGTCCTGCGCTTTTTTCGACTTTTTAAAATAGCGCGGTTTCTCGGGTAAATACTCTTTGCCGTACTCCTTCTCGATATGCGCACGCACTTCGGTAAGCGCGTCCTCCGACACTCGCGTAGAGTCGGTACGTATATAAGTCACAAGACCTACGGCACCGCTGCCTTTAATCTCGACACCTTCATATAGCTGCTGCGCAATCAGCATTGTACGCCTAGCGGTAAACCCCAGCTTGCTAGACGCTGCCTGCTGCAGATAACTCGTCGTAAACGGTGGCGCAGAGTTCTTTTTCTTCGTGCCCTTTTTGATGGCGTCAATAACAAAATCTTTGCCTTTGATACCGGCAAGAACCTCATCGCTTTGCTGCTTGTTCTCTACCTTTTGCTTTTTGCCATCCTTGCCAAAATACTTCGCTTCAAATTCATGGTTTTTGCTGCTGTCAAAAAGATTCGCCGCAATTGTCCAAAATTCTTCGGGTACAAACGCTTCAATCTCCGCTTCTCTGTCGCATATAATACGCACGGCAACCGACTGCACGCGTCCTGCGCTCAGCCCCGTTTTGACTTTTTTCCAAAGCAGGGGAGACAGCTTATAGCCAACCAACCTGTCAAGCACGCGCCTTGCCTGCTGCGCGTCCACCAAATCTATGTCTATCTTTCTCGGATTGGTGATTGCCGCAGTTACTGCCTTTTTGGTAATCTCGTTAAACTCTATTCGGCTAACTTCGCCGACGTCCTCGCCAAGCATATTGGCAATGTGCCACGATATCGCTTCGCCTTCTCTGTCCGGGTCAGTCGCAAGATAGATTTTTGTTGCACCTGCCGCGCCGCTTTTCAGCGCGTTCACAACGTCCTTCTTGCCTCTAATCTGTATGTATTTTGGCTCAAAATCGTTCTCCAGATCAACGCCTAACGTGCTTTTCGGCAAATCGCGCACGTGCCCGTTGCTGGCCGCAACCTTATACCCGCTGCCCAAAAACTTGTTGATTGTCTTCGCCTTCGCAGGAGACTCAACGATTACCAAATCGTAAGGTGTCTTCTTAGCGGTCGGTTTCCTTTTAGCGGGGGCTTTCTTTTTAGCGGCTGGCTTCTTTGGGCTCGTTGCCGTTTCGTTTTTCTGCGTTTCTGCCATTTGTTTTCTCCAAATTTTTATTTATATTCCGTATTTGCCGCCGGGCAACCTCTTGATAAGCCCGGACATTTCCATGATTGTGAGGGTGGAGTTAATTTCGCTTTGCGCAAACTGCGAACTGTTTGCTATGCCCTCGACACTTATATCACCCTTCAACAGCAGATTATATATATGACTCTGCAAAAAATCAAGCTGATTTTTAGATTGTTCACCAGTTGTTCCAATATTTCGGGGTGAATTTACAGTTATTTTACCATAATACGCCAATATATCTTCTGCACACGTTATGGGCACAGCACCCTGTTTTATCAAATTGTTCGGCAATTCTGACATTCTTGACATGCCCGGCACAGCAAAAACGTCCCTTTTCTGTGCAATTGCCATGTTTGCGGATATCGCTGTTCCACCTTTTGCTTCCGATTCTACAATCAGAGTACCCCTCGACATGCCGGTAACGATACGGTTTCGCGCAGGGAAGTATGTCGCCAACGGCTGTGTGCCGGGGTTCAGCTCGCTAATCACCGCACCGTTCTCAATAATCTCGCGATAAAGCTCCTCGTTCTCCGGCGGGTATATCACATCAGCGCCGCACCCCAGCACCGCAACAGTTTTGCCGCCTGCCTTGATCGCGCCCTCGTGCGCAGCCGTGTCTATGCCCCTCGCCATGCCGGAAACTACTGTCATGCCGCTCTCGCCAAGCGTCGCTGCAATCTCCTTCGCGGTGTCATAGCCCTGCCGCGTGCACCTTCTCGTGCCAACAATGCTGATCGTGCTGCCTACGTGCTCAAGACTGCCTTTTACGTACAGCACAGGCGGCGGATACGCAATCTGCCTGAGCAGCGTCGGATAATTCTCGTTTAGCCTCGTCACAACATGAATACCCTTTGCGTTTAATTGACAAATTTGCTCCGCCAAGTACTGCTTGCTGCAGGCCGCTTTTGCCGCACTAAGTATCTTCTCGGACACGGCTTCCGGCATTTCAGAACCCTTTTCTACAGCATCAAAAAACGCCTCAGCGCAGCCAAATTGCTTCAGTATATAATAGAAGGCTTTTGGCGTTACCTCCGGCATAGATGCCATCCATATCCAATATTTATCCTGCTCTGTGTATTCAACCATATTTCATCCTTGTGTGCTTGCTGTATTTAAGTAGAAGATTTTGCGGTTACTTTTGCTGCTGTCTCATCAATATATATGATTTTGCAGATATCTTTTGCTTCTAGTTTTCGCGGCACCTATCTCCAATATTTCTCGTCCTGCGCACGATACCCAATTGCTTCCGCGAGATGCTTTGCTTCGATGGTCTCGCTGCCTTCCATATCCGCCACCGTCCGCGCCACCTTTTTCACCCGTGTCATTGCCCGTGCGCTAAGCGAAAACGTGTTGTACGCTTTCTCCATCATTCGCTCGCACTCTTTGCTCAATCGGCAGACATCATTCAGCAGCTCATTAGTCAGCTCGGCGTTACTGTGAATATCCGTGCCCTCATACCGCTCCTGCTGTATCCTGCGCGCTGCATTAACGCGCTCTTTTACCTGCGCAGAGGTTTCGCCGCTTCGCTCGCCCGTAAGCTCGCTGTAGCTAATCTCTTCCATGCCGATGTGCAAATCTATACGGTCGAGCAGCGGACCGCTTATGCGCGACAGATACCGCTTTATCTCATTCGGCGTGCACCTGCACTGCTTATCGCTGCTGCCAAAGTTGCCGCATGGGCAGGGGTTTGTCGAAGCAATCAGCATGATTCCCGCAGGATAAACGACCTTAGAGTTCGCCCGTGCAATGCTGATCTCCTTATCCTCCAGCGGTTGTCGAAGCGCTTCAAGCGCACCGCGTTTAAACTCTGCAAGCTCGTCAAGAAACAACACACCGCCGTGCGCAAGGCTCACTTCTCCGGGCATAATCTTGTGTCCGCCGCCTGTCAGCGCTGCCGTAGATAGTGTGTGGTGCGGGCTTCTAAACGGTCTGCTCGTGGCAATACCATCAACGTTTTCGCCGCATACCGATTGTATCTTAGAAATCTCCAGCGACTCTGCAAACGTCAAGTCGGGCAATATGCTAGGCACAGAGCGCGCCAACATTGTTTTTCCGCTGCCCGGAGGTCCGATAAACAAAATGTTATGTCCTCCTGCAGCCGCGATTTCGAGCGCGCGTTTTGCGTGGTTTTGTCCGCGTATGTACGACATATCGTTTTTGGCAATGCCGACACGGCTCGGTTCAAAAGCCCTGGTTTCGCACGGCATAATTTTCACCTTGCCGTTAAAATGGTTGACGATTTGCCGCAGACTTGTCACAGGATAAACGGACAGCCCTTCAATATAGCTTGTCTCAATAGCATTCTGCGACGATATAAACAGTTTGCTAACCCCGGCTTCTTTCGCGGAAATCGCCATCGGAAGCGCGCCGGCAACGCTGCGAAGCTGCCCGTCAAGCGAAAGCTCACCAAGAAGAACACAATCTTCACCCGGCGGTTTCACTTGCCCACTTGCGCAAAGTATCCCCATCGCAATAGGCAGGTCATATATCGCACCGCTCTTTTTGGTGTCTGCGGGCGCAAGGTTTATAGTAATTCTTTTTTGCGGATACTCAAACTCCGAGTTTCTGATGGCAGAGCGAACCCGCTCTTTGGACTCGCGCACAGCGGCACCCGGCAGCCCGACCGTCTCGTATATTGGCATACCCGAAGAAATATCCGTCTCTACTACGACAGGATATCCGCCAAGCCCAAGCAACCCAAAACTCAAAATTTTTGAAAGCACTTTTTACTCCTCAATAGATGGTGACTTATCATCTTTAAATACTAAAAACTTGTTTCCGGCAAAGTTGACCGTGAACGAGAAAACGGTCGCAATCAGCTTTGCGTAAAGGTTCTGCACACCAAAAAATCCGTCGCTGAATCGATACAGCTCGACAAGCACCCAAACGGCCAATGTGTTGACGCCAAGCGACACTAGGTTAACAAACACAAACTTAACAAAATGCACAGAGACAAACTTGTGCTTTATCTTAAACGTCCAATAGCGGTTCAGCAAAAAACTGTTGACAACACCACTCGTATACGAGATTACGTTAGCCGGCGCAACCAACATACCAAACACAACAGTCAGCAGCTTGAATATGCCGAAATCGACTAGAAAGTTGATAGCTCCAACAACAATAAATTTACCAAACTGCAATGTTGATTTTTTGTGTTTAATAAAAAACGCTCTCACAAAGCATCACCGCCTAATAGAACGGCCAGGAAGGCAGCCATCGCAGGAAGGTGTCAGAATACGCTCGCGAGAAGGGCACTCCGGAAATGATAGGGTAGAACATGCCAAACAGTATCAGACATATAGCAAGATAGGCAAACACGTACTTCTTGCCGTGTTTGAAACGCTCAATAACAATCTTCGCTAAGATACCCATCAGCAGTATAAGGAACGGCACGGTCGCAAAGTAGTGATAGATGTATGTTTCCCGCGAGATAACAACCCACGGCAAAAACATCGAAAGCGCAGCCACCGCCACAAACAGCGTGCGCTTGCTAGGTCTGTTGTTGTTGATGCGGATGATAATCAGCGCAAGAGCGCCAAGCAGTCCGCCCCACCAAACAGCGGGGTTGCCCATCGAGCTCATCGAGCTCATAATTCCTTCGGGATATCCCTGCCCTTGGAAGAAGAACATCGGCTTATAGTTCAGCGGCCATGTATACCACTCCGAAGCAAACGGATGTGGATTCGGCGCCAACAGCCGACTATGATAATTAAACATGTACTCTTGATTCTCTAGGATTCGGGCAAAGTCAAACGGGTTTTCGGCTACGCGCATATATGGAATGTATGAAAGATAGTATATGCCAAGCGGTATCACGATGAAGAACAGCACGCACCAAAGAAGCGTCAGCACAGTTTTCCTAACGTAACTTCTATAAACACCTATGAGATAAATACGCTTTTTCTGATCCATTGTATCGGCTGTATGTCGGTCGAGAACTATACGCCTTGCATACCGATACTCTCTAAAGCGTTTTGCCATTTGGAAGAAAAACAGAAAAGCCAACCCAAACCCTGCGTACAAACACAGCCATTTTGTAGAGGCACCAAGTCCAAACGCGATGCCACTTAGCCCAAGCGGAACGAGTGATTTGAACAGCGAGCCACTGTTATAGTTGCTTTGCCAATAGATGTACATAAACAGATACATCGCCATAATAAAGAATATACTGAAGCTGTCTATGGTCGCGATGCGCGTTTGTGTAAAGTGCATAAAATCTACCGCAAACAAGAAGGTGGGTATAAACGCATACAGCGTCTTTTTGAGCAGCCGTTTTGCAAAATAGTACATCAGAGGCAGCATCAACACGCCAAACAGCGTGCCCATAAACCGCCACCCAAATGGGTTCATGCCAAATATGCGAATGCCGAGGCCGATAATCGACTTGCCGAGCGGCGGATGCGTAATCTCATACGGGTAAATATGCTGTATATGCTCGTACGCCGTGCGCGCGTGGTACACCTCGTCAAAGTACATTTCGTTCATATAGTCGGTGCGCATCGGGACAAGATACTGCTCGTCAAACATGGACTCAGGCGAGTTGCCGCGCATTGCGTCCGGGCTCATATTCACTACAGACTTTATGGGTATCGGCAATCCATCGCTGTCACAGAACGCCATCTCCAGCAATTGCACTCCCGGTTCGTCCACATATATTGTAACGTACTTTGCAGTAAAATCATCCCGAATAAAAGTCCATTCGTACATGTCAATCGCATTGTGGTCAAGATAAACGACCTCCGGTGCGTGCATAATGTTTCCGTCCTCGTCCGTCTCGTCCGTCAGAACATTTCTTGTCAGCTGCGAATAACCTTCGCCGTCTTCAGAATACAAAAACGACATCAAGCCGTTTCCAAAGGAAGTGTAATATTTGATCATAGAAACTTCACTGGGCTGCTCAAATTCGACGACAATCTCGTCACCATGACTTTTTGTAGCATAAAAAGTATCGGGTGTGTCAATCGCTCCAAGGTTGGTAAATGCCGCGAGGGCATACACAAGCGTAACTGCAAGCATAACCACCCAGTCCTTGCTGCTCATCCCGGCGCGGTCGCTCTGCAAAAACAATCTTCTTCTTGCTTTCTTTTCCCAGCGTTTTTGTTTTTTGCTCTCCATTAAACTCCTCTAATGCCCGCTTTGCGCAGGTGCCTTAATCAAAAATTTACTGCTGCCGAGTTTCCTTACTGTCAGGAACGCGAAAGCGAGGTACAGTGCCATATTAACTGCCGAAACAACGAATGTCGGCACAGCCGGCGCGACAACGCTATTCGAGTACAGCGTAAACATCTGCCCAAGCAGCGCGGTTATTGTAAACGCGCCCGCAAAAAAGAGCGTCGCTTTGTCTCTGGTAAACGCAAATGCGAATATCAAGCAAATGCAAACCGGTATTATATATCGCTCGTGCATTGCGGGGACAAGCATGTATACAGAAACAATCAAAAAGGAGGACAATTCAAAAATCGGTTTTTGTGCACGCGCGCGCCATTGCAATACAATAACGGTAATGCAAATGAGACCGACAGAGATCATTATCCATATCTGATAACCAAGCCCCAAAAACAGCTGCGAAGACGACACAAAGTTTTTGCCAACCAGCGCATAGAGGTTAAACGCGTTAAGCGACCAATAGGAATACGTGCCCGCTGCGTCAATATACTTGCCGATTATCCAAAGCGGCTCTTGACTCCCTTTGAATGGAAGTGATGCCAAAAAGACTGTAGCTGCAAAGATTACAGCACCGCCGAATATCCCAAGCAGAGCTTTGCCAATCTGTCCTTTTTTGAACAGCGCATAGAAATACACAAGAGCGATAACGGGTGTAAACATAATCGCTTGCGGCTTTATCAATATCGCTATTGCAAAAAACAAAGCGCCAAGCAGATAATTTTCCTTCCTTAGATAAAGAAGCGTCAAAACGATAAACAGCACGAAAACGGCGTCAATTTGTCCCCACGCGCTGCTGTTAAAAAACATCGCCGGGTTAAACAATACCAACGCGCTGCAGAGAAGTCCAAACAGCTTGCCGATTTGCTTTGAGCCGACACGATACAATATAATCGCGGTAACAACCTCGGCGATCATAGACGGTATTTTGATGATGAGCGTAAACACTGCGCTTTGTCCCGAAATACCAAGCACGTTTCGGATCCAGCCAAGTCCATACAGCAAATACATGTATCCCGGCGGATAGTCCGAAAACATACCTGATGTGTAGAAGTTAGCGGGACCTTGCTCAAACGCTGCAACAGACCACCCTTTAAAGCACCCGATGTCGCTGGCATACCCGTCAAACGAAATCGCAATGACTACCCTAAGCGCGAGCGCAATGGCGATAAATAGAGCGAGCGGCAGCACCAAGTTTCTTTTTCCGCTAATAGGCTCGCTGTTGTCGCGCGAAAGCAGCATTATCAAAAACACAATGAACACAGCCGCAATCAAAGCAGTAAAAAGCGTTGTGACCATCTTTGCGTTGCTTGTGACATTGGCGGGAGGTCCGTCAGCCAGCGCCGTCCCCGCGGTCAAGCAAACAATAAATATGATAATGAAAATCAAGCAAATTACTTTACGCATGGTACTCCTATCAGAAGTTTATTTATTTTGGCTCGATAAACTCAAAAGCGTTCTCGATATGGTTCACACATTTGTCAATTATCTCTATTATATCAAATCTATAGTTTTCATCAAGATTTTTATTTTTGCTGCTGTAATCGAGAGCAGCTTTGCAGATTCTGCGCTGCTTGTTAATGTCAACCGCTTCAGACGGCTCGCCGAACCTTTTTGACGCGCGCTGTTTCACTTCACAAAACACGGTAGTGTCATCGTCTGCAAATATAATATCAATCTCGCCCCCCCGTACATAATAGTTGCGTGCGATTATTTTGCAGCCCTTGTCCTCCAAAAACTTTGTGGCCAAGTCCTCGCCTTTGTTCCCAATCGCCCGGCTCATGACAATATCTTCTTTAGAAAAGACATCCTGTGTATATCGCTCACACCGTTCTCTTTTATAACCTGTATGTGCTGCGCTGTTCCATAGCCTTTATGCTGCGCAAACCCATACATCGGGAACACCTCGTCGTATTCGCGCATCATCTCGTCCCTCGTCACTTTCGCGACGATAGAAGCCGCGGCAATGCTATAGCTGATTGCGTCCCCGCGCACAAACTCCCTGTAATCGACATCAATATCAATGCCGCCAATGCGATCGCACAACACAAAATCGGGTGTTGTATCAAGCTCATTAAACGCAGTCGCAAACGCCCTCTTCGCTGCGTTCAATATATTAATTTCGTCAATTACAAAGTTGTCAACAATACCGATGCCGACAGCAACGGCGTGCTGCATAATCTGCTCATATATGCTTTGTCGCTTTTTCTCGGACAGCTTTTTAGAATCGTTCACACCCTCAATAAGCGGCCCGCTCGGCATAATCACCGCGGCGGCAACACAAGGGCCGGCAAGCGGACCTCTGCCAACCTCGTCGATTCCGGCGACCACAAGCCCCTTGTCCCAATATTTTCGCTCGTGCGCACACATAGCGTTCAGCCTATCAAGCTCTTTATCATTCAAAATCCGTTGGACTCTCCAGTGTAATTTTCCCGAGCCGTCCTCCTTTGAATTCGTCCAGCAGAGTTTTTGCACCCCGCTCAAAATCATATTCGCCTTGTTTAAGCAAAAAACCTCTTTTTTTACAAATACTTTCTAGTGTTGCCAGTGCGTTTTCATTTCGCTCCACGCCATACCGTTTTACAATTGCGTCCGGCGCAAGTCGATTCAAAATATCAATCAGCTTTAGCGACAGCTCACCAAGGTCCATAATCTCCTGCTTGATGCACCCGGACAGCGCAATTTTGACGGCAGCGTCCTCCGACCCAATCTTCGGCCAAAGCAGTCCGGGGGAGTCCATAAGCTCCAGCTTGTCCGACAGCCTTACCCATTGCAGCCCGCGTGTTACACCCGGCTTGTTGCCTTCCTTAGCGCCCTTGCGTCCGACCAGCCTGTTGATGATGGCAGATTTCCCAACGTTAGGTATACCCGATACCAGTACTCGAATCGTTTTGTTCATACCCTTGTCCTTGTATCGTTTTATTATAGGCGCGGCTGCATTGTTAATCGCGCTCATCAGCACGCCCTTCTTGAACTGCGTTGCGCTAAAGGCGAGCGCGCTGCCATACTCCTTCTTATAATACTCCACCCAAAGCTTGGTTTGTGTTTCGTCAGCCAGATCGCACTTGTTCAGCACAATCATGCACGCTTTTTCTGCCAATATGCTTTTCAGATCGGGGTTAAACGTGCTCAGCGGCGCTCGCGCGTCCACCACAATAACCGCGACGTTAATTAGTTTCAGCTTGTCGCCAAGCAACCGCTTCGTTTTCGCCATGTGCCCCGGATACCATTGTATGTTCATATTTCATCTCCAATAATTCGTACGCGCTCTTTGTTAAAATAAAAAGAAGCCGTGTTATCGGCTTCTCTTATGCTATCGTTTTTCCTTAAGTTTGGCGGATTTGCCGACTCTATCACGAAGATAGTAAAGCTTTGACCGTCTAACTCTGTTGCTTCTCACTTTTTCGATCTTTGCGATCTTTGGTGAATGAAGCGGGAACGTACGCTCGATACCGATTCCAAATGAAACGCGGCGTACGGTGATGGACTCGCGGATACCGCCACCCTTTTTGGCGATGATATACCCTTCAAAACTCTGAAGGCGCTCTCTTGTACCCTCGATAACCTTTACATAAACCTTTACTGTGTCCCCAACTCTAAGCTCGGGCAGGTCTGTGCGCATGTTTTCCTTTTCTATTGCTCTTATCACATTATTCATGCTGATTCCTCCTTTCACAATAGGCGTTCATAATCATTTTCTCGAAAAGAGGACCGCCCTAAATCAACCGCAACATTATAACACAGCGGCGCTTTTGTGGCAAGGGCTGATTTTTAAGTACACTAATTCCACAAGTATTGTCAAAATAAAGTATAATCACGTATTGAAATTCTCGCTACTGTTCGTAATCGCTGCCAACCTGCTCTACAATAAATGAGAAGCCGACGGGGTGCACATATAAGAATATATAATAGTCATCCTCAAACCACTCAGCAACAAAGGCGTCGCTGAAATTCGACTCCTCTCTTACGTCAGGCTCACCGAGCACATCAAATACAGCGATAATTTCATCACACTTTTCCTCAGTCGTCCTCTCGTCAAAGGTGCTAAAAGCATCAGCATAAACGATCATTTTATTCAGCGTGTTTTCTTCAAAGATATAGTGAAACTCCGAATCAAACCCGAAGAATAGTCGTTTCTTATAGGCATAAATAGTCGCGTCCTCATTAGTGTTATCCAAAAATATTCTTTTTGCCGCTTCTCCTTCATCGTGAGTTACCTGCTCCACACTGTCTCCAAAACGGTGTCCCCTAAGCAGTATTTCTCCGTCAACAAGAATTGTATACGCGTTCTTGAACCTATCGTCCAGTATGGGATACTCCTTCAATAAGGTATATTCCTTCTCAATATCTCCGCATCTGATCATTATCGTGTTCTCATCCTCAAGATCCCCTGCCGGCAGATAATAACTATACTGCTGAACAAAATATGTTTCCTCCCAAAAGGAGCCTAAGCTTCTGCGATTGTACGAATACATATCAGCATAACTATTGCCGTTTAACAGCAGCTCAATAGGCTGCGGTGTTCTTTCCGATACTATATCCACTCTCACAACTCCCGAATCAATATAAGTATCGATTATTGACAGGCTGCCGGGATTATCGCTATTGTCAAACCTAAAGATGTCTTCTCCGACAACAAGCGCATCCAGATTCGCGTCCCTTCTATCATCGAATTGACTTCTGATCCAGTTGAAAGAGAACGTGTTAAGAAAAGCGAATATGAACAAAGCCGGTATAAGTGAAATAAAAACGATACCGGCAACTCTGCCGCGACCACCTCTTTTTAACTGTTTCTTCTTGAGCAAGGACTTATCAAGCCGCCTGAACTTCGTTAGCTTATAATCCAACATAATTATCAGCGGCAGCAATAGAATAAACAAAGTGAGCAGGTCAACTCTGTAATTCCAAAAATCATGACCCGGAAGGACTCTTGGCAAAACCAAGCATACTATTAACAATACGGGCAATAACCAGTAAATCACTTCTGTGACATTACCTCTTTGCGGTGTATAATATTTCTCCTCATTCTTTTCCTTATAAAGATTAAATCCCCTAAACGTAAGAACATAGCTCCAAAAAGTAGGTTTATCCAAATCAGACTCTCTTTTCTTATTTTTCAATTTCTATAGCCTTCCACAACCGACATAACATTCACTTACAGGTGTCCCAAAAGATTTCACTGTACATTATATTAACATTAATATGCAATCTGTACAATCCCAAACACTTAAGATATATTAAAAGTAGCTGAACAGATATGCAAAATTATGGCTCCCCCGGTTGCGGCAAGATTTTCTTAAATTGTTCTTTGTTTTGTCACATAAAACTTGTTGAGAAGTTCGTGCTAAATATGTTATAATAATGAAGGAATCAAACACTAATTTTACAAACGGAGCAGACATCTATGAATATACTCTTCTTTTTGAAACCAAAGGTGGATTTAGCCTATCTAGATGAAAACTGTACTCTTCGCCAAGCACTGGAGAAAATCAAGCACTATGGGTTTGCTGCTGTTCCAGTTATCGACGCGAAAGGCAAATATGTCGGTACGATCAGCGAGGGCGACCTTTTGTGGGAAGTGCTCGATAAAGAGAACAAAGACAAGAGCGGCGCTATGAAACGCCGCGTAAAAGAAATCATTGGCGGTCGGCAGCACGTTCCGGTCAACGTCAACTCAGACATACACGACCTGTTCCTAAAAGCGATAGAACAAAACTTTATCCCTGTCACCGACGACAGAGATATGTTTATAGGAATCGTCACTCGCAGAGACGTCCTAAAATACTATTACTACGAAGAATTTCTTAAAACCGAACAACCCGTATAATCATTTATAACACAGCTAAGCAGCAAAAAAACTTTAGCAAACAAAGGGAGGATAACTTTATGGGATATTGGATCGCCGGAGGTGTTTTGGCAGTCATTATTATTTGGATTATTGCTTCATATAATGGCTTTGTCAAGCTAAAGAACAGTATAGAGGAAGCGTTTTCTACGATGGACGTCTACCTCAAAAAGAGGTACGACCTGATACCAAACCTGGTAGAGACGGTCAAGGGCTACGCTAAGCACGAGAAAGAAACACTAGAGAGCGTGATACAGGCAAGAAACATTGCTGTGGGCGCTAAGAGTGTCGAAGACAAGCTCGCGGCAGACAACATGCTGACAGGCACGCTTAAAAGCCTCTTCGCCGTTGCAGAAAGCTACCCCGACCTTAAAGCAAACATAAACTTCATGGACTTGCAAGAACAGCTGCAAGAAATTGAAGACGAAATCGCGAACTCGAGAAAGTATTATAATGCCGTTGTCAAAACATACAACACGAGAAGAGAAGTCTTCCCGAGCGTTATTATCGCGAAGCTCTTCAAGTTCGACAAAAAGCCGTTGTTCGAAGTCAGCAGTGACGAGCAAAGAGAGAACGTACAGGTCAAGTTCTAGCAGGCTTAGCGTTTTTCGAAAGGTCGATAACATGAAAAAGATTTTATTTCTGGTGCTGCTCATTCTACTTGTCGTGGGGTTTTCTTCTACAGCAATTGCGGACGAAGCGTACATCATCACAGACTATGATGTGCATATTGTCGTATCGGAAAACAACGTACTCGACGTTGTAGAGCGCATGACTCTAGATTTTTCGCAAGAACGCCACGGCATCTACTACTATCGCCAATATAGAGGCAGTAAATATAATGTGATAGAAGGAGAAGTGGTCGAGTCGCCTTTCTGGTATAAAATAAGCGATTTTAAAGTGCTGAACAACAAGTTTGGCAAATCAACTTACGTTGAGAATGGCGATTACTTTTTGATCTCAAAAATTGGCGACGCGGATGTATTCGTTTATGGTGAGCAGGAATACATCATCACATATAAAAGCGCGCTTAATGACGACGGTTTCAGCGAGTTCGACGAGTTCTATCAAGACCTCATATACTGCGAATACGGGGACACCATCGAAAACGCGAGCTTTATAATCGAGTTCCCGGAGGATATTGACGCACAGGAAGTTGCTGCGTATATGGGCGAGTACGGCGCAGCAAACGGCAGCGGCGTGTTCTTTGAAGTGGATGGCAACGTCATCCGCGGCTACACATTGCAGCCAATGTACGGTGGCGACATTCTGACGGTACGGGCAGAGCTGCCAAACGGCTATTTCACCGATGTATATGACCCGATGCTGTTTTGGAAAATTCTCGTTTTCGGCGTCAGCGGCGCATGTGCACTGCTTGCGCTTATGCTGTGGCTGGCGTTCGGTAACGATCGCAAAGTCTACCCAACGGTAGAGTTTTACCCTCCAAAAGGCATGACGTCAGTCGAAGCCGGTTATATAATCGACGGCGACACAGACGATAAAGACGTGATTTCACTGCTCATATACTGGGCAGATAAAGGCTACATTAAAATCACCGAGCACAACAAGAAAGACATCGACCTGCAAAAGCTGAAGGAAATTGACGGCGGTGCAAAACGGTTCGAGCGAGACCTTTTCCACGCGCTGTTTGCAGCCGGCGATATCGTAAGCATAGCTACACTCAAAAACACATTCTACACAAAGATGCAAGCGGCAAAAACCGGCGTAAAGAACTATTACGAGTCGGTGAAATCGCGCAGGATTTTCACAAAGCAGTCCAAAAAAGCAAGATCGTTTATGGGTCTTATCACTATGGCGCCGATTGCAATAGCCATGTACATGTTTATGTACACATCAACGACAGACTTTATTTGGACCATAGTTGTAACAGTTGCGGTTTCGATTATCATATCCATTCCGGTCTTCATGCTGGTGCGTCTTTTCGAGCGTTGGCGTTCAACAGAGCCGGGCAAAAAAGTCGGCAAGTTGATTTTTTCACTCGTTTTGCTCGGTCTTGCGTTTGGCGTCTATATCATCGGCGTTCCTCTCATCTTTTCCGATTCGGTCGGCTACGGCTTTGGGAACATGATTACGCTGATAACAACGGCAGCATCGTTGTTCCTGATGTGGATGGCATCCATTATGAAAAAGCGCAGCAAGCAGGGCGGGGAATGGTACGGCAAATTGTTAGGGTTTAAAAACTTTATCGAGAAAGCGGAGAAAGACCGCATACTTTTGCTGGTTGAAGAAAACCCTTCCTATTTCTATAACGTGCTGCCATTCGCTTATGTGCTCGGCGTAACCGACAAGTGGTCAAAGAAGTTCGAAGGCATCGCGGTAACTCAGCCGGACTGGTACACCGGATATAATGGTGATATGTTTACGACCACGATGTTTGCATCGTCCATGACAAGAAGCATGTCAAGCATCCAAAGCGTAGCGACTTCGCGTCCATCGTCAAGCGGCAGAAGCGGCAGCGGGGGAAGCGGATTCTCGGGCGGCGGATTCTCGGGCGGCGGCGGATTCTCTGGCGGTGGCGGCGGTGGCGGCGGTGGCGGCGGCAGCTGGTAGCACCGTACGTTTAGTCAAATATTTAAGACATCGCGCAGTTGTGCGGTGTCTTTTTTACTTTGCTTGCTTCAAGAAAACTGCTGCAAAGCATGTACCGCCAACATATTAATAGCAAATTGCGCACAAATTTGGTATAATACTAACAAGACAATTTGAGGTGAGATATGGATTTATTACAAATTTTCTTTCGAATAGGCGCTTCCGTAATTATCGGCGCTGTGGTCGGGCTTCAGCGCGAGTACAGCAACAACCCGGCAGGCTTTCGCACGCACATGCTTGTGGCAATCGGCGCGTGCATCGCGATGATAACCAATGAGCTGCTGCTTGCCCAATTTGGAGCGGCAAACGTTAACGTCGCGCGTATGGGCAGCTACGTCATATCGGGCATCGGCTTCCTTGGCGCGGGCAGCATCATCAAGGACAGGAACCGCGTGCGGGGTCTCACAACTGCGGCAGGGCTTTGGGTTACTGCGTGCCTCGGCATCACGGCTGGTGCAGGGTTCTATCTGGCTGCACTTATTGGAACAGTGTTTGTTTTCATAATAATTGCTGTGATGAAGATACTTGAGAAAAAGTTGTTCAAAGAGAGAAGGCAAATCAAAGTCAGTGTGCGCAATAAAACAGCAGAGCTGCCCGAAATTATCAAAGCGTTGTCAGGCATCGGCGCGTCGGTGGAAGATGTAAAGGTAGTTAAGGTGGACGACGAATACAGCGACACACTGATAAAATTAACACTTGGGAGCAAAAACCCCACCGACACAATACTGGAGATTCTGGCGTGTATGCACAATGTAAGCGTCAACTCAATAAAGATTCATTAGCGTATTTAGCGACATATAAAAATAAAGCTGAGGTATTAATGAGAGACAAGCAACTTGCACGATTGATGGACATAACGCTGGTCACCAATATGAACACGCGAAGCGAGATTGACGAGCTGATCGCGGCGGCAAAAAAGTATCGGTGTGCTTGCGTTTTTATTATGCCGTGTTATCTCGAATATACGGCAAAAGCGCTGTCCAAATTCACCGACGTTCACATCGGCGGCGTCATGGGCTTCCCATACGGCATGGACTTCACGGACATCAAAGTGGCGCAAACGAAGCGCAATATACAGCTTGGCGCAGACGAGCTCGACATGGTGATGAACTTAGGGCTGCTTCTGTCCGGCGAGTTTGAGCGCGTCCGTGACGACATCAAAGCGTGCGTTGACGTTAGCGAAAACCGTCCCGTAAAGTGCATCATCGAGACGCCGCTGCTAAGTACCGACAACATCAAAAGAGCGAGCGAGCTCGTTGTGGTTGCGGGCGGCACCTACGTCAAAACCAGCACCGGCTTTTTTGGCGCTACAGAGATAGATCACGTTAAAACCATTAAAAGCGTTGTCGGCGACGACGCCCTCATCAAAGCAGCAGGCGGTGTTCGCACGGCAAAGCAGATTGACGCGTTCATTGATGCCGGCGCAAACCGCTTTGGCATAGGGCTGCAAAGCGCAGTGAATATTCTCGAAAACAACAAAGAGGTGCTGTCAGACTATTAGACAACACCTCTATAAAATTCCTACGCACATTTAATTTCTGACTACACCGTTTTGCAACTTAAACTTTATCCTCAACGTCAACATCATCCAATTTGCGAAACCATAAATGATGATCGACGCCCTCCGCCCAGTAATCCTTCATTATAATGCTCGGTTTCCCAAGTATATTGAGCCACACTTGCTTGGCAATGTCATACCCGCTGTCCAGCCAAAACTCGTCTATGCCTTTTGCACGCAATGTTTGATATATGCGATTTAGCAGCAGCTTAGCGATGCCCTTGCCTTGAAGCTCGGGCAATACGTACACCGAGCCTATCTCGAGCATTCCGCTTGTGTCCCTGTCCGCGCACTCTCGTATGATATCGCTGCATGGCCTCACGCATATCGTTCCAACGACTTGACCCTTGTGCTGCGCAATAAGAAAGAAGCACTGCTGTCCGTCTGTGTCAATGTCCAGATCAATCAGATTCTGCTGGTCTGCAATAAGCTTGCCTATCAGCTCAAACTCTTCGCCGACGCCTTCAAGCTCAAATGTATGCCGAATGACAACATCAAAGAGCGCATGGATTTGCGCGCGTTCTTGCATTTTCGGTCTTCTTATTATTATACCGGTCATATCAGCCATCCCGTCATTGATATCGTGTAGATTACTCTTCGCATTCAATACTAACGCAGAGCATCTTGTTTGTCCAGATATGCGCCTTGTTGAAGGGATATCTGCGCACACGGTAATCTTACCCAAGTGAGTATATATTGTTGACACACGGCTGATTGTATGGTACTATCAGAAAGCTTGAAAGAAGAAACCACCCGTTTCTCACCTGTCGGCACTATGCCAGGCACGGTAAGCGATGATAAATCGTTATGTTAAACGGGTAAAGTTTACCCGTTTTTTGTTTACATAAAATGTGTAAACATTTGCAAACTATTTAGGAGGTGTTTCTCATAGCAAACGAGCTACAAACAAATGAACAAATTAGAGACAGAAATGTACGAGTGATAGCAGACGATGGCGAGCAGCTTGGCGTGATGACTTTACGCGAGGCTCAGGACATTGCCTACGATAAAGGACTTGATCTTGTTAGAGTATCACCGCATGCAAATCCGCCGGTGTGCAAGATTATGGACTATGGCAAGTACCGTTTTGAGCAAGCGAAAAAACAAAAGGAAGCGAAGAAGAACCAAAAGATTATTGTGCTGAAAGAGATGCGGCTTTCCGCAACTATCGACAAGCACGATATGGAAGTTAAGGCGAAGCACGTCAACAAGTTTCTAAAAGCGGGCGACAAAGTAAAAGTGTCGATTCGTTTCAAGGGAAGACAAATGACACATACCGAAAAAGGGCGGAAAGTGATGAACGAGTTTCTTACCATGGTCGAAGAAAACGGCGTGATGGAAAAGAGTGCAAAGCTTGAAGGCAGAAGTATGTTCATGATATTAGCACCAAAGAACTAACGAGGAGGAAATACGCGTAATGCCAAAAATTAAGACGCACAGAGGCGCAGCAAAAAGATTTTCACTTACCAAGAGCGGCAAAGTGAAAAGGGGAAAAGCATATAGAAGCCACATTCTTAACAAGAAGAGCACTAAGAGAAAAAGAAATCTTAGACACGGTACTTTTATTGCATCAGCAGAGGAAAAGAACATTAAGAAGCTTATTCCTTACAAATAGTATTATAACAGGAGGACGGACATGGCAAGAGTTAAAGGGGCGAAGAACGCCCGAAAGAAGCACAAGAAGATACTAAAGCTCGCGAAAGGATATTTCGGGGCAAAATCAAAACAGTATAAAGCGGCTAACCAAGCGGTTATGAAGTCGATGAGATATGCCTATGTTGGCAGGAAGCTCAAGAAGAGAGATTATCGCAAGCTTTGGATTGCAAGAATTAATGCAGAAGCGCGAATCAACGGCATCAGCTACAGCAGAATGATCAACGGTCTCAAGATTGGGCAAGTGCAGGTCAACCGAAAGATTTTAGCTGACATGGCTGTAAACGACAAAACCGCGTTTGCAAGCATGGTGACCTTGGCAAAGAGCAAACTTAATGCTTAAAACTTATACTTTGATTTAGAAAGCCAAAGCAGGTAAGCAAAAGCCGCTTTGGTTTTTTTGTACCCTTTTTTGCGAGTGCCGAAAATTGCATTAACCGCATATTCATGATAAATGTTGACAAACTCAATAGCGATAATGGAGGTACGTTATGTCATTTTGCATGAAGTGTGGGAGACAGCTGACTCAAGGTAAATGCCCAAATTGCGACAGTATAGATATTTCCGAGAAGAGTAAAAAACAACAAATCGCGAGCAATAAGAAAGACACAAAACCCAAATCAAAAAAAGAGAGGATACCGATTGGCAAGAAAAAACTAGCTGTCATTATTTCCGTTTGCGCTGCGGTGGTAATAGCGATTGCCGTTGGTGCTGTTTTTCTTGGTATTTCACAAAACAAGAATTCTGACTACGAAGATGCCATAGCATTGCTAGATGACGGCAAGTCCGAAAAGGCGGCACAGATTTTTGAGGACCTTGGCAGCTTCAAGGATTCAGAAACTTTTCTGCAAGAGTGCAAAGTACTGACCGACTATAACGAAGCGGTAGAAACGATGCAGGACGAAAACTATGCAGAAGCAATCGAGCTGCTCGCGGCACTTGGCGATTATGAGGATTCACAGGAGCTTTTGCAGCTTTCTCAAAACAACCTAGACTATGAAGGTGCCGTTGCGCTATTCGACTCCGGTGACTTTGAGCAGGCAAAAACGATGTTCTCTGTGCTGACAGACTTCAAAGACAGCGCCCTGCTCGCACAAGACTGCCAAGTAAGGCTAGACTATGCAATGGCGGTCGGGCTTTTTGATGCCGGTGATTACCTAACGGCAAAGATCATGTTCGGAAAAACTCCGGGCTATGAGGACAGCGCAAATCTGGTACTGGTCTGCGAATTCAGGATAGCCTACGACAACGCAACAAAAAGAATCGACAATGAAGACTTCGAAGGCGCTTGGTCACTTCTCAACAGTCTCAAAAAAGACATAGCAGACTCCGGCATAGATTTTAACTTGGTGCTGGATCAGAGCGAATTTGATGCCGCTAGAGACAACTGCAGCAAACACATCTCATACAACAGAGGGAAAAGCTTTTTTGACCAAGGGCTTTTCTACTCCGCGTACTTATCGTTTAGTAATGCCGACGGCTTGCTCGATGCTGACGAGCTGGCACTATCTTGTGCACAGCCAATCGAAACAGGAGAAATCTACGTAAATCCGGAATATACCGAGAATCGAGTTTCGGTAACGTTCTATGCGCCTGTGGAAAGTGGAAACAGCGTATGCGTTAGAATTTACTCAGGAAACGATTTAGCTTCGATGCTGTTGATTAAAGCTGGTGAAAAGCTAAGAATTAAACTGCCGGATGGTATGTTTTCATTCAATATAGGTAAAGGCATAGACTGGTATGGAGAAGAAGAGTTTTTTGGTCTCGAGGGGTACTATGGCACGCTTATAGTTGATGAATCGAATACAACATTACTTCGCAAGCTAAAACTTCTGATTCCGTATTATAACTATTCTTTTAGATTCGAAACTGAAGAAGGCAATCTCCCGAGCGAGGAAATCAAACAAAGCGAGTTCTAAAGGAAATGAATCAGCGTAACAGCTGCCGAAGAACTGTCTCGGCAGCTGTTTTTTATTCGGAGCGAGTAAACAATGTTCGCTAAAAAACGGAATCACGAAACTCGTCAAGAAAACAGTTGCAACCGCGCACAGAACCTGTTATCCTTTGTGCGTATAATAAACAAATATTAGGAGGAAATGTGCAGATGAGCTCTATTTTTTCTATGGAAGGCAAGTGTGTCATCGTGACAGGAGGCGCGGGCAATCTGTTGACTCCTACAATTTCGCAGATGCTGATGCTCGGTGCAAAAGTCGCAGTAGCGGACATTCTCGAACCGCGATACGATCAAATGCCGGATGAATTCGCAGACAACCTCTTTTATAAAAAATGCGATGCGTACAACACTTCGCAGATCAAAGGGTTTGTCGATTTCGCTATTCAAAAGATGGGTAAAATAAACGTGCTGGTCAACGGTGCTACGTTCGGCGCGGGATACGGTGCTCACGCCACTCCCGACATCATGACAGATGAGGAGTGGGAGCGAGGGCTCGCGGGCTCTGTCGGAGTGGTGTTCAAGTTCACCAGAGAGTGCCTGCCCTCCTTAAAGCAAAACGGCGGTTCAATCGTCAACTTCTCATCAATGTACGGACACGTTTCGCCCGACTACAAAATGTACGGCGAGTCGGGTTACAACAACCCTTGCAACTACGGCGCGGGCAAAGCGGGCGTATCGCAATTCACGCGATACTGCGCAGGAAACTACGGTCGGTTTGGCATACGTGTCAACGACGTAACCCCCGGTCCCTTCCCTGCGGAAGACCACGTCAAAGCCAACCCGGACTTTGGCAAAGAGCTGGCTAAACGAACGATGTTGGGTCGATACGGCGACCACCCCGAGATAGCAGGCGCGGTCATTTACCTCGCAAGCGACGCCTCAACCTTCACTACAGGGAGCAATCTGGTTGTGGATGGCGGTTGGACTGCTTGGTAATTTTCGGCAAATTGCAGAATCTTCTTGCGCAAGAATAAATGTTTGTGGTACAATATGCTGACAAAGAAATTACTAGGGCTAATGGAGGTTTTTCATGTATTGTACAAATTGTGGGAGCGTATTAGAATCGGGGAAATGCCCAAATTGTGATTTTGTAGATAGTTCAGTCTCGGCTGATTCAGAACTGCCGAAAAGAAGCAAAAAATCTGCAAAAAAAGTGAAAGAGCCAAAAGTCAGGAAAGTTAAGCAACCCAAAGAAAAGCAACCCAAAGAAAAGCAACCCAAAGAAAAGCAACCCATGACAAAAAAGAAGAAAGTCATCATTATCGTTTCAGCCGCTGCTTTTATAGTACTAGCCGGCGTGGGGGCCTTTCTTGCAGTTTACTTTGTGAAAGACGCGCAGTACAACGACGCAATTGAACTTTTAAGGAGAGAAAAGCTAGATGCCGCGGCAGACTCCTTCGAAGAATTAGGGGGCTTTAAGAACTCGCCGGAGTTTTTAGAGGAAACCTTAACCATGATAGACTACTTTGACGCAAAAGGTGCCTTGGAGGATGGGGAGTACGAAGACGCGATATCCATGTTCGCAGACCTAAACGGCTATCAGGATAGCAGAACGCTTGAAGCTTTGGCACAGCAGCATTTCGATTACGAAGCTGCCACAGCGCTATTTGACTCCGGCGCGTTCGAGCAGGCAAAGGTTGCATACCTCGCGCTCGGCGATTTCGAGGAAAGTATCATGATGGTGGAGGTGTGTCAGGTAGTCCTTGACTACGATGAGGCACAAACCCTATACGCCGCAGGACAGTTTCTTCAAGCGAAGAATATATTTGATACCATTCCGGAATTCGGAGACAGCAAGGACATGTCTTTCATCTGTGATTGTGTATTGACTTTTGATGAGGCTGTGGACAAAATAGACAGCAGGCTGTTTTCGGCGGCGGAGTCGATGTTGAAGAGATTACAAAAGGATATCAACAGCTCTTCAATCAATGTAAGCGAAGTTTTACCGCCCGATGAGATCAGCTATTATCTGGGCGTATCATACTTTGAGCAGGATTTGTTCTACTCAGCTTATCAGGAATTCAAAAAGTCCACCGGGTTTCTCGATGCAGCGTCCAAAGCGGGGAAGTGCGAACAGCCTTTCAAATCAGAGGAAATCTATATAAATCCAGACTATACACGCAACAGTGTTAAGCTGACGCTCTATGCACCCGAAGATGGTACAGAAAATATCTGCGTAAAGATATATGAGAAGAGCGGCGAGTTGGTTTCAGTCTGTCTGATAGAGAACGATGAGAAGGTAAAAATTTATTTACCGAGCGGCACATATTATTACAAAATCAGCTATGGTCATAAATGGTATGGAGAAGAGGAAGGCTTTGGAAATAGCTTTGAAAGAGTCACTTTCTCTGATGGGACAGATACGTTCAAACTGTCTTCAAGCTATTACTATTGGATGAATTTCTAATACGAGATTCCTTGCGATTTGCTAGCTCAAGAGAATTGTTTACTTGCACTAATTAAAGCAGGTGACCCGCTGACTCGAGGGAAGCCTGTTTTTTTGTCGCAAGCAGTTGATTATCTATGCCAAAAGAACATTTGTCTGGTTAATGTTTGACATACAGGCGCGTTGCGACTATAGTTAAATCAAGTGATTATTCTTGGCATAGATCCGGGTCTTGCGCTGGTGGGTTACGGCGTAATAAGCTCGGTTCAAAATAAAATAAATCTACTGGAATGCGGTGTGATTAAAACCAAGCCGGACATGCCGTTTCCGCGTCGGCTTTCAATCATATACGACAGCGTTATCGACCTCATACAAAAGTTTGCACCCGACTGTATAGCGTTCGAAGAGCTGTTTGCGGGCAAGAACGTAAAAACGGTTATCCAGGTTGCGCAGGCGCGCGGCGCGGCGATGGCGGCAACTTTCGGTACTGGCGCGCAGCTTTTCGAATACACGCCGATGCAAATCAAACAAGCGGTTGTCGGCTACGGCAGAGCAGATAAAAAACAGGTGCAGGAAATGGTGCGCCTGCTGCTCAGCATGGACAAGATAATTCGCCCGGACGACGCTGCAGACGCGGTTGCGTGCGCGATATGCCACGCTCACATCGGCAAATTCAGCGAAACATTCAGGATAAAGTAAAGGGGTACAATATGTACGATTATATAAAAGGTGAGGTAATCGAGACCGGCAAAGACTACGCTGTGGTCGAAACACACGGCGTTGGGTACTTCATCAACACAACTGCACACACCCTCGCTAAAATAAATCAAGGCGAAACGGTTAAGCTATGCTGTCAGATCATAGTGCGCGAGGATTCACACACACTGTACGGTTTTGCGCTGCCCGAAGAAAAGTCGATGTTCGTCAAGCTCATAAGCGTTTCGGGCGTCGGTCCAAAGGTTGCGCTTGCGATACTGTCCGCCATGAGCGTCGGAGAGCTCGCGACAGCGATAATCACGTCGGACGAAGGCGCTTTCCAAAAGGTGTCGGGCGTTGGTAAGAAAACGGCAGCACGGCTGATTATCGACCTCGCAGAAAAAATCGACACATCTGAAGCGATTAAGATGAGCGATGTTGCAGCGGGTGGCAGCGCCGACAAGGAGGCCGAAGCCGTGGCAGCGCTTGTGTCGCTGGGGTACAACCGCAGCGAAGCAGTACGCGCAGTGTCGTCCGTCAAGAACCTCGCAGACACCGCGGAAGACATTATACTGATGGCATTAAAGCGCATAGGAGGCTAACATATGGACGAGAACAGAATAGTATCGGCCGAGTTTACCGAAAACGATATAATGACAGATTACTCTCTGCGCCCTAAGACGCTGGGCGAATACACAGGGCAGGAGAAAGTCAAAGAGAACCTGCAAGTGTTTATGACGGCAGCAAAAAACAGGGGCGAGTCGCTCGACCACGTGCTGCTTTACGGACCGCCCGGGCTCGGTAAAACATCGCTCGCGTTTATAATCGCAACCGAAATGGGCGTCAACATCCGCGTCACGTCGGGGCCTGCTATAGAGCGTCCGGGCGACCTCGCGTCCATCCTCACCAACCTCAACAAAGGCGACGTGCTGTTTGTGGACGAAATTCACCGGCTCAACAGCAGCGTAGAAGAGGTGCTTTACCCCGCGATGGAAGACTACGCACTCGACATAATTATCGGCAAAGGCCCCTCAGCACGAACGCTGCGGCTAGATTTACCGCCGTTCACGCTGATTGGTGCCACAACACGGGCAGGCATGCTGACATCACCGCTAAGAGATCGTTTCGGTGTAATCAACCGACTAAAGATGTACTCGCCGGAAGAACTATCGCAAATCATCAACAGATCGGCAGGCATTCTCGGGTGCGAAATATCTCAGGAAGCATCACTAGAGCTTGCATCAAGGTCGCGGGGGACACCGCGTGTTGCAAACCGTCTTCTAAAGCGCGTGCGAGACTTCGCCGAGGTCAAGGGCTCCGGTGATATAACGCTCAAAGTAGCGCGCTACGGGCTGGATATGCTTGAGGTGGACGAGATTGGTCTTGACGGCGTGGACAAGTCGATACTCGAGACAATCATCGCAAAGTTCGGCGGCGGGCCTGTCGGGCTCGATACGCTGTGCGCAGCGACAAACGAAGAGCGCGTCACAATCGAGGACGTTTACGAGCCGTACTTGATACAGCTTGGGTTTATAAACAAGACGCCGCGCGGTCGCGTCGCAACAAAACTGGCGCATGCGCACATGGGATATGCGTATAACGGCAGCGATGCGGAGCAAACCAAATTGGATATTTCGGAGGAATAGTTGAAAACAAGCGATTTTAAATACCATTTGCCGCAGAGCCTGATTGCGCAAACGCCGATAGAGAAACGGGACGCGTCAAGGCTGCTGGTATATAACAAACGAACAAAGCAAACAGAGCACAAGGTCTTCAGCGATATTATAGAGTACCTGAATCAGGGCGATGTGCTGGTAATCAACGAAACCAAAGTGCTGCCGGCGCGGCTTTTCGGGCGTAAAGAGACGGGCAGAGCAGTCGAGTTTCTGCTTCTTCGCCGTTTGTCTCTTACAGATTGGGAAATCATCATGAAGCCGGGCAAAAAGCTTAGGATTGGCGACAACGTTATATTTTCTGATTCCCTTACAGCGACAATATTGAAGAAAAAGCAGGACGGTGTTACCGATGTTCGCTTCTCCTTCGACGGCGTGTTCGAAGAAATCCTCGATGCTCTCGGTGAAATGCCACTGCCGCCCTACATTCACGAAAAACTGGAGGACAAATCGCGCTACCAAACGGTGTATGCGCGAGAGCAGGGAAGCGCGGCGGCACCGACAGCAGGTTTGCACTTTACACCTGCGCTGCTGCAAGCAATCGAGGACAAAGGCATTGCTGTTGCAAAAGTGACGCTCCACGTCGGGCTTGGCACTTTCCGCCCGGTCAAAGCTAAGGACGTGGCAGACCACATCATGCACAGCGAATATTACAGCGTATCCGAGCATGCAGCTCAGCAGATCAACAATGCGCGCAGCAACGGCGGGCGAATTATCGCGGTCGGCACAACAAGCGTGCGCACACTCGAATCGGTGGCAAACGAGCTCGGCGTGATTGCGCACGGGAGCGGTTTCACAGACATATTCATCACCCCGGGCTACACTTTCAAAGCGGTAGACATTCTAATTACCAACTTCCATTTGCCCGAGTCCACACTTTTAATGTTGGTGAGCGCGTTCGCGGGGTATGACGAGACGCTAAAGATGTACAGGGCAGCAGTAGACGAAAAGTATCGCTTTTTCAGCTTTGGCGATGCTATGATGATTATATAATAATTACGGAGGGATTAATGGCAGTAACGTTTGATATAAAAACAAAATGTAAGCAGACACAAGCAAGGACGGGCTGCGTGCACACGCCGCACGGCGATATACAAACGCCGGTTTTCATGCCGGTGGGTACGCAGGCGACGGTAAAAGCGATGACTCCGCGCCAAGTAGAAGACGCGGGTTCAGAGATTATACTCGCCAACACATACCATCTTTATCTGCGGCCGGGTCACGACCTCGTCAAAGAGGCGGGTGGTCTGCACAAGTTTATGGCATGGGACAAACCGATATTGACCGACAGCGGCGGGTTTCAAGTGTTTTCTCTCGGCGCATTGCGCAAAATAACCGAGCACGGCGTAAAGTTCAGCTCGCACCTGGACGGCAGCAAGCACATGCTAACGCCCGAGAAAGCGATCGAGATCGAGCAAGCGCTCGGTGCCGATATCATAATGGCGTTTGATGAGTGTACAGAGTACCCGGCAGAATATGAACGTGTAGTGCTCGCGATGGAGCGAACGCACAGATGGGCACAGCGCTGCAAGGACGCCAAAACGCGCAAAGACCAAGCGCTGTTTGGCATCGTGCAAGGCGGGTGTTTTGCGGATCTGCGAGTGCAGAGCGCCAAAGCGATTGCCGATATGGACTTTCCCGGCAACGCTATCGGTGGTCTTAGCGTCGGCGAACCCAAGAAAAAGATGAACGACATGCTGGAAGTGACCGTACCGCACTTGCCGGAAACTAAACCACGATATCTAATGGGTGTCGGGTCGCTGGACTGCATCATCGACGGCATTGCGCGGGGTGTTGACATGTTCGACTGTGTTCTGCAAACACGGATTGCGCGAAACGGCACTGCGCTCACCAAACAAGGCAAACTGGTCGTTCGTAACGCAAAATATGCGCGTGATTTTTCGCCGATTGACAGCGAGTGCACATGCTACACGTGCCAAAACTTCACGAGAGCATACTTGCGCCACCTAATCAAAACGAACGAAATGCTTGCGTCCACGCTTATTTCAATCCATAATGTGCAAATTACAATAGATTTTGTAAAGGAAATCAGGCAGTCAATAGAGCTAGGTACATTTTTGCAGTATAAAAATGAATTTTTTGCGAACTATCGCGTATAAATATAAAAAGTTGTTGATAAAAAACTTGCGCTATTATAGAATGGAGAAAGAAAAATTCTAAAAAAATTAAGGTAGGTATGAGTAATGACAGGAGCATTTGGTGAATTCCTAACAAATTACGGAATATACATACTCATTTTTGCAGTTTTTATTGCATTGATGATTATTCCGCAAAGAAGAAGAAAGAAAGCTGCATTGAAGATGATGGAGAGTTTAAAGGTGGGCAAAACAATCAAGACTATTGGTGGATTTTACGGCAAGATTATTGCTGTAAAAGACGACTTAGTTACAATTGAGATGCTTCCGGACAAAACACGCATGGTTGTTGCCAAAGGCGCAATAGCTACTGTTGAAGATTCTCCGACAGAAGAAACATCACTGGAAAAGTAAGCACTTGGCCTTGTGCCAACCGGTTTACTTGAAAAACACAAACAGCGAGGATAACGTAATGTTATCCTCGTTTTTGTTTTGTCATACTTCTAAAGAGCACCTGCGCGCGTTTCCAAGTGTTGTGTTTTAGCCAAGACTATCAACGCCGCATATAGCGCGCGCGGTTGCAACTGCCCTTCTCATCTGATATAATATTCGCATACTTACTATACTATTATAAAAGGTAGGAGGTCAGAGGGCAGGCAGCAAACAGCAATTATTATTTTTCTTTTATTAACAGCCCTCAATTATAAAACATGAATATAGTGTTCGTAGCAGACAGGCACGCGGACGAGAAAGACGCGAAAGATACATTCGGAGCGTTTATTTGGGTTTCGCGCGTTGTGACACAGCTAAAAGCTTTGGGTCACAATGTATGCGTAATCGCAGAAAATGAACAAGCTCTGGGGGTATTTGCCATGCCGTCCAAATCGCATCGCATCGTCAACTTCCTGCTTAAAAAACAAATTCCATTTGGAAAGTGCGACGAAACAATCACGCGCAAAGCACTCGAGGATGCCGACATCGTACATTTCATAACGCCGTTTGGCCTGAGCGCCAGCGTGCGCAAAATCGCTGCCGACATGGAAATTCCCTGTGTTGCATCGTTCTCGTGCGTCCCCGAAGACGTGCTTTCCCGCTCGCGTATAAACCGCACCTATGCAAAAAACTATCTCTATCGCCGATGGAATAAGCGGATCTATAAGCATATAAGTGACATCCATTGTTTAACCCCGCTCGATGCCGACCGATTGAGCGAGCACGGTTACATATCAGAGCTGCACGTAATCGGCAATGGTCAGGGCGAGCCATTCCTCGATGAGCCCGAATCGCACACGTTAGGGCCGCAGGTCGAGGTAGATGCAAAGCAAATGTTGTCGCTTTATAGCGGCGTTATTAATAAACAAAGCAATGATACAGACTCGCACAAGATACATCTACCGCAGACGCTGTCGTTCAAGCTGGACGAGCACTACGCGTTTGTCAACCGAAAACCGTGGTTTTTGGCGTCGTCATTCCTGTTCAAATACTTAATCATGTATCCCATTTTTTATACTGTTACCGCGCTGTTCCTCGGCTTTCGCGCAACTGGGCGAGCCAATCTCAAAGCTGCACGCAGCGGCGCAATCACAGTTTCCAACCATGTACACACGCTCGACGGACCGATGCTGACCTTTGCGCTGTTTCCGCGTCAGCCCGTCATCACATCCATCAAAGGTAACTTCGAAACACCGGGTGTAGCTTTTTTGGTTCGCATACTGGGCGCTGTGCCCATTCCCGAAACACCAAAAGCGCTCGGTGCGTTTATGCGCGCAATGAACGCCGAGCTTGGTCGCAGCCGCATTGTGCATTTTTATCCCGAGGCTTCGCTATGGCCGGGACACACACAGCTGCGCCCATTCAAAAACGGCGCGTTCCACCTTGCCGTTTCATCAGGAAAACCGATTTTGCCGATGGTGGTTAAACCGCGCGAGCCCGCTGGGCTGTACAAGCTAATCAAGAAAAAACCGTGCATCACCGTGCAGATAGGCGAGCCGGTCGCTGTGCCGAGTGTTGGCACCAAGCGTGCGCGAATCGAAGCAATGCGCGGTCAAGTGCACTCGGCAATGGAGCAAATGCTGGGCACCTCGCAGACTAAAGAACACCCTGAGGAGTCAAAAATAAAAGCAGCGCAATAATTAACGTTTACAAGAGCGTTTGGCGACGCTCAAAAATAAAACTAATGGAGGCCGAAAGGATACGGGGAGCAGATTAACAGCTATTATACATATTATATTTTATTTTTTAAGTCCAATCCCCTAACAAAGAATCATGGTAATTGTTATGGTCATCGACCAATATGACACCGAGAACGAAGCAGCAGAAAAAAGTAAAGGCGCGGCTATTTGGGCATCGCGCTATGCAGAAGAGCTTCGAGCCAAAGGACACGAGGTGCGGATTGCCGCAACTGGCGATTCTGCGCCGGGCAAGTACGTTATGAAATCGAAGTTTTACCCGTTCGTTTCAAAAATCGCAGATCAAAACGGCTTTACGTTTGCGCGGATGGATGAGCCGGTAATCAGACAGGCGTTTGCCGGAGCGGATATTGTTCACTTTTTCATGCCGTTCAAGCTGTCCTACACTTCGCTTAAAGTCGCGCAAGAGATGAACATTCCGGTGTTTTCTGCGTTCCATGCTCAGCCGGAAAATGTGACATACAATCTTGGGTTTAAGCATTTCCCAATCGTGGCAACTTACATTTACGGGCGGTTTAATCGCACGTTTTACAAGCATTTTGACCACATCCACTGCCCGACGGAGTTCATCGCAGACCAGCTGAAAAAACATAACTATAAAAGCAATCTGCACGTGATATCCAACGGTGTGGCCGAAGGATTCCATTCGATGGAAGTTGAGCGACCGCCTGAACTCAAGGACAAATTCATCATTGGCATGGTCGGTCGTCTTGCCGCAGAAAAGCGGCAGGATCTTATCATCCGCGCGGTGGCAATGTCTCCATACAAGGACAAGATTCATTTGGACCTATGTGGCCAAGGTCCGAAGGAAGAGATGTATAAGAAACTTGCCAAGAAACTAAAGGTCAGCGCAACGTTTGGGTACTACCCAAAAGAAGAGCTATTGCAGCACGTCAACATGTTTGACTTGTACGTGCACGCGTCCGAGATTGAAATCGAGGCGATAGCATGCCTCGAAGCGCTTGCCTGCGGTAAAGTGCCCGTAATTGCAGACTCACCAAACAGCGCAACAAAAAACTTTGCGCTCGACAGCCGCAGCCTTTTTCACAACAAAGATCCGGAAAACCTGCGCAGAAAGATAGAGTACTGGATGGACAACCCGGACCAAATAGAGCAAATGAGCGGCAAATACGTTGCTGCGGCACAGGCAAATACGCTCAGCAAATCAATTGAGGCAATCGAGAAGGTATACGAGCAAGTGATTGCTGAGCACAATGCAAAAGGCAAAGAGTCTGTTTCATAGGATAAGTTAATAAAAGTTCACAAAATTTAGATCGAGCCTCGGCCACAACCATCACGGGTATTGCGCCGGGGCTTTGCCTATTCTTAAAATTCGCAAATACAGCAGATTTTCCGTCTATACTGCGCAAAACGGCGAAAAACCACCAATTTGTCCGCTTTAATGTTACGAAATTGTTAAAATCTGCTCTCTCAGCTTGCGCTCAAAATTCAAAAAATGGGTTGACTTTTGCGAAAGGTTAATATATATTATGCAACTGTGGGCAAAAACAAGGCTGTAAAAAATAACATATTTCCCATATATTACTTGGTGGTGATATCTGTGCTTCTTATTACGAGAAGCGCTGTGTATATAAATATTTTTAGCAAACAGAAAGGACAAAGTTTGAAGAAAAAAACACGAATTATATGGGTACTACTTGGAGGAGCGCTGGCAGTTTCCGGCGCAATTATAACTCTTGCAGGCACTTCGCAGAGCAAAGAGGAATTGAGCGCACAAGCTTCGCTGCTAAATGCGATAGATATTGAAAGCAGAGAACTTGTGAGCGGTACATACGGACAAGCCCGCGCTGCTAAGGCGCTGTTGGCAGACGTCCCGGCGGATTTGCCGGCTCCCGAGGCAACACCTATGGTCTTGGCAGACGTCGCATTAATGACGTTAGACGGAGCTCCGCAGTACAGCCAAGAGGAAATATATCAGTTTATCGATCAAGGCGACTTCTCATTCACCAAGCAGGGAATCCATTCGCATAGCGAAGAGGGTATCTATCAGTACAGCGAAGAAGAGAAGTTTTTCATGGCGCGTGTTGTTTATGCCGAAGCTAGAGGAGAGATCTTCGAAGGACAGGTAGCGGTCGCAACGGTTATAATCAATCGGTTCGAGAGCGGCGAGTTTGGCAGCTCGGTAAAAAGAGTCGTCTTAGCACGAAGCCAATTTGCGGTATCGAGTAAATACAATGACCTTGCTATGTCAGCGGTTGAAGCCGCGATAGAACGCAGGGGAGACTATCCTGACAACATGTTTTATTTTCAAGCAAGCACAAGAAAAACGTGGAGAAACTTCGTGTACTTAGAGCGAATTGGCGGTCACAGCTTCTACTGCGCAGCCGGCAAATAAAAAGCAGCATTGCATAAAAAGCTAAAACTTTACAAATAGAATATTTATCATTATAATAAAACCCCAACGTATGAAGTATAAACTTCAACTGCGTCGGGGTTTTATAGTATATGCCGCTGCCAACAGCTCTCGGTTTCAAATCGGCTGTCGGGTGGTATAAATGCAACACAACACGCGGTTTAAAGTAGTACCGCTGTGCAATGAATCTATTTTGCACGATTGGAGCTGATAGCGCTTGAAAAAACTAATACGAAATGTATCGGCTGTACTGGCGGGTGTGCTGGTATTTTTTGGCGCTTCAGTTATCGCGGCAAACTTACCTCCCCGAGCGATCGCCTCGAGTGAAAGCGCACAGCTCAACATACTGGCGCCAACCAAAAGAATCGTCCGAAGCAGCGAAGCTGACACCCTGGGACTCTCTCGCAGCACTTTGCCTGTGCTGCATCAATCGGATTCGGCGAACCCGAGTAAGCCCATAACACTCGCAGAAGTCCCGCCTATTGCGCTGCAGAACATATATCAGCATATAGAAGAAGGCACGTATGAGTCAGCTGATGCGGCCATAATGCTAACTCAAAGAGCACCCGTGCAAAAGTATAGTGAGAGAGACAAGATTCTGATCGCCAGAGTAGTCTACTCCGAAGCAAGGGGCGAGTTATTTGAAGGTCAGGTTGCTGTGGCGACAGTCGTGATCAACAGATTTGAGAGCGGTCTGTTTGGAAGCTCGATTGCAAAGGTTGTATTTGCTTCCGGACAATTCGCAATTACAGAAAAGTATAACTCAAAGATGCTTCTGGCAGTCGAAGCCGCGATCGAGCGTATGGGCGACTATCCCGACAACATGTTTTTCTTCCAGGCGAGCAAGAGCCGAACTTGGCGAAACTTTGTCTACTACAAGCGCATCGGCAATCACAGTTTTTACTGCGCGGCAAAATAATCCACAATAAGTTTTGCAATAAAAAATAAGTCCCCAATCAAATAATGATTGAGGGCTTATTACTTTACTTCAAAGTCCTATCCACGGCTTATCTTCTCAAACAAATCGGCAAATATCGCGTCTCTGTTAACGCCATACGCATACTTGAGACTGTGCCTCGTTTCGTCAAAATCCCAAGTCAAGTTGCTGCTTACCCTCGGGCTGCTCATAACGCGGGTATATATCCAGTCCGGATTCACTAAATACGCAACCGCCGCAACATCCCAAATCACTTTGGAGTGTGCAACTTTGTCGCCCTCATAATCGCGCACCAACTGCGTCAAATACGCGCCGATGGGCGAGTTTTTCTCAATGAACTTGCTTAGCTCTGCGACAGTTGTGGACAGATGCGAAACCACGCCTCTGCACGGCAGCAACACCAAAGGAACGCGACTGTCAAAAACGACATTAGCCGCCAAAACGTCCTGCTTCAAGTTAAACTCAGCGGTATCCGGCCAACCAAACGCGTGCCCGCCCAGCCATACAACCACGATTTTCTTGAGGATTTGTGGTTCTATCAGTATCGCGGAGGCAACATTCGTAAGCGCGCCAATCGCCACGACGTACAAAACGTCATCGGCAGACATCGCTTTTTCAATCAAGTCATAAGTTGCATCGTTTTCGCAAGGCGTGCTGACGCTGCGCAAATACCGTCTGCTGCCCTTTTTTACAAACCCGCTCGGCGCCTGATACTTCATTTTACTTAGAACCCTCAGTATCTCTTCATAACTCTTTTCCATTCCATCGCCGGGGCTTTTTGACTTCGCATTAAAAAACGGCACAGCATATATGGACTTCACGTTCAGTCGCTCTATAGACCTTAACGCATAAACCAAAGCAAACTGGTCGTCCACCTCATTATACGTGTCGGTATCAAGCACTATATCGACCTTCTTCAGATTTAGCTCCGGCTCGACAACTTCTTTTTGGTTCGGCAGCATTTTTGACCCTCCATAATGTCGTGAAATAAATGTTATCTAAAGCAGGTTCTTTGAAACCTCGATGTTGGTAATATCTTTGGTGTTTCGTATGCGCATCATAGTGATACTTTCCGCTCGGCTTTGGTTACAAGTAAACAGCGCTGCTTTAATCGCAAGCTCGTCCGTGTCCATAACCGGCGGAATCTTCGCGCTATTTGGCTCTGTCGAAGTCAGCACGTTCAAATAAGTCGATGCATAATCTATTTTATCGAATAACCGCTTTGTTGTGAAATCAGCCAGTCCGACACCGTTCGCGTTGCCGCCAGACTTCTCACTCAAATCAAGCACCACAATTTTGTTTATGTCAGGTCCGCCAAACGCCGCCCGCGTATGATAACGCCCGATGATATTCGTATCCATTCCCGTGCCGCTGATATCCTTGCCGATCTCGTCCACAATCAGCACGTCCAACTTATCGAAAGGTAGCTTTGGCATCAGCGCCCACGCTTTTTTTAGCAGCTCGGGCTCTGCATGCATAATATCGCTTTTCCTCACAACGTCGATGCTCGCAACTTCGCCGTACGCATTCTCGACCGTCGCAACTGCACATACAACGTTGACCTTTTCAAATATCGTGTTTGCTGCCACAGCGATATTTTCCGCCATTTTCATATATCCCGCCGCGTGCGTTGTGCGCGCTCCCTTTGCGCCACCCATGCCAATCGCAGCCATTTTGACTATACCGCTCTCATACTCGCCCCTAAACGACGTGTGCGGTTTAACTCTGTTCAATATAATAACACCATCCGCGTCAAGAAACGCTTTACTAATATAGACGGGTTTTCCGTGCTTGCTCTCGCCAAGCTTTACTTCTTCGCCAAAGGGCACAATCTCACCTAAAGTATCCGTGATACCCAGCTTGCCAAGAACCGCCTTCTGCCCGTCAAACGTTCCGCCGCCGTGGCTGCCCATCGCAGGCACCAAAACAGCGCTTGCGCCTTTGCTACGCACAAACTCAGTAATCGCGTCCACAATTTCTCGATAGCCAGCAATGCCTCTGCTGCCAACGGTAATCGCAATTGTCTGCCCGGCTTTGATATTTGCTCTCTCTGCAAGCTTCCCACGCAACAATTCGTCAAGGTTACCGGCGAGCGGTCGCGCGAAAGATTGAGTAGTCTCAAACAGTTCGGGTATATGCACTTTTCCCAATAAATCGTGAATCATAATAACGCTCCATTGTCCACAATAAGCTGATACTACATTATAAACTTCTATTTACAAGAATACAACCGAATACTTTGCAGAGAAAGACACAGGTAATTATCCACACCTACTCATCTTATGAATCAATTGGAAACAAATACTGAAGTGTTAGCGCACACAGCAACGCTGAATTCACACCACTACCCGATGGCAACCAACAACTCGCGCAAAACCTTGCACGCAACAATCGTAGATACGCCGCTTGTGTCACACGGCGGAGAAAGCTCGGTGATATCCGCGCCAACGATGTTGCAGTCGGATAGCTTTATAATAGCATCCAGCAGCTCGTCAAAGCTGACACCGCCCGCTTCGGGAGTGCCTGTTCCGGGCAGAGTCGCCGGGTCCAGCACATCAAGATCAATGCTAAGATAAACAGGGCTGCCCGATGTTTGATATATTGCAGTCGCAATATCGCTGAAGTCAAACTTGTGCAGAGAGCCATACTTTTTAGCCCACTCAAACTCAGTTCGCTCGCCCGACCGAATGCCAAACTGAAAAAGTCTTCCGCTGCCCACAACGTCATACACACGCCGCATAACGGTCGCGTGCGACAAGCGCTGCCCAAGATACTCATCCCGCAGGTCAGCGTGTGCATCGAGCGTAATTATGTGTAAATCCGGATACTTTTCATACAGAGCACTCACGGCACCCAATGTCACCAAATGCTCGCCGCCAATCATCACCGGCAGCTTATCGTCCGCGATAATCTCTCGCGTGCACTGCTCGACCGTTTCGACCATCTTTTCCGGGCTTCCGTGTGCAAATGTCAAATCGCCAAAATCGTAAACGTACAAGTCATCAAGGTCCTTGTCTTGATACGGGCTGAACGTTTCTATTGCGTCATCGCTGCTTGCGCGAATCGCCTCCGGTGCGCCCGATGCGCCCTCGCGGAAAGAAACGGTGCCGTCATACGGTGCACCAAACAGCACGATGTCCGCGTGCTTATAATCGCTGTCACAGCCAATGAATTTCTGATTACTCATCGCGCGCCTCCTTTAGCATCTCAAGTACATAGTTCGGGAGTGCAAAGCACCCGACGTGCAAATCGGTGTTATAATACTTCGTCTTCAGCCCAAGCGCATTCCACGCGTCCGCATCCAAATCAGCTATTGGGTCAATTGACTTGCTTGCAAACCCAAACAGCCAATGCCCTGAAGGATACGTCGGTATGTGCGCTTGATACACCTTGCATATTGGGAAAAACTCGTTAATACGCTTGTGCGCGCGCTTCATGTGTGCGGCGTCCTCTTCATAATACGGGCTCTCGTGCTGGTTGACCAATATCCCGTCCTTTGTCAGCGCGTTATAACAGTTGCCATAAAACTCTTTGGTAAACAGCCCTTCTCCCGGTCCAAACGGGTCGGTGGAGTCCACGATGATGAGGTCGTACTCATCCTGCTTCGTCCGCACAAACTTCAACCCATCGGCATAGTGTATACTGACGCGCTTATCATCCAGCTTGCCTGCCAAAAACGGCAGGTACTCTCTGCTCGCGTCTACAACCGCTTTGTCTATCTCGACCATGTCGATGTGCTCAATCGTATCGTACCTAGTCAGTTCGCGCACACTTCCGCCATCGCCCGCACCAATCAGCAGCACATTTTTGATATCGGGATTCGCCGCAAGCGGCACGTGCACAATCATATCGTGATAAATAAACTCGTCCTTTTGCGTCACCATCATCAGCCCGTCAATCGCTAGAAAAACACCAAACTCCTCGCTGTCAAAAACGTCGATTCGCTGAAACTCGCTCTGCGTGCTAAAAAGCTGCTTTTTTACCTTTATCGAAAACTTCGCGGTATCGGTGTGCGGCTCGGTAAACCATAATTCCATGAGTCTATTCTCCTTCTAGTACGTTTATATGCGTCAAATCCATATCCTGCGCGCCCGTCAACATCGCGCCCTTGTCCTTCGCATAGTGTATGTATTCGACAATCTCAGCAGTAACCACTTCGCCCGGTGCCACAACAGGTATGCCGGGGGGATAGCACGTCACAAACTCTGCGCTGACCCTTCCTACAGCGTCCTCTAAAAGAACTTTTTCCTGCTTGCCGTAAAACGCTTGCTTTGGAGTAGCCTTCACAATCGGCGAGATATACTCGTGGTCAAACATATCCTGCTTGTGCCCCTTTGCCTGCCGCCCTATCTGCGCCAGAGAAGCAACTAGTCGCTCTATCGCCAAATGCGTATCGCCAACCGATATTATCGCGAGGAAGTTCGCAACATCGCCAAACTCTATTTGAATCTCGTACTCGTCGCGCAATATGTCATAAACTTCGAACCCCGCAAGCCCCAGCGCAAATGTGTTGATGCTAAGCTTAGTGCGGTCAAAGTCATGCACAGCCTCGTGTCCCGCTATTTCGCTGCTAAACGCGTAATACCCGCCAATCACGTTTATTTCCGCCCGCGCGTATTCGGCGAGTTCCAACACCTTTTCAAACGTTTGCTTGCCATGCAGCGCAAGCTCCCGTCGCGCAATGTCGAGCGAGCCGAGTAGCAAATACGACGCACTCGTCGTTTGTGTTAAGTTGATGATTGTCCGCATATGGTCAATACTCACGCGCTCGCTGTTTACCAGCAGCATAGAGCTTTGCGTAAGCGACCCGCCCGTTTTGTGCATGCTGACGGCAGACATATCCGCACCTGCGTGCATTGCGGCAACCGGCAGCTTCTCGTTAAAATAAAAGTGCGTGCCGTGTGCTTCGTCTGCCAGCACCAGCATACCGTGTTTGTGTGCCGCATCTACGATTCCTTCGATATCCGGGCACACACCATAATACGTTGGATTATTCACAAACACTGCCTTCGCGTCAGGATGCTTTTTAATAGCCGCCTGCACATCAAAGAGCGACATCCCAAGCGAGATGCCAAGCTTCTCGTGTATACCGGGATTCACATATATCGGCACCGCTCCGCAAAGGATAACCGCGTTTATCGCACTCCTGTGCACGTTGCGCGGCATAATTATTTTGTCGCCCTCGCGCAGACTGCTCATTATCATCGCCTGTACGCACGAAGTTGTGCCATTCACCATAAAAAATGCAGCGTCACAGCCAAACGCATCCGCGGCAAGCGCTTCGCTCTGCTTGATTACGGATATAGGGTGGCACAGGTTATCAAGCGGTTTGCTGGAGTTCACATCAAGCCCCATTGCTTGCTCGCCAAAAAACGCTTTAAGCTGCCGGCTGCCCTTGCCCTGCTTGTGCCCGGGCACATCAAAAGGAACGACACGCCGGCTCTGATACGCTTTCAGAGCGTCGCCAAGCGGCGCATGCTGCTGTCGTTTTATAAAGTCATTGTCCATCTGCTTATCAATATATGTTCGTTCCATAATATATCTCAATCATCTCTTTTTGCAGCTTTTCTTTAATCTCTTGCTGACAATCGGGCGAAAGATCGACCGCGTCCGTCTTAAACAAATAATTGTCAAGTTCAATTTCCTTAATCATCATCTTGGTATGAAAAATATTTGGTTGATACACGTTCACATCAATCGCATCATACTCCTCCAGCGTCTTTTTGCTGATAAAATCCTGTATAGAGTTGATTTTGTGGTCGATAAAACACTTTTCACCGTTAACGTCACGCGTAAATCCGCGCACACGATAATCAATCGTCATGATATCCGAATCAAAACTGGATATGAGAAAGTTCAGTGCTTTAAGCGGCGATATTTTGCCGCACGTCGAAACGTCGATGTCCACGCGAAACGTAGTAACGTTGTGGTCGGGGTGAGATTCGGGGTAAGTGTGCACACTCACATGGCTTTTATCAAGATGCACAAGCACTTCGTCCGATTCGCCGCAAGCAAGACCGCGGTTACAGCTCGGGTCAATCACATGGTTGGCAATCTCCTCTTCGGTGATGAGTATCGCGGCGCTTGCGCCCTGCGGTTCATAGTCCTGTTTGGATATGTTGAGCGGATGCGCACCGATTATCTTGGTGACTTCACAAAGCATTTTTGTCAAACGGCTGGAGTTGTACTGGTCATCGATGTATTTGACATACTCCTCCTTGTCTTCACCAAGCTCGGCATAACAAATATCGTATATGTTAAAGCTTAATGTTTTCGTTAAATTATTAAAGCCGTACAGCTTCAGTTTCTGCTCCATTTTGTGTCACTTCCCTCATGTTTAGATACTAAAATAATATCACATCGCAAGCAAAAACACCAACCAAATAACAACGCCAAACACCAAAAGCCGCTGTTGATTGATGTTGGCAAAATCGGTACGCGGTTTCTTGACATAAGCGTCGGGGGTGGTGTATTGTTGAACCAAACAATTACAAATCATTTCGAAAGGATTTATTCATATGAAAAAGTATAGTATCGGAGTCGATTTTGGCACGTTATCGGGGAGGGCTGTTCTGCTCGATTTACAGACAGGCAACGAGATTGCAGGCGCGGTCAAGGATTACACGCACGGAGTGATGGACGAGACTTTGCCGGACGGCACCAAGCTAGGGCAGGATTGGGCGTTGCAGCACCCTTCTGACTATCTGGAAGTGCTTGGCGAAACAATTCCTGCGATAATCAAGCAGGCTGGCATAAACAGCGAGCAAGTCGTCGGTTTGTCAATCGACTTTACTGCCAGCACCGTTATGCCGATAGACGCAGACGGGCAGCCGCTGTGCTTCTCGGGCGAGTACGCATCACGCCCACACGCGTACATCAAGCTGTGGAAGCACCACGCAGCGCAGGAACAGGCAAACCGTCTGAACGAAATTGCAGAGCAGCGGGGCGAAGCCTTCCTCGACCGATACGGCAGAAAAATATCGTCCGAGTGGATGGTGCCAAAAGTCATGCAATTAGTCGATGAGGCGCCCGACATATACGACGCAATGGACAAGTTCATCGAAGCTACCGACTGGGTGACAATGCAGCTGACAGGGCAGGAGAGGCGTGCGTGCTGCACAGCAGGTTACAAAGCAATTTGGCACAAGCAGACAGGCTATCCAAGCAAAGAGTTCTACAAGGCATTGAACCCCAAGCTTGAGAACTTCGTGAGCGAAAAGCTGTCAGAAGATATTTATCCGATGGGTGCAAAGGCCGGCGAAGTATGCGAAACCGCAGCAAAGCTGACGGGTCTTAAAGTCGGCACAGCTGTGGCAGTCGGCAATGTCGATGCGCACGTGGCACTTCCCGCAGTCGGCATCACAAAGCCCGGCAAGCTGCTGATGATTATGGGAACATCTACGTGTCATATTTTTATGGGTGAAAAAGAATCCAACGTTCCCGGCATGTGCGGCGTGGTCGAAGACGGCGTTATTCCCGGTTTCTACGGTTACGAAGCGGGTCAATCGTGTGTGGGCGACCACTTCGCGTGGTTTGTAGACAACTGCTGCCCTGCGGAGTATAAACAGCAGGCGCAGGCACAGGGCAAAGACATCCACGAGCTTTTGACAGACAAAGCTGACGCGCTCAACGTTGGAGAGTCCGGTCTCGTCGCGCTCGATTGGTGGAACGGCAACCGCAGCATACTCGTAGATGTAGACCTAACGGGCATGATTCTAGGCATGTCGCTGCAAACCAAGCCGGAAGAGATTTACCGCACGCTGATCGAAGCGACGGCATACGGCACCAAAGTCATCATAGACCAGTTCGAGCAAAACGACGTTCCTATCGACGCACTTTACGCGTGTGGTGGCATAGCAGAAAAGAACGCAATGATTATGCAAATCTACTCGGACGTCACCAATCGCGAAATTCGCATCTCCGCATCACCGCAGGCACCGGCGCTAGGCGCTGCCATGTTCGGCGCAGTCGCGGCAGGCGCAGATCGCGGTGGCTTTGACACCATCAGCGAGATTGCGCAAAAATTCGGCAAAATCAAAGACGTGGTATACAAGCCAATCCCAGAGAATGTGGCGGTGTATGCAAAGCTGTACGAAGAATACAAAACGCTGCACGACTACTTCGGAAAAGAGAACGACGTAATGAAGCGCCTGAAAGCCATCAGCGCGCAGCAAAGCCAATAGGAATATATCAGAACGCCCCTTCTACTGACATGCAGGAGGGGTATTTATTTTGTAAATAATGGGTTATTGGTGTACAATATATGGGATAATATTATGGAGGTTTCAGATGAAGAAGCTTATCTTGCTCGTATCGGCGCTAGTGCTGTTATTATCGGGCTGTACTGCAATATCTGAAAAGTATTTTGAGATTTTGTCATCAAGAATTGAAGATAATGAAGAGACGCAAATATCAAACATTTCGGAGCAGAATATTGAAATAATAGATTCTTTGATGGATCTAATGCAGCTTGATGAATCCGAAAAATCTGTAGCAGGATTTACAAGTGAAAGTACATTTGGAGATGTTTTGGATGAAACGGATAACGGTAAAATCAGCACAGTTTTTCAAACATATTATTCTGAATTTGTAGGGTATCCGGCAGTAGCGACATATGTTTTCTGGAATATTAACGATGACACTGGGCGTAAAGATGTTGGCAATCCGACGCTTACACTAATGACTTTCGATGTTTTTCGGGATGAATACAGTACAAGCGATAAGCAGATAGAAGAGATTATTGAAAGTATGGACGCGATACTGGGTGAACATTCAACTAACGAGTATCCTGGGTTTTACAAATGGGAAAATGAGGAATCTTATTGTAGCCTTAATACCGATACAGATTCTTTTGGATTGGGAGCTATTGCAAGGATACAAGCGTTTTCAAAGACAGAAATGGATTTATCGATTCTCTTTCCTTATCCGTTCGGTACAGATATATACACGGTATATAGTAATGAAAAGTCTTTTGAGCTTCTTGAATGGTTCACAGAAGATATGTATACATATCATTTCGACGATTATTCAAATCATCTGATATACGACGATGGTGAGACCAGCGTCTGTCTTTTCTTTGATATAGAAGATTCGGACTTAAAACTCGGAGGGGCATCTCTTCAAACTAATCTGCAGAGTGCAGATATTGAAGAGATAGATGAAGGTTTGGAATATTTCGGAGATAGGATGGAAGATATTCTTGGGCCTGCAGATTCGAGGGATATCACTCATTATTACAATTCGCTCAACCTTTCTATGGAATGGCCGGGGCTAGGGGTTAGAGCTCACGAATGGAGTGATGAAACCTATTCAATATTTATTGATTTTTCAGAGGGTTATTTTACGGATAATTACGACGGATAATTACATCGGTTAATAGAAGATGACCTTATCCCGCAAAACAGGTCGATATTGATTGTTCGTTTTCATACAGATTTCCTTTAACTATCCTAATTCACCTAATACTTGGGAAATAAGCAGCATTACTTCACAAGCAACTTATCAAACAACTCTTTATCCGGATCCACAATCACAGTATTATATCCTTCATAAACAACATACCCCGGTTTGCTGCCGTTCGGCTTTCTCACATTTTTGCGCGGCGCATAGTCTACAGGCACTTTGCTCGAGCCCTTCGCCTTGCTTAGCGTCGCAGCAATCGCCGCCGCTTCAAGCAGGGTAGAGTCCGGCAGATTCTCATCCGCGCCTACAATCAACACGTGCGATCCAGGTATGTCTTTGGTGTGCAGCCAAAGGTCATTCGGCTCAGCCGTCTTCATGGTCAGCGTATCGTTCTGACGGTTGTTTTTTCCGGCGAATATCGTATATCCGTCTGTTGATATAAACTTATATGGGCTCGAAGGCTGCTGTGTTGCCTTTGTCTTCGCAGCAAGAGTGGATATCACGCCCGCTTTGCTCAACTCATACTCAACTTCCTTAAGCTCGTCCAAACGCTCGCAGTTGTCCAGCGACAATTGCACACTTTCAAGAAACGCAATTTCCTTTTTATTTGCGTTCATACGCTTCGCCGTAATCGGCAATCCCGCTTTTCGCTTATTATACTTTTTATAATTGAGCTGCGCGTTTGCGGAAGGCGACAGCCGCGCATCCAGCGGGATCTGCAAATCCTCACCCGTATGATAATCCTGCGCTTCCAGCAGGCGCATACCCTTTTCGATGCGGTATATGTTCGCCGTGATAATATCGCCGTACACCTTAAACTTCTCGGCTTTTTTCGCTTTGCCCATCGTGTCGTGCTGCTTTTTCAAAATATACGACAATTTGTCAATCTTCTTTGCCACTTTCTTGTGCAGCGCAGCTCGCTTCTTGTTAATCATCGACACGTCCGCCACGCTCTTGTAAAAGCTGTCCAGCATTTCGTTCATGCTGCCCGCTGTCAGGGCGCTTTCATACGCTACGCAGTGATACACAATCGGCGAATAGAAAAACGGCTCGCTTCGTGAATACACAGTAGGGCTAAGTATTTGCAGCTCGTCAACAAATGAGACGATAACACTAGCCAGCTTCTCCGGCTCTCGTTGCACATCTTCATACCCGCCCGGCATATACCGATACAGCATCTCGTCTGCTGTCTGTCTCGACACGCCTTGTAAAAACTGCGATAGGTACTGGCGAATCCTCTTATCGCCCCGCTTTTCCAGCATTTCTACCAGAGTCGCCTTCGATATGGTCAGCAGATTCAGCTTGCTTGAGCGCGGCAGCACATACTCCAGCGACGGCATAACCTGTCGCACACGGCTGAGTGACTTTGTCACGTGCTTCAAACTGTCCATAATCACGCCGCCCTCATTAACGAGTATCACGTTGCTGTATTTGCCCATCAGCTCACAAACCAATGTCAGCCTGCGCGTAAGCCCAAGCTCGTCCTTCGCCTCAAGCGTGATGTTGACGATGCGCTCCAGCCCGTCCTGCTCAACAGCCGATACCTTAGAGCTGCCAATGTACTTTCGCAGAAACATACAGAACATGGGCGGCTTTTTCGGGTTCTCAAGTTTATGTTGCGTCATATGCATGCGCGAATCAAACGCACCCGCGCAAATCAACAGCTTTACGTTCTTGCCCGGCGCCCTGAAAGACAGCACCAGCGTGCTCGGCTGTGGTTGTTGCACCTTGTCCACCTTGCACCCGACTATCATGTTTTCAATTTCCTGCACCGCATAGTGCAGCGTCAATCCGTCTATCGTCATAGTGTCTTCATTATACATGGTGGTGACATTGTTTGTAAATGATGTTATAATCATAAAATAATAATTATTGGAGGACGATATGCAACACGTTAAAGATAAAGCGATTAGCGCGAAGCAGGCCAGCATGGCTCTGGGATACATGGGCATTGACGAGAAAAACACCGTGCTGCAAAGCATTGCCGACGCTCTGCGCGCAAACACAAACGATATATTGGCTGCCAACAAAGTCGATCTTAACAACGGCGCCAAAAACGGCACGTCCAAATCAATGCTGGATCGCCTTGCTCTGTCAGAAGAGCGGATCGAAGGCATGGCTTTGGGCTTAGAGAAAGTTATCGGTCTTGAAGACCCGATCGGCGAGGTCGTCAGTACGATAAAGCGCCCAAACGGACTTACTATCGGCAAAAAGCGCGTTCCTTTCGGCGTCATAGGTATCATATACGAAGCGCGCCCAAACGTTACATCCGACGCCATGGGTCTTTGCATCAAGACGGGCAACGCAGTGGTTCTGCGGGGTGGCAGCGACGCCATCAACTCCAACGCAGCGATTGTTAAGGTCGCGCAAGCGGCGGCATACAGCGCAGGCTTGCCAAACGGCGCGATACAGCTTATCGAAGACACCTCGCGCGAAGCGGCAACATATATGATGAAACTAAACGGACTTATCGACGTATTGATACCGCGCGGCGGCGCAGGTCTAATCCAATCTATCGTCAAGAACGCAACCGTCCCGGTTATTGAGACGGGTGTCGGCAACTGTCACGTTTTCGTCGACGAAAGCGCCGACCTAAAAATGGGCGCAGACATTATCTACTACGCCAAAACGAGCAGACCGTCCGTTTGCAACTCGGCCGAAACTCTGCTGGTGCACGAAGCGGTGGCAGAAAAATTCCTACCGATGATGGCAGACAAACTAGCTGAGGTAGAGCTTCGCGGATGCGATAAAACGCGCGCGATAATCGACGTCAAAGCGGCTACCGAAGAAGACTATTACACAGAGTTTAACGACTTCATACTCGCTGTCAAGGTTGTGGGCAGTGTGGACGAAGCAATCGACCACATTAATAAATACAGCACCAGCCACAGCGAAGCAATTGTAACGTACTGCTACGACAACTCCGAAAAGTTTTTGGAGCGTGTCGACTCGGCTGCTGTGTACGTCAACGCTTCCACGCGTTTCACCGACGGCGAAGAATTCGGCTTTGGCGCAGAAATTGGCATCAGCACACAAAAACTGCACGCGCGCGGCCCGATGGGGCTTAAAGAGCTGACAACGTACAAATACATTATTCGCGGTAGCGGACAACTGCGATAAAAAACATAAGGGGTAAAATTAAATCATATGAAGAAAAGAAACGGCGATGTAGCGCTTACAATAATTCTGGTAATTATTTCAATGGCTTTATATGCCACGCACCCACTGGTATTTAGAAATGTAGAACACGTCACTATATTTGCACTCAGCGACTTTGCGTTTATGCCCATAGAGGTTATTTTCGTTACATTGATTTTCCACAGGGTACTTGCAAGCAACGAAAAAAAGAAGAAGATCAGCAAACTCTATATGGTTATCGAAACGTTTTTCAGCGAAGTAGGTACAGAGTTGCTTCGGGCGTTTGCGCATAGCGATACTTCGCTTTCAGAAATCGAAAACGAGATAGACATAAAACATACTTGGAGCGACAAGGACTTCAAGAATCGCACAAAACTTATCGAAGCATATTGCCCTGAAATTAAGATGGACGGGGGCGACTTTGAAGCGATCGACATGATGCTGCAAGAGTGCCGTCCCGAGCTTCTGCGGCTTCTCGAAAACCCGACATTGCTCGAGCACGAAACGTTTACAGAGGTGCTGATGGCGGTTTTTCATCTTGCGGAAGAGCTTCGTCTGCGGTATGATTTCCGCGAGCTTAAAAACGCCGACAACGACCATCTTATCGGCGATGTAAGAAGAGCGTACATACTGCTCGGTGCAGAGTGGGTAAATTACATCAACCATATGCGGGTGCACTACCCATACCTATACAGTCTCTCTGTGCGCAACAACCCATTCAAACCAACGTGCGATGTGCAGATAAAGGAATAGCAACTTTACGCAGACTGCTATGCAAAGGATGAAATTTGAAAAAAACGAACTTTTATAAAAAACTAATAGCACTAGCTGTGCCAATTATATTGCAACAATTAATCGCCGCTTCACTAAACCTCGTTGACAATCTCATGATTGGTCAGCTTGGCGAGGAGAGCATCGCATCGGTCGGGATTGCCAACCAAGTTTACTTTATTGTAATCCTGTTCATCTTTGGAATAACAGGCGGTGCGTCCATATTCTTCGCGCAATTCTGGGGCAAAAAAGACTTGGACAGCATCCACAAAACGCTCGGTGTCGCGTTGATGCTGACGCTTATCAGTAGCGCTGCTTTCACGTTGGCGGCTGCGGCTTTCCCGCGTTTTGTTATCGGCATATTCTCGGCAGACCCGGCAGTCATCGAGGCGGGCTCGCAGTATATCTCCATCGCGGCACTGTCATATATTCCATACGCAATTTCGTCCGTGTTCTTCGCGGTATTCAGAAGCACTGGCAGACCAAGAATACCGCTGTTTACCAGCGCCATCGCACTTGCGCTAAACACACTACTTAACTATATGCTTATACTTGGCAACTTTGGCATGCCGGCGCTCGGCGTGCGGGGTGCGGCCATCGCTACTCTCACCGCAAGGCTGGTCGAGGTTACCATTATACTTTTGATTGCATACAACGGCAAAAACCACCTTGGTGCAAAAATTACAGAGCTTTTCAGCTTCTCTAGGCTGTTTTTCAAAAAGCTGATGAGCAAAATGACATTGGTTATTCTCAACGACGGCATATGGGGTCTAGGTACTGCCGGCTACACGATTATGTATGCGCGCATGGGTACGGGCGTTATCGCCGCCATGACCATAGCAAACACGCTGTTCAACTTCTTGTTCATATTCGCCTTGGGCATCGGCAGCGGTCTTGCAATCATGGTTGGCAACAGCCTTGGTGCAGACAAATTCGACCAAGCCAAACGCTACGCACACAAAGGCATCATTGCTGCGGCACTCACAGGCGTATTCGTCGCGCTCGTCATGCTTGTTTTCCGCGACATCATTCTCTCGCTATACAGCATTCAAGAAGATGTGTTGCAAAACGCAAAGGACGTCACCAATATACTGATGCTGATTCTGCCTGTTATCTGCATCGAGTTCACGCTGTTCATCGGCGTGCTGCGCTCCGGCGGCGACACGCTCTACTGCGCGGTTGTAGACCTCAGCGCGCTCTTTTTCGTCGGTCTACCGCTTGCGCTCGTCGGCGCGTTCGTGTTCCATTGGCCTTTGCCCATAGTATATCTGCTCGCTCGCTCCGAAACAATCGTGCGCGCCGTTGCCAGCTTCATCCGCTACAAAACCAACATCTGGGTCAAGAACGTTACGTAGCAGAAAGTTGTGCAATGATTGTGTTGCTTGTGTCGCACAGTATAGAATGAGGTTATTATGCATATATGGACAATCCCAAACTGGCAAAAATACTATAATTCGGATCGTCGAGCCGGATTACGTTTTGTATTTGATAAAGATGTTGACCCTGAAGTTAGGAGAGCTTGTAAAGAATTTGGAGTGTGGTTACGCAAAGAATATTATTTTCCAATAAGAGTACCAGTCTATGTCAAGTCACACTATAGAATAAAAGCAAGAGATGGAGAAATAGTCACCGGAGCATGCTTTCAACCGCATGAAAGGGAAGAGGAACCATATATTCGTATTGCCGCCGGTGATTACATTGACCTTATAAATAAAAAGGGGAAGGATAATGCATTGGGAGCTATGTTGGGCACAATTGCGCATGAATTAACTCACTATTTCCAATGGATTAATGATATTGAACTAACAGAAATAGGCGTAGAAAGACAAGCCAAGGCATACGAAGATTTCATAATCGATGAATACAAAGATACGAGAGAACATCCGTGAGCTTGACTCGTTTTGTAGGGGCGATTATTAATCGCCCGCATTCTGTCGCGATTACAATGGGAGAAAAAAACTCTAAACAAAAAAAGAACCCGGTGTTGGTATCACCGAGCCTCAAAATAAGATAAAAAAAGTATTATTTTTTTCCTAAGGCATTCAACCATTGGTTGTGTGCCTTATTTGGTAAATTTAATCATCAATTCAATATGCTTTTTTACACTGTCTGCGCTCGGACCGCCGTAAACATTCCTTTTATCCACACACGTCTCCAGCGACAACGCATCAAACACGTCACCCTCAAACATGGGGGACAGGCTCTTCAAGTCTTCTATCGACAACTCATCAATCGCTTTGCCGTTTTGCTCGCACATAAGCACCAGCTTGCCTACAACCTCATGCGCATCGCGGAACGCCAATCCCTTTTTGGTCAGGTAATCCGCCGCGTCCGTCGCGTTGGTGAATCCTAATCCCGCGCTCGCTTTCATCTTTGCCTTGTTCCACGTCGCCGTTTGCATCATCCCCGTAAACACAGGCAAACATGCTGCCATCGTGTCATACGCGTCAAACAACGCTTCCTTGTCCTCCTGCATGTCCTTGTTGTACGCCAGCGGCAATCCTTTCATCACGGTCAACAGCGACATCAAATCGCCATATACCCGCCCCGTTTTGCCTCGTATCAGCTCTGCCATGTCAGGGTTTTTCTTTTGCGGCATAATACTCGAGCCGGTCGAATAGCTGTCCGACAGCGTCACCATGTTAAACTCGTTTGAAGACCACAATATAATTTCTTCGCAAAACCGCGATAGATGCATCGCGCACACACTGCACGCATAAATGAAATCGAGTATAAAATCCCTGTCGCTCACAGCGTCCATGCTGTTGTTGGTGATTGCGGCAAACCCCAGTTCATCCGCCACCATTTCCCTATCCAACGGATACGTCGTCGCGCACAGCGCACCTGCACCCAGCGGCATCACGTCCGCGCTTTTTGCGCTTGAATCAAACCGCACACAATCGCGGTAAAACATCTCGCAGTACGCCATTATATAATGTGCAAGTGTCGTCGGCTGTGCCTTTTGCAAATGCGTATACGCCGGCATGATGGTATCAAGGTTGACCTGCGCAATGTCAATCAACGCGCTCATCAACGCTTTCACCATTACTGTCATGTCTGCGCTCGCCTGCTTCACAAACATGCGAGTGTCCAGCGCAACTTGGTCATTACGGCTTCTGCCCGTATGCAGCTTCTTGCCATTCTCGCCAATGCGCTCCGTCAACACCCGCTCAATATTCATGTGTATATCTTCATCGTTTTCATCAAAAGCAACCTTGCCGCTTTCGATATCGACCAGTATCGCTTGCAATCCGCGCACAATCTCCTGCGCGGCTTCTTGCTCGATAATGCCTGTCTCGCCCAGCATTTTTGCGTGCGCAATGCTTCCGAGTATATCGAACTTATACAATCGGCTGTCAAACGATATTGAAGAGTGGAACCCGGCAGCCTGCGCATTCGTTGCGCCTTCAAACCTACCGCCCCAAAGTTTCTTGTCCATTACTATTTTCCTTCTTTGTTTTTAGCTTCCCGGTTCTCGTCCATCAGCGCCTTTATCTTCAGCGGCAGACCGAACAGATTAATAAACCCTTCTGCGTCATACTGGTTATACACTTCGTCTTCGCCAAACGTCGCAAACTCTTCGCTAAACAGCGAGTAGTCCGACTTGATACCGACGCTTGTGCAGTTGCCCTTATACAGCTTCACACGCACCGTGCCCGTCACAGATTCCTGTGTCTCGTCAACAAAAGCGCTTAGCGCCTCGCGAAGAGGCGAATACCACTGCCCAAAATATACGATGTCGGCAAACTTTAATGCAATGCCTTCCTTATAATGCGCAGTCTCACGGTCAAGCGTCAGGCTTTCGAGCGCCCTGTGCGCTTCATATAGTATCGTTCCGCCCGGCGTTTCGTACACCCCGCGCGATTTCATACCGACTAATCGGTTCTCTACCATGTCGATAACACCAACGCCGTTTTCCGCGCCAAGTGCGTTCAGCGTTTCCAGCAGCTTTATAGGCGGCATCTTCTGCCCGTCCACAGCAACCGGAATGCCCTTTTCAAAGTCCACTTCCACATAAGCCGCTTTGTCGGGAGCGTCCTCAGGGTTTTTGCACGTCATTGTCAGCTCGCTGCTCGGTTCATTCCACGGGTCTTCAAGATCATATCCTTCGTGACTGAGGTGCCAAATATTCCTGTCCATGCTGTATGGGCGTTTCTTGGACACCGGCACAGGTAGGTTTCGCTCCTTTAGATATGCAACAGCGTCCTCGCGCGATTTTATGTCCCATATACGCCAAGGCGCAATAATCTTCATGTTTGGCGCAAGCGCCTTGATAGTCAGCTCAAATCGTACTTGGTCGTTGCCTTTGCCCGTCGCGCCGTGACATATCGCGTCACAGTTCTCCAGTTTCGCAATCTCTACCAATCGTTTCGCAATCAGCGGGCGTGCTGTCGAAGTACCCAAAAGATACTTTCCTTCATACACCGCGCCTGCTTTCAGCGTGGGGTATATAAAGTCCGTGATGTACTCTTCCACTAAATCTTCTATATATATTTTATCAGCGCCGCTGTCTATCGCTTTTTTGTTAAGTGGCTCAAGCTCTTCGCCCTGCCCAACGTCGGCCGCCATACAAACGATTTCACAATCATAGTTTTCCTTCAGCCAAGGAATGATTACGGACGTATCAAGTCCTCCCGAATATGCAAGTAATACCTTCATTTTTGCCATTGTTATGTAACCTCCGAATTAATATTTATAATTATACAATATAATGAATAATTATGCAACAGCAAATGTGAATAAATTGTATATTTTTTTATAGAAATCGGTTATTTGGTAAAATCGCCGCCATTGGCGTTGCATTGACTATGCATATATGTTACTATAAGACAGCATTTTTTCGTAGTGTTAGAATGCTATTATTATGGTTATGAAAGCAGGAGGAAATCAAATTGGCAAAAGTAGAGAATGTAGACGTAAACAAGGTTAAGGTAAGCATTGAGGTTTCAAAGGAAGATTTTGCGGCTGCATTGCAAGAGGCATATGTAAAGAGCAAGGGCAATTTTGCGGTTCAGGGCTTTAGAAAAGGTAAAGTACCAAAGAGCGTTGTCGAGAATTACTACGGTGAAGGCATCTTTTTTGAAGACGCTTTCGAGATCGTGTTCCCGGACAGCTATCAGAAAGCGGTTGAAGAGCTAGAGCTCGTGCCCGTTTCACGCCCGGACATAGATATAGATAAAATCGGCAAGGAAGACGGCATCGTATATAACGCGACTATCTTTATAAAGCCGGATGTAGAGCTTGGCGAGTACAAAGACGTCAAAGCCGAAAAGGCCGTTGCAAAGGTCGACGAGTCGGGCGTTCAGGACGAAATCAACAGGATGTCAGAGCAAAACGTGCGCTGGGTAGACGTAGAGCGCGCCGCAGCAGACAAAGACAAAGTGGTAATCGACTATTCGGGCAGCGTTGACGGTGAGCTTTTCGACGGCGGCACCGCAGAGAACCAAACCTTAGAGCTTGGTTCGGGTTCGTTCATCCCCGGGTTTGAAGAACAGGTTATTGGTTTAGATATAGGGAAGGAACGCGATATCACTGTATCGTTCCCGAAAGAATACCAAGCAGAACATCTTGCAGGCAAGGAAGCGGTCTTCCATATCAAGCTGCACGAAGTGAAAGAAAAAGAGATGCCGGAGGTTGACGACGAGTTTGCGCAGGACGTAAGCGAATTCGACACTTTGGAAGAATACAAGGCGGACATCTTGAAGAACATAACGGAAGCTGCGCAGAAGCAGGCAGACCAGGAGACTAAAACCAACGTCATCAAAGCGGTGACAGAAACAGCAAAAATCGATCTGCCGGAAGTTATGATCGAGAACCAAATAGACAACCAGATTCAGCAGATGGAATACTCAATGATGTATCAAGGCATAAAGCTGCCGGACTATCTCAAGATGATGGGTACCACGATGGAAGCGCTGAGGGCAGACTATAAAGAGCCCGCAGAAAGCATGGTTATCTCGCAGCTGGTTGTAGAAGCAATCCAAAAGGCAGAGAAAATCGAAGCGAGTGATGAGCAGGTAGAAGCTGAACTCGTAAAGCGGGCAGAGCAGTACAAGAAAGAGCTTGACGAGTACAAGAAGCAGGTCGAAGGCGACGAGCTAAGCTACATCAAAGACAACCTTGGGTACGACAACACGGTAGCTTTCCTGGTCGAGAACGCAGAGCTAAAGGTCGCAAAGAAGAAGCCGGCTAAGAAGGCTGCTGCAAAGAAAGATGAGCCAAAGAAGGAAAACAACGAGGAAAAGTAGAATAGTATACATATAATGGAGGAAACCAAAGTGACATTAGTACCTTATGTAATAGAACAAACAAGCAAAGGCGAGCGAAGCTACGATATATACTCACGGTTGTTGAAAGACAGAATTATTTTCATTACCGGCGAAGTAGAAGACAACATGGCAAATCTGGCCGTCGCCCAAATGATATTTCTTGAGGCGGACGATCCGGACAAAGACATATTTTTGTATGTCAACAGCCCGGGCGGAAGCGTAACTGCGGGCATGGCGATATACGACACCATGCAGTACATCAAGTGCGACGTATCGACGATTTGTATCGGTATGGCTGCATCCATGGGAGCATTTCTGCTGGCTGCCGGCGCAAAGGGTAAACGCAAAGCGCTGCCAAACGCAGAGGTGATGATTCATCAACCCTCCGGCGGCACACGCGGTCAGGCAACTGATATTCAAATCCATGCAGAGCACATCATCAGCATCAAGAAAAAGATGAACAGGATTCTTGCTGAAAGAACGGGGCAGACTGTTAAGAAAGTTTCTGCCGACACAGAGAGAGACAACTACATGAGCGCGAGCGAAGCGCTCGAATATGGGATAATCGACGAGATTATCACGCCAAAAGGCAAGTAGGAGCGAGGTAGACAAATGGCGAATTATACGGATGAGCAAAAACAATTAAAGTGTTCGTTCTGCGGAAAGACACAAGAGCAGGTAAGGCGACTCGTCGCCGGACCCGGTGTGTATATTTGCACCGAGTGTATTGAGCTGTGCAAAGAAATCATCGAGGAAGACTATCAGGAGGAAACGACATTTGATGTGGGCGAAATCCCAAAACCCGCAGAGATTTCCGATTCACTGGACGAATACGTAATAGGACAAAAAACGGCGAAGCGCAACTTGGCGGTGGCGGTATACAACCACTACAAGCGCATCAACGCGGTAGAGAAGGACGACGATGTAGAGCTGCAGAAAAGCAACATCGTGATGATAGGACCCACGGGCAGCGGCAAAACTTTGCTTGCGCAGACGCTCGCACGCATATTGAATGTGCCGTTTGCGATGGCGGATGCCACATCGCTGACCGAAGCCGGCTACGTCGGCGAAGATGTCGAGAACATACTGCTAAAGCTGATTCAAGCGGCAGACTACGATATCGAGCGCGCACAGCGCGGCATCATATACATCGACGAAATTGACAAAATTGCGCGCAAAAGCGACAACCCATCCATCACCCGAGACGTTTCGGGCGAAGGTGTTCAGCAGGCGTTGTTGAAGATTATCGAAGGCACGGTTGCAAGCGTTCCTCCACAGGGCGGGCGAAAGCATCCGCACCAAGAGTTTCTGCAGATAGACACCACCAACGTGCTGTTTATCGTCGGCGGCGCATTTGGCAGTCTTGCAGATATTATTGAACGCCGCATCGGCAAAAAGTCTATGGGCTTTGGCGTAGACGTGGCTTCAAAGGTAGAAAAAGACCTAAGCGAAATCTACAAGAACATACTGCCCGAAGACTTGCTAAAATTCGGATTAATCCCCGAGTTCGTTGGCAGAGTGCCGGTCATCGTAACGCTGCATCAATTAGAGCAGGAGGCGCTGATAGGCATACTGACACAGCCGAAGAACGCGCTGGTCAAACAGTTCGCAAAGCTGATGGACATGGACGGCGTGCAGCTAGAGTTCGAAGACGACGCGCTCGAAGAGATCGCTCGCCTTGCGCTCGACAGAAAAACAGGCGCCCGTGGGCTTCGTGCCATTCTCGAGTCAATTATGCTCGACGTAATGTACGACATTCCGTCGCGAGACGACGTCAAAAAGTGCGTAATCACAAAAGAAACTGTGCAGCATGCAAAGATGCCGATACTCATTCTCGGCGAAAACGAAAAGAAAGCACTGCCAAAAGCACAAAAGGAAATGGCATAACAACAAAACACAAAGCACTTCGGCAATGCTCGGAGTGCTTTTATTTTTCCGCTATACTAAAAAAACACTTGCGCACCTGCCGGGAGGAACCTTATGTTTGAAATCGTGACCGATCACAACCCAACCAAAAAAGACATCGATATTATCGAGGAGAATTTGAGCGAGTACAACCGAAAGCACACCGGGTTTTCGCAGCCAAAGAAGCACGCAATTTACGTCAAGAAGGACGGCGAAATCGCAGGCGGTATCGTTTTTGTCTGCATGGAACCGTGGGCATACATAAAGCTTCTCTGGGTCAGTGACGACCTGCGTGGCAAAGGATACGGCGCAAAACTGCTGGATGCCGCAGAGACGCAAGCACGCTCTCTGGGCAGCACAAAAATGATGCTCGACACGTTCTCGTTCCAAGCGCCAATGTTTTACTTAAAGCAAAGCTACAGAGTTATTTCCCACATCGATGGATACCCCGGCGAGGGCATGTCCCGTACATGGTTTATGAAAGCGCTCTAGCCGCAAATCAGCATAGCAATCAAGCGCATTTGCTTTTCCCGGCATTGCGCTTTTTTCTTTGCGCTGCGGCACATATATTCCTTGCTTATTTTAAAGCGCACAATGTATAATGAAACCAATAAAAAACAAATATTGGGGAGGGAACATGCTTTGAGAGAAGAAAGATTTGACTTTGAGAATGAACTGCCTTTTGAATTTGACCCCGCGCCGTGGATACCGTTTCGCGACAAAGAGGTGCTGCAGCGTTGCCGAAACATGACGAGGGAGCAGCTTACTGCGCACGACAACCCCGACATGGAAATCCACATTACCGGCGATGCAGATGCGCTGTTCACTGCCGACTTTTTCACGCGTATAAAAGAGTCGGACGAGCAGGAAAAGCGTTTGGTTGTAATCCTGCCAAATCCGCAGGCCGTTCAGTATTCCAACATCGTATATCTTTGCAACAGGTTTGGAGTAAGCTGCCGGAATTTGCACACATTCGCGATGGACGAGTGGGCAGACCAAGACGGCAACGTCGCCCCTTTAACGTACAAACTCGGGCTCGGGCACTCCTTCATGAACAACTTTTTCAAAAAACTCAATCCGGAGTTACGCCCAGACATCAGTCAGATGAATTGCTTTACAAACGAGAACGTAGACAATTTCTCTGACCTAATTGAGGAAGCCGGTGACGGTGGTGCGGACGTTTGCTACAGCGCGACGGGGTGGCCGGGGCACATCGCTTTCATAGACCCCGACACAAAGGAATTTGCCTCAGACAGCATTGAAGAGTTCTTAACTCTAGGGTCGCGTATCGTAACACAGCACCCGCTGACAACGGCGCAAAACTCGCTTTCGGGCAAGTTCGGCGGCAGCGGCGACATCGCGAACATTCCATATAAAGCAGCAACTATTGGCCCCCGAGACGTCAAGAACTCGCGCCAAATTATCGAGCGACAGTGCCTTGCTAACCTCGGCGGCACAAACTCTTGGCAGCGCATGATATCGCGCCTCTCGCTGCACGGACCGGTCACCATGCAGGTGCCGTCATCCATCATACAGCTTTTCAAGACAACAGTGTTCATGAGCGAAGACCTCGCCAGACCAATCGTCACCAACGAGACAGGCAGATACTAAACTATTACCACACGCGTACTCGAACTCGCGCATTAAATAAGCAAAGGAATTAACTTATGAAAAAAACAGATGACAAGACACAAGAAGGCATATATTACTACACGCTCGAGAACAAAAACGGCATGAGCGTCACGCTGACCAATTACGGCGCGACACTAATGTCAGTAATCACACCCGATAAAAACGGTAATTTTGACGAAGTCACGCTCGGCTACGACGATGTGCAAGGCTACAAGCAGGGCAAATGCTTTTTCGGCGCAACCGTCGGCAGATACGCAAACCGCATAGCAGGCGGCAGATTTGCGCTGGGTGATGAGCAATACACCCTCGCCCGCAACGATGGGAATAATCACCTGCACGGCGGCATTGTCGGTTTTGATAAGGTGATTTGGGACGAAGCGGCTTATTCAAACGACAGCGTAACCTTCTCGTACTTCAGCCCCAACGGTGACGAAGGGTATCCGGGTAACCTAAACGTTACGGTGCAGTTCTCGCTTGATGACGTCGGAGAGCTCAAGATTCACTACACAGCCACTAGCGACAAAGACACGGTGGTCAACCTTACCAACCACGCATATTTCAACTTGGCAGGGCACAAGTCGGGCGTCATCAACGAGCACCTGATGATGATCAACGCAGAGCGCTACACACCGCTCGACAATGGCGGAACCGCCAGCGGCGAAATCGCGCCCATTAAAAACACACCGTTTGACTTTTCGGAATTCACAGCCATCGGCGACCGTATGAACGACGAAAACGAGCAATTAAAGTTCGGCAGCGGTTATGACCACAACTACATAATAAACGGCAGCGGATATCGCCTTGCCGCAAAGGCGTTCGAAAAATCGAGCGGGCGTTTGATGAGCGTGTATACCGACAAACCGTGCATGCAGCTCTACTGCGGTAACTTTCTTGATGCCGAGTCGGGTAAAGACGGCGCGACTTATAACATCCACGACGCGTTTTGTCTCGAGACACAGTTTGCCCCCGACGCACCAAACCAAGAGAGTTTTGCATCGGCAGTACTTCGAGCAGGCGATACATACGATTACACAACCGCCTATCGGTTCGAGGTTAAAGACGATATTGAAGGCTAAATCAAGCATGTCGAATGTGTCAAAACGACCATAGCACCATATGCAACACGTAAAAAGGCTTTTCAACAATAGAAGAGGTACAGCCATGACAGGAAAAGAAAGACTGAGGTGCACAATGCGGCACGAGCAGCCCGACCGTGTGCCGATATTCGAGTTTTTGTACAGCCGCCCTTTTTACAAAGAGGTTCTAGGCTTCGTACCCAAGGTTTTCGGCGCAGAGACTATCGTAGCGTGCTCGCAAAAGGTCGGATACGATCTCGTGTTTATACCGATGGGCGGTGTCAGCGGCTTCAACGCAAAGGAAGACAGCGGTGAGATTTACACGGACGAGTGGGGTATCACATACAAGAAAGACCCCGCGACCTGGCCTATCGACGCAACTATCAAGTATCCCATGCAAAGCGGCGCAGATTGGGAAAGCTACACCATACCCGACCCGCACATCCCCTCGCGATACGACGGCATCAAAACTGCGCTGGCAATGTGCGCACAAAGCGGCACCGGCGTGGTCGGCACAGTACGCGGTCCGTACTCTGCTGCGTGGATGCTGTTCGGCTTCGAGAACTTCTTCTATATGATGTACGACGACCCCGACACTGTGGACGCGGTGCTTACCGCAACAACCGATTTTGCGATTACGGGCGGACTGCATATGGCTGCTCTCGGCGTCGATGCTCTGCTGTTTGCCGATGATTACGGCTCAAACACGCAGACGTTCTTTTCGCTGCCACACTTCGACCGCTTCATACTGCCGCACATAAAGCGCATGTGTGACGCGTTTGCGCAGGTCGATATGCAGCTCATTATGCACAGCGACGGACATGTAACCGACCTTGTCGAACGATGCGTAGACGCAGGAATCAAGGGTTTGCACCCCATTCAGCGCACAGCGGGCATGGATATCGGCGCAATTAAACGCGAATTCGGAGACAGGATCACCATTTTCGGCAACATCGACAACTCCGACCTGCTCGTCAACGGCACACCGCAGCAAGTCGCGGCACAAGTAAAGGAGTGCATAGCGCTCGCGGCAAGCGGCGGTGGCTATTGCCTCGGTTCCGACCACAGCATACACGACGACGTCCCCAACGAAAACGTCTTTGCAATATATGAAGCAGGCAGAAAGCACGGTAAATATCCAATAAGTTCAGAGGAGTAAACCATGCAGCTTACACCCAAGCAGAGATTTCTTCGCACCGTCAAGGGCGAGGAAGTCGATCACCGACCGATGCAGTGCGATTTTTCCGCAAGCGGTCTGAAAAATTATCTGCATACAAAAGGCATCAACAACGTGTCCGATTTAGAGCTGCTGCCATTTTTCGAAAACCACGTGCTGTACGCATACATGAACGGCACGCTGCTCGATATGAAAACCAAGCGCGACACCGGCAGCCGCTATGCTCTGGACGAGTGGCAGTGCGAGTGGGATCTGCACCAAGACCTCATGTACTCGGGGCACCCGCTTCCGGGCGGGTCGGCGTACAAGAGCTACGTTTTTCCCGACCCAAACGCTGTCGGCTACCTCGACTACGCCGAAAATCTGGTCAGCAGCTACGCGGATAAGTATATCGTCACGTCATACCACTTCGCGTGCCTTTTCGAGCGCGCCTACATTTTACGCGGCTTCGAGAACGCGCTTGTCGACTTTCTGCTAAACAAAGAATTCATCGCAGAGCTTCTCAATAGAATCACGCAGTTCCATGTAGACCTCGCAAAGCGCTATGTGAGCATCGGCGTCAACTGCGGCAGAATCGTAGACGACTACGGCTCACAGCTTGGGCTAATGATGTCGCCTGCCGTTTGGCGTCAGTTCATCAAACCAAATCTGGCTCGAATCACCGCTGTATATAAAAACGCGGGGCTTCCCGTCATTCTGCACAGCTGCGGTGACGTTTCCGCAATCATAGAGGACTTTATCGAGATTGGCATAGACGTACTGAATCCGGTTCAGCCAAACGTGATGGATTTAGAATCGCTGGTAGATACCTACGGGCAGCGAATCGCATTTTTCGGTGGCATATGCAACCAAGAGATTCTGCCGCTAAGCACGCCCGAGCAAATTGACGCAGAGGTTGCCCGCGTCACGAAGCTGCTCGGCAGACACGGCAGATACATCATCAGTCCATCCAACGGAATCGGGACAGATGTCCCGCAGCAGAACATCGAAGCATACATGCGCGCAGCCGCTAAATATTCTAAAATGTTATAGGAGAGCACTATGAACTCAAGAGAGCGAGTTTTCGCCACAATCGAAGGAAAGCCTACCGACTGTATTCCCGTTACGCCATACAACGGCAACTTTTGTATAGGTATCGCCGGTTTCGAGATAAGCGAATGCTATCTGGACGGCAAAAAGCTGGCACAGGCGATGATTCGCGCGCAGGAGATTACGGGGCAAGATGTGGTCATCTCCCAGTCCGACCAATACTACATCACCGAAGCGATGGGCGTCAAAACAACGTACAGCAAAGGCAGTCTGCCGAATGTCGTCTCGCGACCTGTTCAAAACATCAAAGACATATCAAAGCTTAAACCCGTCGATCCGTCGATGGGCAGAATGGGCGTATATATTGAGGCGATAAAGCGGATGAACGAACACTACAAGGGCGCAGTGGCAATCCGCGCTTCGGGCGCAGGGTGCTTTCCACTCGCGAGTCACCTGATGGGCATGGACGACTTTCTGCTCATGCTGGCATACGCGCAAATGGGCGAAGCCGACTACGAGAAGTATCTTTTTGACATGATGGAAGTGCTGTACGAGTCGCACTATCAATATGTTGAGGCGTGCGTCAAAGCGGGCGCAGACATCGTCCAGTGCGCCGACTCTTTGGCTTCGCTCGACGTCATTTCGCCTGCCATGTACGAAAAATACGCCTTCCCGTACGAGAAGAAGTTTTTCGACAGAATTGACAAGCTTAAATATGAATACGACTTTCACACGCTGCTGCACATTTGCGGCGACAACACGCTGATTATCGAGAAAATGGCGGACACAGGCGCCGACATCATCGAGTTCGACTACAAAGTCAGCATGGCATATGCTAAACAAAAGGTGGGCGAGCGGGTTTGCCTGATGGGCAACCTAAATCCATGCGGTGCAATGCTCGATGGCACACCCGAGCAAGTATCTCGCGAAGCAAGCCAAGCCATTTTGGATGGCGGCAAAAACGGCAGATTGTGCCTCGGCAGCGGCTGCGAGGTCGCGGCAGGCTCTCCGCTGCAAAACGTCAAAGCGATGATAGACATCGGTCATTCCATGAAGCCCGATTTTGATTAGCGCATATAGCAAGCAATACAAAATATATTTGGAGGATTTGAAATGAAAACAATCACCGAGAAAGATTTAAAGGTGTTCTGCGTCAGCGCTCTAGTGCAAAACGGTATGAATGAGCAGGATGCGGCAATTACGGCAGACGTGCTGGCGGGTACAGACGCTCTTGGGTGCTTCTCACACGGCACAAAAAACCTGCGCATGTATATAGAGAAAATCAAAGTTGGCGCGCTCGATCCAAAGGCGCAGCCGGAGGTGGTTAAGGAAGGGCCTGCATTCGCGCTCATGGACGCACATGACGCCATGGGTATGGTCGCGTCGGTCAAAGGCATGGCAAAAGCAATGGACCTCGCGAAAAAAAGCGGCGTTGGTTTCGTTACAATGAAAAACAGCTGTCACTTCGGCGCGGCAGGCTACTACGCGAACATGGCGGCAGAGCAAGGCATGGTAGGCATCGCTATGAGCAACACCGATCCGAACATGGCGGTTCCCGGCGGCAAAAGCATGGTGGTCGGCAACAGCCCCATCGCATACGCAGCCCCTGCAAAAGGGCACGACCCGGTGATGCTCGATATCGCGATGAGCGCAACTGCGGCACTTAAAATCAACCAAGCCAAAATCGACAAGAAACCAATTCCGGACACATGGCTGGTCGATACAGATGGCGTGCCCACATCCGACCCCGGCTTCTACGGCACCGGCGGTGCACTGCAGCCGATGGGCGCGCACAAAGGCTACGGGCTCTCGATATTGGTAGACATTCTCTCGGGACTGCTGTCCGGCGGCGCTACGAGCAAAGACATCCCAAGCTGGTGCTTTGAACTGGAAGAGAAAAACAAAGCAAGCCACGCTTTCCTCGCTTTTGACATCGGCGCAATTCAGACAAAGGACGAGTACGAAAATGCGATGGACGCGTACATCGACAACATCAAGCAATCGCCAAAAGCGAAAGGCAGCGGCGGTATATACATGCCGGGCGAGATCGAGTTTTCAAAAAAGAAAAAGGCTGACAAGACGGGCATCCCGCTTACCGACGACGTTGTGCAAAGCCTAGAGCAGCTGGCCAATAGCAGCGGGCTTAAATTAAACTGGAAGTAAGCCTTTAATATAACAACACCTCCTGCTCGGTGTATACTCCGCAGGAGGTGTTTTGCATTAAGAGATTTTTTAAGGGTGTTTAACTGTAATCCACACCCGAAACAAGCACCATGTTAGCAAATGGGGTAAACTCGCCGCATTTTACAATGCCGCATTGCTGTTTGCCGACCAGCGCGCCGCACAGAATCGTTTTTTTCAATTCACTGTGAGACATCCTAGATACTTTTACCGGCTTACCTTTATGAGTTATATTGGACACAATCTGCAAAAACTCCTTGTTTGTCTCCGGGCTGTGCTTTGCAGTTTCGTTAGCAATAATCACTTCTTCAACTTCAAGCTCTTCCAGCGTTGCCTTGATGACATCTGCAACCTTTGGCACATCTCTGCAAACCGACAGGTCAATACACTCTGTCTGGCTATGCACGGGAAAGGGAAACCCTCTGTCAGTTATCGCAAGCATATCGCCGTGTCCCATACGTGCCACCAATCTAGCTAGGTCTGTGTTTAGTATTCCGCTCTTTTTCATATAGCTTCCCTCCGACCAACGTTTCGACTAGTATAACAAGCGAAAGGGCGCGTGGTCAACCGCTTATTGAATAATTTACACAAATTATACATAACAGGGAGTAGACAATAAGTTTACTTTTGACACAAAACTGGGACTTGAAGCATCAGCCCTAAGCATTTTGCTGCTGCTCATTTACCGGGCGAGGGTAAGCTAATCTGCTCTGTTTTCGCAGCGCACACATATTTTTTCAATTTTTCTATTGATAGATGCAGTAATATTTTTAAACTAAAATACATATAATTTGCCGTTTCGCAACATTTTTGTAACAAAACACGGCGCAAATCAAGCACTTTGTGCCGTGCTAATACGCGAGGTTTTTTCTTTGACTTTTTTGCTACAACTGTTAATTATAATTCGTTGACAACATATTAGGTGCGTGGTATTATTTGATATCAGTCGATAGTTAGCTTGCTAACCGTCTTTTGTGTATGTAGAGAAAAGTGACACTATAGCGATGTATATAATGGAAAGAGAAAGGAATCAACGATGGATTTAGATAAAATTTTCAGTCTTATGGACAAGGCAGAAAAATCTTCTTTTAATAAAATAGAGATACAAATTGGCGACACAAAGCTTAGCCTTGATAGGAGCACAGCGGCCGCAGTTGTTTCCGAACCTGCTGCGCAGGCACCGTCTGCACCCGCCAAAGAGATAGCTAAGGAGATACACATCAAAAAGGAAGATGTTGTACCGGCACCGATATCGGGCGTATTCTATATAGCAAAAGCTCCGGGCGAGCCTGCTTTTGTGAGCGCGGGCGACTCGGTTAAGAAAGGCGAAACAATTTGTATTATTGAAGCGATGAAGACGATGAACGAAATAGTTGCGCCAAAGTCGGGCGTCATAGAGAGCATTCTAGTAAGCGACGGCGATTCGGTCATTGCAAACCAGCCGCTGTTCAAATACGCAGAGGGAAAATAGCATGAAGACCATATTGATTGCAAACAGAGGCGAAATTGCTGTTAGGATAATTAGAACGTGCAAAAAACTCGGGCTCGAGACAGTCGCGGTATACTCCGAGAACGACGAGGGTAGCATGCATACGCGTCTTGCTGACGTAAGCGTTTGCATAGGACCACGTCAGGCAGACAAAAGCTACCTTAATATAGAAAGCATTTTGGCGGCAGCGCAGGCATACAAAGTAGACCTCATTCACCCGGGCGTTGGCTTTTTGTCCGAAAGCGCAGAGTTTCGGGACGCTTGCACAGCGCAGGGTATCGCGTTTGTAGGTCCTGATGCGGAGTCAATGCGTCTTCTGGGCGACAAACAACAGGCACGAGCTACGATGATCGCAAACGGCTTTCCGGTTATTCCGGGCAGCGAAGGTGCAATAGACAATATCAAGGACGCAGTCGCGCTCGCCAAGGATATCGGCTATCCGCTGATGATCAAAGCAGCATTTGGCGGCGGCGGCAAAGGCATCCGCGTCGTTGCAAACGCACAAGAGCTTGAATCCGAGTTCCCGACAGTTCGTCGCGAGGCAGAGCTTGCTTTTGGCGACGGCAGCGTATATATCGAGAAGTACTTGACGGGAACACGGCATATCGAAGTGCAAATACTCGCGGACGAGTTTGGAAACACGCTTCATTTTGGAACAAGAGAATGCAGCTTGCAAAGAAAAAACCAAAAGATGCTCGAGGAAGCTCCTGCGGCAAATGTCAACAAGAAGATAATAAAAGACATGCAGCAAACGGCTGTAGAAATTGCGAAATGTGTTAACTACAAAAACGCAGGCACAGTCGAGTTTTTGCTTACAGAAAGCGGCGAGTTCTATTTCATGGAGATGAACACGCGCATTCAGGTAGAGCACCCAATAACAGAATGTATATATGGTATAGACCTCATCAAAGCGCAGATACAAGTCGCGCTTTCGCACAAGTTCGCCATCAAACAGGACAGCATCGCACAAAGAGGGCACGCTATCGAGTGCAGAATCAACGCAGAGGACATCGAAGAGAACTTTAGACCTTCGCCCGGAATCATAGAGGGTATGAACCTTCCGGGTGGTTTTGGTGTGCGTGTAGACACGGGCTACGCAGAGGGCGACGAGATATCGCCGTTCTACGATTCAATGGTAATGAAAATTATCTGCACCGGCGACGACAGAACAGAGGCAATCAGGCAAAGCTTATCCGCGCTCGACGAGCTTAGAATCGAAGGCGTTTCGAACAATAAAGAGTTTGCGAAAGCGATGCTCACCGACCCTGACTTTATCAAAGGCAACATATACACTAAGTGGATAGAGGATAAGTTACTACCCAGATTTATGAGAGGTAAATCATGAAACTTTTTTCAGAAAAAATAGAAGTTAAAAACGATAAGAGCAAGGAAGTCAAAGAGCTTGCGAAATTAAAGTGTACTGAATGCGGCAAAGACATAATTGCAGAAATTGCACACGCTAACGACTCGATTTGCCCGTACTGCGCTGCGTTGTTTCGCCAGCCGGCATATAAACGCGTCGAAATGATAGTGGACAGCGGAAGCTTTATCGAAATTGAACGGGAAGCAAAAAGCAAAGACCCGATTGAGTTCCCCGGATACAAGAATAAAATTGTAGACGAGCAGAATAAAAGCAAATCAAAAGAAGGCGTAGTCATCGGCAAAGCAACCATCAAGGGCGTGCGAACCGCGCTTGCCGTGATGGACTCATACTTCATGATGGGCAGCATGGGCACGGTGGTCGGCGAGAAAATCGTAATCATCGCAGAATTCGCCACGCTTAACGAGCTGCCGCTCATCATCTTTTGCGCATCGGGCGGTGCGCGCATGCAGGAAGGCATCCACTCGCTGCTCCAAATGTCGCGCACAACGATAGCACTTGCTCGCCACAGCGAAAAAAAGCTGCTGCACATCAACGTTCTGACGCACCCAACCACAGGTGGTGTGACGGCAAGCTTTGCAATGCAAGGCGACATCACAATCGCCGAGCCAAAGGCGCTTATCGGCTTTGCCGGCCCGCGGGTCATACAACAAACGACAACCGAAGAGCTTCCCGAAGGCTTCCAAAGGGCAGAATCGCTGCTCGAAAACGGTATAATAGACAGCATCGTAGACAGGAAAGATTTGCGCGACACGCTGGCAGATCTGCTTGCATTGCACAGCAAACCGGCTGCAACGCACGAGAAGAAGTCAATAATCAGAGAGGTATATGACGATGTCTTCAAACGAAATTGATATAAAGACTAACAGCCCAGAGGCGCAGCCTGACCATCCGTGGGAGAGAGTCAAAAGCGCCAGAAAAGAGAATAGACCGCAGGCGCAGGACTACATTGCAAAGCTGTTTCACGGCGTATATGAGATGAAAGGCGACAAAGTCTGTGGAGACGACCCGTCGATAATCACTGCTATCGGGTGGTTCGAAAGCTGGTCAGTAACGATTATCGGTCAGAAAAAAGGTCACACACTCGAAGAGCGCATGAAGTACAACTTTGGTATGCCACACCCCGAAGGATACCGCAAATCAATCCGGGCGCTAAAGCAAGCAGAAAAGTTCGGCAGACCGATTATCTGCTTCGTGGACACACCGGGCGCATATCACGGCGTAGAAGCCGAGCAACGCGGACAAGGGCTTATCATCGCAGAGCACCTTAAAGCGATGGCAACGGTAAAAGCGCCGGTCATATCTATTATCATCGGCGAAGGCGGCAGCGGAGGCGCGCTTGCGTTGTCTCTAGCAGACAGGCTGATAATGCTCGAGAACAGCTATTTCTCGGTCATATCGCCCGAAGGCTGTGCGTCCATACTGTTCAAAGATAGCTCGCTCGCACAAACGGCGGCAGAAAGCTTGAAGCTGACTTCGGAGGATTTGAAAACGTTTAATATTGTTGACAGCGTAATAAAAGAGCCGGAAGGTTTTAACCGCTTTAACATGGAAAAAAGTGTGGCGGATGTCAGCAAAGAGATTAAAACTACACTAAGAAGACTTACAAGAATTGATCCGGCTAAATTGGTAGAAAAACGGCATCAAAAATTCTTGGGGATGAGAGGACTTTAATTGATAGACAAAGTAGAGATAGCGGGCATTGGCAGCAGTGTACCTGAAAAAGTGGTCACTAATTTCGATTTAGAAAAAGTTGTCGATACGAGCGACGTGTGGATTAAAAAGCGCACAGGCATAAGCTCGCGCCACGTCGTGACGAGCGAAAGATCAATAGACCTTGCAGCTGCCGCAGCACTAAAGGCGATCGACCACGCAGGTATTGATGGCAGCGACATCGGGCTTATCATTGGCTGCACAATAACAAGTGAACAAATCACGCCAGGGATGTCAAGTTTCGTGGCTAAACAGGTCGGTGTAGATTGCGCAATGATGGACATATCAGCGGGGTGCACGGGCTTTGTTACTGGTCTTATTACAGCATCCAGCATGATGGATACGCTTAATATTGATTATGCGGTTGTGATTGCAGGCGAAGCGCTTACGAAAATTGCAAATTGGTCAGACCGCAGCACCTGCGTGCTGTTCGGCGACGGCGCGGGCGCTGTTGTGCTAAAAAAGGGTGATGAACAAAAGATGCACTACCCGGTGCTTACGGGCACGCGCGACTACGATAACGTGCTGATCTGCAAGAAAGAGGACAGGAAGACACCGTTCGGCGGTGTAGATAATCCACCGCTGGAATACATCAAAATGGACGGCAGGGAAGTCTTTACCTATGCAGTTGGTGCAGTCGAAGACGTACTGCGACGAATGCAGAAAAGCTGCGGTGACAAACCGTACACAAAGGTAATCGCGCACCAAGCGAACGAAAAGATACTCGACTACGTGGTGAGAAGCATTGGGATGGACAAAGACCAGTTTTTCATCAACATAAGTGAATACGGCAACACTTCTTCAGCAACGATACCGATCGCAATGTGCGATGCACTCGAGCAAGGTTGGCTGCAAAAAGGCGACAGAGTCGCGCTTGTAGGCTTTGGATCGGGGCTCAGCTGCGGTGGGATTGTTATAGATTGGACCTTATAAAAAATTTAGGAGGAAACAAAAATGAAAGAAATTATTATCAAGAACCTGATGGACCAGCTCGACTTGAGCAGAGACGAAATTACAATGGACAGCAAATTCGTGGACGATTTTGAAATGGACTCACTCGACATGGTAGAAATGCTTATCGACCTCGAAAAAGAGACAGAAATCAAAATTCCAAACGAAGACGTAAAAGACATCGCAACAGTTGGCGAGCTACTAGCCTACCTCGAAGCAAAGAAGAATGCCTAAGTACTCGGGTACTATTTCCGAACTGCTTGGCATCGACTATCCCGTGATCCAGGGCGGCATGGCATGGGTTTCAAACGCTAGCCTTGCTGCTGCTGTATCAAAGGCGGGTGGTCTTGGAGTCATCGCGGCAGGCAACGCGCCAAGTGACTGGGTACGCGAGCAGATTAAACTCGTGCGTGAGCAGACGGACAAGCCTTTTGGCGTCAACGTCATGCTCATAAGCCCAAACGCACAGGAAGTCGCGCAAATCGTCGCAGACGAAAAAGTTCCGGTCGTCATCACGGGCGCAGGTAACCCCGCGCAATACGTGAAGACATGGAAAGCAGCAGGCTGCATCGTAGCTCCTGTTGTCGCCAGCAAAGCGCTTGCCGTAAGGCTAGAGCGCAAGGGCGTAGACTTTCTCATAGCCGAAGGCAACGAAGCGGGCGGTCACATTGGCGAGCTGACTACAATGGTGCTGATGCCGACAATCGCTCGAAGCGTAGACATTCCTGTCGTTGCGGCAGGTGGCATTTTCGACGCTGCTACAGTAGCGGCAGCATTCTGTCTCGGCGCAGCGGGTGTTCAAGTCGGCACAAGATTTATACTAGCCAGCGAATGCACCGCGCATGACGAGTACAAGAGGCGGCTAATCAAAGCCAAAGACATCGACAGCAAAGTCACAGGGCGCGTCACGGGACACCCTGTACGGCTGCTACGAAGCCCGATTTTCATAGAGATGTCAAAGGTCGAGTACGAGGAAAACGCTGTCAAGAAGCTCGAGGCGATTGGCGAAGGTTCGCTGCAATGCGCAGTCACCACGGGCGACAAAGACAAAGGCTCGTTTATGGCGGGGCAATGTGCAGGCTTGCTCGATAAAGAGCAGACCAGCAAAGAGATTATAGAAGAGCTGTTTGACGAGCAGGCTTTAACGGACATAGCAAGAAACTTGAAAACGAAGCTTTTCTAGAAAAGGGGGGTGTTATATGAAAACCGCATTTTTATTTCCGGGTCAAGGCGCGCAAAAGATAGGCATGGGCATGGACTTATACGATCATAATATTATTTATAAACAAACATTTAACGAGTGCCAAGACGGAGCACAGCTGGATTTGCAGAAAGCGTGCTTTTTGGGAGATAGAATGAACGAAAGCGAAGTGGTACAGCCCGCGATATTTGCACATTCGATGTCGCTGCTGGCAGTCCTTCGCGACGCAGGTTTTGAAGCAGACATATACGCCGGTCTTTCGCTTGGCGAATACAGCGCATTGACCACTGCGGGCGCTCTTGATGCCGCGCAGTGCGCGGCTCTCGTGCGAAAGCGCGGACGCATCATGGACAACGCGTATGAAAAAGGTGTGTGCGGTATGTTGTCGGTTATCGGTCTTGATATCGACAAAGTAAGCAGCGTCATTGAAGACTACGACAACGTATACGTCGCCAACCATATTTCGGAGCTTCAAATCGTCATATCGGGATACCAAAGCGACTTATCTGAGCTCGAACCTGTCTTTTTAGAGCAGGGCGCAAAAATGGCAGCAAAGCTCGATGTCGCGGGTCCTTTCCACTCAACGCTGCTCAGCGAAGCGGCAAAGTCGTTTTACGACGTGCTAAGCGCAGAGCCAATCGGCGAGTTCAGTAAAACCGTGTACGCAAACGTGCTCGGCAAACCGTACGAGTCGGGCAGCGACGTGAAGCAGCTGCTAACCGACCAAATGTGTACGCGAGTTCGTTGGCACGAATGCACGGAAAACATGATAAGCAGCGGTATAGATAACTACATCGAAATCGGTCCGGGCAATGTGCTCGGCAAATTACTCAAGCGCAGAATCGGCAAGGACGGCGCATCGGTGGCAAGTATAAACAGCGCGAAGACGCTGGACAAGTTTTTGGCGAAAGCCGGACAATAAAACATGAGGTGAAACACATGTGTAAAATGGAGTTAGGCAAAAAAGTCGCGGTGGTTACCGGCTCTGCAAGGGGTCTCGGTAAAGCGATTGCAGCAGAGTTTTTAGAGCAGGGTGCAACAGTCGTCATCACAGATATCAATCAGGAATCGATCGATAAGACTGTAGATGAGCTCAAAGCTTACGGCGAAGTCTTTGGACTTGTGATGGACGTCACAGACATAGGCAGCGTACAGGCAGGTATGGACACCATCGTAGAGAAGTACCACAAAATTGACATACTCGTCAACAACGCCGGCATCACAAATGACGGCTTGCTGATGCGCATGAGCGACAACGATTTTGACAGCGTTATTTCGGTTAATCTCAAAGGCACGTTCAACGCAACCAAAACGGTTTCGCAATACATGCTTAAGCAGCGCAGCGGCAACATCATCAACATATCATCTGTTGTGGGCATCACAGGCAACATCGGGCAAGCAAACTACTCCGCTTCCAAAGCGGGCGTTATCGGGCTTACCAAAACGAGCGCTAAAGAGTTTGCAAAACGCGGCATCAGAGTAAACGCAATTGCGCCGGGATTCATCAAAACAGATATGACAGATAAATTATCGGATGCAGCAAAGGAATCGCTGCAGAAAAGTATTCCGCTCGGCAGACTTGGGCTCCCGCGCGACGTAGCAAACGCAGCCGCATTTTTAGCGGGAGATAACGCAAGCTACATCACGGGGCAAGTGCTTGTAGTAGACGGCGGAATGGTTACCTAGAAGGTGAGGAGTTTATGAGTAATAAAGTAATAATAACGGGCATGGGTGCAGTGTCACCATTAGGCCTTGATGTAGAGTCATCTTTTGCAGCAGCAAAGGAAGGCAAGGGCGGTATCGTCAAAGTAACAACCTTTGATGCACAAAGCACGCAGATTTTTGTTGCGGGAGAAGTTAAAGACTTTGACCCAAGCAAATATATTAACAAACGCGAAGCGCGCAGAATCGCCATGTTCACGCAATACGCTGTTGTTGCGGCAATGCAAGCGTGGGAGCAAAGCGGAATTGCAGATGGTGAGTACGACGCAGATAACATTGGAACAATACTTGGCTGCGGCATGGGCGCGCTCGACGAAATTTGTGTGCAGTGCAACGAGCTCGAAAACAACGGACCCCGAGCCGTGTCGCCGATATTTATACCAAAATGTATTATCAATTCTGCGGCAGGGCAGGTTGCTATCCGCCTGGGGCTTCACGGTCCTTGCTACGCTGTGGTAACGGCGTGCTCATCGGGCGCAGACGCGCTTGGGCAGGCTTACTACGCTATCAAAGAAGGACGGCTCGATGCTGTGCTTGTTGGTGGTACAGAGTCCACGATGACAGAGCTTGCCGTTCAGGGCTTCCACCAAATGCAGGCGCTGTCCGAATCTAAGGATCCTAAGCGTGCAATGATGCCTTTTGACAAAGACAGACAAGGCTTCGTTATGGGCGAAGGCGCGGCTTTCATGCTTCTTGAGACGCAGGAGCACGCCAATAAACGCGGAGCAAAGCGACTGGGCGAAATCGCCGGATACGGGCAAACATGCGACGCGCATCATATCACCGCACCCGAACCAAGCGGAAAATACGCTTCAAAAGCGATGACGCTTGCAATCAAGGAAGCGGGCATAGAGCCAAAGGATATTGGATACATCAACGCACACGGCACAAGCACTCCGCTTAACGACGCTTTCGAGAGCGCTGCCATAGAGCGCTGCTTTGGCGACCACGCAAAAAACCTTCTGGTCAACTCGACAAAATCAATGACCGGGCACATGCTCGGCGCTGCCGGTGCATTCGAAGCTGTCATGACAGCATGCGCGCTGAGGGACGGCATCTCACCGCCCACAATCGGGCTAGAGGTCGAAGACGAAGCATGCAAGCTCAACTACGTAAAAGGCAAAGCACAACCTTTGGATACGAGCTATGGTTTGTCAAACTCGTTCGGATTCGGCGGACACAACAGTTGTGTCATAGTGAAGAAATAAGTATATCGGTTAGGAGATAACAATATGATAGGGATAGATGAAATTAAGAAAATACTGCCACACAGAGAACCGTTTTTGATGGTAGACCGTGTAGACGAGCTTGAGCCGGGTGTCAGCGCAAAAGGCGTTAAGGCAGTCAGCGGCAACGAGTGGTTCTTCATGGGTCATTTCGCCGAGACGAAGATTATGCCGGGCGTGCTGATTGTCGAAGCTTTGGCACAGATGGGTGGCATTGCACTTCTAACGCTGCCGGAGATGAAAGGCAAATTGGCTTTTCTAGGGCGAATCAAGAACGCGCGCTTCAACGACAAAGTCGTCCCCGGCGACATGCTTAGGCTCGAGACAACCATCGACGTTTTAAAAGACACCATCGGCATGGGCACCGGCATCGCATACGTGAACGGCAAAAAAGTCGCTTCCGCCAGTTTAGTGTTTGCCATCGGTGAGGAAGAGCCAGCAGAATAGCATAACCCAAATAGAATAAAAGAGAGTTGACGACATGTCACCTCTCTTTTTCTATGTAACGAAAAACTTAGTTGTGCTTCTATTGCATCTCCATCGCCATCATCAAAAACCCCGAAAATGCCGCATTGCTTGGGCTGAGCGACGGGTCAACCTGCGCTTTCATTTGCGCGATCGCATTCCTATACTCCACAAAAAAGTCATAGCTTGGCCGTGGCTTATATATAAGACCATCCAACTCAAAAATCTTGACCGCGTTTTTAACGGTAGTCGGCTTAAACAACAGGTCGGTTTCCGGATAATAGTAACACCGAAACACCGTAATCAACGTCCACTTCGCGAGGCTGTACTTCGTCAAAATATCGAGCATTTGATGAAATCCCTTAGCTTCGTCACCGTGCAGCAAATCATTCAGACTATCTGTAAGGTAGCCCTTCTCATCAAGCGTCATCGCACGCACCGCGTCTCGGAACTTTGGTTTCTCAAACACCGACACCATAGAGCTGCGCGACACCAGCCTAATCATATTCTCCGCAGTTTCTTTCACGTTCTCCAGCGCCTGTGGCGTAAAATTCTCGTGAGCAAACGCAACCAGCTTGTCCATCTTGTGTTTTTTGCCAATCTCAATCATCTCAGGGCTGTTAAAGCCTTGCGGATACTGCGCAAGAAACGCTTTCTCTGCGTCTTTCAGCTTTTCAGCATTCATAATTTCTCCTTACATGTGCGTGTCTTCTACGCTTATTATATCACACAGCTAAAACATATGTACACGCCAATTCATTAATAGTATAATAGAGTAAAGAGATACAGCAAGGAGGATGCCATGAACAAAACAGAGGTCAGAAGATACCTGCTCGCCAAACACGGTGTAGTAGAGGAAAATCCTTTCAAAATGGGCGTGCCTGTTTTCAAGGTGGGGGGCAAAATGTTCGCGCTCATAAACATCGGTGACTGGGAGGGCAGCATCAACTTAAAATACCACAAAGAATCCATCGAAGCGCTGCGAAGCAGCCACGAAGCCATTATCCCCGGTTATCACATGAATAAAAATCATTGGAACACGCTGCACATAAGCAAGCTCAAAGACAGCGTCATCAAGGAATTAATCGACATATCCTACGATTTGGTGGTCGATTCGCTCACGCGGGCAAAGAGGCAGGAGCTTAATAGCAACAGCTGGTAACCGCTACTTCTTCAGCACAATCGTAAACAGCGCACCGCCGTGCTCGTTGTTGCCGACGATGAATTTTCCGCCGTGTGCTTCGATAATCGCGTTTACTATGGACAGCCCAATACCGCTTCCGTTGCTTTTCTCCTGCGCGGTGCCGCTTAACAAATTATCAAGCGCCTCTTGGTCAAACCCATCGCCGTCATCGCTAATGTTCACTTCTACCGCATCGTTGGTCTCGTCAATTGCAATTTTTATCAACGTTTTTGTGTACTTGGTGCAGTTAGACAGTATATTTACAAACGCCCGAAACAGCTTGTCCTCGTCCGCTCGAATCGCGCTCGGTGCTTTCGGTTGATAGTCAATATCAATATCATTCAATATTGCGATGCTCTCAATGGTCTCGATCGCCCGCTCAATAATTTTTGGCAAATCGCACTGCTCAAATTGGAACACCTCAATATTGCTGTTAAGCTTGCTAAGCAGCACGATATTCTCGGTCAGTTTCTTTATACGCAGACTTTCGCTCATTATGATATCAAGCGGCTTGTCGGTCTCACTGAACACATTGCTTTTGATGCCCTCGGCATACCCGTATATCGCCGTCAACGGCGTTTTTATTTCGTGAGAAATTTGGCGGAACAGCCTGTCCTTTTCGCCTTCATGCGCTTTTATACTTCGCGCCATATGGCTCACAGCCACCGACAAGTCCTGTATCTCGTCGTTTGTGTCTGCGATATACTCCGCATCAAAGTTTCGCTGCTCATACTGCTTGGCAATTTGCGTCAGCTTTGTTATAGGCTTGGTTATCCTCCTCGACACAAGCAGTGTGATTAGTATCGAAACAAGCGTCAACCCGGCGATGGTAATAATGAGCGCGATAATAAAGCTTCTTGTGACCATCCCAACGCTTTGCGTAGAGATAAGCGAAACAATCGCACTGTCCGCTTTTTGAAGCTCTTCCCTGTTCGTCGTGATGGTACACAAATACGTTTTACCGTCAATGGTTACCTGCAACACTTTTTTGCCGGCACGCACATACTCGCCAATCAGCTCTTCAATATCAACGACATTACTCAGCCTGTTGTCGCTGCTATAGTCAAGCTCAAGAGCGCCTTGCTCGCCCTGCTTGGTGTACACAAGGTTAACGCTGTCCGAAAGCACCTTATAAACGGCAGGCTTGTCTATCTTGTCGTTGCGATGCACCCTGTTCGCAATTTGGTTTTCAATCAACAGCTGACGGCTAAACTCATTAAACGTATAATTGTTAAAAATCACAATAACGATGCTAAAGAAAACAAGCAGCGCCACAATGACGATGAGCACGTTGGTAACAGTTAGCTTTCTAGCAATACTACTTTTCATCCTGACCGCCAATCTTATACCCAAAGCCCCAAACTGTTTGTATCCGGCACCGCGCATCCAGCAGAAGCATTTTCTTTCTCAGCCGCTTTATAATATGGTCTACCTGCCGCGAATCGCCGTAATAATCGTAGCCCCAAATTTCCTCTATGATTTGCTCTCTGGAGAACGCGCGGTTTTGGTTGGTCAAAAACAGATGCAGCAAATCAAATTCCTTCGTTGTTGCCGCAAGCAGCGTATCATCCACATAAACTTCTCTGCTCTCCTTGATAAGCTTTATGTCCATGCAACTGACAACATCGCCCTGCTGCGTTTCGCCATAGCTCTGCTGCCGCATAAACGTATTCTTTATCTTAATCAACAGCTCCCTAAAGCTGATAGGCTTGCTGATATAATCATCGCTCCCAAGCTCCAGCCCAAGCACCCTGTCAATTTCGTCATTATTCGCGCTAATCATAAATATGGGGATCATACTGACTTTGCGCACTTCCTTGCACAAATCATACCCGCTCATCACAGGCATCACAATATCCGTTATAATCATGTCACACGGCATTTTATTGAACGCATCCAAAAGGCTTTTGCCGTTTGAATAAATCTGCACGGCGTACCCCGCGCTCTCGATATGAGATTTTAGCAGCTCGCAAATGTTTTTGTCGTCATCCGCCACATATATAGTTTTCATAGCAACCCTTTCGCCCATATTATAACACATCTATCCGTGATATAAAACGAACTCGCAGCAAATCAATCTTTGCTGCGAGTCGTTCTCAACTTTTATTGAACACCATTATGCGAGGGCAGTTTCGTTATGCGCTTATTTAGGCAGCAGCGCCACCTTGCTGTCCATCTCCATCGCCTTGCTGCTCACGTTGCTCTTTTCTCTCCCGAAGCATTTCCATATACTCTTCCAGTGTCAGCCCCAGCTCTTCAGCCCGTGCTTCAAACCGCGCTTTTCTCTCTCTCAGCTGCTCTCGAAGCTGCTCCGGCGTCAAACCAAGTTCCTCAGCCCGCGCTTCAAACCGTGCTTTACTCTCTCTCAGCTGTTCTCTAAACTGTTCCGGCGTCAAACCAAGCTCCTCGGCCCGCGCTTCAAACCGCTCTTTTCTTGCTCTAAGCTGCTCTCTATACTGCTCAGGTGTCAGCCCAAGCTCCTCGGCTCGCGCCTCAAATCGCGCTTTTCTTGCCCTAAGCTGCTCTCTATACTGCTCAGGCGTCAGCCCAAGCTCCTCAGCCCGCGCCTCAAACTTCGCTTTCCTTTCGCGAAGCAACTCTTTGTACTCCTCGACGCTCAGCCCCAGCTCACTTGCCCGCGCTTCAATTCGCGCTCTTAGCAGCTCAGCATATTCCTCAAGAGTCAGCCCCAGCTCGCTCGCCCTTTGCTCCATCCTCTCAATAGGTGTTGGGAACTCCTCTTCATCCGCAGCAAACGCTACGGTTGCGGTTCCCATCAAGAATATAAACACAAGCAAGATAACAATAACTTTTTTCATTTTTCACTCCTCGTTTTCGTTTTATTTAGCGCCAAGCGCTTCGTACGGCTTATATGATACAGGGCAATTGTGTTGTCTTTATACCCCAATTGTGTCAACTTTGTGGCACATTACTCCCCGGCGCCAAGCGCCTCAAGCTCTTCAAGCTCACTGAGCTCCAGCAAATCTTCCAGCTCACTAAGCTCAAGCAGCTCCATCAATTCCTCCAGCTCATCAATCTCCATCAATTCCTCGTGCTCCAGCAGATCAGACAGCTCCATCAATTCCTCAAGCTCTGTATCCGAGACAAAATCCTCGCCCGCTTCCTGCTCCTCAGTCAAGGTTTCCAGCTCACTAAGTTCGCTAATCTCCTCCAGCTCCTCTAGCTCAAGCAACTCCTCTATCTCAATAATATCGGCAAGCTCCTCCAGCTCAACCAAATCAGAAAGGTCTGCTTCGTTGGTGTTGCGACAGCCGCCCGCCAAACAAACCAAAACGAAAACCATCAGCAAACCAATTACGACCGTTTTCCTCATAAAACCCTCCAATATGTCTTTACTCATACGATACTAACATAATAAATTACAAATGTGGTAGCCCCGTATCCGAATTGTGGCATAATTGTGGCAAAATGCAGCCGCTGTTTTATTACTGCTCCTCGCGCGGGCATACAAAACTAAAATCTGCGCAACCCGATGTGTACGCAGCGGCTTGACATGTGTTATAATAGCCCCAAGCAAAAAAGGAGGTCACTATGGAAAAACAACCAAACAAGCTCGCTGTACTTTGGACAGTGGCAGATCGCGACACCGCGTTAAGAATGGTGTTCATGTACAGCTTTAACGCAAAGAAAAACGGTTGGTTCGACGAAGTAAAACTAATCATATGGGGTCCGACCGCAAAGCTTATAAGCGAAGACAAAGAGCTGCAGGATTACCTCGCAGAAATGATCAAAGTCGGAGTAGAAGTAATCGCGTGCAAAGCGTGTGCCGATATGTACGGTGTAAGCGACAAGCTGACGCAGCTCGGTGCGGATGTCTTCTTGGTGGGCGAAGAATTCACACAGATTCTTAAAACAGACTGGAAGCTGTTGTCGGTATAACAACTAATCAGCAGCATTGGAGGAGAACAACATGAACAGACCGATGATGGTAGAAGTCCCAATTATGGTAAAGGCGTACGAAGTAGACTGTGTTGGCATCGTCAGCAACATTGTGTACATCAAATGGTTCGAAGATATGCGTCACTATTTTATGGACAAGTACTATCCATACAGAGAAATGATGGCAAACCACGTGTCGCCCGTACTGGTCAAGACAACGGCGCAGTACAAAGCACCGCTGACCATCACCGACATACCAATCGGCAGATGCTGGATGGAGAAACTCGGCAAAGTGAAATGGGAAATGCATATTGAGATAGAATCAGATGGTAAGCTTTGCTGTGCTGGCGTTCAAAATGGATGCTTTTTTGACACTAAAGAGAACGCACCTACAACAACGCCAAAGGTATTACTCGACGCATATCGCGAAGAGGGCGGGCAGTAAATGTTGAACTTCTCAGGCGAAGAGATGATTGTACCAATGGATACGAAAAGGCGCTCAGACAGCGTCTTTTTTATGTTAGCATATGGTACCTACCATAACTATTATTCCTGCTTGAACGTCAATCTGCACAATGCTATAATGCAAGGGTGCAAAACCTACGACGGATATTTAATACACATACGGGAGAATTCATGAACGATATATCAAAACGAATTGCAAACGAGCTTAACATAAACGTCAAATCCGCAGCAAGTGCAGTCGAGCTCATAGACCAAGGCAACACCATACCGTTTATTTCGCGCTATCGCAAAGAAGCAACGGGCGGGCTTAACGACGAGGTTCTGCGTAACCTCGGAGAGCGCCTCGAATATCTGCGCAAGCTAGACGCGCGCAAGCAGGAAGTCGTGCGGCTGATAGGCGAGCAGGGCAAGATGACCGACGCGCTGCAAAGTAAGATATCTGCTGCGCAAAGCGTGACAGAGGTGGACGACCTCTATCGACCATATCGCCCAAAGCGCCGCACAAAAGCAACGATCGCGAAGCAAATGGGGCTGTCTGCACTGGCGGATATGATATGGCAGCAGAAGTCAAGCGACAGCGAAATCGCCAAAGCGGCGGTGAGTTTTATCAGCGCAGAGAACGGAGTTGACAGCATCGAGGACGCGATCGGCGGCGCAAAAGACATCGTCGCAGAAATGATATCGGACGACGCGGCATTGCGCAAAAAGCTGCGCCAGCTCATCAGCGAAAAGGGCGAGCTTATCTCAAAAACATTGACCAAGCAAAGCAGTGTATACGACACTTACTACGACTTTTCCGCGCCAATCAGCAAGCTCGTGCCGCACCGCGTACTTGCGCTAAACCGCGGCGAAAAAGAGAAAATTCTCTCCGTCAAACTCGAGATGGAGCTGCGCGCCGCGCAAGCGAGCATAATAAAATCGCTGTACAGAGGAAGGATACCCGGAGAATATTTGACACAAGCGGTGACAGACGCATACAAACGGCTGATATTCCCTTCCATCGAGCGCGAGATTCGCAAAACGCTGACCGAGCAGGCGGACGAACAAGCAACCAAAGTGTTCAGCGAAAACCTACGAAACTTGCTTCTTGCTCCGCCCGTAAAAGGCAAAACAGTCATGGCACTCGATCCCGGTTTCAGGACAGGAAACAAAGTCGCAGTGGTGGACGACACGGGCAAAGTTCTTGGCACCGGCGTCGTCTACATGACGCTCGGCATTCACGATATGACCAAAGCAAACGACAAGTTAAAATCGCTAATCGACAAACACAAAGTAGACATCATAGCCATCGGCAACGGTACCGCAAGCAAGGAAACCGAAAGCGCAGTTGCCGCGCTGTTGAAGCAAATCGACAGAAAAGTCGTATACATGATAGTCAACGAAGCGGGCGCGTCAATATACTCGGCGTCAAAACTCGGGACAGAGGAGTTTCCCAACTTCGATGTCGCGCTTCGAAGCGCAGTGTCAATTGCACGCAGGCTGCAAGACCCGCTGGCAGAACTGGTTAAAATCGACCCAAAAGCCATCGGCGTTGGTCAATACCAGCACGATGTCAACCAAAAACACCTTGCCGACACGCTTGACGGCGTGGTCGAGTTCTGCGTCAACGACGTGGGGGTAGACCTCAACACCGCGTCGCCGTCACTTCTAAAACACGTTTCGGGAATCTCAACAGCCGTAGCAAACAGCATCGTTTCGCTGCGAGAAAGCGGCGGCAGCTTTTCGGACAGAAAGCAGCTGAAAAAAGTTCCCAAGCTTGGCGGCAAAGCGTTCGAGCAGTGCGCAGGCTTTTTGCGCATCGCCGACGGTAAAAACATACTCGACAACACCGCGATTCACCCCGAGTCCTACGGCGCGGTGGAAAAGCTGGTACAGCTAGAGGGTTATAAGAAAACAGATGAGCAGGCTTTGGCACAGATTAGAAGCAAGCTCGACATGCTCGACATAGAGCAGACCGCCAAAGAGCTTGACATTGGCGAAATGACACTCGCCGACATCTTTACCGAGCTGAAAAAGCCGGGGCGCGATCCACGAGAAGCCTTTGCACAGCCGGTTTTTCGCAGCGATGTCATGCACATGGAGGATCTAAAGGAAGGCATGGTGCTGACCGGCACAGTCAGAAACGTAATTGATTTTGGCGCGTTTGTCGACATCGGCGTTCACCAAGACGGTCTGGTGCACATATCGCAGCTCGCAGACAAGTTCGTCAAGCACCCAATGGACGTGGTCAAGACGGGCGACGTGGTAAAAGTAAAAGTATTAAGCATAGATTTGCAAAAGAAACGCATCGCACTCAGCATGAAAAATATAGACAAAGGACGCAATTTATGAAACTCGCAATATTTGACTTCGATGGAACTTTGATGAAGATAGACTCTTTGCCATATCTGCTCTCCATGTGGACAAAAATGGGCTACCCTCGCCGCAGACAATGGCAGATATACGGACTTATCGGCGTTTTGTACGTGCGCTACAAGCTCGGGCTAAACGGTAGGATGACCACCGAGCAAATGAAGAAAACCGCGCTGCAGAAATTCACGCGCATATTCACCGGCATGAACGAGCAGCAAGTAGACGAGTTTTTTGACAAAAGCGTCGCACTAATTTCCGATAAGATGAACGAGCACGTTGTCAGCGAAATTGCGACCGTCAAAAACCTTGGATACCACACCGTGCTGTTGTCCGGGTTTTATGACAACCTATTATCGCGCATAGCAAAAGAAGCTGGTATAGACACGGTGCTCGGCACAAAGATGCACTTTAAGGATGGCGTCATAGAAGCAAAAAAACCGATGGACATCAAAACGGGGACCGACAAAGTCAACCGAATTCTCGAAGCTTTCCCGACAGCAGACCTAAGTACAAGCTGCGCATATGCCGACAGCTTGTCCGATTTGGATTTGCTGGAGCTGGTCGGGACACCCGTTGCCGTTGCACCTGATGCAAACCTGAAAGAGATTGCAGAAAAGCGCGATTGGCGGATTATCTGAAAAGAGGAAAATATCATGAAAGATATTTTTATCAAAAAAACGACACTCGGTGATGCAAAGGACTTGGTTGACGACCACATCTCATCGCTCGCATTTCCGCTCGACTCATATCTCGAAGACATTTTGCTTGATGCGCAAATCTATTGCTTCGTGCGCGATGATAACCTAATCGGCTACTTTGCTGTCAGCGAAAGGACGATGCAGTTCTTTCACGTAATCAAAAGCCATTATCGCTATGCAGCATCGCTGTTTCTTCGTGCCATAACCGAACACGCGCTAAAAACCGTCCGCGTGATGTCGCAGGACAGTCAGCTTTGCGCGCTGATGGTCGAGTGGGATTATACACCGGAGCGCGGTGCATGCTGGTTCACCGACAGCGGGGCAGAGGTGAACAGCGCATCCAAAGTACCGCATGCTGTGCTTCGTAAAGCAAAAATGCAAGACCTTGATGCCGTAGAACAGGCAACCGGCGACTTTTTCAGCGAGGAAAGCGGCGGTTTTTCAGGTTTGGCACAGCGTATTGAAGCGGAGACGATATTCATACTGGAAAACGACAACGAGCTGCTTGGCTGCGGAATAGTGGAATATGGGCGTATCTGCAAAGACTATATGTCGATTGGCATGTTCGTCTGTCCGCATCACAGACAAAAGGGTGTTGCAAAAACGATACTGCTGGGTCTCAAAGACTACGCATACTCCAAAAACAAAAAACCGCTCGCAGGCTGCTGGTATTATAACACCCTGTCGCGCAAAAGCTTAGAATCAGCAGGCATGATAGCAACATCGATGGGGTATAACGCGCACCTCAAGAAAAAGGACAACCCACCAAAGCGCACAGGCAACCCGCCGGGCGAGTCGGTAGAGTAACGTAGAAACACACAAAGCGGCAGAAAATACTGTCGCTTTTTCTATTCCAAAATTATTTTTTACCGTTCATGGAACTTTTCTGTACCCCCGTGCGTCTTATATCCGGAATAAAAATTTTGGAGGAAAAGAAATGAGAACACAAACAAAGAACAAACTATTTGGAATATTGATGGTACTGGTACTTACAGCATGCGTATTCTTGACACTAACACCGATCGCATTGGCGGGCGAGCCACCCGTGCCCGAGCTGTACGAGGACGGCGAAGTATTGGAGGGTGCACCGGAAGAGCCACAGCCGGAGATCATGCCGATATCGGCAGAAGACCCGCAGCCCGAGTTGTATGAAGAGGAAGCGGACGAATCACTCGAAGTCATGCCGGCGGAGGAAGACGACCAAGTGCCGACGTTATACGACGACGCTCCCGTACCTGAGCTGATATCCGAGGAGGAGCCGCTACCTGTACTGATTACAGAGCAGCCGACGAGCGCATCAAAAATAATGCCGACGTGGTCATGGGTTGTAATCGCACTCGCAGCAGTTGCCATAGCAGCACTCATAATTATTGGTGTAAGAAAAAGAGCATCAGCCAAATAACAACTCGCGAAGCAAAAGCACGGAGACATCCGTGCTTTTCTTTTACGCTTTTGAACTTTTAAGGATGCCAAACGTTTTATATAGTGAAAGAGGCTTTTGGAGGCGGATAATGAAAACAACACACGCACGAAAAAAACTGCGTATCGTTTTGATTGTACTAGTGATGCTTACCGGCGTTTTAGTACTGCCGATGATCGCGCTGGCAGACGAGACGCACATGGAAGAGCAATATGATAATGCGACCCATGCAGAGCAGCTTGCAGAAGACACGCTGCCGTTTTGGGCATGGCCCGTCATCGTACTCGGGTTTATAATCGTGGTTGCAATCATGGCACACAGCGTGGCTGTCGGCAGAAGAAAAAACCAAACCAAACAAACTTAACTAAACAAGAGAGCACGGAGTTTTCCGTGTTTTTCTTATATTGGAATACTCTGTATGCATAATATTAAGAAAGTCTAAAATATCAATGTCAAAACGGGTCTAATAAAGGAAAAGTCACGGCACTATGGTATAATACCGATGCCGAAGGATAGGCGGCGCAATTTGAAAGGGGTAACTATATGTCTAAAAAAGTACTTATGATTCTTGGTATCATTATTGTAGTAATTGGTATTCTCAGTATTTTTAACGTTTGGATTTTCTCAGCAGTGTGGTGGTATGCCGTCATTCAGATCGTAGTTGGCGCATTTGCCGTATTAGTATCACTCAAAAAGTAATTATACATTTATTCTTATTATTAACTAACTAGAACCAAAGCCGCCTATCCTAAAGGCAATTACCCCAAAGAAAATGCGAACTCAATCGAGCTCGCGTTTTTTATTTTATGCACTTTTGGTTAGCAGTAACTTTTAGGCAAATGAAAAAGAGCAGCCACTTTTTGGGCTGCCCTTTCAATTGGGCATATTCTAAATCACCCAACTTCAACACTACGCACGCAACGTACAAAATTATCTATTCTGACCACGTCACCCTGCGGTCCGCGTCCAAACGGGAAATCAGCGTTATCTCCGGTTTTTGGGTCGCTCCGCTGCGCACCCGCACCATGCACGTCTGTTAGCGTATAGTCATCCGGATCCGCATTCGGGTCGGGCGATCCACTTTGCGGCGGTCCGTCCGTCATAAACCCAAGCGCCTGCCCAAAGGCGATATACACCGCCGCACCGGCATCGCGCGAGCTTATGTGCGTCGTGCTCGTCCAATAATACGGATAGTTCACTTCGCCGCCTTCATCCGCTATTTGCGTGCATTCAAACAACTCGTCTATCGCGGCGGTGCCTGTGGTCTCTGGTGATCTTGTATAATCGACAATGCTCTGCAGCTCCTTCGCATCGGGCAGCCGCCAGTCGTCATATCCGCTTTGCTCCAGATTTTCCGACCAAGCCAGCGCGTCCTCCCAGTCCATGCCTTGCCCGCTGTCGGCGCTCATCCACATCAGCCCGGTCGCCGTATCGGTAATCGTCCCGTCGCTGTTGTCGATAAAATTATTTTGTCCATACTCGGTGTTGCCGCGCACATGCATCACAAAGAAAGTCTTCTCACCTCCGAGCGGATCGGTCAACCCATAGCCCTTTATCCTTCCGTCCGCGAAGTTGACACCAAACGCAAGCTCTCCGTCTTGCGTGCTCACATACTTCGTGCTGCTGGCATACTGCGCGTCAATAATGCGCTCGCCGGCGCTCTCGTCGCCATACTCAAATACGAAGTAGTCGGTATCAATAAAGGGTACTAGTGACGATGTGTCGCTTGCGGTCGGGTCAGGGTCGGTGCCGCTAAAGTCAATCAGCGAATACAGCTCTTTAATGGTCGGCAGCCGCCAATCATCGTACCCGCCCAGCGAAAAGCTTTCCGCTCCACTCATAGCTTCGTCCCAAGTCATCTTAACGCCGCCGGGGTCCTGCTGCCACATCAGCCCCGTGTTGCTGTCGCTTACCGTGCCGTCGCCGTTATCCTCAAAGCTCATTGCATTATCCACATACTGTGCATCCTGACCGTAAAACGCTTCGCCCTGCTTTGTCGCCGCAATTTCACTCGTGTTGTCAAAATACATCGTTTGCCCGGTGTCGTTGATAGCATACTTACCGACAGCCTCGCTGGTTTGCTGCGCCTCTGCCCGATCCATTTGCTCCTGCGCAGCTTGCTCCTGCTCTGTTTGCTCCTGTGCTGCTGTGTCATGCGGCACGGTTTCCGCATTGCTCGCGCTTATGTCAGCCCCACAGCCTATCAGCGCAATACACAGCGTTACCACAACTACTAAAAACCCAATCCTCCTCATATTCATGTTGCACCTCATTTCAGTTTGTCAGAAAAGTAACTGTTCCAAATTGTATAGTGTAACCATACTATACGAACATGGCAGAAAAAGCTCAGAAGTTTAAACAATCTATGAACGGACACATGTAATTCTTGAATAATTGCGCGACAGAAAAAATTTCTTTGCGCAAAAGCGCATGAAAGATGATATGATAAGGATAGCAAAAACGCCAGGCAAAACGGCAAGAAGGATGGCATATGATAATTGTAACTTGGAACGTGAACGGACTGCGCGCCTGCGTAAAAAAAGGCTTCATGGATTTTTTCTCTGCAGTAGATGCGGACATTTTCTGCGTGCAGGAAACCAAGCTTGGTGAAGGAGACATATCGCTCGATATTCCCGCATACAAACAGTATTGGAACTACGCCGACAAAAAAGGGTACTCGGGCACAGCGGTGTTTACCAAAACTGAACCGATTTCAGTGACCTACGGCATTGGCGCCGACGAGCACGACCACGAAGGCCGCGTGATTACGCTGGAGTTCGATAAATTCTATCTCGTCAACGTATACACACCAAACTCGCAAAACGAGCTGAAGCGTCTGCCATACCGCATGACATGGGAGGACGATTTCCAGAGCTATCTGCAAAATCTCGGCGAAATCAAGCCAGTCATTCTCTGCGGCGACCTCAACGTTGCTCACACCGAGATCGACCTAAAAAACCCGAAAACCAACCGCCGCAACGCAGGCTTTACCGACGAAGAGCGCGAAAAGTTCTCGCAGCTACTCGGCGCCGGGTTTATCGACGTGTTTCGCCACATCAATCCGGAAGCTATCGGCAAATACACCTTTTGGTCATATCGCTTTGGTGCAAGAGAGCGAAACGCCGGCTGGCGCATTGACTACACGTGCGTATCCGCCGCGCTTGCGGGCGACATCGGCGGCGCAGATATTCTCAGCGACGTGCCGGGCTCCGACCACTGCCCGATCTCGCTGGATATATTTTAGCGAGAATTGCAGAGTACGTCTTCACACAAAGTTATGTGAATTGGTTTTATTTTACTTGCGGCTATGGTATTATTAAAATATCGAGATATCAGCGATCCTGCACGCGCTGCAAAACGAGGAATCAGTGATTTTCGCAGGGTAAGAAAGGGTTTACTATGTCAGAAAAAAAGAAGCTGCCCGGGCTCATAACGGGCTTGGTCGCGATGATTGCGACTGTTGTATTTTTAGTGCTTGGGCTTACCATCGGGCAATGGCACATCGTATGGATGGTGTTTCTGGTCATCCCGATAACCGCGATTATCACAGAAACCGTGTCGAACAAAAAAGGCAATTTGGATTCATTGATTGGTCTTATTGCAATGATGGCTGTTATCGTCTTCATGCTCCTTGGTTTTCTCGCAGGCCTATGGCACATTGCGTGGATCGTTTTCTTGGTGATTCCAATAGCAGCAATCATCATTAACATCGTGAAAACCGCAAAGAAGGAGCGCGGCGACGACGAGCAAAGTGACGAATCGCAAGAGAAATCCGAGTAGAATCTGGCGCGGATAATTCTGGCTGCTTACGCTTTTTTTGTGCAAGACATATTTACAGCTTGAAAGTGAGGACAAAATGGCTCAAACATACTACGTTTCGCTGGACGCAGCAAGCGCAGCAAGAATAATCAGCGATGCAGTTGTGGAAGGCAGCTTCACGGGCGAGTGTCTTGACAGCTATTCGCGCAGTACATCTGCGGGTTCCTGCACTGTAATGGTGTTCGAGAAGCACTACTACAGGGTGAGTAACCGCTTGACGTTGACGGTGATCATCGACGATTTTGAAGAGCGAACAAAGGTACACTGCGTCAGCGGAGGCGGCGGTCAAAGCATACTGTTCAACTTCGATTGGGGTGCCAGCGGCAGCTTCACAACCGTTGTGCAAAAGGCGCTTGCGCCGTACATCGTTTAGCGCAACATCGTTTTTCGCAGGCGTTTTGCAATAATACAGCTTTATATGACACAAACAATACAATATGAGTGAGGAAATAAATTGAACATACTACAAATCGGAATACTAATTTTTGCAATAATCGAAGTCGGCAACGTAATGATGCTCTACTTCATGCCCGGCTCAAGAATGGGCAACGGCGTGGGCGTTTTTAACGCGTGGGAAGCATCCAAAAAGGACGAGAATATACACGAGCTGATGAAATATCTAGTCTATTGGGTGGCGGGAGCAAAGCTGATTTTCATCATGATGGGCATCGTTGTCATCGTGTGGGGTGACATTTGGGTGCAATTGTTTACAGTGGTCGCTTTGATAATATCGATCGCTTCGTTCTTCTGGCGACTGTTCCCGATGATACGAAGACTCGACAAAAAAGGCGAAATCACGCCAAAGGGCTACAACAAAACGCTGGCGCTAATGATTGCGGCATTCATAATCGGCTTTCTTGCCGTATTGATTGTAGCTCTTATTCAATACTTCTAGCAGCAACGCACAAAACAGCAGCAGAATAAATCAAATCGCGTTTTTACGCAGAAGAGCTTTATAGGAGGCAGATATGGACCAATACGTTTGCAGAGAATGCGGTTATACATTTTCCGCAGAAAACGTGGAGCCGGACTACGACGAGTTGATCGAAACGGACGAGCCTATGCAAGAGCCCGCTTGCCCTACATGCGGCGGCAAAGCCGATGCCAAGCAAGACGAGTAAGCCAAAGTGCTTTAGCAGCAAGCCTTTGTTGAGGTTTTTTCAGCAATGCAGAAACCTGCGTATTCAACGCAGCGCGGTATACTTGTCGCAAAAGACTTGTTTGCATTTTGAGTTCAAACCGAACGATTTGTATAAAAACCAGCTTTTACGAGGTTCTTGCTGTTTTGCTTGAAAATCGACTGTGCATATGCTAAAATATATGTAATTGTGGGATAGAATGCTGATTGGAAGAAAAGCAATGCTGACCGGCAGATTTTTGGGACTATAAAATTTCAATCGCGAATAAAGCAGCTCACAATAAAAGAAGCATTGCATTGGTTTTATATTTGGAGGAACGGAAGACGAGACCGCACACGTGCCACACGGTATAAGATGCAGGTCAAGCGCCTTACTTCAACAGGGGGGAGTGTTAATATATCACTTCTTTATACGTTTTTGGTTTGCAAAATGCAGCCAACAGCGTCAATGCGAATCCTAACTAAATAGAAGGTTGTACTTTATGAAAGAGCAAAAGCTTCGCTATGCCCTGACACAGCCGCAACAACGCGTGTGGCTTTCAGAAAAGCTGTATCCGGGCACAGGCATGTGGAACAACGCGGGTACCCTTAAAATCAAAGGGGAATTAAACTACGCGTTGCTTGCTCGCGCAATGAATATATTTTTGCAGGAAAACGAATCAATCCGCCTGCGGATAGGCGTCGATGATAACACGCCATATCAATATATCAGCGAATACGAACCATACAAGATTGACGTGCTCGATTTCTCAGACCGCGGCATAGATAAGCTGTACGAGTGGGACAGCATGCAGTCGCAGGCACCCATGCCGCTGATTGAAAGCGACTTGTTTTACTTTGCGCATGTGAAACTTGGCGACAACGAGGGCGGATATTTCGCTAAGTTCCACCACTTGATATCTGACGCGCTTTCTATTGTAGAGTTTGGCAACCAGACGATGAGCAACTACGAAAGGCTGCTCGCCGGTCAGGAACTCACACCAACACCTACTCGCTCGTACATCGAATATATCCATTCAGAGAAGGATTATTTCGAATCAAAAAGGTTCGCGATGGACCACAAGTATTGGACGAACAAGTTTGAGGAGCTTCCCGAGCCCACAGTGGTCAAGCAAAAAAAGACCAACTATTTTAGCGTCAAGGCAGAACGTAAAGTCAACGTAATCGAGCAAGACCTATCTCTGAAAATCCGCGAATACTGCGTAGGAAACGGCATATCAGCGTTCTCGCTTTTCTTGTCGGCGCTTGCAATTTACATAAACCGAATTTCGGGAAAAGACGACATTATAATCGGCGCACCTGTAGCAAACCGCTCATCCAAAAACGCAAAAGGCTCTTTTGGCATGTTCGTCAGCACGGTGCCCATTCGCATAAAAGTCCAAGAAGACCTCACTTTCACCGACTTTGCTAAAGTTGTATCGGGCATCTGGTTCGGTGCTCTAAAGCATCAAAAGTACCCCTACAACATGCTGATGCAAAGTTTGCGGGAGAAACACAAGAATCTCGAATCGCTGTTTGACGTCACCCTCTCATACCAAATCGGCACGTTCCAAAAGGATAGCGAAAAGTGTGAATACGAAGGACGCTGGCACTTTAGCGGATACCAAGCGAACTCGCTTAATATCCACCTTAACGACCGCGAAGCCGACGGCAGGGTAATCGTAGACTACGACCATCACGCGCCGTTCTTTTCGGGCAAGGAGATGGAGTATTTCCACGCTCACTTAATCAACATCATACGGGACGTTATTGCGAGCCCGGACAAAAAACTATATATGTTGGAGCTATTAGCCGACGAGGAACGCGACCGCGTACTCAACCGTTTTAACGCTACAGAGCACGACTTCCCACAGGGCGAAACGCTGGTTGAGATGTGGCAAAGTCGGATGCGCGTCACACCAAAAGAGAGTACAGCGATTGTTTTCAAAGGCAAATCGATGTCGTACGGCGAACTTGACGCGCGCTCAACAGCACTTGCGCTTTACTTAAGAAAAAAAGGTATCGGCGCAAACGACATTGTCGGGCTGCTGATGCCGCGCTGTACCGACCATTTCGTGTGCATGCTGGCTGTGCTAAAAGCCGGGGCTGCGTTTCTGCCTATAGATTCCGAGCTTCCGAATGAGCGTATCGCATACATGCTCAGCGACAGCGGAGCAGTAGCCGCACTGGTATCACCCGATTTGATTGCCAAGTGCGAAAGCGTGCCGGAGCTGCTCATTATCAAGACGACGATACCGCTTGCGCTTCCGGACGATCCGTACGTTATGCCGATTTGCAAACCAAACGACTTAGCATACGTCATCTACACATCCGGTTCAACAGGGCAGCCGAAAGGCGTACAGATAGAGCACCACTCAATCGTACACTTCATGTATATGATGCAGGAGATATGGGACTATTCGCCGGGCGCACGTGTGCTTTGCGCCGCCTCGTTCTGCTTCGATATGAGCATTATGGAAGCGCTTCCGCCGCTCGTCAGCGGAGCCGTTCTGGTGCTGGCGGCAGAGCACGAAGCAAACATACCTCGCAACATGGTGCGTCTCATACAAAACTCGCTGGTCAACATAATGATGGTGACACCGGGGCGAATGGAGCTGCTTTTGTCAGATACGCACGGTGCTGCCAGCCTAAAAGATTTTAGAGACATCGGAATGGGCGGCGATGTATTGCCGGAGAAGCTGCTTTCGGACGTTCAGCAATGCACGGGCGCACGCATTACAAACTTCTACGGTCCGACCGAGATCACCGTCTGCGCAACCTGTACCGATGTCACGAACGCAAAGGTACCCAACATCGGCAGCCCTATGCGCAACGTGAAAGCGTACATTTTGGACGCGCATCAAAATCCTGTGCCAATCGGCGTTCCGGGAGAACTGTACGTCGGCGGCAAAGGCGTTGCACGGGGCTACATCAACAAACTGGAACTCAACGAAGAGCGCTTTATTGACAACCCATTCGCAGCCGGAGAAAAACTATACCGCACAGGCGACTTGACTCGGTGGTACCCGCTTGGCGAGATCGAATTTCTCGGGCGAATAGACAAACAAGTAAAAATTCGCGGCTATCGTATCGAGCTCGCAGAAATCGAAAACCGTCTCGTACAAGTGCCGGGCATTACGTCCTGTACAGTTGCCGACTACGCCGACTCGAGCGGACGCAAGTTCCTTGCAGCATACGTATGCGGGCAGCCTCCAAAGGTGGCCGACATCAAAGCACATTTGGTCAAAGAGCTGCCAAACTATATGATTCCGTCTTATTTCATGACGATAGACAGTCTGCCTTTCAGCCCAAGCGGCAAGGTAGACAAAACGCGGCTGCCCGACCCTCTCGAAGGTATCGAAGCGCGAAGAGACGATTTTTCGCCGCCGCAAACACCGACAGAAACCGCTTTGGCACAAGTTTGGCAAAACGTGCTCGGTATCGAGCAAATCGACCGCAACGACAGCTTTTTCGACATCGGCGGAGACTCGCTGTCAATTGTAATGGTCATGTCGCAGATTCCTCAGCAGTTCCACGTAGAGCTTGCTCTCGAAGACGTGTATTTGCAGCCCCAGCTAAAAGAAGTCGCGGCGCTAATCGACGCGGCAGAGCTGTGCTCACATCAGCCTATCGTATCGGCACCAAAGCAGGATGATTACCCCGTGTCCTCTGCCCAGCAGCGCATGTGGATAATCGAGCAGGCAGCTGGCGGAAACGCAGCGTACAACATCCCGATGGCTTTCAAGCTGCGCGGCAAAGTTAACTTGCCGCGTTTGAGAGCCGCATTCGAAGCGCTGATTTTGCGCCACGATTCACTAAGAACATCATATGTGTTGCGCGGGGGAGAGCTTCGGCAGCAAATCGCCGACAGCGTTGACTTGCCGCTTGTGCGTGCTGAATGCAAACACAGAGAGCTCGATGAGCAGCTCAAGTCACAAATCAAACCATTCGACATGCAAACAGCGCCGTTGATGCGCGCTGCATTAATCAAGACCGAAAAAGAAACGATATTTTTTATAGACATTCATCACAGTATTGCCGACGGCCGAAGTGCGAAAATACTGATTGACGACTTGGTAGCGCTGTACGATGACGAAATACTACCGAGCCCGCTGTTCGAGTACAAAGACTACGCCGTATGGCAGCGCTCATACATGAAATCAGAAAGCATTGCCCTTCAGTGCGAATATTGGCAAAGCACATTAAACGGAGAGCTTCCGCTGCTTAACCTGCACACAGACCGACCGCGCGCATCCACACAGCAATTTTCCGGCGCCCGGCTTTCATTCAACATACCAAAGCAAACGGCAGACAAGCTGCGCGATTTTGCAAAGCAGCACGGCGCAACACTGTTCATGAGCATACTTGCCGTATATAACATACTGCTTGCTAAGTACACCGGGCAGGAAGACATTATCGTAGGCACGCCTGTGTCCGGGCGAGGCCGACAAGAAGTGCAGGACATCGTGGGTGTGTTTATCAACACGCTGCCGCTTCGCAATCGTCCGCTTGCAGACCTCAGCTTCTTGCAGTTTTTCAACCAGCTGACCAAAAACAGTATATCGGCGTTTGCGCATTCCGACTATCCGCTCGAGCGCATGATAAGCGATATTTCACTGGCAAGGGACGCAAGCCGAAATCCGCTTTTCGACACTATGCTGGTACACTCGGCACAGCCGCAAGATTTTTCTCTCGGTAATGCAACATGCAGCCACTATCCGTTCGACCCGGACATAGCCAAGCTTGACCTAACGCTCGAAGTATACGAGAGCGACGAGGGGCTGGAGTGTCAGTTCGAATACAACACCATGCTGTGGAACGAGCCGACAATTCGGCGCATCAGCAGGCATCTATCGCGCCTTTTTGATACATTGCCGGACGAGCCGGACACAAGAATCAAAGACGTTGCGATGTTGTCACAAAACGAAATTTGGCAGGTGACGCAGGGCTTTAACAAAACGGACAAGCCGCTGGCCGACATCAGCGTTCAATCGCTACTCGAAGACCTCGCTGTTTCTGCTCCGGATAAAACAGCGCTCATTTGTGACGGGCAAAGCATGACCTTTGCGCAGCTTAACAACCGCGCTAACCAAGTTGCACATCAATTGCGAGAAAGCGGTGTAACGAGAAATTCTGTCGTGGCGTTGTGCCTGCCGCGCTCGCTTGACCTTATGATCGGGCTTCTTGCCGTGCTAAAAGCCGGCGGCGGATATTTGCCGATAGATCCAAGCTACCCGGAGGATCGCATCGCTTATATGCTTTTCGACAGCGGCGCTGCAATGATTATTAAAGAGCCGGACACCGACGTCGGTTTTTCCGGCAGGAGAATTCACCTAAAAGATATAGATGCAGACGGCATCTCGACCAATTTACCGAGAATCGACCATATGGAAGACGCGGCGTATATCATTTATACTTCGGGATCCACCGGCAAACCCAAAGGATGCACGCTCCCGCGGCGCGGTTTGCTAAACCTGTTTGCCGACACAAAATCGACGATAGCTTATCAGCCGGAGGAGATCAGCGTATCGGTCACAACGGTCGCGTTTGACATCTTCATCGGCGACGCCGTGCTTCCGCTGCTTAACGGATGCACCGTTGTTCTCAGCACAGAGGAGGAGCTGCGGCAGCCGCACTTGCTTGCAGATTTGATAGAGAGAACGCAAGCGACATTCATACAAACAACGCCGACGCGCATGCGCATCATGATGAACGACGAAAGTTTCAGAGCGGCGGCGGGCAAACACATTACAAAAATCGTTCTCGGTGGAGAAATGATACCAATCTCGCTGCTTTCTCAGCTGCAAACCGAAATAGGCGCACAGATCATAAACGGATACGGACCTACCGAAGCGACGGTCTACAGCTCGTTCAAAGACTTGACGAGCTCCTCTTTCGTTACCATCGGGCGTCCCGTAGAGAACACCCGCATGTACATACTCAACAAGAACAAGCGTCCTGTGCCGGTTGGCGTGCTTGGCGAGCTATATATCAGCGGCGCAGGTGTCGCTGACGGGTACATCAATCGCGACGAGCTCACAAAACACAGCTTTTCACCCGACCCGTACTGGCCGGGGCACATGATGTATAGAACGGGCGATGTTTGCGCGTTTATGCAGGACGGCGACGTCGAAATCTGCGGCCGCGTTGACCACCAAGTTAAAATCCGCGGTTTGCGCATAGAGCTTGGCGAAATCGAAGCGGCAATGCGCAGCGTTGACGGCATCGAAGAAGCTGTGGTCAAAGATTGGGGAGAAGACGTTAAAAAGTACTTGTGCGCTTACTACTCTGTCAGCAAGCATGTGGACGAAAAGGTACTGCGCGGCATACTTTCAGACGCGCTTCCTTCATACATGATCCCTTCGTTCTTCATCTTGATGGACGAAGTACCCACAACGCTAAACGGCAAGGTGGACAGAAAAGCTCTCTTGGAGCCGGATCGCAAAGAGCTTAGCAAACGCGCTTCGATTGAAGGCGTGCAAATGAGCGGGCAAGAGCGAAGAATGAGCAAAGTTTGGGCAGATATACTCGGTATCAGCGGCATTGGCCCGGACGACAACTTCTTTGAGCTTGGCGGAGACTCGCTTGCAGTAATCAACGTGCAGGCAGCGCTGGTTCAATATGGTTGGTCGGTCAGCACCAAGGACTTCTACGAAGCACAGACGCTGCGTGGCGTGTGTAGCTGCGTGAATGCAGACCAAGAGCACGAGCCGGACAAAACGATCGAAAGCAAACTCGACATATCAGTACCGCCGTATGCGCACCTTTCACCGATACGGGCAGAGAAAGTACTGCTGACGGGCGCAACAGGGTTCCTCGGCGCTCATATCCTCGCAAAAATGTTGAAAAAGAAGCGCACTCACGTTATTTGCTTAGTGCGCGGCAAAGACGAGCAAGACGCTTCGGCACGCTTGCGAGAGCAGCTGACATTTTACTTTGGCACACAGAGCAGCTCAGAGATTATGAAAAAAGTCAGCGTGCTTTGCGCAGACATTTCAAAAGACAACCTCGGTCTTGATGAAGCGTCATATGCAGCGCTCAAAAAGGTAGACACGATTATCCACAGCGCGGCGATTACCGACCACGTCGGGCAAGAGGACGAGTTCGAAAAAGCAAACGTAGATGGAACACGCAACATCACATCGCTGGCAGGGCTTGCTAACGCGGCGCTGGTGCACATCTCCACAACGGGAGTATCCGGCACTCAATTTACACTGGACAAGCGCAAACACGGAGAGTTTGACGAAAGCAGCTTCTACATCGGGCAAAACTACGCAGACAATGTGTACATAAACAGCAAGTTCAGAGCAGAAGAAATCGTACTCGAAGCTATAGAACTTGGGCTAAACGCTCGCATTATGCGCGTGGGGATGCTGACCGCGACGCTTGGCGGACGGTTCCAGAAAAATCCGGAACGCAACGCCTTCGCAAACCGAATTGCTGCTCTTTGCGCAATTGCATGCGTACCTGTCGGTATGCTTGGTGCAAACATAGAAATGACCCCTGTCGATTCGTGCGCGCAAGCGATTTTGGCGCTGACCCACAACCAAAGCCCGCGACAGGCGATTCATCACGTGTTTAACACAAACACTATGTCACTTACTGTGCTTATATCACTGCTCGAGCAAAACGGTAACCGCATAGAGATTATCTCGGACACAGCATTTATGGAAAAAATGACGCAACTAAGCCGACAAGGCGACTTCACACACGTTAGCAGCCTGGTGGACGACTTAAGCAATTATAACAGCGCGCCGCAAATTGTGATTACAGCATCCACTACCACGCAACTATTATCGGGTGCAGGCTTTAGCTGGCCGGTTATTGACGCGGCATACATGGGCGGTTTTTTGCAAAGCATTACCGCTAATCCAAAACAAGGAGATAAAGAAGCATGAGTTTTTCAATTCAATTCTATATCACATGTGGAACAATAGTGATGCTTGTATTGATGGGCATATACATTGCAATGGCCAAAAAAAAGAAGATTTTGCACTTCATCTTTTTGCTGATCATAATAGAGATTTTCATTTGGAACGGTGCGGCAATAATGCGCGGGGCCTTTGGAAGCAACCTAGCCAACTTCATCATTTGGGAAAACATCACTTACATCGGCGCGGCAGCTGTTCCCGTCTCTCTCATATTTTTGGGCATCGCTTACGCTCAATCGGACAAGGGGCTTAGAAAGCGTCATTTGCTGCTTCTAATCATTCCTGTAGTCACGCAAATCATCGTTTGGACGAACGGCAGCCACAACTTATTCTACGGCGAGTTCGTCATGGTAAACGGCGCTTACGCGCCTGCGTCTCTCGGTATCTACGCATACGTGCACCTCGCATACTCGTACGTTTGCATGATTATCGGTCTTGGATACATGAGTTACTTTGCCATCAAAAACTCGGCTGTGTGGTCGGCTCAGGCGACACTCATTATTATAGGGAGCGTGATTCCGTTGGCGACCAACGTAATCTATACTCTAAACGCGCTCGGAATAGTGAATTACGCGTGGATTGATGGCTATTCTACGCCGATTGCGTTCACCTTTACGCTCGGGCTCTATCTGTTAGGCATGTTCCGATTCAACCTGCTGCGCATTACACCGGTTGCGCTTCAAACGGTCATCAACCGTATTTCGGACAGTTTTATTGTTGTCGACACCGAGATGAATATTATCGACTACAATAAAACATTCGAAGACAACTTTCATTACATAACAAACTTGCAAAAAGGCGAGAATTTCTATAAACTATTACTGAGTCTAGACAACGCTGACATGGGTGCCGAGCAGTTCAAAGACATCGTAACCAGCGCAGCTGAGGCGAACGACACACTAATCAAAGACATCGATATCGAAATGGATGGGAAGAAGCAGTTTTTCACCATCGAGTTCACTCCGATATCACAGCGAGGCAGAAATACAGCGGTTATATTGCTCTACAAGAACGTAACACAGCAAATGAACGACATGCAGCAAATTCAAGACAACCAGTCGATTTTGCTCGAGCGGGAGCGCCTTGCTTCTCTGGGGCAGCTGATAGGCGGCATTGCGCACAACTTAAAGACGCCGATTATGTCTGTCGCGGGCGGCATCGACCAGATTAAGTATTTAAGTGAAGAGTATGTCACCTCGCTCGATGACGCAGAAGTAACCAAGGATGACCATAAAGAGATTGCGGGAGAGATGCAAGACTGGCTGACAAAGATGAAAGTGCATATGGGATATATGTCAGACATCATCACTACGGTTAAGGACCAAGCGGCCAAGTTTACAAACCCCGAGCATGAATGGTTCACATTGGACGAAGCGTTCAAACGAGTCAATATACTGATGCAGCACGAAATCACGGCAAACAAATGTCGCTACACAGAAGACGTACAGGCAGACCGCAGCCTTCGTATTGAAGGTGACATCAACAGCATGGTACAGATTATGGACAACATCATCGTAAACGCGATACAATCATACGGCAAAAAGGGCGGCGAGATTGCAATACGAGTCACACGCAAGGAGAACAACTTGCTTATCGTAATCAGCGATTTTGGCAAGGGCATCAAGGATGACGTAAAAGAGCGGCTGTTCAAAGAAATGGTCACTACAAAAGGTAAGATGGGAACCGGCCTCGGGCTGTACATGTCGTACAGCACGATCAAAGGTATGTTCCGCGGAGAAATGTGGGTCGAATCCAGCGTGGGCGTGGGTACAGACTTCTATATACAATTGCCTATACACGAAGACATGGTATCGGAGGTAGAATAAGATGCGTAAGAATCGGCGAGAATTGTCAGATGAGTTTAGAATCATCGCAATAGACGACGAACAGGGGATACTCGACAGTATTGAGGCCTTGCTGAACCGAAACGGCTATATGTGCGAAGGGTTTACTAACCCGCTTGAAGGTCTGGAGGATATACGCAAGAACCATTACGACCTTCTGGTCCTGGATTATTTCATGCAGCCGATTCATGGTGAAGAGGTCGTCGAAGAGATCCGCAAATTTAACAAAGAACTCTACATTCTGCTGCTGACTGGGCACAAAGACTTAGCGCCGCCAATCAGCACAATTAAATCGCTCGATATTCAAGCATACTGCGAGAAGAGCGACCGGCTTGACCAGCTTCAACTCTTGATCGAATCGGGCATAAAATCGATATCACAAATGCGCACAATACAGCAGTTCCGCGACGGTCTGCAAAGCATACTGGGCTCGGTGCCAAAAATCTACCAGCTTCAGCCGATTGGCAGCATACTTGAAGAGATTCTCATTCAGCTTTTGCCGATGGTGAACAGCGAAGATGCTTTTATTCTAGTCGACGACATTCCAAGCATAGAGCAGTCAAACGGTCAGACAGAGCATAAAAGTATTTACAAAGGTATCGGCAAATACAAAGTTGAGATTGAAGAGTTTACCGAGCTGCTAGACCCAGAGCTTATGGCTGCAATAGGACAAGCGCGTACCGATATGACGGTGATAAAGCGCCCAGACGGCATCATTTTCCCACTCGGTGACGAAACAAACTCTGCAATAGGCGCAATATATGTAAACAGCATTGACGCAGACGAAGGGACAAAACTGCTGGAGATCTACGCAGCTCAGGTTGCTTCTTCAATTAGCAATGCTTTTCTACATTCGCTGGTCAACACCAAAAACGAAGAGCTCAACAGCACTTACGCACAACTGAAAGTGCGATATATGGACACCATTGAGGTGCTCAGGTTGGCTGTTGATGCCAAGGACGAATACACACAAGGGCACAGCGACCGCGTTGCATACTATGCAAGCAAAATCGGCGAGTCATTTGCGCTGGGCGATGAGGACCGCGAGAAACTGCGTATCGCGGGCGTGTTCCACGACATCGGCAAAATCGGCACAGCAGACGATATTCTGCTAAAGAATCAGAAACTGGAGAAAGCAGAGTACGAGCAAATCAAGCGGCATCCTATCAAAGGCGCGATGATACTTTCCGCCGTATCCATGTTCCAAGACATCGTGCCAATCGTTCGTCACCATCACGAGCATTACGACGGCAAGGGTTACCCCGACGGCATAAAGGGCGAGAAAATAGAGTTTTTCGCACGGATTATATCGGTAGCGGACGCTTTTGACGCCATGATGAGCGACCGGCACTACCGTCGCAGACTCTCATTACTCGAATCAAAATGGCAGCTTACTCAAGGCGCAGGCACACAGTTTGACGCAGAGGTTGTCGGACGTTTTATGAACGTGCTGGACACCGATCAAGAGCTTCGAGAGCGTCTGGAGCTAAACGAAGGCGAGTAGCACACTTATGCAAGCGAAAGCTCGGTGCAGCGATGTATCGGGCTTTTTTAATGCAAATTTCACTCGCCGCATGATATAATATCATCAAAGGAAGTGATCAATATGATTAGCAAAGCATACGTTATGCCCCATCCGCCACTTATAGTGCCGCAAGTAGGCAGAGGGCAGGAGAAGAAAATACAGAAAACCATCGACGCGTTTGACGAAGCGGCTAAACGGATTGTGCGCGAGGCTCCGCAGACGGTGGTAATTATCACACCGCACAGCGTGATGTATGGCGACTATATCCACATCTCGCCCGGCATCGGTGCAAGCGGAAGCTTTGGCTGCTTTGGTGCAAAGGACGTCAGCATTTATAAAGACTACGACACCGACTTTTCGAGCGAGCTCGCCATATGTGCTGGCGAAGCAGACATTAATGCCGGCATGATGGGAGAGCGGGACGCGACGCTCGATCACGCAACGCTGGTACCGCTGTACTTCATAAATAAATACACGCAAGACTACCGCATCGTGCGCATCAGCGTCTCGGGGCTCAGCTACAGGGCGCACTACGAGCTCGGCAAATGCATCGCTCAATCCGCACAAAACCTTAACCGAAAAACGGTGGTAGTTGCAAGCGGCGACTTGTCGCACAAGCTGACCGAAGACGGTCCGTACGGTTACGCCGAGCAAGGCCCTGCTTTTGATGCGCAATTAACCGACGCGCTGAAGCAAGCCGACTTTTTAAAGCTGATGAGCTTCGACGAGTCTTTCTGCGAAGCGGCAGCAGAATGCGGACTGCGCAGCTTTGTAATGATGGCGGGCGCTCTCGACGGCAAATCGCTCGACACAGACTTCATGTCATACGAAGGACCGTTCGGCGTGGGTTACGCCGTTTGCGAATATTCGGTGTCGGGTGACGACGAGAACCGTCGCTTTGGCAAGCAATACGCAGCGCAGCAAACACAAAAAATTGCAAGTATTCAAGGCGACGAGGACGAGTTTGTGAAGCTCGCGCGCCTCTCGCTCGAAACATACGTAAAAACGCGCGAATATGTCGATGTACCGAAAGGACTCGCACCCGAATTGACACATCGCAAAGCAGGCGTGTTCGTGTCGCTTAAAATGCACGGGCGTCTGCGCGGTTGCATCGGCACGACATCTCCCGCTAAGGATTCCATTGCGCAGGAGATTATCGCCAACGCTGTCAGCTCGGGCACGGGCGACCCGCGGTTCGACCCTGTCAGCGCGGACGAGCTTGCTGATTTAGTCTACAGCGTGGATGTTCTCGGCGAAGCTGAGCCAATCAGCTCGATGGACGAGCTTGACGAAAAGCGCTACGGCGTTATCGTCAAAAAAGGTTTTCGCAGCGGTTTGTTGCTGCCAAACCTCGATGGTGTGGATACGCCGGACGAGCAGGTGAAAATCGCGCTGCAAAAAGCAGGCATCGACGCACGGTCAAAATACGAGATGCAGCGCTTCGAGGTGGTGCGTCACAAATGAGCACAGTAACCTGCGAAATATGCCCGCACAGCTGCAAGCTGAAAATCGGGCAGACGGGGCTGTGCCGTGCACGCAGCAACATTGACGGTAGCATAATTGCTGACAACTACGGGCGAATTACAGCAATGGCGCTTGACCCAATCGAGAAAAAGCCGCTTCGGCGCTTCCATCCCGGCAGCTATATCCTCTCGGTGGGCAGCTTTGGCTGCAACCTAACGTGCAGCTTCTGCCAAAACCACCACATCTCAATGAGCGATTTCCACGCAAAGACGGTGTTAGTATCCCCCGAGGAGCTTGTCCGAAGGTCTGCGGCGGCGCAGAAGGACGGCAACATCGGCATCGCCTTTACGTACAACGAACCGCTGGTAGGCTACGAGTACGTGCGAGACTGCGCAATTGTCGCTAAGCAGTTCGGTCAGAAAATCGTGCTGGTCACCAATGGCTACATCAACGTAGCGCCGCTTTTGGCGCTGCTTCCATATGTGCACGCCATGAACATCGACCTAAAAGCGTTCAATGACGATTTCTATAAAACCATCGGCGGCGACCTGCAAACGGTCAAACGAACAATAGCGCTGTCCGCAGCCGCCTGTCACGTCGAGGTCACAACACTAATTATCCCGGGCGAAAACGACAGCGAGCAGCAGATGCGCGATATGGCGGCTTGGCTTGCCGATATCGACCCGCAGATTCCGCTGCACGTTGCGCGCTTTTTCCCGCAGTACAACATGACCGACCGTCCGCCAACCAATTTGAAATCATTATTCAAACTGGCGGCTATCGCCCGAGAGCATTTGCAATACGTATATGAAGGCAATTGTTGAGGGAATAATGTTCACCAAATTCTATTATTATGTGTAAGAATCCGATTATTCAGGATTAATTTGTATTGTTACAAAAAACCAATTCTCCCCGCTTATTTTATTAAATATGTATGACGGTTGCCAAAAAACCTTGTTTGGCACTCCCAAAATCGGTATACTAAGCTATGCAAAAGCGAAGACAATACTGAAGACTTAGGAGATTTTTTGTGGATATACTAAAGAAGTGCTATGAATATACAGAGGTGGAAGAGTCAAAGAAAACAGGGCTATACCCTTATTTTCACGCGTTACAAACCGCGCAGGACACAGAAGTAATGATGGACGGAAAACGCATCATAATGATAGGTTCAAACAACTATATGGGACTGACCAACGACCCGCGCACCGCGCAAGCCGCTAAAGACGCAATCGACAAATACGGCACAGGCTGCAGCGGATCGCGTTTCCTCAACGGCACGCTCGAGCTTCACGAGCAGCTTGAAGCCGCGCTTGCAGACTTCTTTCATAAAGAGAATGCACTGACTTTCAGCACAGGGTTCCAAAGCAACCTAGGCATAATCAGCTCGCTTGTAGGGCGGCGCGACTATATATTTAACGACGGAGAAAACCACGCAAGCATCGTGGACGCATGCAGACTCAGCTTCGCAAAAAAAATGCTTCGGTTCGAGCACAACGACATGGACGCGCTTGAAGCCAAGTTAGCTAGAATTCCCGAAGACGCGGGCAAACTGATTATCACGGACGGCGTGTTCAGCATGAGCGGCGACATCGCAAAGCTGCCCGAGCTCGTGGAACTTGCGAAGAAGTATGATGCTACTCTCATGGTAGACGACGCGCACGGCGTTGGTATGATTGGCAAGAACGGCAGAGGCACGGCATCGCACTTTGGTCTCGAGGACGAAGTTGACATCATAATGACCACGTTCAGCAAATCGCTTGCGTCGCTGGGCGGCTGCATGGCAGCAGACGAAGCGGTCATCAACTACGTCAAGCACAAATCGCGCCCGTTCATATTCAGCGCGTCAATACCGCCGGGCAACGCGGCCGCGGCAATGGAAGCGCTAAAGATCATGCTGGCAGAGCCGCAGCGCCAAGAGGACTTAATCGAAATCAGCAACTACATGCGCGCAAAGCTTAAAGAAGCGGGCATCCCGATTATTGAGGGGACCACAGCGATAATTCCTGTGTTCACATACGACATGACCCGCACCTTCCTCATCACAAAGATGCTGTTCGACGCGGGCGTATACGTCAACCCGGTCATTCCGCCGGCTGTCAAAAACGGCGAGTGTATGCTGCGGACAAGCTATACCGCGACGCACACACAAGAGCAGATGGACACGGCTGTAGAAGCTTTCAAATACGTGTTTGGCAATGTCGATGATGTGATGGCGCAAATGGCAGCGCAGGTGGAAGAGCTAAACAGGCTTCAAACACAAAGGAATGGCTGACGTTGAAGGCTTTCCATCTTATCAGATTATAAAATATCAGATTATCAATAAAGTCCGCATCTTTGCGGGCTTTTAACAATTATAAGATATACTTGCGAAATGGCAGCGCTGTGCACTCTATAAGCGCGATTCCGGCTAAATAAAAGCGCTTCATTTTTATCTGCGTTACTGTAACAGCATTCACTCATTAATCGAAAACCCGGCTGCAAAGCACACGACAAACGAGTTTCTTATCTAAATAAAAAGATTTTCATTGTCTTGCAGCGTATAAATGTTATATAATGTTTATTATGAAAGCGGACAGGGAAAAGCCCGCAAAGGTGACGGTAGGAATACCAAAAGCGCTATTATACTTTAAATATTTTCATCTTTGGGAAAGCTTTTTTCAAACATTGGGCATAAACTATATCGTAAGTCCGGATACGAACAAGGATATTTTGAACAAAGGTATCAACTATGCAGTAGACGAAGCGTGCCTTTCCTCAAAAATCTATCTCGGGCATGTCGCATGGCTCATGGGCAAATGCGACTATATTTTGGTGCCAAGAATTTCTAGCTTCGGTAAAGCCGGAAAGGTTTGCACCAAGTTCTACGCAATTTATGATTTGGTTATGAGCACATTTACCGATTCGGACTTCAAACTGATTAACTACAACATAGATTCCACCAACTCAGAAAACGAGCGCAAAGCTTTCGTAAAAATGGGAGTAGCCCTTGGGAAAAGCAAATCGCAAAGTCTATACGCATACATTATTGCCAAGCAAACGCAAAAAACGCAATTGAATATAATCAAGAACGAGCAGCTAAAACTTCTTAACAAGGACGGCATCAAGATTTTGATCATTGCGCACAGATACACGGTTCTCGACAAATACATCGGAGAGCCAATCGTAAGGCTGCTCAAGCAAATGGGCACAACGCCTATCTTTGGGCACGTTGTCGATACTAAAGAAGCGCTCGTCAGGTCAGAGGAAATTAGCAAAACGCTTCCGTGGCTTTTCAACAAAGAGCTAATCGGCGCACTCGCGCTCTACAAAGACAAGGTGGACGGCATCATATTGATGACCACTTTCCCGTGCGGTCCCGATTCATTGGTAAACGAGGTCGTAATCCGCAAAATAAAGGACAAACCCATACTCAACCTGATCCTCGACGGGCAGGAAGGCACCGCTGGGCTCGAGACCAGGCTTGAGAGCTTTATAGACATTATCAAGTTTAAAAGGAGCGATGAAATTGACTGACGTAAAAGCGACATTTCCGCATCTTGGAAACTATTTTGTACCGCTTGAAGTTCTGTTTACCGCAGGTATTGAGGTAGACTATATCGTGCCGCCGCCAATTACAAACAGAACGCTGGAGCTGGGGACAAGGCACAGTCCCGATTTTGTGTGCACACCTTTCAAATATAACCTAGGCAACTACATCGAATCACTCGAAGCGGGTGCAAACACGCTGGTTCAGGTGGGCGGTGCTTGCCGTCTCGATTACTACGGCGAGCTGCATGAGCAAATACTGCGTGACCTCGGTTACGATTTTAGGTTTGTGAATATTGGAAGCACAAAGCTCACAAAGCCGCTTACGTTCTATAATATACTAAAAGAAATAAACCCCGATATGACGCTTAAAAACATCGCACGGGTGCTTCCTGTAGTTCTCAAGATGATTCAGTATATTGACGAGGCGGAAGACTTCATCAGAAAAAATATCGGTTTCGAGAGAAACCCCGGTGAGTTTGACCACACGCACCAGCGTTTTTTGCTGGAGATGAGAAGCATACGCTCCAAGAAGGAGCTTTATAACTACTACATCAAATACATGAACATATTCAAATCTATCGAAGTGGACAAACCCAAAAAACCGCTGCGGGTGGGGGTCATCGGCGAGTATTACACAATCATGGTGCCGTTCAGCAACCACTTTATTGAGAAGGAACTCGCAACGATGGGCATCGTAATCGATAGATGGATGAATCTCACGAACTCGGTCATTCACGACTTTCGCCCCGAAGCCAAGGAACACATCAAGAACTATGTGACGTTCGACATGGGCGCCACGGCGATGTACACGATAGACAAAGCGCTGCAGTTCGCCAAAAAAGGCTATGACGGAATCATCCACGTAAAATCGTTCGGATGCACACCCGAGACCGACGCTATACCTGTGCTGCAAAACATAAGCTCAGACTACAAAATACCGATACTATACTTCAGCTTCGATTCACAAACGAGCGAAATCGGCATAAAAACGAGGCTCGAAGCGTTCTACGACATGATTATAATGAGGAAGGAAGCAGTATGAGCACAAAACTATACCTCGGGCTCGACATCGGCTCCATATCAACAAAGGGCGTTGTAATAGACGCGCAAAATAACATCGTCGCCAGCGAATACATCTGGACAGAAGGTGACCCTATCGGCGCCGTAAAAAAACTGCTTCCGATATTCAAAGAGCAGCTTGGTGGCAAAGACTACAGCATCGCTGCGGTCGGTGTCACGGGAAGCGCGCGCAAACTAATCGGCGTTATTACCGGTGCGGCGATTGTCAAGAACGAGATTACCGCACACGCAATCGGCACAATATCGCTTTACCCAAATGTCCGAACGATATTCGAAATTGGTGGACAGGACTCAAAAATTATACTCATTGATAATGGGTTTGTCACCGACTACGCAATGAACACGCTATGCGCAGCGGGCACGGGCGCTTTTCTTTCCAGCCAAGCCCAGCGGCTCGGTGTAAAGGTAGAGCAATTCGGCGAGATTGCGCTCACGTCCAAAAGACCAACCCCGATAGCAGCGCGCTGCACAGTGTTTGCCGAATCCGACCTCGTGCATAAAGCTCAGATGGGACACACGAAGCAAGACATCATCGCCGGGCTTTGCAAAGCCGTGGTCGCGAACTATTTGAACAACGTCGGCAAAGGCAAAAAAATAACGCCGCCCATCGTTTTTCAAGGCGGTGTCAGCAAAAACTCCGGTGTAATCAAAGCGTTCGAAGAAGCTGTAGAAAACGAGATCACCGTGGATGAAAACTCCCATCTTATCGGCGCGCTCGGCGTTGCGATACTTGCCCGAAAAACGAGGGCAGAAGATGACTTCAAGTTTGAAATCGCAGATATAGATTTTGTTACGCGCGGGGCAGAGTGCGGCAAATGCTCTAACAACTGCGAAATCATATGTATCTATCAAGATGATAAACTTATCGATGCATGGGGAAACAAGTGCGAAAAAGGCACAATCCAAAAATAGCATAAAGAAAACTATTAGTACCGATAATTACTGTTGCATAACGCAGCGGTAATTATTTTTGGTCCTCATGACCAAATCGATGCACAGAAAACTCTCCGGTCTTCGTATCAAGATTATAAATATTAAAGTTGGTTCGTATGTCAAAACCGTCATAACGAGTAGCAAGGTTGACCGTAATCGAACCTTCCCCTCCGCTGGTGATTCTGTGGAAAACGCCGCGTGGCCAAACAAGCATCGAGCTCCCCTGGCACACCAGCTCGCCGTTTTTGTAGACACAATCAGAAGCGATTTTGAACGACTCAATTCTGCCGTGTTCCTTGGTATATATCTGCACGTTTCGCTCGCCTTGCATTACCAGCAGATTGTCATCTTGAGCTGGGTGCATATACCACGTTCTCTCACCGCTCCCGTCGATACCCGGAGAAACCGCATTTGGTTGGTGCAGCACTTTATCAACGCCATCAACCCTTGGGAGAAACGGCTCGCCAATCACCATAAACTCAACTTCGGGCGTCTTCCTAAACTCATCAATCGTAATGATCGTGTACAGTCCCTTAACTTCATCAACAACTCTTCCCACTTAAGCCCCCTTCGGTTCAATTATGCGCTCATTATATCATTCGCATATCCTTAATACAAACGAGCGTACAAGTATATGGAAATTCTCACTTATATTGAAAGCTAGAACCATAACATACGAATATTTTAAGTTTTTCTCATAAATTATCGCTATTTACACTTTTATTTGCAGGAGGTTCATGATATGATGTCGAAGTAGCGTGTATCGAATGAATATATAAACGATTATAAATAATACGTATTACCAAATACGTGTTATATAATTTTGCTCGTTTCATAAAATTTCTATTAAATGAAGGGAGAGAAACAATGATTAGATTAGGTATGCACACAGACAACTGGAGAACGCTCTCGGGCAGCTTTGAAGCTGGCTGCGAGTCTGCCAAAAAGTATGAACTCGATTTTGTCGAAGCCGGAATTATTCACGGTCAATATTTTATTCAAGCCATGGGGTATGAGCCAAGCCTCAACCTCGGACAGAACCCGATTGCCATCCGCCGCTATTGCGACTCTATGGGTCTAGAGATTTCGCAGATTGACGGCAGCTACCCGATGATGGGTGTTGACGGCAGCACATATGGCGTACAATACGTACAGCAGAGCATCCGCTTTGCTAAAGACCTCGGTTGCCCTAAGGTTGACACCACCGACAGCGGAAACATCGCGCAGGATCTCACCAAAGACGAAGTCCTAAAGATTACCATACGCAACTATGCGGAATGTCTCAAGTGGGCTGAGGACTACGATATTATTATCAATATCGAACCTCACGGACCGTACACCGGTGACGAAGAGTTTATGACCAAGCTATTCGAGCACTTCGATTCGGAATATCTGCGCTTTAACATGGACACCGGCAACGCGTTCATCATGGGCAAAGATCCTCTCGAGTACATGAAGAAGTTCTACAAATACATGACACATGCGCACGTCAAAGACGTGGATGCTGGTCTGGCGGCGTTGGTACGCGGCGAAGACACTGGTATACCATGCAGCGAAGTAGCAATTGGCGAAGGCGTGAACGCGGACAATATCAAAGCCTGCGTTGAATATCTCATCGAGAACAACTGGAGCGGCGACCTGTCGATCGAGTGCAGCGGCACTGACGATAAAATCGGCGCAAGCGTTGAGTATCTTGGAGGGTTAATCAAATAACGGAGAGCGAAACGGAGCCACTACACGTTTTGCAGTGGCTCTTTTTTTACAAACAACCACAGCCGGTTTGTGAACGGTTTTAGAGTGCTCGGCGAGGTGATTGTAAAAAAATGGAATATAATGGTGAAAAAAAAGGGGATATAGCACTTTAGACTACTAATTAACGAATAAAAGCAGTATGCAAAACCATTATTAGCATCTGAATCCTTGTTTAAGTGTTGAAATAAAGCTGGAAAAGGGTTATAATTAGTAGAAATATTGTGGGAAAGTTTAGTGTGAAAAGACTGCTTGGTCATCAGAGCCAGAAAGAAACATTGATAGCTCGGCGATTGAAAGCTTTAAAAAGATAAGCAATATGGCATTATAATGAGATAACGAATAAAACACCCTCGGTAATTGAGGAAGCGCAGCAGGGTGCATTGATAGGGAATTTAAATGGCGATGCAAATCAAGAACTTCCAAGCCAATCCAAAGCGGGATAGCAAAGCTGGGAAGACTGTTAGTGTCATAGTCATCTATAATAATGTTTATTAAATAGTTTAAGATAAGTTTATCAGGAGGTAGGAAAGTGCAAAAAGAGCTAATTCTTGAAATGAACAATATAAAGAAATCATTCCCGGGTGTTGATGTGTTTGATGACTTTAGCTTTGATTTGAGAAAGGGAGAAATCCACTGTATTTGCGGCGAAAACGGCGCAGGTAAATCTACGCTGATTAAAATGCTCTCAGGGGCATATACACCTGACCAAGGCACGAGAATTGTAGAAGGAAAGAAAATCGACGTTATGACACCAAGGTCAGCGATGAAGCTTGGGATTCAAACGATATATCAAGAGCACAATTTATACCCGCTATTACCGGTATTCGAGAACCTGTTTGCCGGAAACGAAGTTGGTCCGGGGCCAATGGTAAGCAAGGCAAAGATGGTATCGAAGACAAAAGAGGTCTTGGAGTTCTTACATTCAGACATCTCGCCCTTTGATAACGTTGGTCTTCTGGGGAGCGGGGCACAAAAAACGGTAGAGATCGCGCGTGCTTTCATTGAAGAATCAAAGATTATGATTCTCGATGAACCCACAGCGTCGTTCAGTAAAAAAGAGATCGAGCATTTGCTCGGCATCATCAAAAAGCTTTCGGCCGAAGGAATAAGCATCATATACATTTCGCATCATCTTGACGAAGTGTTTAAGATTGCAGACCGCGTTACGGTTATTCGGGACGGCGAAAAAATCAACACTTATGAAATTGCAGACTTAACTGAACAGCAGCTTATCCGCGACATGGTCGGCAGAGATGTTTCGGCATTCTACAAAAGAGACGAAGCAAAAATCGGCGATATCGTATTCGAAGCATCAAACATGTCCGGCAACGGCGTAAAAAATGCATCACTGCAAGTTCGCTCCGGCGAATTGCTTGGCATAGCCGGTATGGTCGGCTCGGGCAGGACAGAACTTGCCGAGCTTTTATTTGGTGTTGCGCGTGCTGATACCGGTAAAATAAAGATCAACGGTAAAAAAGTGAAAATCAAAAATCCATTGGACGCAATCGCGAATCATATGTGTTTTATTACCGAGGACAGACAGACTTCTGGACTCATCTTAATACACTCGATTGCTCAAAACACGGTTATCGCAAGTTATGCTAAATCGCGGCAGCCTTTCGCAACACCCGCTGCTGATGTCAAGCTGGCAAAGAAGTATGTAAAGGCGATGAACGTAATTACGCCAAGCGTATACCAAAAAGCGATGTTTTTATCGGGTGGAAACCAACAGAAGGTCGTCTTGGCAAAATGGTTTGCAACTGTCGGAGACATATTCATATTTGACGAACCAACAAGAGGAATCGACGTTGGCGCAAAAGAAGAGATATATAAGATCATGACGGGTCTGCTCCAAGATGGTAAGAGTATCATCATGGTATCTTCAGACATGCCCGAGCTTATTGCCATGAGCGATCGCATTATGGTTATGCGTAACGGAAAGATGGTAGCAGAGATCGACAATAAGGAAGAAATTACAGAAGAAAATATATTGAATCATTCAATCGGAGGTAGCATGTAATGGGGAGAAATGAGAGGAAAAGAGTAGGAACATCAAATACTGAAGGGAAATCAGGGCAAAAGTTTTTCAGTAAAGTTTCGCGTGGCCCTATGGGGAAATTTTGGCGTGGTCCTATGAGCAGAGCAGGGCACCACGACAACACACCGATTCTTTTGGTATTAGTAGCGATTATAGCAGTCGTTATAGTCATAGAGCTTATTGTGTATGGCACCAATAACTTCGTATCACCGAGAAATTTATCAAACATTCTCATGCAAGTGGCAATTACAGGCATTTTCGCGCTGAGCATGAATTTGGTCATGGTATCCGGCGGTATCGACTTGTCGGTCGGCTGGATGATGAGTTTCCTAGGAGCTGGATTTGCATCCCTGATAAGACATGTAGGGCTAAGCGAACCGATTGTAGTTGTTATAGTAATCCTTGCCGCAGTTGGACTACAACTGCTGATGGGCTACATTATTTCCAGAACCAAACTTGAACCGTTTATCATATCTCTCGGGTTTATGAGTATCTACAGAGGCTTTACATACCTGATTACAAACGGCAGAGAAATCACAATAATAGGAAGATTTGAGTTTTTGGGAAGCAAGGTATTTACAATTGGTGAGGGACTAGAGTATTCTCAACAGTTTGCATTGAGAGTGCCTGTAATCTTGTTTGTACTACTAATTTTTATCGTATGGCTGGTGGTCAAATACACCAAATTCGGTCGACGCGTATACGCAGTTGGCGGTAACGAAAATGCTGCGTACCTTGCCGGCATCAATGTGAAGAATTTTAAACTGTTGATCTATGGAATTAACGGACTATTTATATCTCTTGCATCCATGACATTGCTGTCAAGACTCGGCACTGGCAGCCCCATTATGGGGATGGGTAAAGAAATTGACGTCATCGCGGCGGTTGTGGTCGGCGGTACAGCACTGGCCGGAGGTAAAGGTAACGTCTGGGGTACCGTTATAGGAGTTGTGTTACTCGGCATTATGTCGAACGCGCTCAATATTCTTGGCGTGTCGCCGCATTTCCAATACATCATGAAAGGTCTGCTGATTATTGGCGCAGTACTTATTGGTTATTATAGCAGTCTGAGAACCGTTAAGAAAGCTAAGAAGAAAGCCTAACGGTAGAATGATTGGTTAATAATAGCATCAGAACTTTGATGCAAAAAAATTACCTGTTGGTAAAAAAAAATAGGAGGAAGAAAAATGAAAAAAATACTAGCAATATTGTTGGCACTCGCAATGGTGTTTGCATTTGCAGCATGCGTACCTGCTGCTGACCCGGCACCTGCAGACGATCAGGACGTTGAAATGGAAGAGGAATTGGATAATATCACAGGAAAGAAAATTGGATTTATCAATGCAGGTCCTGATGACTATTATGCACAGTTCGGTGATGCTTTTAAAGCTATCGGCGAAGCAGTTGGCTTCGTAGTAACCGAAGTTAACTCTGACTATCTTCCAGAAAAAGAATTGGCAAACGTTCAAGACATGATCGCACAGGGCATTGACGCTATAGCTGTTATCACAGTTGGCGCGGCTGGTTCTGCTGCATCAATCGAAGCTGCATACGAAGCTGACGTTCCAATATTCTTTATCGCTGGAAAACCAAACATCAACGAAGGTACAGACCTGACAGGTCACGTTACAGACAACTTTGTTATGATGGGATATCAGCTTGGTAAATGGGTAGCGGAAAACTATCCGGATGCAAAGAAAATCGTTAATATTCCTGGATTCCTAGGACAAGGACCTGCAGAAGGCGAAATCGTTGGATTTGATTTGGCTCTTACAGAAGCAGGCATGGACCCGGCAATTCTGACAGCAAGTTCAGAGTGGCAGAGACCTTTGGCTGTTCCAATTATGGAAGACTTGCTTGCTGGACCAAACGGCGACTTTGACGTGCTGTTTGCCTGCAACGAAGAAACATTCTTTGGCTGCCTCCAGGTACTAGAAGAGCAGGGTATCACAGACAAAGTTATTGTTTCAGCTAACGGTAAAGATGATGCATGGCCAAACCTTATAGACGGTACTTTGGCAGCAACAAGCCCGAACCCACCGTCATTGAATGCTGACCTTTGCATCCAGCAGATGATCGCTCACTTTAACGGAACTCCGTTCGAGCAGTATATACAGATTATGCCGGCAGCAGTTTTGACAGGCGAAAACGTAGAAACAGCTGTTCCTTGGACAGTTTCAGACTATCTCGAAGGTCGCGCAAATGATGAGTTCATGTGGAAGCTTTCTGACTATGAAGAGAACTACCTAGCGAACACTGAGCTGTTTGCATCATTTGACGAGAAATTCGATGCGTACATGGCAGCAAACTAGAACATAGAACATATTGAGGTCTGCCTTTGGGCAGACCTCAATAAAAACTTGAATACACCAGCAGGTATTCAACAAAATGAAAAATAATTAACTTTAGTGGTGGGGTCCGAATTATGTTTGGGCCCCATCATAACGTTATTTAGAGTGTGATCGTGTTCTCAGTGGGAAGACGAGGACGGCAACGGACTCTAGCGCAATCATAATATAATACCTTACTTCGTAGTGTCCGAAAACAAAAACGATAAACCGCACCATGTCTATGTCAAAGCATGGCACGTTTGGGCAAATCATTGGTATCATAAAAAGTGTGAGAAAATGAGAAACAACAATATGGATAACACAAAAAAACCAAATCTTGAAGGTAAAAGCAGCGATAGTGCAGAAAAGAAAACATCTGATGACATCGGCGCGAAAAAACCAAAGCAAAACGAGTCAGATGATAAGAATTCAAAGGACTGCAGAGATCATTGTATGCACTGCGGAAATCACTGCATCTATTTAAACAACGATTAATATAGGAGGCGAAAAATGAACGTAGGCGTATTTTTAGCATTGGAACCATATACGGGCGTAGAACGGCAGCTCCAGCTGGCAAAAGAAGCGGGGTTTGACTGCGCAGACATCACCGACGTTAATGAGGGCAGTAGCATGTTTGGGTCAGCCGGACTTGCAGCAACTGTGAGCCTTGACGGTAACCCGCATGACACAAAAAGGTTGTTCGAGAAGTACGGCATTACCCCTTCGACAGTATGCGTGCACGGCTCGTTGATGGAGCCGAGCAGCCCTGCAATATTGCAGACAGCGGGCATCATGAAGGGCATCAAGTATGCTGCGGCTATAGGCATCCGTGACTGCGTGACTACAGAGAATGAGCCGCACAGCGAATGGGCAAAGAACTTATCATACGACCAGAAAATATTCACGATTGCAGAAAAATTGTACACTCCTTGCCAGATGGCGGCAGACATGGGCGTAAACATACTGCTCGAGCCGCACGGTCCAATCACCGACACAATTCAAGGCATTCAAGACATCATGGACCTGCTTGGCAACCCGGTGTCTCTCGGTGTGAACATGGACACGGGCAACTCGTGGCTGGGCGGAACTGACCCCGTCGAGATGGCCAAATACTTCAAGGACAAGATATTCCATGTGCATTGGAAAGACCTTGGCGAAGAATATGTAGAGCGTCGCGGCAAACAGTTTGGCTGCGGATTCTCGACCATCGCGCTCGGCGACGGCGTTATCGACATCGCGGGCGTTGTGGACGTGTTGAAAGACAGAAAAGAGATTCACGCATCTACACTTGAGATTGGTGGTCCACCGGAGATGCTGCAGCAGAGCGTAGCATATCTTAAGTCCTGCGGACTGTAGACAAACACAAAAGCAAAATAAAAGAGCGTTGGGTGATAACATTACCCAACGCTCAGTACTATAATAATGCACGGTCATCGACATATAAACCTAAACGGAGGCAACAAACATGAACGATTCGGATCCCCGCAATGGCCAAAAAACCGTCAAATCAGTGCGCCCTTGGGGCGACATCCACATGGTTGTCCGAAACCAACGATGCTCTGTGGACCTCACACACATTCGCCCCGGACACAGGGCGAGCCTGCACTCACACGATGTGCGTTATGAGCTGTTTCATTTTTTGGACGACGGTGCATATCTTGAAATCGATGGAGAGATTTATCGACCAAAGGCACACGAGGAGTTTATGATAGAGCCGGGCGCTAAGCACAGGTTCTGGGCAATCGAGAGCGATTTTAGAATGCTCGTTGTATGCTTTGGGCAGTGGAGCGAGCAGGACCAGATCCGACACGAAGACGATTACGGGCGCGAAGGGCAGGAGCTTAAAATCTAAGACGCTGAATGCGAACCAGCCCAAAAAAATCATCATATATAAGCATACACAAAGAACGCTTAACTTGCTAGGCGTTCTTTTTTTGCGGTTAACTCTAAACAATCCGGCTTCCGCGCTGACGAGCGGATTTCTAAACATTAACACACCCAAAATGCTGTAACCAAATTGAATCGCTTAATCCGCGTTGTAGCAGATAATCTAACATTTTTTAAAACTTAACTGTTTGCCCATATTAATCACGCGCATATGTGGTATAATGATACCATAAACGGAGGTAGAATTTTGTCGGTTATCACGATGTCTCGGCAGCCATACAGTCTTGGAGACGAGATTGCTATAGAACTTTCGCAACACCTAGACTATGAGCTCGTCACCAGGGAAAAGCTCCTGGTCGAGTTTTTGCCTGACGTTGTTTTCCCTCACGACCTTAACATGCTGCGAAGCAGTGCCAAGCACTATTTGAAACCCTTCAAAGGCAAATCAACATTCTTGGACTACATCGATAAATCACTTCACGAGTACGCAAAAAACAACTCAGTCGTTTTGGCTGGTTTTGGCACACAGATGCTTTTTGCAGACGAGCCGGGCGCACTGCACTTTCGGATTGTCGCTCCCCGCGAAGTGCGAATCAAAAGAGTGATCGAGCAGTACCACGTGTCGGAAGATGAGGCGGATAATATCCTCACGAAAGCCGATAAAAAGCAGCGCAGATTTATCACAGCACTTTTTGATAAAGACTTGACCGACCCACTCTACTACAGCATAATTATAAATACAGGGAACATTTCAGTTGAGGAAGCGGTTTTAGCAATACTGTCCGTTATAGAGGAGAGAGAAGCCAGCGCGTTGGATGCGCGCGAAGCGCAAACAGATGCGATAGTCACAGAAAGCCCGACAGATGTTGAATTAAAAAACCAAGCAGAAGTCGAGTTCGCCAAGCTGCTTGATATGTATCATATCGAATGGAAATACGAGCCCAAAACCTTCCCTATAGAATGGGATGCAGAGGGCAATGTCACATCTGCCTTCAGCCCCGATTTTTTCCTCACCAATTTTGACACGTATATTGAGCTGACAACCATGAATCAAAAGTATGTGACGCACAAGAACAGGAAGGTGAAAAAGCTAAAAAAGCTTTATCCTAATATAAACATCAAAATCGTCTACAAGAAAGACTTTCATTCGCTGGTAGAGCGTTTTAACCTGAGCAGAGGAGACAAATAATGAGCACACCCAAATACAAAAGAGTTGTGATAAGCGAGCAGGAGCTGCAAACAAGAATTTCCGAGCTTGGGGCACAGATAGCAAAAGACTACGAGGGGGAGGAGCTCGTTTTAGTTAGCGTGCTAAACGGCAGCATGTACTTCATTGCCGACTTAACGCGAGCAATCAATCTGCCCATAGAAATCGACTTTATATCCATCGGTGTGTACCCAAACTCCACGCAGGAAACGGGCGCGGTCAGGATTACGAAGGACCTTGATATCGACATCTCGGGCAAGCACGTTTTGATTATAGAGGACATTATAAGAACAGGGCTGACCATCGGTTACATCGTGCAAAACTTTGAGGCGCGCAAACCCAAGAGCGTAAAGGTTGCCACGCTGCTCATAAACCACGATCAGCAGATTATAGACGGCCCAATCGCATACGAAGGGTTTCGAGTCACAAATACGTGGCTGATGGGCTACGGTATGGATATAGACGAAAAATGGCGGAATCTGCCGTATATCGTAGAAGTAGACAGATAGAGCGAGATATTCGCGAATAAAAAAAATACAGCCCGTATATCAGCCGTATAAATAGAATACTCCAGCGAACCCTTATAAAGAATCAATTCCCTCGCTTTCACCATTTACAGCAAAATTCTTTAATCTCACATCAGTCTCTTAATCTTCCTGTCAACGTCGGTCCGAATAAAATCCTTACCAACATATCCTGTCCAATCTCGAATCTTCCGTTCGAGTTGCGACCCGCTTTCACTTTCGTGTCGGCTTAGTCGCCCTTTCGCTTCCGCACTCTCGTACGGTGGCTTCCACTCAGTGCAATCACCTTTTCGGTATTCCCTGGAGTATTGAGTATTATAACCCATACTCTAAAAAAAATCAAATTTCATATTCGACTATGAAACCCTATAATCGACCGTAACAATTGATTAGATATATTTTATTCGCATTTGCTGACAATAGCTACTTCTTTCAAAGTCTTTTGATTTTTATGCATATATTTTCGCTCTTTTACTCATTTTTTTTAGAAAAATATACGCGCAGCTCTCCGCGATGCGCATCCACTTAATTAAAAAAATTTCCCCTGTCCGGTTTTCCGATGCAATTATCGATTATTTATATCACCAATTGAGCTCTCTGCCCGTAATGCTCTTTTCTACGCGCATAAAAAAATCGACATTATTGAAAATAAATAAAGGGTTTTCTCATTTTATATAGAATAGAATAATATACAGGTTAAACGATTAACCAATTTTACAGTAAGTCTATCCTAATAAGTCCTATTGATTGCGCGAATGCGACATATTATAAAGGAGTATCAAACATGAATGAAAGAGAGAGATTTTTAAACACCATGCGCTTCAAGCCCGTCGACCGCGTACCGTTTTGGCCGCCGCTCGATGTATGGGCAACCACTTGGAAGAGGTGGGAGAGCGAAGGGTACACCTCTATGACGACTGAGCTTGTCGGAGAGCATGGCGGTGCCGGGTTTCTAAACTTCTGGGACTACTTTGGCTGCGACAGACAGGACGAAGTTGGCATCTACTACGGCTTTTCTCCCGGCTTCGAATACAAGGTTATCGAAGAGGATGAGCGCACAATCACATTTAGGAATCACGAAGGCATCATCATGAGTGAGCTGAAAGAAGGCAGAGAAACTTCTATGCCGCACTGGCTCGACTTCCCTATTAAAACCAAAGAGGATTTTCGCAAAAACCTATATCGCTGGGAGCTAAACTTCGAAGATAGATTCCCCGAAAACTGGGACGATAAGTGCAAGCTTTGGAAAGACCGCAAGGTACCGCTGCGCATGTGGGCAGACAGAGAAGGCGGTTTCTATGGACCGCTTCGTAATCTCTTCGGAGTGGAAGAACTTTCGGTTTTGTTCTATGACGACATCGCTTTTATCGAAGAAGTATTGGATGCCAAGGTCGAAGCCATGATTCGCATTATTGACCGCATTTGGGACGACGTTCAGTTTGACTATTTCGTTTTCTGGGAGGATATGTGCTTCAAAAACGGTCCGCTGATTTCTCCCGAACTGTTTGATAAGTATTTAGTTCCGAGATACAAGAAAGTAACCGACTTTCTGCGCAAAAAAGGCTGCGACATCATCATAGTGGACAGCGACGGCGACGTCACCAAGCTTGTACCGTTGTGGTTAAAGGCGGGCGTAAACGGCGTGCTTCCTTTCGAGGTGCAGGCAGGTATGGACGTCAACAAATTCAGAGCGGAGTACGGCAACGACCTGCTGATGATGGGCGGCATCGACAAGCGCGCGCTCATCACCGGGCCAAAAGACATCGACGCAGAAATCATGCGCATTGCGCCGATGCTGGATAAAGGCGGTTTCATCCCATGGCTCGATCATTCCGTGCCGCCGGATGTCAGCTTCGATAATTTCTTGTACTACATGCATCAGCTCGAGAAGCTGATTGACGGCAAACTATAGAAGTATTTTTCAAATGAACTATGAAAGGGCATTAATGGTGTTGTTTTATGGCTGGTAAATTAGAAGGAAAAGTCGCTTGGGTAAGCGGCGCAAACAAAGGTATTGGTGAAGGCATCTCGCGCCTGTACGCAAAGGAAGGCGCAAAGGTCGCTATGATTGGGCGAACTGTGCCCGAGGGTGAGAAAATCGCGCAGGAAATCGAAGAGCTCGGCGGACAGGCGTTTTTCTACAAGTGCGATGTTCGCAGCGAGCGCGAGATCAAAGCCTCTATAGAAGAAACGGTGCGGCGTTACGGCACGATCGATATTCTCATCAACAACGCCGGCATCGTGGACATCAAACCGCTGCACGAATACACGATTGAAGACTGGGATTATGTGATGGACGTAAACGTGCGCTCCATGTTTCTGTCGTTCAAATACGCGTTTCCCTACCTTTCCACTCACGAGCACAGCTACGTTGTAAACCTCGGTTCGATATCGAGCTTTGTCGGGCAAGACACTACCCCTGTGTACACAACATCCAAAGGCGCGGTGCTAAACTTGTCCAAGTCAATAGGTCTTGACTATGCGCGATACGGCATCCGCTGCAACTGTGTGTGCCCGGGCATCACAGAAACGCCAATGCTGATGAAGCACTTGAACGCGGAAAACGATCCGGATGCGCATTACAAAAAACGACTGACGCGCGTGCCCATCAACAAGCAGCTATACCCCGAAGACGTCGCAAAAACGTGCCTGTTCTTCTCTTGCGAGGATAGCTCGGGCGTCACGGCGACTTCGCTGATTATCGACGGCGGGTATCTCGGGTGCGCAGAGTGGGACGCAAGCAAACACGAGTAAACACGAGTGAAATTTACGAGGTGAGTATATGCTTTTCAGCGGCGAAGTAGCAATCATAACAGGCGGTGCGCAAGGAATAGGCAAAGCAATAGCGCAGGCGCTAAGCACGCAGGGCGCAAAGGCAGCCGTCTTTGACATTGATGAAGCGAGTGGCGCTGATTGCGTGCGCGAAATCGAGTCAAACGGTGGCACGGCGCAGTTTTTTAAATGCGATGTGCGCAGCGTTGACGATATAAAAAGTAGCGTGCAGGCGGTCGCGGACGCGTTCGGCAGAATCGACATTCTGGTCAACAACGCGGGCATTTTGCACACCACGCCGATAGAGGAAGTCACCGAACCCGAATGGGACAACATAATGGATGTCAACATAAAAAGCGTCTTCTTTATGTCCCAGCAGGTTCTGCCGCACATGAAGCAGCAAGGCGGCAGCATTCTCAACATGTCGTCGGTGGCAGGGCGTATGGGCGGCATTGCCAACGGTCTTGGTTATTCCGCATCAAAAGCCGGCATCATCGGACTGACGTACGGCTTTGCAAACAGGCTAGCCAAATACAATATCAACGTAAACGCAATCGCACCGGGCACCACGCAAACGGACATCATAAAATCAATAGCACCCGAGAAGCTGGAGGCACTTCGCACTTCAATGCCGCTGGGTCGTCTTGGCACAACCGAGGATATCGCAAACGCGGCAGTGTTCCTGGTGTCAAGCAGCGCAAGCTTTATAACGGGCGCTGTGCTAGACGTAAACGGCGGAATGTTTGTCGGATAGGGGGGATCATGAAACTTATGCTAGCGGGCGCAGACTTCACATTTCCGCTTTTGCAGCACGACAAAGTGCTGACGCTGATATCGCTGCTCGAGCTTGACGGTATAGACATCGGCTTGTTCGAAGGACGCTCGCATCTTTGGCCGTCCGACATGTTTGCGGACACTGGCAAAAACGCGAAAGAGCTGCACGGCAAACTAGCTGACAACAATTTAAAAGCTGCTGACATCTTTCTGCAATGTCATGCAGATTTTGTGCCAATGGCAAGCAACCACCCCAACGCCAAGATTCGCGAGAAAGCGCGCGCATGGTTTCTTGACTCATTGGAGTTTACCAACATATGTGAAGGCGGGCACACGACAGGTCTGCCGGGGGTATACTTTGATGAGGAACCCAGTGACATGTCATACGGGCGCGCGTGCGAAGAAATTGCATGGCGGTGCGAGAAAGCGCAAGAGCAAGGTCTCACTTTCTCGATAGAGCCGCACATCGGGTCAATTGTGCCCGATCCTAAGTCGGCAGAGCAGCTCATACGCGACGTACCTGGGCTAACATTAACGCTAGATTACACGCACTTCACAAAGCTCGGCATGCCCGACAGCGACACTGAGCCTCTCATCAAACACGCTTCGCACTTTCATGCGCGCGGCGCGGCAAAAGGCTTCTTGCAAGCATCATATAAAAACAACACGATTGACTACGGACGAATTCTTAAGGTAATGAACGATACAGGATACAGCGGGTATTTAGGCATAGAGTTCATATGGGTAGACTGGGAGAACTGCAACGAGGTTGACAACGTTGCGGAAGTGATACAAATGCGGGACTTCTTCATAGAAAAAATGAAGCAGCTATAGCAAACACCAACACAAGGAAACGTGGTAAGCATGAGCAAAACAGCCAAAAACACAACATTGAAAGACATTGCACAGGAGGCGGGCATTTCGGCTGCCGCCGTTTCAAAGGTGCTTAACAATCACGGCGGGGCAAGCAAAGCCACCCAGGCGCGAGTGCACGAAATCGCTAAGCGGCTGAACTACTCGCCGAACATCGTGGCAAAAAGTCTCAAAGTAAACAAGACTAAGACACTCGGGCTTGTGGTTTCAGACAGCTCGCACTCCTTCTTTGGCGCGGTCATCAAAGGCGCGCAAGAGGAAGCCGCGCAGCTTGGTTACAACATTATACTCGCGAACACTAATAGGGACAAAGAGAACGAGAAGGAAGCGATTAACACGCTGATTGGCAAAAGAATCGACGGTTTGCTGCTTGCATCATCAAGGCTGACGCAGCGCAGCGACATCAGATATCTCGATTCGCTGAACATACCGTATGTGTTTTTAATCCGCCGGAGCGAAGACAAGAAAGCGCCGTTTGTCGGCAACGATAATATCGCCGGTTCAAAAGCGATTGTGGATCACCTTATAAAGACGGGCAGCAGTAGAATTCACTTTCTTAACATGGACAAAGCGTCAACAAGCTCTGCCGACCGGCTAAAAGGCTATACCGCAGCGCTGAAGGATAACGGTATCAAATACGATCCTTCGCTCGTCTACAACACAAAGCCGGACATACAGGAAGGCTACACAGTTATCCGAAACATTCTGGAAAGCGGACAGCGAATGGAAGCACTCTTTTGTGGGTGTGATATCCTCGGCATTGGCGCAATGGAAGCGATTCTCGAATATGGGCTTAAGATTCCAAAGGACGTTCGCGTCTGCGGCTATGACGATATCGAGTTTGCCGCGTATCTTCGCAGACCGCTGACAACAATGCGCCAGCCAAAGCAGAGTATCGGCGTTAAGGGTATTGAGAACCTTGTTGCAAGGGTTGAGGGTATCGACGATAAGCAAAATGTAGTTGTATTAAAGTCGGAGCTTGTTGTTCGAGAGTCCACGTAAGCCGGTGCACCACATGATACAAATCAGGTATATTTTTATTAATTAGATTTATCGATAAACGAAAGCGAGGAAAAATACGATGAGCGTTACTAAATTTCAATTTCTGGGGTTCTCCACATTTTTAATTACTTCGACAAAGGGAACCAAGATTTTGATAGATCCGTATTTGAACAATAACGATTCAAGTCCGTTAAAAGCAAAGGATCTGCCACCGATCGATTTGATTATTGTAAGCCACGGCGCGTTTGACCATATGGAAGACGCCGCAGAGATTGCCATCAAACACAACTGCAAAGTGATTTGCGGCGGCGAGGTCAAGCCGCTGCTGATGGAGCAGGGTGTCCCCGAAGCAAACATCACCATCACAGTCTGGGGTTTGATGGTCAGCGAGGTCGGCATCAAAGTACGCCCCGTGCAAAGCATGCACCGCTCGTCCGTGCGATTGAAGGACGGCACTGCGCTCGACGGTTTCGCGCTGGGTTTTGTTATCTACACCGAGGACGGCGTAAAAATCTACAACGCGAGCGACACGGCGCTGTTTGGCGACATGAAGCTGATTGGCGAGCTGCACGACCCCGACATCGGGCTCATCAACGTCACCATCGAAAACTGCTTCGACTTTCTGCCCGAGTTTTTGACGGGCGAAATGACACCATACGAAGCGGCGCTGGCGTGCCAATGGCTAAACCTCGATTACGCAATCGCCTGCCACTATACCAACAAAGACAACAAGGACGTTATCGAGTTCGAGCGACTGCTGAAAAACATGAAAGACGCGTCCGGTAACGCGGTTGTAAAGCCCGTCATCATGGATCCGGGCGAAACTTTTGAGCTAAAATTATAATTTATAAAGGAGAACACTATGTTTAAACAAGGAAAAGTAGGTTTCATCGGTCTTGGAATAATGGGCAAGCCGATGGCAAAAAACCTAATCAAAGCGGGCTACGGCCTGGTCGTTTACGATGTTGCAAAAGCTCCGGTTGACGAGCTTGTCGCAATGGGTGCAACAGCCGCAGCCACATGCAAGCAGGTAGCGCAGCTGTGCAACGGCCTGCTGTTTACAATGCTGCCAAACAGCCCGCACGTCAAGGAAGTCATCATGGGCGAAAACAGCGTGCTTGATGGCGCAAAGCGCGGGCTTATTATAGTAGATACCAGCTCTATCGCGCCGCTCGCAGCGCAGGAATGCTACGCCGCAGCAAAGGACAAGGGCGTCAGTTACGTGGACGCACCTGTGTCGGGCGGTGAGCCAAAAGCGGTCGAAGGAACGCTCGCCATAATGGTCGGCGGCGACGAGGACGCGTTTGACAAAGTGAAAGAGCTGCTTTTGATTGTCGGGGCAAGCGCCGTGCACTGCGGTGAGAGCGGCAGCGGAAACACAACCAAGTTGGCAAACCAAATCATCGTAGCGCTTAACATCGCCGCTGTCGGCGAAGCGTTTGTATTGGCCAAAAAGGCAGGAGTAGACCCGGAGAAAGTGTTTGACGCCATCAAAGGCGGTCTTGCGGGCAGCACGGTGATGAACGCAAAAGTTCCGCTTGCGCTAGAAGGTAACTTCAAACCGGGTTTTAGAATCGAGCTGCACATCAAAGACCTGCAAAACGCGCTCGACACAGCGCACGAAGTGGGCGTACCCGTTCCGTTATCTGCCGGCGTAATGGAAATTATGCAAGCGCTTAAGGTAGACGGCAAAGCTGGCGACGATCACGGCGGTATCATACAGTATTACGAAAAGCTTGCCGACATTGAAGTAAGAAAATAATCAAAGCGAATACGAGGGAGTAACAATGAAGAATATATGCAAAAACATGAAAACGCTGCTGCCGGGTCTAAAACCGCTTAAAGCACCAAGCGGACTCAGCAAAAAGAAGCAGGAAGACATGCTGTACAAAATGTGCGCAATTCGCGCGTTTGACAGCCGCGTAAAAGAGCTGTGGATGGCAAGCGAAATCTACGGTTTGGCACATGCCTACATCGGAGCAGAAGCAATCGCGGTCGGTGCGTGCGAAGCGATTACGAAGGACGACTTTATCTCCAGCACGCACAGGGGGCACGGACACACGCTCGCTAAAGGCGCGGACACCAAAGCCATGATGGCAGAGCTTTTTGGAAAGTACGAGGGGCTTAACCGCGGCAAAGGTGGCTCGATGCACATTGCGGACGTCGATATCGGGATGCTCGGCGCAACGGGCATCGTCGGCAGCGGCATGCCGCACGCACTCGGCGCAGCGTTGTCGAGCGACGTGCTAGACAACGGCACTGTTGCGATTTGCTTCCACGGAGACGGCGGCACAAACCAAGGCGTTTGGCACGAGACAATCAACATGGCGGCCGCGTGGAATTTGCCCGTCATCTTCTTGATAGAAAACAACCAGTACGCCATCGCGACCAAATTGGAATGGGTTACGAAAGAGCAGGATTTGTACAAGAGAGCCATCGGCTACGGTATAGAAGGCGTGCAGGTAGACGGCTTCAACGTATTTGATGTGTACTCTGCAGTTAAAAAAGCGGTGGACAAAGCCAGAAAAGGCGGCGGGCCGACGCTAATCGAAGCGCGCTACTTGCGGATACTCGGTCATTTTGTGGCAGACGACCAAGCATACAGAGACCAAGGCGAAATCTCCGACTGCTGGACGGCCGACCCTGTAGAGCGCTTAAAAGAGTATTTGGTGGACAGCGAAACGTTCAGCCAAGCAAAGGTAGACAAAATCGAGCAGACCGCAAAGGACGAAATCGAAGCGGCTGTCGAGTATGCGAGAAACGAGTGCACAGAGCCGCCTGCAGATACGTTGTACGACGATATTTACGCAAACGGCGAAGTGATTATATAGACTTTTGAGAGGAATAAAAATGAGTGAAATAACAGTAAGACAAGCGCTTAACGATGCGCTTAGAGAAGAGATGGAAATAGATCCAACAGTGATTATAATGGGTTGCGATATAGCTGTGCGCGGCGGTCCGTTCGGTGTTACGCTCGGGCTGCTCGATCAGTTTGGACGCAAGAGAGTGAAAGATACGCCGATTTCGGAACCCGGGTTCACAGGCGCGGGCGTTGGTGCGGCAGCAACCGGTCTGCGGCCGATAGTCGAGATACTTTATTCTGATTGGCTGACGCTGTGCACGGATCAAATTGTCAACATGGCAGCAAAAATGCGCTACATGTTTGGCGGAAAAGTGAACATGCCGCTGGTGATACGAGCACCGTTTGGCGCAGGAGGCGGCGTTGCAGCGCAGCATTCGCAGTCGTTTGAAGCGTGGTTTAACCATATACCGGGGTTAAAAGTAGTGGCTCCGATTACGCCGTATGACGTGAAAGGTATGCTGAAAGCGGCAATCCGCGACGACAACCCTGTCATGTTCTTCGAGCACAAACGCAGCTACCAAATCACGGGCGAAGTGCCGGATAACGAAGACTACATCGTACCCTTCGGCAAAGCCGCTATTCGGCGCGAGGGCACAGACGTCACCATCGTCAGCTATTCGATGATGAGCATACGCGCGCAAAACGCCGCAGAAGAGCTTGCCAAACAAGGCATCAGCTGCGAGGTTATCGACTTGCGCTCCATCCTTCCGCTCGATTACGAAACGGTGATGAACTCTATCGCGAAAACAAACCGCGTTGTGGTTTGCCAGGAAGCGAACCTGCGCGGCGGGCTTGCTGCCGATATCGTTGCTGAAATTATCGACAGAGGGTTCGACTTGCTGGATGCACCGCCGGTACGCGTGGGCGCGCCCAATGTGCCCATGCCATACAACGCAGGGCTCGAAGCGCTTTGCATACCCGACGAAGAGAATATCAAAGAGGCCGTGATGAAGGTCATGAGCAACGACTAGTGGAGGGGAATAACAATGTCTAGAATAATGACACTCCCCAAAATTGGGGTTAATATGACAGAGGCCGTCGTTGACGAATGGTTTGTAAAGCCGGGCGACGTGGTAGGTGAAGGCGACGCGATATTTTTGGCCGAGACAGACAAAGCAACACAGGAAATCTTCGCGACTGATTCAGGTATTGTCGGCAAACTGATTGCAAACGAAGGCGACACCGTGCAAATCAACGAGCCGATAATGGTGCTGCTGGATGAGGGCGAGGAGTATGACGAAACCTCACCGATCGCTCAACCTGCCGTAACGGAAAAAGAAGAGGCAGCAGTAACAAAAGTGGTTATCGCCAAGCCGCAGACACCGGCTCCTATTAAAAGCACAGTAGGCGAACGCATCAAAATTTCGCCGCTCGCCAGAAAAACCGCAAAGGACGAGGGAATCGACATCTTAAGTCTCTCGCCAATTAAGCCGGGTAAACGCATCACAAAAAGCGATGTCCTGCGCTTGCGCGAAAGCGCACTTTCAACGAGAGTACAAAGAGGAGCCGTAACTGCTTCTTCAACCGCGCTGGATACGCTTACGATTACCGTGAATGCAGACATGCTCGTTTCGCTTTGCCAAAAACTAAATGACAGCGGTGTCGCTGCGGGCAACGTAGACATAATCACAAAAGCCGCGGCGGTCGCAATCAGAGAGCATGGGGCAGTGAACGGCTTTGCGGAGCAAATCAATATCGCGGTAGAAGCAGAGACAACTGAAGGGCTAAGCAATCCTGTTGTTATCGGGGCAGACAAGAAAACGGTAGCACAAATCAAAGCAGATGTTGACGCATCAGTATCAGTAGCAAGCGGAGCCAACTTCGCTGTTACCAATCTTGGAGCACTCGGAGTCGAAAGCCACGTACCTGCAAAAAGTATACTGAATTGCGCAACGCTGGCAATCGGTTGTGTCACAAAGGGCTTTGCAGCTGACGAGTTCGACAACCCGGTTGTAAGAAAGCAATTAAAGATGACGCTCGCGTTTGACGCCGACGTGATTGATCGCGCTGTCGCGGCAATGTTTATAATGCAAGTGCAAAAGCTGGTGGAAAACCCGATGCTGATGCTGGCGCTCTAGAACAAGAGACTCATTGAAACGAAACACAAACACAAAGGTGGATTAATATGAAGGTAGTCAGATATCGCAAAGACGGGCAAGACAACTACGGAGTACTCGAAGGGCAGACAGTCAAAGCTATCGCCGGCAAACCATACGAGAGAATCGCATACACGGGGGACACGGTGCCGCTCAGCGAAGTCAAGCTGCTTGCCCCGTGCGAGCCGGAGAAGATCATCGCAGTCGGGCTTAACTATTTAAGCCACGCCAAAGAGATCAACATGGAGATTCCCGATGTGCCGCTGCTTTTCTTCAAGCCCCCTTCGGCAATTATCAACCCGGGCGAGCCTATAGTGCGCCCGGTGCAATCTGCTCAAGTGGAGTACGAAGCCGAGCTTGCCGTCGTCATCAAAAAGCATGGTAAATACATCCCGCAGGAAGATGCGCAGGACTACATATTTGGATTCACGTGCTTGAACGATGTTACTGCCAGAGACCTTCAGTTCATCGAGTCACAGTGGGCGCGCTCCAAGGGCTTCGACACCTTTTGCCCATTTGGTCCTCACATAGAAACTGACTACGACTACAAAGGCAAACAAATCAAAGCAGTATTGAACGAAGAAGTTAAGCAAGACGCCAACACAGACGACTTTATCAACTCTGTCGAAATGCTTGTCAGCTACATCAGCACCATAATGACATTAAAGCCGGGCGACGTCATCTCAACAGGCACGGCCGGCGGCATCGGGCCGATGGAAAGCGGGGACATGATTCGCGTCGAAATAGAAGGCATAGGCGTTCTGGAAAACGAGGTGATCGATTTTTAAAAGTATTTAATACTAAATAAAAATATGTGGGCATATGTTTCTTAACAGGAAATTCATATTTTGATTGACAACGCAAATAAATAGTGGTAAACTGATTTCAATCGACTGGTTGGGATCAATCCCAACTAAAAAAACTAAGATGTTGGGATCAATCCCAAATATAGGGGTGCGAACGAATTGTCTACCATATTGGATGTTGCAAAACTTGCCGGCGTATCAAGATCCACGGTGTCCCGTGTGATCAGCAACAATGGTGCTGTAAAGCCTGCAACACGCATTGCGGTAGAGAATGCAATCGAAGAGTTGGACTTTACACCAAGCTATTTTGCGCAAGGAATCAAAACCGGCAAAACAAAAACTCTGGCAATGATAGTCCCCGACTATTCCAACCTATACTATGGAGAAATGTTCAGGGGGCTTGAGCAAGTGGCCCTAAAGCACGGCTACATGGTAATGATATGCAACACGGACAAAAGCTCCACGCGGGAGCGCAGCTACACTGAAGAGTTGTTAAAGAGAAAAGTCGATGGTATTATATATAATACTTATAAGAGAAACAGTGAAAACACACAGTACTTCATAAATTTATCAAAGAAAATGCCATTTGTGTTCATGGATCTTCTTCCTTGGGAAGACGAACATGTTCCATACGTTTTGACAGAAGGATTCGAGAGCAGCAAAAAAGCGGTTAAGTACTTAGTCGAAAAGGGCAAAAAGCGCATCGGATACATCCGCATGCCCCCCTACATCAGCGTTGTACAGCATCGTTATGCAGGGTACAAGCAAGGACTGATCGAATGCGGTATCGAGCCGGACGGAGATATAGTGTACCAGTGCCCAAACAACGAGGTGGGCAAAACGCATCTGGAAATCGGATATGAGGGCGCGCAGGCGCTGATGAGCAAATCCAGTCCGCCGGATGCCATCATGACATCGGTAGACATTATGGCGGTGGGTGCAATCAAGTATCTGAAAAAAGCGGGATACCATGTGCCCCACGACGTCGCAGTTCTCGGGTTTGACGACATCGCGTTGGCAACGGTTATCGAGCCAAACCTCACAACAATTGCGCAGCCGACAAGAAGAATCGGAGAAGAGGCTGCAAAGATACTGATTGCCAAAATAAACGAGGAAGAGAACGTGAAAGACCAAATCATGTTTGAGCCGGAGTTCATCATTCGCCAAAGCACATAAGGATTTTTTAGGAGAGACATTATGAGTAAAAGATATTGCATCATTATCGAAGTGAAGCAAGCGCATATAAAAGAATACATTGAAATACACAAACAGCCGTGGCAGCAAATGCTGGAAGCCATTCGAGACGCCGGCATCAAAGATGAGATCATATACTTCCATAAGAACCAATCAATCATCTTTATGGAATGCGACGATTTTGAATACAGCAACGTGAAACTGCGAGCGACAGAGATTTGCAAAAAGTGGGACGAGAAGCTGGTCCCATGGTTCGAGGACGTGGATGTCGCGTTCCCCGAGAAGATATTCGACTTAAATCAGCAGCTAGACGGAGAGCTGCTCGATTACTAATAGTTTTATGTTTCCCAAAAAAAAAGTATAGGAGGAAGAGAAATGTTAAAAGGTAAAAAGGTATTAGCTGTAGTAGCACTGATGCTGGTAATGGTTATGGTGTTTGTAGCATGTACACCGGCAGCAGCACCTGCAGAGGACGTAGCGGATGACGCTATGGACGATGCAGAAGACGTAGTTGACGAAGTAGTTGACGAAGCAGTAGACGAAGTAGTTGATGAGGGTCCTGCTACATGGACATCGGAAGCTGGAATCGTGTATAACAAAGTCGCAAAAGAAGACATCGTTATCGGATTCAACAACGGTTCAATAACTGTTGACTTCCTAAGAATGGTTGGCGAGAACACGGTTGAGGTTGCTGAAAGAGAAGGCATCAAAATTGTTATGACTGAGTCTAACTTTGATGCAGAGCAGATACTACCGAACACGGACAACCTTCTTGCACAGGGCGCAAACATCATTATCGACTTTAATGTTAATGCTGAAATCGGCGGAAACTTGGTTGACTACTGTGCTGAAAAGGGAGTTCCTGTAATCGGCGTAGACGTTGTGTATCCTTCACCAACTACAGACGAAGTTTCTTGGTTCTTTGGTGCAAATAACCAAATGGCCGGCGAAACTGCTGGTATGGGACTTGCTGAAGGCGTTAAAGAAAGATGGGGCGGAGAAATTGACCAACTCGTACTTCTTTTCAACTCTGAGAATGGCCCAGCTGTTAAACTAAGATGTTCTGAAATGCAAACAGGTTTGATTGCAGGCGGAATTGACGTACCAGACGACAAAGTTACTTGGATCGAACTAGGCGGTGGCGGATCAGACACAACTGTTGCAGCTAACGAAAAGTTCACTGACTGGTTAGCGGCACATCCAGACATGACAAAAATTTGCGTTGGAACAGTTAATACAGAAACTGGTCAAGGCGTTTTCTCGGCTGCTGTTACTTCAGGCAGAACAGAAGACGTAATGCTTGCAACAAACAACAATGGCAACCAGACATTGGCTGCTTGGGAAACTGAAGACGCTATTGCATGGCTTGGTGGCGTAGTATACAATCCTGGTTCATACGGTGAGTATCTCATCCCGTTGTGCATTTCGATTCTTGCCGGCGAAAATCCGGACAAAATGACAACAATGGATCATGATTTCCTAACGATGGAAGACATTGACGCTGTTAAAGCAGAAATGGGCGTTGAGTAACAAAGACGCAGAATTAACAGAACAGTAGTTACAAGCCGCTGCAGACCGGGTTTTCGGTCTGCAGCGGCTATAAACTCAAAATTTTTTGCTCATTTTTTTTGGGCAGCAATATAATTTTGGAGGGAACATGAGTAACGAATATATACTTCAAATGAAGCAAGTGGTGAAACAGTTTCCGGGGGTTCTAGCACTAGATAAGGTTGACCTCGATGTTAAACCTGCAGAAGTCATGGCAATAATAGGCGAAAACGGCGCAGGTAAATCAACTTTGATGAAGATAATCTCGGGTGCTTTTACAGCAGATACCGGGCAAGTTGTTTTAGACGGACAAGTTATACCAAGCAGCATGAAACCCAAAGACAGACTGGATATAGGAATCGCAATTATTTATCAGGAGCTTAATTATCTTGATGAGATGACGATATCTGAGAATCTGTTTATGGGACGCACCCTTACAAAAGGTCCACTCAAGGTTGTGAACTACAAAAGGATGTTTGAAGAATCAAAAAAATTATTAAAAGAATTTAACATGGACTATAGCCCGAGAACGCTTATGAAAAGCTTGTCAGTTGCTGAAAAGCAGATGATTGAGATTCTTAGGGCAGTATCGAAAGACGTTAAAGTGCTCATTATGGACGAGCCAACGTCTTCGTTAAACGAGGTAGAAACGAGAAGACTCTTTGAATTTATTGTCGATTTGCGAGCAAAGGGTGTCTCGATACTATACATTTCGCATAAACTAGAAGAAGTTTTTGAGCTCGCGGACAGAGTACAGGTTATGAGAGACGGCAAAAACGTTGGAGTCAGGACAATATCAGAGACTGACACAAACGAGCTTGTAACGCTTATGGTGGGCAGAGAAATAACGGACATGTATCCAAAAGAAGACAATGAAATCGGGCAGACAGTATTAAGCGTTAAAAACCTTAGCTGCCATTTTGCAAAGAACATTTCGTTTGACGTAAGAAAGGGCGAAGTGCTGGGTCTTTTCGGGCTTGTGGGCTCGGGACGTGTTGAAGCCATGGAAGGGCTTCTTGGAATAAAAGGAATTGACTCCGGCGAAATAACGCTTGAGGGAGAAGTAATAAAGATAAGGAATCCTATTGAAGCCAAGGGATATGGGATAGGTTATATACCTAGCGACAGGAAGAAAGAAGGTCTGGTGCTGATAAATACGGTAAGAAATAATCTTACAGTGACAGTACTCAACGAAGTAAGCCGCGGTGGTGTTTTGAGCTCTGCCAAAGAGAATAAGTACAGCGATACCTGGATAGGCAAACTTGGCATAAAAACACCTTCGAGGAATACCGAAATAGATTCTCTCTCGGGCGGCAATCAACAAAAGGTTGTAATAGCAAAATGGCTGCTAACCAATCCGAAAGTATTGATTATGAACGACCCAACAAGAGGAATTGATGTTGGGGCAAAGGTAGAGATATACAAAGTAATGGAAGAGTTATGTAAGGAAGGTATATCTATAATAATGGTTTCGTCAGAACTACCTGAAACCATGGGTATTACAGACAGAATGGTGGTATTTGCTGACGGAAGAGTCGTAGCTGAAATGGACCGGAGCGATTATAACCAAAAAGATATTTTAAAGTTGGCTGTGGGAGGTAATGATTGATGAGTAAAGATGTATTGAGGATGAATGAGAAACGAACATTTAAGAATGTGATTTTGGACATGGGAACTACCTTAAGTTTGCTTATAGCACTGATATTGCTCGGCATAGTATGGAGTTCCATGACAGAATTCTTTTTAACCGGACAAAATATCATGAACCTGCTTATGTTTGCCAGTGTTATGGCAATCAGGGCGTCAGGATTGACGGTAGCCATGATATCGGGAGGACTTGACCTATCACAGAACGCTACCGGTGCTTTGACAGCAATTGTCTGTGCATTAGCACTAGAGGCAGGAGCGCCTTGGGTGGTTATTCTATTCATGGTGATAGGGCTTGGTCTCGTACTAGGTGGTGTTAACGCATCACTCGTAACTTTTGCAAAGATTCCTGCGTTTATTACAACGCTTGCAACAATGCTTATTTTTAGAGGTGTAGCTTGGCTGCTATCTCCAAAAACCATTATGATTATGAACAAGAATTTGACTAACATTGGCAGAGGCAGGATAGGTGAGGGAGAATGGGCATTCCCTTACATAGCTATAATCGCCATTGTAATATTGGGTCTTACCTACTTTATATTAAACTTTACGGCGTTCGGACGAAAAGTATATATGGTTGGCGGAAATAAGGAAGCCAGTTATTTATCAGGTATCAGCAGCAACAAAGTTACTTTTATTGCATTTGTGTTCAGCGGACTTATGGGCGCTATCGCAGGATCGCTGCTTTCCTTCCAGGTTGGAGCGGCACTTCCGCAGGCAAGCCAAGGGACAGAGATGATTCCTATCGCTGCCGTAATACTTGGCGGTGTAGGTCTTTCCGGCGGCAAGGGTAAGGTCTCAGGCACAATACTTGCTGTACTTATTATGCTTGTAATCAGAAACGGTTTACAGCTGCAAAGTATTCCGAGCAAAGTCGAATGGGTTGTTACAGGCTGTGTACTCTTGGTAGCAGTATTTATAGACGTTATCAGAAGCGGAGAACTCAGGAAAAAATAGACAGTATTTTAGGCAAGGTTTTGCACCCAAGACACTTTGGGTGCAAAACCTCATATTAACGCTTTTTTTTTAATAAAAGTTGGGATTGATACCAACTTTTCAGAACATGATGCTTTTCTAAGGAGATGCCAATGGACGAAAACGCATTTAAAGTTAAATTCAACTTTCAAACTTGGTTGAAAGAAGACATCGACGAGAACGATTATAATCGCATCGGCAGCGTTTTAAACATGGATGCAGGCATTGTTAAAAGTCTGATAATCGGCTTTGACAAAAGTGTGGCTGAGCAGGCAAGCAAGCTCGACGAGGACAGAGTCTACTTATCGCAAGTTGATGAGTTATTGGACACCAAAGTCATATTTATCGGCGACTCAATCACAAGCGACAGAGAAAGCTTTGCAAAGATAATTGCCAAAGTGTTCGCGGAGCATAGCGGTCTAGAGTTTATCGACGCAGGTGTAAGCGGTTGGAGAACAACAGAATTCTTGGACGATTTTCACTTCAAGGTTCTTGCCCACGAAGCGCAGATTGCACACGTTATGCTCGGCACAAACGGCTTTAGGCGAAGCAGACTAAGTTACGGCAAGTGCAACGTCAGCCCAATGGAATTCGAGCAGAACATTGGCTACATACTAGATGCACTAAGCGAGAACGGCACAACAACGATAATTTCAACACTGCCGCCGTATGACCTTAACAGCGAAACGTACGACATCGGCAACTGGACAATCGACACAGACGACTATGAGCAATACAACCGGATAATTGCGGACAGTGCTGCAAAGCACGGAAGCGTTCTAAACGATATGCGAAGCGTGTATGCAAAGCACAAAGCAAAAGACCTACTTTTGGACGACGGCGTACATCTCAATAAAGTGGGACAGTACATATTAACAGAGCAGGTTATAAAAAAGTTAGTTAAGTTACTTAATAAATAATTATTAAATGTACAGGAGGATTTATTATGAGTATGGAGAGCTTAAAGAAACCGAACAAAGAGAGAATCGTGCAGGCGCTGATTGGCGAAATTCCGGACAGAGTGCCGCACTTTGAAGTGGCTATCGAAGACAAAGTAGTTAAGGAGATTCTGGGGCGTGACGCCGGCTCAACGCTTGCCGCATCCAGAGGCGCATCGGATGACACATTCTTTGCACCGCCAATGGACCCTAAAGATTATATCGACATCGTCAACTACACCGGTCAAGACGTTATCGGTTTTGAGTCGCTTTGGGTTCCGGCAAAATACGAAGACGAGCAAGGCAACATGCATATTATCAACGACGGGCGAATCAAGACGTTTGAAGATCTCGAAAAGGCTATCAAGCCAAACTGGGAGCTCGACCTCGCGCCGCGTAAGCAATACTTCGATGAATACAAGAAGGCGATAGAGGGCACGGACATCGGGCTGTTTTACTTGACGGGCGCGCTTTTCCAAAGCTCGTATCAATTCCTCGGCGGTTTCGACGACTTCTTCGTAAACGTATACACAAACAGAGAGCTGGCCGAAGCGCTGCTCGACATGTGCGTAGATTTCTATCTGCACGCCATCGACATCGCGATAGACGCAGGGCTCACGTTCCTGTTTCTCGCCGACGACGTTTGCTTCAAGCAAGGCACGTTTCTAGAGCCCGGTCTGTTCAAAGACCTGTGGCTCCCAAGAATGCAGAGATTGGTCAAGCCTGCCAAAGACGCGGGCATTCCGGTAATGTTCCACTCCTGCGGCAACGTCACGGACATCTTCGAAGACATCATCATGGAACTCGGCGTAGACTGCATCAACCCAATCGAGCCATACAGCAACGACATATTCGAAATCAAACGCAAATACGGCGACAAAATCAGCATCAGCGGAAACATCGACATCGCGGGACCGCTTGCTTTTGGCACACCCGAAGAGGTAGACGCCGAAGTTAAAGAGCACCTCGAAAAGTTGATGGTCGGCGGCAGATACATTCTGTCTTCTAATCACAGCATCATGAACGACATACCGCTGAAGAATTATGACGCATTGATTAATGCTCTGTACAAGTACGGCGTGTATTAAGCGTTTCTAGAGGGAGAAGTTATGGATTATACAGTAATGAGCAACGTGCACGACGAAACAAAACACTTTGCTCAAATCGTTATAAGCGATAAAGAGAGAAACAGGCTTCGTGAGCTCGCCGCCCAGTGGATAGCTATTGCGAACGAGCCCATCATGACCACGCGCAAGCGGCAGTGGAAGGCCGTCAGGGACCTTAAACCCGAGCGCCCGATGATACTCTTCGAGACATTCACGGTTTCGGGTTTCTTAACTGACGACGAGCTTTTGTGCGAAAACGAAATGCTGCGAAACGTAGAGAAATTTCTGCTTTACGGAATTCGGCAGTACAACAACGTCGGTGATGATATCGTTCTCGAAAAGTACTTTAGAATTCCTTGGAAGATTCACAAGTCAGATTACGGAGTGTCGATAGTCGAGCACCACGCTGACGACTCGATGGGCTATATGTCCAACTTCCCGATACACACACCCGACGATTTAGACAAGCTGAAAGAGCGCACATTCGAGGTGGACAGAAACGAAACTCTGGGGCTTAAAAACGCGCTGGAGGAGATATTCGGCGACATCCTGCCGGTCAAAGTCGGCAACTACGACAACTTCTTTGCAGACAGCGGGTTCAACCCGTTCTGCGGTCTAAACTTTGTCGGCACAACGATGGACGCTTTCAAGCTGATGGGCAACGACAACCTTCTGATGTGGCCGTATGACCACCCCGAAGCTGTTCACAGAATAATGCGCTTTTTAACGGACGATCGAATCCGCTACTTTAACTGGATGAAGGATGAAGGGCTGTTCGACTTCAACACCGACAACCAGTTTGCGGGACCCAGCGGCTACGGCTACGTTTCCGACCTGCCCGCTGTCGGCACAGACAAGCAAATAGAGCTGACGGATCTTTGGGTTTGGCCCGAGTCGCAGGAATGCGCGATGGTCTCCCCGCCGATGTTCGACGAGTTTTACCTAAAGTACATCGCAGAGGTTGCGAACATGTTCGGCATGGCATACTACGGCTGCTGCGAGGAGGTCGGCGACCGCTTTATTCAGATCAAGAACGCGATACCAAACCTGCGCACAGTTTCTGTTTCAGGCTGGAACGATTTCGAAAAAGTTGCAGAGATGATTGGCAAAGACTACGTATACTGCAGAAAACCGACTCCGGCGCATATGAGCAACGCAGGCGACTGGGAGCTGATGGAGAAGGATTTATCTGTCACATACGAGGCAACCAAAAAACACGGCTGCTCAACTGAGCTGATTGTGCGCGACGTATATGACGTAGGCGGCGACATGAAACGCTTACCGCAGTGGGTAGAGCTGGCGAAGAAGACATTCGGGATATAGCACAATAGAGGAGAAGAGATGAACAACCTAAACGAAAAACAAAAGATACTGATAGATGATTTGGCAAGCAAGAACATAGACGCAGCAGCTGTAAAACAAGCAGTCAAAGACCTTGTGGTAGAGCTTCCGTCTTGGGCAGTCGGCAACTCGGGCACGCGCTACGGCACGTTCCGCGACAAAGGTGCTGCGCGTACAATATGGGACAAAATTGACGATTGCGCCGAAATCCAAAGAGTGCTTGGCACATGCCCGGTCATGGCAAGCCATGTGCTTTGGGATGTGACGGACGACGGGCAGTATACGCCTGTTCGCGAGTACGCACAAAGCAAAGGAATGCGCATCGGCACCGTGCACCCAAACACGTTTGCAGGGCAAGAGTTTCGATACGGCAGCCTTTGCAGTCCGATAAAGGCAGTGCGCGAACAGTCACACGCACACTTTATAGACTGCGTTCGAATTGCTCGCGAAATGGGCAGCAAAGTAATCGGTATGTGGATTGCTGATGGAACCAACTATCCGGGGCAAGACAACCTGCGTGAGCGCAAACATCGCCTGTACGACGGACTAAAAGTGTTGTACGATGCGCTGGATGACGATATGCAAATGGTGCTGGAATACAAACCGTTCGAGCCGTTCTTCTATACGGCCGATGTGCAGGACTGGGGCATGAGCAAGCTGATGTGTGACAAACTCGGCGACAAAGCGAAGGTGCTGGTAGACCTCGGGCATCACTTGGCTGGCGTTAATATTGAGCAGATTGTATCGATACTGCTCGACGAGAATAAGATGGGTGGTTTCCACTTCAACAACAGAAGATACGCAGACGACGATCTCATAACCGGCACAGTAAAGCCGTTCGAGTTGTTCATCATATTTAAAGAGATTGTGGATGCAAAATATGAAGGTCTTAATACCGACATCACATATATGCTCGACCAATCGCATAATATCGAGCCTAGCCTCGAGGGCATCATCTACTCGGTTATGAACATTCAGACTAGCTACGCTAAATCGCTTATTATCGACAGAGACGCGCTGAAAATCTCGCAGCAGGACAACGACACCATTCTCAGCAACAAGATAATAATGGACGCGTTCAACACCGACGTAGAGCCACTGCTCGCAGCAGCGAGACAAGAGCTTGGGCTAAGCCATATCGACCCGATACAAAACTATCGAGACGGCGGTTGGGCAAAAAAAATCGCGTCAGAGCGCGAAGACGACGGCATCAACACACTGGGAGGCTGAGCATGACAGGCAGACAGCGGATAATAGCCGCACTCAACAGACAAACACCGGACGCAGTTCCGACAATGGAGTGGACGATGCACCCTCGCGTCATGAAAGACATGAACGGCGTAGCAAACGACCTAGATTTTGCGGTAAAAGCGGGGCTGGATGGCGTTGCGATATCGCTCGATTACAGCAGAAAAACCATCGACGACAAACACTTTGTGGACGAATGGGGGGTCACTCGCGTGTCTTACGACGATTACCCAAATCCCGTTGGATACCCGATAAAAACAATGGCAGATTTCGAGAAACACTTCATTCCCGACCCGGATGCAGAATTTCGCTTCGATAAAATCAAGAACGCGATGAGTGAGGTCGGAGACGAGATTGCGGTGGTCGCAAGAGTGAAAGACGTATTCTCGCAGCCGCGCGACATGATGGGCTTCGAAGACTTCCTGATGGGGTTCTATCTCGAGCCTGAACTTATCGAAGCGCTGATGAAAATGTGCGTAACGCACAGCACTAAAATCGCGAAAAATCTCGTCGAGCTAGGCGTAGAAGCTATCGTAATCGGCGACGATATAGCAAACAACACAGGATTGCTGATGCGACCCGAAATGTACATGGAGCAGGTCTACCCATACTTCAAAGAGTTGGTGGGTAACTTTAAAGATCTCGGATTGCTGGTAATCAAGCACAGTGACGGCGATCTTCGCGCAGTACTGGATGAGCTGGTGGACACCGGCATCGACTGTCTTGATCCAATCGACCCGCTTGGCAACATGGACATGGCACACATGAAGAAGACGTACGGCGAGCGAATCGCGCTCAAAGGCAACGTAGACTGCGTCAGCACTCTGGTTGATAAATCGCCTGCACACGTGCGCAAAGAGACCGCGCAATGCATACTAGATGGCAGCATAGGCGGCGGTCACATCATCTCTTCAAGCAACTCGATTCACAGGGGCATCAGCCCGGTGAACTATCAAGTATTTCTAGACACGGTGAAAGAGCTAGGCACATACCCGATAGACGAAAATAGACTGAAAGAAGTGATTAGCGAATGAGTACAAAAAGACACTTAGCGTTCGACCTGGGGGCCGAGAGCGGGCGAGCAATCGTCGGCGAAATTATTGACGGCAAACTACAGCTGACGGAGATACACCGCTTTGCGACACAAGGTATACATGTTAACGGCAGCATGCGCTGGGACGTATATCGTTTGTTTGGCGAGCTTAAAGAAGGCATCCGCAAATATGTGGCAGTATACGGAAGCGAGCTAAGCACCATCGGTGTCGATACGTGGGGCGTAGACTTCGGCCTGCTCGACAAGCGCGGCAAGCTGATCGGCATACCGTATCATTATCGTGATAAACGCAGCGAAGGCACAGACGAGATACTCGAGCTGAAAATGGGACACGAGCGGGTATACGAGCTGACAGGTATTCAGTTTTTGTACATTAACACAATCAACCAGCTTATTTCTATGAAAAGAGACAATGACCCTTCGCTGGAAATTGCGCAGGACATGCTATTTATGGGCGACTTACTGCACTATTTTCTGTCGGGGAAGGTTTGCGCAGAGTATACACTCGCATCCGTTTCGCAGCTATACAATACCACTAAATGCGAATGGAGCGATGAGATATTCGACGCGTTCGACATCCCAAAATCGCTGCAAACCAAAGTGGTTCGTGCTGGTGACCAAATCGGCAATATCCGCGGCGACCTCGCGAAAGAAACAGGTATCTCGCCGCAAACGATAATCGTCGCACCCGGTGTGCACGACACCGCAAGCGCATTTGCAGCAGCGCCGTCAGAGGGCGAAAACTGGGCAGCAATAAGCTCGGGTACTTGGTCACTCGCAGGTCTCGAGATAGACAAACCAATAACAAACAAAGCTAGTTTCGAGATGAACATATCCAACTCGGGCGGAGTGCTTAACAAAACGCTCTTTTTAAAGAACGTGATGGGGCTTTGGATTATTCAGCAATGTAAAAAGACGTGGAATAATACCGAGCCGGACTTGGGTTACGGCGAAATTGTCACTCGTGCTCACAGCACAAAACCGTTTGCCGGCATGATTGATCCGGATGACAGCGCATTCCTAAATCCGCAAAACGCACCGCAAGCTGTTGCGGATTATCTCAAAAAAACGGGACAGTCTTCGGTCGACCCAAACGATGTAGGACAGATCGCCAGAATTGTATTCGAAGGATTGGCACTCAAGTACCGCAACGTTTTTGGTAAACTCGCGAGTGCCACGGACAAACGCATTGAGGTGCTGCACATTATGGGCGGCGGTATCAAAAACGAAATGCTCAACCAGTTTGCAGCAAACTCTATGAATTTGCGTATAATCGCCGGTCCAATCGAAGCAACTGCGGCGGGCAACATACTGATGCAAGCATACGGAGTCGGAGAAATCGACTCGCTAGCGCAGCTGCGCAGCGTAGTCCGCGACTCGTTCGATCTTAAAACATACGAGCCGCAAGACACGAAGGATTGGGAGTCTGCATACCAAAGTTTCTTAAAGGTCTGTGCTATAGAATAACAATCAAAGTGCGGTGTCGATGATACCGCATTCTTTGTAACAACGCTTTTGGAGAAGAGATATGTTAACCAAAAAAGTGACAAAACCCCGAATCGGGCTATACGGCGTAGGTCTAAAGGCATACTGGTCTCAGTTCGAGGGTCTAAAGAATCGGCTTGTCGGCTACATCGATTTCATCGAGGGCAAGTTGTCCGCACACGGCGAAGTGTTCAACTTCGGTCTTGTCGATGACGAAACGCGGGGCAGAGACGCCGGCGAGTTTTTCAACGCAAACAACGTAGACATCATATTCATGTACAGCGCAACATACTGCACCAGCTCGTGCGTGCTGCCCGTTCACCAAATTTGCAGCGCTCCGCTTGTTATTCTTAACATGCAGCCGGCTGTGCAAATGAACTATTCTGAAACATCAACAGGGCAGTGGCTTGCACATTGCGGTGCTTGTCCGGTACCCGAGTTTACCAGCGTTTTTGAGCGCGCAGGCATCAAATGCCGCATCGTAAACGGGCTGCTCGGGCAAAGCGAAACACCCGCCGTATCAATAACGGACGAGAACACGGCGCAGCGCCCAGAAGCAATAAAAGCATGGCAGCAAATTGACGACTGGTGCAAAGCGGCAGGCGTAAAGCGAATGCTTGGCAAGGCGCGCTTTGGTTTCCTCGGCAACAACTACAGCGGCATGCTCGACATGTACAGCGACTACACGATGCTTTCGGCGCAATTAGGGCTGCATATAGAGCTGGTCGAAATGTGCGATCTCGAAAAACACTTCAAAGATATCAGTGATTATGAGGTCAAGCAAAAGGTCGAAGAGATCGAGCGCTTTTTCGTAATCTCGGGCGACTCACCTTCCGACCCAATCGCAAAAAAGCCAACCAATGAGCAGATGGCATGGTCGGCAAAGGTGGCGGTCGCGCAGGAAAAACTAGTGGGCGAGTACAGCCTCGACGCGTTGACATACTATTATCACGGCACCGGCGACAACTACTACGAGCGTTTGCAAGGCGGCTTCATCGTTGGGCACTCGCTACTCACGGCAAGCGGCATACCGTGCGCGGGCGAAGGCGATCTTAAAACCAACGTTGCCATGAAAATCTGCGACGCGCTTAATACAGGCGGCAGCTATACCGAAATCGTAGGCACCGATTACAACTTTGGCACCATGATTCTCGGTCACGACGGGCCTTTCCACATCCTCATATCCAACGGCAAACCTGTGCTGCGCGGCATGGGGGTATACCATGGCAAAAAAGGCAGCGGCGTGTCTGTCGAAGCCAACGTAAAAACAGGCGCCATCACAACGCTCGGCGTCACGCAAACGTGCGACGGTAATCTCAAGATGATTATCAGCGAAGGTGAGGCGCTGCAGCATCCAACACTTATGGTGGGCAACACGTCCACGCACGTGAAGTTCCCGCTGACCCCCGCAGAATATATGGACAAGTGGTTCAAAGAAGCACCAACGCACCATTGCGCAATGGCAGTGGGGCACAATAAAGATTTGTTTACAAAAACGGCAGATTTATTGGAAATTTCGTCCGTTATCGTATAGAATGTAATTTGCACTGTAAAAGTGAGGAGAATACTATGAGAAGCAACAACGAAATTAAGAAAGACTACGAAATCGCTAAAAGCAGATATGCCGGTCTTGGCGTAAACACTGACAAAGCTATTGAGAACCTGAAAAAAGTGTCTTTGTCTGTTCACTGCTGGCAGGGCGACGACGTCACCGGTCTCGAAGGCGGAGGGGCGCTTACGGGCGGCATCATGGCGACGGGCAAATATATGGGCAAAGCTCGCGATGGCGATGAGCTTCGTGCCGATATCGACAAAGCGTTTTCGCTGATACCCGGCAGCAAGAAACTTAATCTACACGCCAGCTACGCAGAGTTCGAAGGCGAGCCGGTTGACCGCGACAAAATCGGTCCGCAACATTTCGCGAAATGGATAGACTGGGCAAAGAAAAACGGCATCGGCATGGACTTCAACCCGACGCTGTTCTCTCACGATATGTTCCGCGACAACATGACGATTACACACCCCGACGATACAATTCGTCAGTTTTGGATAGAGCACTGCAAACGCACGCGCGAGATTGGCGCAGAGATTGGGCGTCAGCTGGGTCAGCCGTGCGTCAACAACATTTGGGCTGCAGACGGCATGAAAGATACACCCGCCGACAGAATGGGCGCGCGCCAGCGTTTGAAAGACTCTCTCGACGAGATATTCGAGCGCAAGTTTGACAAAAACCACTTGGTGGACGCTGTAGAAAGCAAGCTTTTCGGCATAGGTTCAGAAAGCTTCGTGCCGGGTTCCTTCGAGTTCTATCTCGGTTACGCGGTCAAAAACAACCTGACGCTGTGTCTGGATTCCGGGCACTATCACCCGACTGAAACGATATCAGACAAAATCAGCTCAGCGCTTCTGTACATCGACACCGTGCTTCTTCACGTATCGCGCGGCGTTCGCTGGGACAGCGACCACGTGGCAACGCTATCCGATGACACCAAGCAAATCGCGCGAGAATGCGTAGCTTCCGGCATGGACAGAATCTTCTACGCGCTCGACTTTTTCGATGCCAGCATCAACCGCATCGCGGCGTGGGTAATCGGCTCTCGCGCGTTCCTAAAGGCAATGATGATTGCGCTTCTGGAAATGCCCGCGATCAAACAAGCAGAAGAGAACTTCGATTACACAACCCGCTTTGCGCTGACCGAAGAAGAAAAGCAGCTTCCATGGGGCGCTGTGTGGGACGAGTACTGCGCGCAGTGCGGCGTGCCGGTCGGTTTCGATTGGCTAGGAGAAGTTCGCAAATACGAAGACGAAGTATTATCAAAACGATAAGGAGATATACATGTACGAAATTGAGAAAAAAGAGATGGTCAGGATATCTAATTACTGCGGAGACAGAGTAGACTACGTTCAAGGCGGCGGCGGAAACACTTCGGTCAAGTTCGACGACAAACTAATGGCAATCAAAGCTTCAGGCTACACGCTTAAGGAAGCCACGCAGGACAAAGGCTACGTCACGGTCAACTACCGGAACATCAAAAAGTACTACAACGAAGTGGACCCCGGCGCGGACACAGACTTTGAGAAAGAGAGCCTGCTGCTCAACATGGACAGCATCGTGCTGCTTGACGGCATGGAAAACAAGCGCCCTTCGGTAGAAGTCGGCTTGCACTCGTTCCTAAACCGCTGCGTTATCCACACTCATTCAGTGTACGCGAACATGCTTTGCTGCGCAGCAGAGGGGCAGAATATCGCCAAGGAGATATTCGCAGACAGCGATATCAGCTACGTTTTTGTGCCATACATAGACCCCGGTTTCCGACTAACGCTGGTTATCAAAAACGCCGCAGAACAATACGCAGCAGAACACGGCAGCATACCGGACGCCATATTCATGATTAACCACGGCGTAATCACAAGCAACGACGATTCCGAAAAAGCGATTGAACTGCACGAGCTGGTCAACGACAAAATTGCAGAACACTTCAAACTCGGTGCTTATCCAACGCTCAGCATCAGCAAAACGGCTGACGGCTTTAGAAGCGAAACGCCTTACCTGAAGCAGTTCGTTAAGAAGTTCGGTGGGAAGGACTACCTAGGGAACTTGAAGCTGTATCCCGACCAATTGATCTACATCGGCAAACGGCTCGGCGACGCAATCAAGATAGACGAGCAAACGGGACAGGTGCAATATATCGCCTCAGAAAAAGAAGCAAACGTAATCGAAGAAACGCTGATGGGCGCGGCTTTCGTCATCAACGAAATCACTGAGGCGGGACTAACCCTGCTGCAAATGAACGAGGACGACGCAAGCTTCATCAACAATTGGGAGAGCGAAGCGTATCGCTCAAAGCTCGCTAAATAGAAAATCGAGCAATAATATAAATACACATACAGAGGAGTAACATGGATAAAGCAATATTAATAGAGCAGCTGAACGCGGAAACGAAGGATAAGCGTCTGCAAGCGGTTGCCGGTCTAAAAAAGTTAATCGACAAGGGCGAGATTACTGTGCCGTGCAAAACAGTATACACTAACAACCACGTACACACGAAGTACTCGTTTTCGCCGTACTCGCCGGCTAAGGCGGTGTGGATGGCGGTTATGGCGGGGCTTTCCACTGTGGGCATCATGGATCACGACGCGATAAACGGCGCAGAGGAGTTCATCGAAGCAGGAGAGATTCTCGGCATAGCGACAACGATCGGCTTCGAGATTCGCAGCGACTGGGACGAGACGGTGCTTGCCGGCAAGCGCATCAACAACCCCGACCAAGTTTCGAGTGCCTATATTTGCGCACACGGAGTCCCGCACACGCAGATAGCCAAAGCGGACGCGTTTCTGAGCAAGATAAGAGCGGCGCGCGGACAGCGCAACAGAAAAATGGTAGACAAAATCAACGCGCTTGTTAGCGGTCTTGGAATCACGCTCAGCTACGATAACGATGTGCTGCCGCTAACCTACGCACACGACGGCGGCGGTGTTACCGAGCGCCATCTGCTTTTTGCTTTGACACTCAAGATGATAGGTAAATACGGCAAGGGAGAAAAACTTGTCGAAGTGCTATCGAGTTTAGGCATAACCCCGGGGCAAAAGCCGCTGGAGTTTCTGTCAGACGCACAAAACGACATGTACGAATACGACTTGCTGAATGTGCTTAAAAGCAGCTTCATCAAAGACATCTACATAGACACGAATACGGACGAAGCAGTTCCGATTAGTGACGCCGTCAACTTTATCAGATCAATCGGCGCGATACCGAGCTACTGCTATCTCGGCGACGTAGGCGAATCTCCGACCGGCGACAAAAAAGCGCAGAAGTTCGAAGACGACTACCTCACTGATGTGTTGGATACCGTAAAAGGTATAGGCTTCCCGGCAATCGCGTACATGCCTTCGCGCAACACGCTGCCCCAACTGCGGCGCATCATGACGATGGCCGATGAATACGGCTTTATGCAAATCAGCGGTGAGGACATCAACCAACCTCGTCAGTCGTTCATTTGCGAGCAGCTAAGCGACCCGATTTTTGCGCACCTGACAGACACCACGTGGGCACTCGTCGGTCACGAAATCAGCGCAACACAGGACATAAATAACGGGATATTCGCGGACGAGAAAAAACTGCGAGAAGAAGGTCTAAGTAGACTAATCAGCGTTTTCAAGCAGATTGGGCTCAGCGGTACCGGAACATAACCCCCAAAGACATATATTTTAAACATAAAGCCTGTCAACAACACGTTGACGGACTTTTCTAACAGTAACCTGCAAATACGAGTTGCGGACAAAAATCAAATCAAATACGATTAATAATTGTATATCGAAGTGCATTTCTTTGTTTCAGTTTTCATTATTGAGTTTATATATATGTATGCAAGTGAAGTAAAAAATAAATTTTTGAGGGATTATTCTAATAAAGTAATTGTAATATAGTATCGATTTCGTGTAGAATATTATAAAGGACATGATTTTACAGAATAATGGGTGGTATATGAAAAGTCAATCTATAAAATATCGTTCTATAAAACGAAGCTTTGTCGTAGTGTTGAGCATCGCTTTGCTTTTCGCGTTTGCGCCCGTTGCATCAGCAGCGCCGGACGACAACGTCAACTTTGCCGATGCAAATCTAAAGCAGGCTTTTCTTGACGCTGGTGCAGACACCGGCGACGACGGACAAATCACGCAAGGCGAGCTTGCCGCACTAACCGGCAGCGTAGACTGCTCTTCCCGCAATATCGAAGATTTGGACGGTATAGCATATGCAACTGGTATCACAGGCATTGACCTCAGTGGCAACAATATCAGCGATATCGGCACATTGACCGCTTTGACCGGCCTGACTGACGCCAACGTTTCAAACAACTACCTCGACATCACAAACGACAGCAGCGATATGGCAGACATCAACGCGCTCATCGCAGACGGTTGTACAACCATATATTCACCCCAAAAGGACATTCCGGTAGACAGCATATCATCGTCATTATACGATATAAATGACGGCGTGCTTCGCTACGTTACGGCAAACACTTCGGCAGCGCAGCTTCTAGGTAACATTGACAACGATGTTGATAACCTCGCAGTTATCAGCGGAAGCAGTGTATTCACCGGCTCTGCTGTCGGTACCGGTATGAAAGTGCGCCTGTCGGTCGATGGCACAGTACGCGACGAAGTCACTGTCGTAGCTCTCGGCGATGTCAATGGCGACGGTATTATCAGCATTACCGACTACACGTTGACGCGGTTGGACATTTTGGAGCTGTCAGATCTCATTGGTCTGTTCACCAGCGCAGCAGACATCGACGGCAACGGTCATGTCAGCATCTCGGACTACACGCTGTTGCGGCTGCATATACTCAGCATCAAACCGATCACCGGCGACGGGTCACCACCGCCCGAAGTTGACGGACCTAGCCCACAGGAGCTGATTGATTTCGCATTAACACAACTGGGGAAGCCATATGTGCGCGGAGGGAAAGGACCAGACTCCTTTGACTGCTCAGGGTTTGTCTACTACTGCTTAAACAGTATAGGCTACGAGATAGGATACATGACGTCAACAGTATGGCGAAGCGCAAATTACCTAACTATAAACAGTATGGACAATATAGAAATGGGAGATATCCTATGCTTTGACGGACATGTCGGAATATACATGGGCGATGGCAGGATGGTCGATGCTTCATCCGGCAATGGCATGATAGTAACCAGATCAAACATATTCAGCTCTTCATACTGGACTTCGAATTTCATATGCGCCAAAAGAGTGCTTTGATAGATTGCACTCTGCATAAACTACGATAATTGTACAAAAAGCTCTAAACACGAGTGTTTATGGGTCTTTCCTTAGCGAAGAGACCGATTCGCTCCCTAAAGTATGCATACAAAACAGTATAATTACATAGTATCTAGTTAGAAAAAGCCCTTAATCACCGGGCCCTTTTAATATCCAGCATAATTGAATACAATTAAAGTGAAACGTCTAATGGGTAAAATAAAGGGTGAGGTACCTTTTACACCGGTCTTTTTTACCTGTACATGTAAGAATGTTATACCCGAGTGGGAGGGTTGCTAACTGTATTGAATATCGTATTGTATTTTGAACTTCGCCGGGTTTCTTGGATGCCATTATATAGTAAGCAAGGCTAGTAGAAAACGAGGACTTTATGTGGTATAATTATTAAAAGAATTTGCGGCGATTCTCAATAATATTTCGCAGCCATTTAAGGTCACAAGCCGTAAAAATACCGTGTACACGATAATTAATAAGAGGTTCCCTGTAACTATTGAATACTACCATAAGCTATTTGAGTTAGAAAAAGCGATTTCTCTATATCCTATAGTAATATACTTATCAGGAGGTACGACGATGTTTGTAAAAAGAGGAAGAGACGATGTCGACGCCATATGTGTTGAGGACCTTTTCGGCGGACACGGTAAGGTTTGGGGAAGACAGATATTGGGGCAGGACTCGGCGCTCATCGGAACGCTGCCGGGCTTCCCGGACGACTTTGAATCGGGTATACATTTTATTCATGAAACTGTTATTGACGTAGGAACGCTGGTGGGTGAACATCCGCATGAGGGAAGCGAAGAAGTGTACTTTTTCATTGAAGGTACAGCTAAGATGATCGTTGACGGAGAAGAGACGACTCTTATGCCCGGTGACGCTATTATAACCAAAAACAAGAGCCGACATTCGATAGAGAATATTGGCGACGTGCCGGTACGAATAATCGTAATTGAAGGCGGTGTCGGCTAATATGCGCGATAAAACGACAATTGGTCTTGCGATGCTCGGGAACGGTTTTATTGCGCGAACCCACAATAACGCATTTAAAACAATACCCTATATGTTTTGGCCAAACGATTTTGAAATTGACATGGTCAGCGTTTGTGACTTAACCGATGAGGGTGCAAGGCAGGCCAAGGAGCGATACGGATATAGAAAAGCCTATTCCGACTTTAAGACAATGCTGGCAGACCCAGAAGTAACGCTTTTTGATAACTGCGGGCCCGATCCTATGCACTATGAGCCGGTGATGGAAGCAATCAAACACGGGAAACATGTGATATGCGAGAAACCGCTTGCGATGAGCGCCGCGCAAAGCAAAAAAATGCTGGATGCTGCGCAGGCAGCGGGTGTAAAGCACGCTACAATGTTTAACTATCGTTTTTTCCCGGCAGTAACACTTGCAAAAACTCTTATAGAAAAGGGCGCGCTGGGGCAGATTAACCACTTTCGAGGCAGCTATACCCAGCCATACGGTGCGGGTCTTGATATTCCGTACGAGGACATTTGGTACAACAATACCGGCAGAACTGACGGAGTGGGGCAGGGGATCGGCTGCCATGTGATCGACTTGTCGCGATTCTTAATGGGTGAAGTGAAAGCCGTTGCAGGACGATCCAAAACGTATGTCGATACGCGCATAGACAAGCAGGGCAAAAAAAGGTGTATGGACTGCGAAGAGGGCATGCTCGCTGTTGCCGATTTTTCGACTGGTGCAACGGGAATATACGAAGCACTAGAGACCGCAGCAGGGCGACGTAACTACTTTGTTTGGGAGATACTGGGGTCAGACGGCAGCATGGAGTGGAACCTCGAAAATCCGAATTTTCTGCGCGTATACTTGAAGAACACCACCGTGCAAGAAGTAACAGGGTTCACGGAGATCAGCGTTACCCAACAGGGCGCAAATCATCCCTACTCCGATGTGTGGTGGCCAAGCGGTCACAATATTGGATGGGAGCACGGGCATATCAACGCCATCGCGCATTTTCTAAGCTGCATTGCGAGCGGCGAGCAGGTCGGTCCAAGCGGAGCGACATTCTTCGATGGGTATCGTGCGGAGGTTGTATTGGAAGCGATAAAGGAATCCTCCGTTTCGGACAAAAGAATCTTTATCTAACTAGTATATATACAAGTGCTGACTGAGCTGAAAAGTATTCTGACTGTGGCTGAGAAACGATAGTTATGGAGTTGCAATATGGCAGACCAGACGACTAATGAAGAGCAATAACACACTAGGCAACAACCCGCAAAACGCTTATAAATGGGTGCAAATCGCCAAACAGGAGGCAATGAACGCTTAGATAATATTGAGGCTTCTCTTTACACAGCAGTGCATTTATGTAATGTACTGTTTTTGCTGTAGAAACGGTCGAGCGATATGATATCTTATGCTTTTTCGCCGCTGTCCGGCAAAGACGAAAACACATCCAAGACTTGCCCGGCAGTTGCCGTTCCGGTAACGCCTATTTGCTGTATGGTGATAGAGGATACGATATTGGCGAGCTGCGCGGCTTCATGCGCGCTCGCTCCACAGCACATTGCGCTGACCAATGCGGCAGACGCCGCGTCGCCGGCGCCAACGATGTCGATCTCACCGTCCACTTTCACGGCCTTTGCCAGTGTTGCTTCGCCGTTTTGCGCGCTGACAATACCAATATCGCCGCAAGTGACGAAAGCGATTCTGCTGTTTTTCTCGGATATCGCAACAGCACATTTTTTGATATTATCCGGATCCCACGCAAGCTCCGGCTTCGTGCCGGCTATTTGCGCCGCCTCAAGATTGTTGCACTTTAGAATGATGTTGCTGAATTTATCTAGATGTGCCCGCGAATCTGCGTATATGATTTTGTCGCTCAAGACGCCCATTGCAGAGAACGCTTCTCTCATATTCTGGGTGATGATGCCCTGATTGTCCTCGACGACCTGATCCAAAATAATGAGCGCGTCTACATCGTCCATTATACGCCGGGCATTTTGCATGGCTGCCTCTTGAAGACGCATTGGCATTTGCGCGCGGTTGCGGATATCCAGTCTACTGAGCTCGCGCATCTCGCTTTTGATGACCGGCTTGGTGTAGGTCGGGGTGAAAATGCGCTCGTCCTGCACGAGATAGCTGGTGTCAACGCCGCGATTGTTCAATTCGCGCGTCAGCTCGAACCCTTCGCCGTCGCTTCCGATTACACCGACTGCATAGATCTTGCCAACGCCCAGCGCAGCCAGATTGTTGGTCACCGTTCCCGCAGCACCCGGGAACAACCTTTTCTCAGTGACTTGATAAGCAATCAGGTCTGTTTCCAAAGATTTCTCATTCAAAGAAGAATCTATCATAAAATATCTGTCCAGAAAAAAATCCCCTACGACAGCAATCCTGATATCCTTTAACCGATTAAGAAGCTCTTCTAACCGTTCTCTCTGCATTATTACACCTCTTGATCCCCAAGCTCTTTGTATAGAGCGCTGAGGGTATTTCTGTGCGTTCCAGCAACGTAGTGGCTTTCTCCGCCGTCCGCTACTGTTCTCGCGAGTATTGTTTTCCAAGGGCGAAAATAGTATCTCGGGTCGGTTTTCTCCGGCGTATCGCTCACACTTTTGCCCTCAAGATCGAGCAAGTCGAAAACCGCTGTGGTGAAATGCGCAATCTGCTCACCCTTTTGCCTTGCCGCGTTTCTCGCCATCGAAAGGCATTTCAAGTACACTTCAGGTCCGGTGACTGCCGAACCGAAGTTTAAGAACACGCCGCCTTCAAGGTTAGTAACCTCGTTTGCATATATCAGAAAATCTGTGTATGATGTTGCGCCCAGCGCCTCGCCGCTGCAATTGGGATGCTCGTGAATAATGTCGCAGCCGATGCCGACGTGAACAGTGCAGGGAACTTGCATATCATAGCCCGCGGCCAGCAGACTGATGTCTTTGTGCGCAAAATTCTCCTCGGAGATCATTCTTCCGACGCTTTCACCAAGACCAAGCCCGTCGCGTTGCCCGTGTATCGCGGCCGTGTTGATGTCGCCCGTCTCCTTCCACAATCCAAACTGACCCTCGCTGATATACTTTGCAACGTCCTCGGTGGTTTCCCCGATTTTGGCAAATTCAAAGTCGTGTATAGCACCCGCGCCATTGAGCGCGAAGAGGGTAATTAAGCCCCGCTTCATCATATCAATCAGCAGAGGCGCTGCACCTGCGCGTATCATATGCGCACCCATCATCATAATGACAGCAGCACCTTTCCTCTTCGCTTCTATGATTTTGCCCGCGATATGTTTGATAGCCGGGTGAGAAAACACGGGCAGCGCATCACCGGGATACATCATGACGGACAAATCGAGCTCGTGCTCGCGCTCACTGAGCGGTTTGAGGTTTAGCTGTTTGCGGTCAAACTGTGAAAAAGGCATAATAGTTACTCCTCAAATAAATATTTTATCAGCTCTTCGGTCTCCAAAAAATGCGGGATTATGATATCGGCACCGGCTTTTTCCAAACGGCGATATTTCCACTCGTCCAAGCGCCCTTCTCCCGTCTCGTCCGACGCAACACCGACCGCAAAACCGCCGGCCTCTTTTACGTTTTCGATTTCAACGTACCCGTCTCCAAACCCAATCAGCTCATCTCCGTGCAGGTCGTTTTCCTTGATGATATTTTCGATGACCATCTTTTTAGAAAAGTTTTTGTAATCGTCTTGAGCGCCGTATATTCCGCCATCAAAATAATCCGTTACGCCAACGAGCGCAGCTTCGTGCAGCACGTACTTTTCGTCCGTACCGCTTGCCAGATAGCACATGACACCTCTGTCGCGCATAGCACCAAGCAGCTCAAATGAGCCGGGAACAACGCAATCGGCGAGCGATAATGTTTTGCTCCTTAGACCTTCAAGCCGGTGGTCGATTCTTTCAAGTAAAAGTGCGTGATAAGTTTCTTTGTACTCGATTGGCTCAAGCGGGTGTCCTCCGCGTTTTTTCACTTCGCCAGCCAGCTCGATGCACTGATATATCGTTTGCTTTCCCGTGTTGTAGTCAACAAAATCACGCACGCAATCCGTTATGCTTTTTTTGCTACCGGGGTTTGGCGTAGCTGCAAGAACGTCTATGAAATAAGGATTCATAACATCCTGCCAGCCGGCGCGCACAAGGCTGATTGTGCCGTCAAAATCGAATATCGCGTGTTTAAAACCGCCCCTTTTCGCATGGGGGTTTAATACTTTTATGTCTGGCATATACGCTACTCCTTCGCGATGAGCGGCCGCAGTGCACACACAAGCGCATGCTCCCACACCATATGCACGTCTTCGATCTCTTCCATAACGTCTGTCGGCGCTATGCAGTTGATGTCGCTGTATTCATTCAATTTGCCGCCGTCGCGCCCGGTATAGCTGATGACGTGCATGCCAATCTCTTTAGCATATTTTGCTGCCTCAACAACATTAGGTGAGTTCCCGCTGCCCGAATACACAACGAAGACATCACCTTTACGCGCATAGTTCTTCAACTGCTCAGAGAAACAGACTTCGTACGAATAATCGTTGGCGATCGCAGTAGCAACCGGGACGCAGTCGTTTAGTGCGATTACCCGAAAGCGCTTTTTGCCGGGCAAGGAAAGCCCTTTGACGAAATCGTTGACGAAGTGAGACGCAGTGGCGGCGCTTCCGCCGTTACCTGCCGCGATGATCCATTTATCCTGCGCTCGGGCTTGCATGAATATCACCGCAGCGGCTTCCAGCTGCTTGGTATCCGTTTTTGCCAGCGTTTCTCCTGCTCGTTTGAAATGGTCGGTTAAAAACTTCTGCATCATTGATAGCATCCTTCTTTCGTTTGCATATATTTTTCCGGGCGATGTGCCCGGCATTACATTTATTTATCTGCCATGCATTCCTCGTAAAGCGCAAGGATGTTTTCCACAGGCGTGTCCATTTGAATATAATGCGACGGGGCAAGGATATACGCGCAGCCTTCAAACGCTTTCTTATATCGGTTGACACTTGCACGCACATCTTGCGGTGTGCCGACGCTTAGCACCTGCTGCACATCCACGCCGCCATGAAAGCAGACTTTGCCGCAATACTCCTTCGCGAGTTCTTCTGGTTGCATCTGCTCCGTGCAGGGCTGGATCGGGTCAAGTATATCGACTCCAGCTTCAATCAGACTATCGATAAACGGGGAGACTTCGCCGCATGTATGGAAGAAGAGCTTGCCGCCAATTTGGTGTATCGCCTCTGCGAAAGTCTTGATATACGGGAACACAAAAGTCATGAACATATCGTGCGAAATGAGCGGCGCGTTCTGGCTCCCAAGGTCGCTATACAGCGTAAAGATATCGATTTTTCCGTCTGCCGCCTCTTGGGCGCGGCGATATTCTTCGATATAGAACTGCATAAAATACTCGCTCATGAAGTGGCAGAACTGCGGGCTTAACTTCATATCCATCATGAAATTTGCCATACCGCGCACCAAACCGGGACGCTGCCAAACGTCAGCGCTGCCGTACTGTATCGCCATGTCCGGGTGACGCTCGATTGTCGCTTTGATGTCGCTGTAATCTACATCGTCATTTTTTGGCCAGTTAAAGTTTTTAAAATCCTCAATCGATTTTGCATCGGCCAGAGCACCGTCGATGTCATCGCGAACGGGACCGTATTGCGTTTGTTTGTAAAGATATTTTTCTCCCCAGCAGTTTTGATAATACGCTCCAAAATCCTTCTCTGCGGGGAAAACAGCGTCGATTAGCATGATGTCTGGGTTCAAATGGTCGACCAGCTTATCGTAATCACGAAACCCTAAGTGCCGATATAGCTTTTCGCAGGTGCTGGGCTCTGCCCGAAAATTGTAGCTCGTCCTGTCTGTTTTATCCCCGGCAATCGCTGCCAGCGCACGCTCTCTATTAGTCATCAGTTACGCCCACCATAGCCGGGGGAGGATGCATTTTATTTGATTTGAAATTCTCTGCAAAGTTACCATTAAATCCTCCTGCCGGCATCTACGCCGTGCCGTTGATATCTATACCCCTCGCATCCTGCCGGTGACAATCGGCATTAAACAAGTGCCAGCGAAGCAGCGCCGATAAGTGAAGCGTTGTAGCCGAGCGCACTCGTTTCGATGATTAGGGTTTTATTGGCAGATTGGTATATACGCTGCATCACAGTTTCACGCAGAGTATCGGCAAACAAGTCGAAAGAAGCGCTGACTCCGCCGCCGATAATAACCCGCTCTGGATTGAGGAGATTTACCGCCGATGCAATGGCGTAGCCCAGATACTTGCCTTCGTCACGGTACACCTTTAAAGCGTTTGCGTCACCTTCCCGCGCTTTGCTTGCGATATCGGCCGCAGTTAATGACTCGCCCGGTGTTTTTTGCAGATATCGTCGCACGATGCCCGGTCCGGCAGCCTGAATTTCGAGGCACCCAGAGTTTCCGCAGCCGCATTGAAAACCGTTGTTCTCCTCGACAACGATGTGCCCAATCTCTCCGGCTGTGCCCCCGAATCCTTTATAGAGAGCGTTGCTAAGGAACAAAGCTCCGCCACAGCCATTGCTGACCGTCAGCCATATGAAGTCGGTTGAGTCCTTGCAGCATCCAAACATTTTCTCTGCCAAAGCGCACGCGTTGACGTCGTTCTCTATTGCGACGGGCAGAGA
>JABGQS010000030.1 GCA_018648645.1 Clostridia bacterium
GCATCATAGGAGTAGATGTCAACGCGATTATCCCGGACGGTGTGGAGATTTTGACTCCGCCGGACGTCAGCATCGACGAACTCACGGTCAGCGCAGAATACGAAGGCACAGAGAATCTGCACGCCAAAGCCGGCATCGCAGGCGGAACAGCCGTAGTCCCGGTATTGGCACTCGGCGTTTCGGGCGTGTCCACAAACGCAACGCTCGGCACAGGCACCACAGCGGTTTCGGTTGTGCAAGACACTGTAATAAGCGCAGCCAACGATATCACACGAGAAATGGATGCAGACGCGGCAGCCACAGGCAGCTCGGTAGCAGTTGGCGCAGCGCTTAGCGTCGGCATCTGCAACGACAACGCGGGCGCGAACCTTAACCGCAGCGTAACCTCGCGCAACGTGCGCGTGCTCGCAACATCCAAGAGCAGCATGACAAGCACCGCCAAAGCAGGCGCAAACGGCGCAGCTCCAAGCGGCGAAGCATCGACTCCGACCACACCACCCGAAGGCGGGGAAGAAGAAGAGGACCCAGACCCATCGGGAGAAACAGACGAGCTTGCAGATAAGAACGTAGCTGCGGCAGGACTTCTTGCGGGCGGCTCGGGAACAAGCAACGTCAACCCGGGCGCAGTCTCGGATTTAAGCGCCGACCGTCAAACATCGCAAACCAGCGAGGGCAACGTCAAAGTTGCCGCAGGTCTCGCGCTCAACATACAGAAAAACTGCGCCACTGCCAACATAGGCGACGGCGTTCATATCACAGCAATATACGACGACACGCAGCCCGAAGAAGGCGAAGAGCCCGAAGAGTCGGGAACAGTGGCCGTCACATCCATCAACCAAACAAACGCAGAAATTTCGGCAAACGCAAGCGCAACGCAGGCAGCAATCGGCGTTGGTGTTGCGGTCGCCATCAACATAGTAATATACGATAACACCGCCATGGTTGGTAGCTCGCGCATAACGGCGCAAATGCTTATTGTCAGCGCGCTTCTGCCGCCGGACGAAGAAGAGGAAGAGGACGAAGAGGAAGATGACAACTCACTAAAAGGCAAAATCATTACCATAATCAAAATGTTTGTGGAAGACGTGCTGACAGAGATTTCGGCTTCTGTCGGTCTCGACGAGCTGTTTGACACCTCGGACGTAATCACAGCGGTCGCCGATCTCGTGGAAGAGCTCGCGACAGATTTCGTCGACATCATGATTGAAGGCAGCGGTCTCGAGAACCTGTTCAACGGCGACATAGACGAGCTTATCGGCGAAGCGCTCGCATCAATCGAAAATCTGCCGAGCGACGCATTCGACGTTATCAAGGACGTAGTAATAGAAGAACTCAAAAACAAAGTCATGGAACTCATTCCTTCGAGCGGCGGCACACCTGCGGGCGACACGGGCAAATCGGGACTCAGCGTAGACTTCCAGGCGATTGTCACAGATGTCGTCACAGGGCTAACCGAAAAGTTCTTCAACTTCGAAGAGCTGCTGGCGATGCTGCAAGCTCCCCTTGTCGAGGCAGTCAAAACAAAACTCACCACATTCGCAGAGGGCGCACTCGAAGACATCAAAAACGCTGCTATCGGCGTGCTCGTCGGATGGCTCGGTACAGACGCGGTCGAGCTTACAGGACACACCATTTCGACCGAAGCAATTTCGGGCGCAGGCGCATCGGATGTCGGCGTAGCGGGCGCAGTCGCATTGGCGGTAGTTGTCGCGGACACAAACGCGACCATCGCGGGGATGGACACAGCTCTTCCTGTGGATATGCTAATCGCAGGCGACACAACGCTGTTTGCCGACGCAACGCACATCATCAAAACGGCATCAAGCTCTGCTGTCGGTGACGACGGCAAAGCAGACAAGAATAAAGACGCGGAAGCCAACGCCAACGCAGACGCAACCGGCGGAAGCGAACCGGCACCAACAGCCGACGAGACGACAACAGGTCCCGACACCGGGGGAGACCCTGTCAGCCCAAGCGAAGACAACGGAGCGGGCAGCGGCAAATCGGTCGGCGTGGGCGCATCCTTCTCGTTCAACTATATCAACATCGACGTGCTGGCAGGCATCGGAGAAAACCGCACGCTCGTCTCCGGCGCTCTCGTTATCAAAGCCACGCTGCAGAACAGGCTAGAGACGATATCCGTATCGGGCAGCGACCCGCTTGCCAACAGCAGCGGCGACCCCGCGCAGGAAGCGAAGGACATCTCTGTCGATGCTTCGGTCGCGGTCGGTCTCATATTTAACACCGTCAAAGCGTACGTTTCGCAGGGCACCTCGGTCACAACAACATCGGGCAACACTTTCAACATCAACGAATCAGAGGACGAGGAGTACGACGATTTGCTCAACCTATATATATACGCGCTTGAGCAAGGCAGCACAATCACACGCGCAAGCGGCTTCACAGTCGGCGCTTCCACAGCGGTCGGCGCGGCAGTCGCGGTCAACATCGCATCATCAGACGTAGACGCGACATTTGAAGGCACCGGCGTTATTGCCGGCGTCGCAAAGATACTCGCGCACACATACAACGAAGACGACGCCAAAGGCATAGCCACAGCAGTCGGCGCAGAGACAGACCGCTATCTCAGCAAATTCAGAGACGGACAAAACGACGTCGAAACCAACACCAACAAAGTGTTGGCAGGCGACTACAGCGGAACTGAAGAAACCAACGACAATAACGAAACCGCAGGTAAGATAAACGGCGAGCTGGATAAGAACAGCAACTCGGAGGAAGAGGGTAGCGCGCCGACGCCAACCAACAACAACGCACCGCTTTCGGCAAACGCACTGGGCGCTTTTGACGTAGGCACGCAGTCCGACCCCGACACTAGCGAGGGTAGCGGCGCAGTCGAGGACAACGTGACCGACCTTGAAGGAAACCCGGTCAGCTCCACTACTGGCAGCGACCAGCAGGAATCGCAGAAAGTTCGCGTGGCAGCAGCGCTCGGCGTAAACATCACGCTGCACAACGCAACATCTTCTGTCACGGGCAGCCTTGAGGCTTCGGCAATCAGCGTGCTTGCGCAGAACAACGGCAACTTCAACGCCATGGGCACAGGTGCAGCAGTAAGCATCGACAAGAACGCCAACTCGATCGGCGTAGGTGTTGCGGTGTCTGTCAACATGAACGAAGCCCACGCACAAATCGGCGGCACAATAACAGCAACGGGCGATGCTGAAAATGACCCCGACATAATAGTAGACGCAAACCTAACGCAAAACATGGACGGCAAATACAAAGGACTCCTCGGCGCTCAAGCACTCGCAGGCTCCGTCACGGGCAACGGAAGCAAAGTCTGCATATCCGCAGCGCTCGCAGTCATTGTATCGCTGTCAAAGGCAACAGCGACAATACTCGCAGACGCGATCGTAGAGGGCGGCGGCATCAGTGTGTCATCTGCAGATAAGAGCAAGCTCGCAGTTCGTGCTGGAGCAATCAGCTTGTCCACGGGCGCTTCAGTCGGCGCAGGTGTCAGCTTCGCAATCATCTTCGCGCACAACGAAGTGTTCGCATCTGTCGGCACAGGCGCATCCATCACGGGCGACTCATTCAGCTTAACGGCACAGAAAATAAAAGTAGACTTCTCAGATTACGAAAGCGAATTCGGTATTGATAATATGTTGACAGCCGAGGCGCCACCGGGCGAGGAAGGCATCGTCAACATACGAAAAGAAGAGGACTCCGAAGGCGAGGACGTTTACGAGACGGACATCAACTTCGACACGGACAGCGCACTCGGGTTCGTCAACCTGCTAAACTTCCTCTCGTCCACCAACTACTACGCCGAGTCAATTTCCGGCGCAGTCAACACGGCGTCGGACGGCAAGCTGACAGCTTCGGGTTCATTCGCATTCGTGCTTTTCTTCAACAATACTGCGGCAACCGTCGGCGACGGCGTTTCCATAGGCCTCACGGGCGACATGGACGTGCACGCAACTGCCGACACCACCGCGCGCGTTATCGCAGGCGCAGTTTCGGTCAGCAACTCCAAGGTCGGCGTAGGCGCAACAGTCGGCGTCATTGCCAACAACGATAAAATCACCGCATCCATCGGGAACAAGGGCGCAGGCACAGGTGTCGATTCGGGCGGTGCGCTTGACATACTCGCCGCGGCAGATATGGACATGATGCTCATCACAGTCGCAGTAGGCGCAACAGCGTCCGGCACAGCAATCGGCGGCACGATAGACGTCATCGTCACGCTGAACGACGTCAAAGCACTAATCGCAGATCACGCTTCCGTCAAAGCAGACGGCGACATCAACATCATTGCGACGAACGACGCGTTCCTGCTGTTCATCGCACTCTCTGCTGCGGGCAGCGGCGGACAAACCGCGGTCGGCGGCACGTTCGCAGTGTTGGTCAGCAAGAACAGCGCTCAGGCACTCGTCGGCGACCATGTCTTAATAGATTCAGAAAACGGTGCAGTTCGCATCGGTGCGGACAACAAAGAGATAATTATCAGCATACTCGCAGCTCTTTCGGGCAGCACGGGCGGCACAGCCGTAGCGGCAACGCTGAACGTTATGATCACGCTCTCACGTGCAAAAGCAATTGTTGGCGACCACACAACGATAGATGCAGGCGGTGACATATACGTAGACGTCACCATCAACACGTTCATGCTGGCTATAGTGGCCGCGCTTTCCGGCAGCACTGGCGGAGTGGCAGTCGGCGCTACACTAAACGTATGCGTATTTGACAGAGATGCATTTGCACACGTGGGCAGCAACTCCACGCTCACTTCGGAGCTCGGTGACATCGTAATACAAGCGCTTGCGAAAGACTTCGTGCTTATCTTGACGGCATCAATCGCTCTTTCCGGCGGCGGCGCCGGCATCAGCGGCAGCATTCCTGTAGTAGTGGGGCTAAGTAAAATAGAAGCAATGGTGGGTGAGAACTCTACGCTTGACGCAGACGGAAGCGTCGGCGTTATTGCGGACTTGAAAAGCAACGTATTCGTTCCGGCAGTGTCAGTGGCGCTGTCGAGCGGCCCCGGCATTGGCGCAACGATAAGCACAACCGTACTCAACAATATCATTAATGCGATAATATGCGGCGGGTGCACAATCATAGCAAATGCCAACAAGCAGGACGGGTTAGTAGTACCTAAAAAAGATGCAAAGCGCAAAGGCGTTATCGTCAGCGCTACGGCCAGAGAGAACATGGTTGTAATCTCCATAAGCGGCGCTGCAGGCGGCGGCGTAGCGGTTGCAGGCGTGCTCAACACCCTTGTAATAGTAAACAAAGTAACGGCACAGATAAGAAGCCGCGAGCGAAATTCAAGCGGCGACCCGGTTGGCATCGCTACCCACAGCATAACATCGGGAGACGAGGTGCTGGTGAGCGCGGACGACGACTCAATAGCGCTTAACATCGCCGGCAGCCTTGCAGCGGGCGGCGGTGCAGCAGGCGTCGGTGCAACACTTGTTGTGCTGGTGTTCTACAAAGAAGTAACAGCAAGCATAGAGGATTTCGGCACACTTTCGGCAGACGGCGCTGTAACGGTCGAAGCCGGCGCAAGCGACGTCCTGACTCTGTTTGCGATTACATTCGGCGCAGCGGCGACGGTCGGCGTGTCAGCCAGCGTAAACGCAGCCGTATATCTGAACACTGTCAAAGCGTACCTCGGTGGAGAAGTCACCAAAAGTGCAAGCGTTGACGTAGTGGCGAGTACAGAGTTCGTATTTGTAAACTTCGGCGCAGGCGCAGGTGCTGCGGGCACAGTCGGTGTCGGTGCAGTTTTCGTAATTACATTCTTCTACAACAAAACATCAGCTTATATACTATCGGGTGCAGTCATAAAATCTGACGGCGCGGTTACTGTGCGCGCAACATCAAAAGAACTGCTTGTCGCTGTGGCAATGGGCGTTGGCGGCGCAGGTGTTGTCGGCGTTTCCGGCTCATTAGAGCTCGCCGTAACGATGGTAGAAACAAAGGCATACACACAGGACAACGTCAAAATTACTTCAGGATCGCTAAAGATTGAAGCTGACGACAGATACATGTTCATCGGCGTTGTTGGGGCAATAGGCGGAGCAGGCGCAGTCGGTGTCGGCGTATCCGTACAGCTTAGCGTAGCATTCAATACGATAGAAGCTTCCATAGGCACAAATAACACAATCGAAACCACAATCGGCGATGTAGAAGTATTGGCATCGTCAAACCGCGACTTTGATGCATACACAGTCTCGGGCGGCGGCGGCGGTTATGCCGGCGTATCTGTCGCTGTGGCAATAATGGTTGCAGGTGCCCAGATGACAAGCGAAGCAGCAGACGTGCTCGTAGCCGAACGTTACCACATAGAATACGACATAATAAACGGCGAAATGGTTGCAAGACTGGACAGCGACGGCAACCCGATAATCATAGTAGACGGCAGCGGTGACCCCGTTGTGTTCCTCGACGGTGACGTCGGGCTCTACACATGCGACAGAGCAGAGCCAAAAACTCAAGTCGATTACGCATTCAGCGTTTCCAATCCACACGCAAGGGGCTACGAGAATGAAGTAGCTCTTGGTGACAAGCTGGATAGCAGCGGAACCTCTGCAGAAGACTACAACACAGATGCAGGAGCGCTCGGGCAGGAAGACGATTCAAAAGACGACAACGAAGAGGAAGCGGATCGCGTCAGAGACAACATGGACACCGGTGCCACGGGCGCAGCAACATCAGCTCCCGCACCTCCCGAGTACAACCTATGGGATACGACTTCTGCATTCATAGGCACAGGCAGCTCAGTTAAATCCGCGGGCGATATAATCGTTCTTGCAACGGACAGCCTCAAAGCAGACCTGGTGACGGGCACTGTATCAGGCTCGGTATTCGCGGCGGTGGGTGTATGCCTCGCGATAGCTGTTCTAAACTCAGACGTTCTGGCGTATGTAGACAGCGGTGCAGCGCTTCAGGCGGTCGGCGCAATCAACATCGGCGCTTACGGCAAACACGGTGACAGCTTGCTGTTCCCGAATGACGATGATGAGCAGATGTTCCCAAGCGGCAAGACGGAGCAGGACCGAAAAGACGATCAGGATGCAGAAAAGGACGGCTTCCTCAGCGAAGTAACGGACCTCGCAAGCAAAGTTCCGGGTCTAAGTGACTATACAATACGATGCATAGTTTTAAGTGCCGGCGGGGCCCTCGTCAGCGTAAACGTAGTGCTCTCAGCAGTATCGGTCTTCACGCAAACCAAAGCATTTATGGCGGGTGATGTCACATCGGCATCCGCTCTCAACGTGGTTGCAAAAAGCGACTACGGAAGAGTAATCGCCTTAACGCTTGGTATAGGCGGCGGCGCAGTTTCCGTCAAGGTCTCATTCTCGCTCGTCGTATACCAGTCTAGGATGGAAGCATCCATCTGTTCACTTGCCGATATTAGAAACGTAGGCAGCATATATGTACGCTCGGAGAGCGACACGACTGCCAACGCTTTGGCTGCCTGTCTCAGCGGCGGCGGTATATCTGTCAATGCAGCTTCGGCGATTGCGCTCAACCTCACAAGAGTAGATACGTTCATTGGACAAGGTGTTTCCATCGGCGGCTCTGCCGGAGGCACTTCGGGTACAATAGAAGTCAGCGCAGACATCGACACAGCAGCAGAAGCATTAATACTCAGCTTTTCGGTTGGCGGCGGCGCTTTCGGTGTAACGTTTGCACTCGCCGTTCTTAACCCGCTGGTTCAATCATACATAGGAGTAACGCCCAAGGGCGATATAATAGACCACTCATCTGTAACCTCAGGAACACCTAGCGGCAGTATAGCTGTCAGCGGCGCAATAACAGTAATAAACGATGTGCAGGGAACAGCCAATGCAATCGGAATATCGTTTGCTGCCAGCGGAATGCAGTCGCTCAACGGTACTGTCGGTGTTGCAGTAAACAGCATTTCCGGCTATGCTGCGATTAACAAAACAAACGTCTCGGGCAGCAGCATTACAGTAACTGCGCTGATGGACGGCGACGCTACCGTACGCGCTTATGCAATAACGATAAGTGGAGCAAACGCCATAGGAATAGTAATTGCGATAGCAATCATAGAATCAGACAACCGTGCACTCATCGACACGACAGGCTCATCGATAATCGGCGGCGCAATAAGTGTTCTTGCCGGCGGAGAATCGGGCGGTTACGATTCAAAGGCATACGTAGACGTAAAGACAGCAACTCTTGCAGCCTCAACAGTCGCTCTAAACGTCGGTCTCACTATCAACCGTGCGGGCAACCGTGCCATCGTGCAGGGCAGCAGCGGCAGCATGAACGCATCCGGTCTTATAATCACGGCAAGGGGCATCTCGCAGGCAGACACGCTGATTCAAGGTGTCAACGCCGGTCTTATTGCCATAGCGATGTCAGTAGGAATTGCGCTGCTAAACAGCACACAGGAAGCAATTTTGCAAGGCGGAGCTTCCTACACGCTCGGTGCGTTGACGGTGCGCTCATATCAGAACACCGACCAAACAGATGACTACGACGCGGTGGCCAATATATTCGCAGGCGGCGGCGGTCTCCTCAGCGCCACAGCGTTCATAACGGTAGCCACGGCAAACGCCACAGGCATCGCAAGTGCCGGTGCAGCTTCACTCACCGTAACGGGTGAGATAATAATCGAAAGCTACGGCCGCTCTAACGCGGGCGTAATCATACAAAAAGCCAACATTGCCGGGGTCAGCGTCGGTATCATGGTCGGCATCGCATATGCTAAAGGCACGTTCGGCGCGTATCTTGGGAGCGACAGCGCGGTCATCAACACAGCAGGGGTCACAATCTACACCGAATACACGGGCTACGCCAAGGCAGACATAAACCCGTCCACAGGCGGTTTTAACGTCAACTTAGTCGCCATTTCCGGCAACGTCGGCGTGGCAGAAGTCAACACGATTGCGCATGCGGGTATCCGCGGCACAGGCTCTGTTTCCTCCACCAAAAAGATCAGCGTGCGCGTCAAAGGCACGGTCAGCGCATACGCCGTTGTTCACGGCGCCACCATTTCCGTTGGCGCCCTCGACATCACTGTCAATGTTGCAACGGCAACTTTGGCGGCAGACCAAAGCGCATTTATAGACGGCGCCTCCGTATATACAACAGGCGCGGGCAACGACGGCGACGTCAGTATAAAATCAGAATACAACACACCGGGCACCTACGACATACACGGCGGTCCAACTTTTCCGACAACCTTCGGAGACGGCGCAACGGCACTGGTCGGCGCAAACGGTGGACCAAGCGTCAAGCTTTCGATAGCGTCGGGCAGCGTAAATGTCGCAACGGCAAATGCAAACTCCACTGGCAGCGCATACATCACGGGCGCATCCACCGACATCAGCGGCAGCTTGCTTGTCCGCTCGTTCGGTGTTTCATACGCCAACGCAGACATCGAAAGCCCAACCGTATCAGTCAGCTTGGTCAACGTAGCAATCAGCGCAACCGAAGCAAACGCTTCGGGCATATACAGCGCGTACATCGACAGCACCGGCAGCGCGCTCGGCATAAAGGCGGGTCTCATCTCTGTCGACACAAGATACAACACAAAAGCGATCGCAAAGGTTTGCCCGGGCGGCGGCGTAAGCGCAGCAATCTCGCTCACCAGCTTAACCGTCAACTCTGCTAAAGCAAACGCAACTACAAACGCTAATGCCTACTTTGAAGGCAGCGGCGCAATAGAGTCATATTCGACAATAGTAGTAACAGTAGACGGAACAGGTATTGCCGATGCAGAAGCGAAGCTGGCAGAGGTAAGCGTTTCGGGTGTTGATCTGGCAGCCAACGTTACAAAAGCAACTTTCAGTGTAGATCAAAAGGCATACTTCAATGTTTCGGGGACAGCGACAGCCGCAGGTAACATCAGAATAGACGCGCACTTTGATGCGGACACCTCCGGTGGTGCAAATGCATCCACGGGCAGCCCCAGCGGTGCCAGCATCAGCCTTGCAGAAGGCTCCGTAAACTCATCAACAGCAGTTGCGAAACTTAAGAGCAGCGCATATATCACAGGCGGCGGTACGATATCCGGCGCTGACATAAAAGCAGAAGCCACATCAATCACACGGGCAGACGCCTATGCATCCAGCACTTTGGCTGTAACGTTTGCAACCCTTGGGAGCTTGTACGCGAACGCATACACAAGAGACGAAGTTACTGCGTATGTCGGAGATAACACTACGCTTATCGCAACCGGCGACATAGTAGTCAACGCAAACGGCGACACCAACACCGACGCGACTTGTGAAACACCGGGAAGCGTGACGCTGGCGAATGTTTCAGGCGCACGTGTAGGTTCATCCGTCGGGCTGAACACCAGCTTCAGGCAGAAGGTCTTAGCATACGTCGGAGACTCCTCCACGCTCAGTGCAGACGGCAACGTATCAATAACGGCATACAACGAAGGCAAGTCAACATCGAAAATACTCAAAGGTGTCAATGTCTCGGGTCTCAGCATCAGCACCTGCATCGTGAAAACAAACGGCTTTTATTACACAATGGCGAGAGTTGGCGAGAATTCGCAGATTACCGCAGGCGGGGACATCACCATAACGGCAGAGGACTATCCGGATGCATACACGCTGGTCAAAGCGACGAATGTTGGTATTTTGATTGAAGCGGGCAACATGTATGCGCAGAACACGCTGTCACAAAGGGTTGTTGTGCAAATAAAGCAGGGTGCAATTCTCGATGCTTTCGGCGGTATCAACATAGCCGCGATCAGCGGCGCCAAGATGTACGCAAAAACCAACGTAAACAGCGGCGGCATTATCTCTGCGGGCAAGCTGCAAGCATACAACACGATTACCAACCGAAACGTTGATGCGCTCATCGGCGACGGTGTGTCGATTACCTCCAACTACGGAAACATCAACATATCCTCATCGGCGGGGCTCAACGACGATATTTACACAAGCGCCGTTGGCAACTCGGCAGGTCTTGTTACGATTTCCACGGCCGAGACGCATACCAAGATAACGTCAACGTGCGACACCACTGTCGGTGTCGGCGTAACGATACGCAACACGTTTATGACCATCACCATAGCAGCGTACAACGGCGAGGGCAGCATACAAACCATCGGCGACTTTGGTTCGGGCGGACTGTCGAGCAACCCGCTGTGCCGCGCTTATATCAACGATATTGTTTCAAGCGCAAAAGTTACAATCGCAGACACGCCGGCCACGGGCTACGGGCAAACTTATATCATAGGCAAGTACATCAATATATATGCCAGCATTAAGGACATGTTCATCAGCGCACACACAAACGCGGTCACTTCCGGATTCCACGGCACAGCCAAGGCGTACAGCATCATTACGACTGACATCGACAACGACATCGTAATCAGCGATGCGCATATCGCAAGCTACGACAACACCAACATTATCGCCAGCGCAAACCCAACGTCTTCGGGCGACAACCTAAAGGCGTATGCAGGCACGAAGATCACCGCATTTATTGGCAAAATTGTCTCCGAGGCAAAGGTCGAGGGTCACATCAACGCCTCTGTCAATGTCAAGGCAGCAGCAGACATCACCGGCGCGTACGTCAAGATAGATGCCAACAAGTTCAAAGGCACGGTCAGCTTGACCGCATACGGCAAGCGCCGCGCACTGGCCTCCAAGAGCACCACGGAGACCGACGACATCACCAGAGGACGCACCGTAACTGTTAACTCGGGCGCAACGTTCCACATCGGCGACGCGGCAGCCGGCATCGTTATCGAAATCGCTGCGGACACCAGCGTGCGTGCGGTCGGTATATTAAACGAGAAAACAATTTGGACTCTCGCAGCAGGCAGCGTCACAATCAGCCAGACAATTGTTAACGCAAAAGCCGGCAGACTGGTAGTCGGCGGCGTGACGAATCTGGGGAGCGATATATACGACCAGCATTACATCCCGATAATCACGTTAATCAACAAATCGAACTTGAACCTGATAATCAAAGGTATCGATTCGTTTAACGAGTCATACTCGCGTCCGTCGGTTTACGGCCCGTTCGAATACAACCTGATGAACACCAGCGAGGATACAACCCCAATCATCAACATCGTCAGCTTTGGAAGCGGCGACGTGACAATCGGCAATTTGTCAGGTGTTATTGCAAACGAGCGCGGCACCACAAACATCTCGTGGGAGAATGCCATCGACGGCATCAACGGCAGCCTATACGCAGACAAAGTGCTCGTCGGTTCAGACATGCTTCCCTCGCTTTGGACGCACATACTCAACGTAACCGGCGCTCTGAACATCGGCGTAGACGAAAACCAACGTTTCAGCGCCTACATGGCGACGCTTAACGGCGCAGACGCAACGGTCGCTATGAACGCAAGCGGATTCATATTCACATCATTGACGTTGGCAGAGATAGACGCAGTCAGCATACTACCGACGAGCGCCGATACTTCGGCAATCAACGGCACACTATTGCTCGGCGACATAATCGCAGTGGGAGCAGTAGACATATACCTGCCATACGCAGTGCGGCTCAAATATCTTGCCGGTACAACGGCAGTTGCTCTTGTCATGCCCGGTACGCTCGAGTTCTCCATAGACACGATTCTTACAGCCGGGGACGTCACAATTGACGATTTAGCGTACTACGCATCCGGGTTCAATCCCGCAGACATGTCTCTTGGATACATACTGCCTAACGAAGCACAGGTCTACACAGACGCAAACGGCAAAGTTCTGCGAATCGTTTCCGACGGAGAACAGTACAACCTGTCAAACTACTTATACAAGCTCAACGGCTCGGGCGAGCTGATTGTCACAATAGTCAGCAAAGGTGTTTCCGTTAACCTCACAACAGGTGTGCTCACAGTCCTAACTCCCGATGCAGAAGCAGGATTCGAGGGCTTCGAACTCTACCTAGGGTGGGATTTGGCAAGCATCAGTTTGGGTGACGGCGGATGGGAGCTTGGCGAGGGCAGCATCTCAAAGGTAACAGAATACGAAGCGATTTCGGGAATTGACGAAAATGGTGACCCTATCGAATTCGATGTAAAGCAGACGTTGTGGAAAACGATTAGCGGAATAAGCTACTATCTCGTATATGATGAAAGAAGCGAAATCTGGAATACAGGAACCAGCCACGTATACTACGTTATTGGGCTTGACAACAGTGACCGCGTTGTTCAGGTATACAAAGCGCAGCGCACAGAGCACGAAACGGACGAGCAAACTGCAACCAGAACTTCATCAACCACTATATCGGGACTCGTTGTCACAACCGTCACGACTTCTATACTGACATTCAGCAACTTTGCAGACAGCGGTGCTACGGCCAAGTACAGGAAAATAAACACTTATATCACGACTTTTGACAGTGACGGCAAAGTTGTTTCAACGTCATCAAGCAACTCATACTCATATATCATAAATCTAGGGTTAAGCATGGAGTGGGTAGACAGTTACCTCCGGGTCAAAGACTCGACTTCGGGTCTGTCGGCAGATGGGCTGGCAGCGCATACAAAGCTGCAAGGTGTGATATGGAAAAAAGAGCTGACAGAAAACACTTCGTCTACTCTAAAAGGCAAGATGATTTACTTGACTATTGACAAAACTGCGGACATACCACTATCAACAGTCACAGAGACAGTTGAAGAAGAGACGTACTCATATGAAGCGTTTGTATTAGACAAGTCAGGTGACGAGCGCAAGCTGATTGTATACGACACATTCATCTACACGGTTGGCTCTACAGAATACGAAATCGACCTCGATGCGTTCACTCTCGAGTTTACTACTGACGGATACTTTGGCTTCACTATCACAGGCGGCGGCAGAATAACAATGCACGCAGGCGATACGATTCAGCTCTTTAAGAACGGCGATGACAATTTCCGCATAACAAAGCACTTATATATCGGCGACGACGGTACAGTGTATTTCAGAAGCGGCGCAACATACAACGGCGACACAGGCGAGTTCGAATGCGACGAGCTCATCATCAGCAACACCGACGACGCAACAGCAACCGGCGTTGTCGTAATGAAAGCCGGCGACATTCACCTAGAGCTGTTGAGCGCAGATGTCGCAGTAGACGCGCAGGGTATCTACTACTTCTACACCGGAAGCGCATGGGAAGTCGCGACGAAGACCGGCGGCATTATCAGCTACGGCGGCGTCACAAGACTAACCATTACTACGGCTATGGTCGACGGGCAGCTTGTCACATACTACACGCTTCCAGACAACATCGTAATCGGCTCAGACGGCTCCATAACGCTGCCACCTAACATTGGGCCGACAACGAAGCTGACAACGATTACCGCAGGCACAGATTACCTGCTTGGATACATCGAAGGCTACACAGTAACCATCACGATGGAGAACACGCAGGGCAGCATACTCGACGCAAACGACACCACAAATCCGGACGTTTTCGCGGTCAACATTTTCGCGACAGATTTGGTGTTGTTCAAAACGTCGACTTCCGGCACGATAGGCACAACCGCAAATCCGCTCGAGATTGTCTCGGGCAGGCTCGGTTACGCGAACCTTAATGGCGACGCAATACTCGAAACGGACACCTACATCGTTGTTCCCGAGGGCGACTACACAGTCGGCTTTGGCTTGCCGAAATTCATAGTCAGCGGCGCCATATACGACCTCGAAGTACAAAACGGCACAGCGTTTGGCAACGACTTATACGTCACAAACGCGTCAACGGTAATCATAGACGCTTCAAACAACATAGACTTCGACAACGTATGGGTAGACCTTGTCAGCACCCTCAATATGACCGCAGGCGACAGCATAGTCTTCAACGTACAGCTGGATGTAGACGACAGCGTTACAACGCTTGACGCGGCTGTCGATATTGACATGCCGCTGGTCACCGCCACGAGTCACACCACACTTAACATGAGCGCAGGCGGCAACATTACCATACCGCTTGTCAATTTGGATAACAGCACAACCGACCTGAACGCTGGTGGTACTATAAACATCACAACGCTGGGTCTAACGGACGCAAACACCGGCGACGGCGTCACAAACACAGCGACCGCGACGGCTGTCGGCAATATCGGTATCGACACGGTGGGCGCTAACGACAGCGACTTGACGCTGGTATCAACGGGCGGGCAGATCACCGTTCCCGACATAAACGCCACTTCGAGCACCATGCTCGCAAACGCATTCGGCGATGTCAACTTCCACGAGCTAGACGGCGTAACCGGCGACATCACGCTAATCAGCACCAACGGCGGAGTATACGCTCAGGATGCCGACAGCTACATGAAGATGCACGACGCAGGCTGCGCGCTGACGCTGTCCGCTCTGCAAGACATCGGGCAAGACAGCCTGCGCATTCGCATGGACATTCCGGCAGCGGTTGTGCTCAATGTTCTGCATGCGGACAACTACTACATAGACGCAATGATGATTCCGGTGCCGCCGCCGCCGGCAGATCCTGTTTACACAGGCACCGACGAGTTTGGCAACGAAATAACTAACGACGGCGCAATACCAAACGATTACATAATGCCGATAGGCGCCGAAACGGTCAGCACAGACTTTGACGAAATCACGGCCGAGGAGTGGACAGAGCGCTTGATGAGCGTGCTGACTCGAGAGCAGTGGCTCGCGCTAATCGTTGACGGTTCAATCAGCGACATGATTCTGGCGGGCGAGATCGGCGCAGATATATTAAGCGAATACCTCTTCGACGACACGATAACGACAGAGGAAATTGAGCTGTGGCTTAGTGTCAATCCGACAACGCCCGAGTGGCAGGATACGCTCGATTGGCTGGCAGACCTAGAGCTTGCACTGCGTACAATACTAATCGACACAGAGGGCCAAGAACCAACGAAAGAACTGCCGGATGTTATCACAGACGAGATGGCGGCACTTCTGCTGGAATTCTTTATCAGCGAAAGCGCTCTTAGTCAAATAGAAGAAGCGGCGGCTTACATGACACCCGATGAAATAGCGGTACTCGCGGCGCTCATCGCCCAGCGGCTTTCAGAGGAGTCGGCGGCGACGGCAGACGCGGTAGATCTTGCGGCGCGCGCGTTCAACGTCCTCGTAGGGCAGAGTATCGGTCTCGCGTTTGTCACAAACGAAGGCGACATCAACATCACCCAGCAAACGGGAACAATGACAATCGGGTTCATCGATTCGTTCCGCGGCGATGTCAGCCTCACTACGCTCGACACATCGGCGGGCGACATCATCGGCGGCACAATCGTGCTGGCACCTCCGCCGATTCCGGCTCCGCTTGCACTTAATGCTATCGTACTCAACGGCAGCACGGGCGCAACGCACATCGAAGCGCGCGACATCGCGCTAAGCGCAGCAGGCAGCATCGGCGACGTTTCAAGCCCGTTGATTATAGACGAGATAAGCAACCGCGCGGTTGCGGTATATAACATACTTGAACTGCTGCTCACCCTAACCGGTATGGGCACAGCAGAAGAATCATTTGTTCGCGGCACATTGGCTGCCGATGTCAGATTCGACTGGCTGCGGCTGTATGATGCCAACGATGCAACTCGCGTGGACGCTATCGCACTTGGTGACATCACAATCAACGAAGCTCGCGGCAACATGGGTATCGGTGTCATGAACGCGGGCGGCACGGTAACGCTGAGCGTTCCGTTCGGCATTACCGACGTGCGTGAGAGCAGCGAGACGGACAGAAATATCACAGCGGCAGCGCTCAGCCTAAAGGCGTACAACCTAGGCATAGGCACAGCGCAGCGTTACATAGAAACACAAATCACGGGTCACACCGATGCTGTCGCGATGGACTCCATATTCATCGACGAGCTTGGCGACATGGACATGAGCTCGGACAGCGTGTCGGGTGAAATTAACGCAAACGCCACGCAGGACATGATACTAAACAACACATTCGGCGATATGATACTCGGGCTTGTGATCGCGGGTGGCTTTGCGACAATCACCGCAGACGGCGCTATAGTCGAAGGAGACCGCCGCGGCGCACTTGCAACCATCACCGCAAACGGCATGGCACTCACAGCTGGTGGAGAAATCGGCACGCTTGCCAACCCGTTCGAAGTAGACACGGGAGTGGACACATTCAGCGCAGATTGTACAACGCTGTACCTCGCCGAAATCAGTGACGACCTGTTTGTCAAATTAATAATCACCACCGGCGATGCGCAAATTACTGTGCCGGGCAGCGTGTTCGATACAAACAGCATGCAATATAACATCGCGGTTGCATCTCAGGCGGCAGCAAACCGCGCGCAGAACATAGCAACTGCGGTGCAAACCACAGCAACCGTTCTGCAAGACTTTGCGGACCGCATATGGACGCAGATATTCGAGGCAGACTGGGCGAAGGAATTAGCATGGCAGGATTGGTCCGCCTTGCAGTTCGAAGTTGACGCGCTCAAGGCATTTATCACGGCAGAGACCGATCCGGATGAGCTAAAGAAGTTAAACAAGCAATTGGCAGCTCTCGAAGAAGACCTTGCAGATGCGGCTCTGGCATATGACGAAGCGAAACAGTTCGCACTGGATACGCACGCACAGCTGGACGCATCGCTCGCATTGGCACAAAGCGAGGCAGACGTAATGCAGCTAATTGCCGACGATTTGCAGTTCGATGCAGACCAAGCGCAACTGGCGGCAGGGCAGGCCAAGTCCGTGCTGTATCTGATACCGAGCACAATGCAAATTGGCGGCAGCTTGAATATTAGTGCCGGTGCAAGCATTGGCGAAATTGGGCACGGTCTTGCGATGGACGTGGACGCAAATGTTACGCTGACCGGCGGAGAGCAGACGGGCGACAACGTCTCAATCACCAGCCATAACGACATCAATCTGACTAAGATTTTAGCAGGCGGCACCGTACAAGCCGCTACGCTTGGCAATCTCATCAACGCAGCCGACAATGAGCGTCCTGTAATTAAAGCGTCTATAATCGACCTCAGCGCGCTCAGTGCGGACATAGGGCAGCAGGACAGCTACTTGCACGTATGCACTAACGAGCTTAGCGCAATAGGCGACAACATTTACATATACAACTGCAAGCCTTTGATTATCCACGAAATCTACGCGCCGGGCACAGTCGAACTCGAAGTCAAAGGCGGCGTAACGCCGGGCACAGGTCCGATACATATAACGGCAGGAACGCTCAAGCTCAAAGCAAAGGGCAACATCGGTTCGCTGGCTATGCCGCTTGCCTTGAATGTGGACAACCTGACTATGCGCGGGCGACACATCTACATATCAAGCATCGCAGAAACATTGAACATACTTGGCATGAGAGCCACAACGATACACATTATAGCCGGCGGAAACGTTATAGGCAAAGTCATAACAAGAGACATTTGGGTGGACGCGTTCGGGTCAATTGGCACAGTCGATGTACCGTTCGGCATCTACGCAACCGGCAGAATCAGCCTCACCACGGTAAAAGGCATCATCAACTACGTGAACCTTTTCCACCGCCATTATCGCTCGTGGAACGGCAGGCAGCTCGAAAGCCGCTACAGAATGCTGTTCATCATGAGGATTCCGTTCATGCTGCGAGTTCGCGGCGAGCTGATACCAAGCGCAGTATATGTCGCGATAGGTCTGAGGCTAGACGGCACTTGGGATGTCCTCGGGATATGGCTGCCCGGTGACGACGATACCGAGTCAATAGGCTTGACCATACTCTCTAATCTATTCGAGCGCGGCGCAGAGCAGTTCGACATCGTATACGCAGACGGCATCGAAGGCATGAGCGAATCGATGGAGGAAATTTACCCCGATTCTGTAATGTCGGTCAACACGCTGCAATGGTTGATTAACTCGGGGCTAGAGATTGACGAACTCGATTTTGAGACGCTTGTCGCAGACCTCGGCACGATTTATGCCGCTGCAAGCTTAAGCGAAGCGCAAAGCGCGTTTGACAGTTTCGCAGCAGCTTGGGAAGCCAAGTATCCGCAAGTAACGGCGCACATAGAGGACAACTGGGAAAGCCTTGAAGAGTTCTATGAAGCAGTCAGCTTCCTGAGCGCAGCCGGCTACGACATGCAGCTGCTGACACAAGCACTCTGCGGAATCATAGATTCGGTAGGCAACCGCGAGTGGTACACCAACGAAATGGACCCGGTCTATAAAGCATTCATACAAGCACTCAAGTTTTTCCCCGAGTACAGATAACCTATTTGTATAACAGTTTAATAAAACCGCTGTCCGTTACAATTGCGACAGCGGTTTTTTTGAACAAAATATAATAAATTTCGTTATATAAAGTGAATGCTGTAATGCTTGCCATTTTTTGATTATTGACAGCACCGAAAATATTGTTTAGACTAGACAGCGATAAAATAAATAACCCAATGGAGACTCTTTTGAAGAAAACGATTACTATCCTGCTTCTCTTAAGCTTACTGCTCGCATCAGGATGCGCACCTTTTGTTCTCAGCACATCGGACATAAACAATACAACAAACGAAGAACCAGTGCATATACGATTCGCGAAACCTGTTGAAGAACCGACATACGAGACTTGCTCGCCAATTGACCAATCTCATATTCAAGAGATACTAGAGTTGACCAATAAGGAGAGAGCTGCTCACGGCTTGCCGGAATTGACGCTTAGCCCCACGATCAGCAAGATTGCGCAAATCCGTGCTGTGGATATGGCGGACAACAGTTATTTCGACCACGTCTCTGCCAGCGGCGAAACGGTTTACAGCCTGCTGCAAGACCACAAGGTTTTCTATTTCAGCTCTGCGGAAAATATCGGTAAGGGAAATGTGTCATGTGAGCGCATGGTAGCCGGCTGGATGGACTCTGAAGGACACCGAAAGGCGATTCTGTCTCGTCTTTATCACCAGATTGGTATTGGTATTGTGGAAGCAAGTAACGGTGAGATGTATTGGGTACAGGTGTTTATCAACTAACAATATCGTGTTACGCAAAATAAATGCGCGCTGCGCAATATACCTCACAGAACGAAACCCTCTGCTGATAATATGCAATAGAGGGTTTTTTGATATCGCTTCTCCTGCGTGATTAACCGCTTTGCACGTTTGACGGTACAAGAAACATCCAATATAATATATTCATAATCGTATGCAATTTAGCTTGCGAATACTCGAAAAGGAGCGCTAAATATGTGCGGAAGATATTCTTTTGATGACACGCGCGAAATATACGAAGTTCGCGCTTTGCTCGCGCAGCTTGCAGAAAGCGTTGGAGAGCAAGCGGCTGCAAGCGTAAAGCTGGGAGAGGTGTTTCCGACAGACACGGCGGCCATTCTTGCACAAACCCAAACAGGTCACAGCACTGCTGCAATGGATTGGGGCTTTCCGCTGCATGGCTCTAAGAAAAATATAATCAACGCGCGAAGCGAAACGATACTTGAAAAACCGATGTTCAGAAACAGCGCCCTCACAAAACGCTGCCTGGTTCCGTGCACCGGCTTTTATGAGTGGCAGAAAATCGAGAACCGCAAACGCAAATACAAAATCGACATCAAGGATGAAAACTTCTTTTACTTAGCAGGTCTTTACAGCATGTTTAAAATAGACGGGGAGCAAACACTACGTTACGTCATAATCACAGCTGCTGCAAACGACTTCATGAAAGAGATTCACCCCCGCATGCCGCTAATTGTGCCAAAGCACAACGTTGCAGACTGGCTAAACACCACGCCAATCGACATCGACAGCATTTATAATTTGGCAGGCGAGCTTGAGGCTGTGGCAGTATAATATTTGTCAGCAACAACGCGCAGATATTAACAACATAAAAAAACCAACACCGCAAGTAGTTTGGTGTTGGTTTTTCTTTTGCTTCAAATGCCTGTGATGCTAGTCGTCCTTTTTGCTGCCCGACATATACTCCTCAAAACGGTTTTCGCCTTCTGCTGCCCACCATTTTTCATACATCTGCTCATAGTCCATGTTGCTTTGCTTGCCTTCCTCTTTGGCTGCTTCCTTCTTGTATTCCTTCTCAAACTCTTTCCTAATCTCTTCTTTGATAGAGTCGCGGATTGGGCGATCGCCCTTTTTCCTGTGCTTCTTCTTTTCGCTCGAGCCGCCTCCGCCAAACCTGCCGAACAGTATTGACGCCAGCGCCAAGATTCCGATTCCCTGCCAATACGTAATGACAGTCAGCCCAAAGATCATTGGCATCAGCCAGTTCCACAGCAGCATGATAGCCAGTCCAAATGCGAAGCACGCAGCAATCCCAAGCAGTACCATGCCGATTACCTTCAAAACTTTCATAGCCCCCTCAGGCGTGTTATATTCATCATTCTTAAATTTTTTCATTGTTCTTCTCCTCATTGATATATTCTTCTATCATCTTTCTTAGTTTTTTTATTGCCCTGTTTTTTCGGGACAATAGTGTTCCAAGTTTCTCGCCCGTTTCTTGAACGAGCTCGTCGTAGCTTCGCCCCTTCATCTCGGTTTCCACAAACACGAACCGTTGTTTAGGTTCCAGCTGCTCAATCGCATCCATAATGACCTGCTTTAGCTCGCCCACCAATACCTTTTCTTCAAGCGCCTGCGTTTCCTCTTCAAGGCTCTCATCAACCAGCGTTTCGCGGTTGCGCTTCTTAAAGTGGTCTTTCGCTCCATTCGCAATGGATGTATAAACGTACGACGTCAAGTTGCTTATGCCGGCAATATCGGTTTTATAAAGTAGGTTCATAGCAGCCTGCTGAATAATATCTTCGATATCATAATCATTCAAATTGATAAATCTGCCTCTCAAAAACCTTTTAAACCACTCATAGTTCTCTTCAAAAACCTGCCCTATCACATTCTTATCCAGCTGCCATCACCTCCTCACAAAACGTCTTTTTTAACCGGTTACGCTAATAAGACGACTCAAATCCAAATATATTGCATAAATCTTAAAATAAATTATTATTATTTATATTGTACCATATTTGCCGCGACAATAGTGACGCGCATGGACGGCGATTGCCATGGTATCACTGCAAAACTGTTAACCGTTTATTCATTTGTTATATGCGCGATGCTATGTTACTATTTCAGATAGGTAATCAATGACAGACACTTCTTGTGCAGTGCATTGAAATAATAAATTTATTACATATTGAATAGGGGAGATACATAATGAACACATGTGTAGCATACTTTAGCAAATCAGGCAACACCGAAATTGCCGCAGAATACTTAGCAGAAAAAATCGGCGCAACAGCGATTGCTCTGAAAGACGGAACAACATACAAAGGCGTGCTTGGCTTCGTGAAGGGCGGTATGAACGCGTCTCTTGCAAAGAAAGCAAAACTCAACGACACAATCTTTGAGCAAATTGCAAAGTTTGAGCGTATCGTACTCGCAACACCCGTATGGGCAGGCAAAACAACACCGGCAATCAACGCCGTGCTCGAGAACGTGGACTTCACAGGTAAGCAGGTTTACGTGATGACAATGCAGGCAGACCCCGATTGCAAGGATGCAGACAAGCGCGAGGAATTCTACAAGGAAGTTATTACAGAAAAGAACGGCGAGTTTAAAGCGCTGTTCGCAATGTTCGGTAACGCTCCGGGAAAGCTGACAGCGCGCGAGGAGATTGTCAAGAGGGTTGACGAAACGGTGAAGCTCTAAGCCGGCTCAAAATCGGTAAACAACAAAAACAAAGCCGTCACAGCGTTTTAGCTATGACGGCTTTTTGCTTTTCCTCTCTACAAATCGCGCACTTTTATGTATATCTGTTCAACCTCATTCCGCTTCATAACCAAGTGCATAATCAGCGCGATAATGCAAATCCCGACAAGGCTTAACCCCAGCCGTACAAATGCGAACTTAGGGCCAAGTGACGCCAATTCAAACGCGACCATCGGTATTTTCGTAGTCGACCACGCGCCGATAAACAGCACGATATTGGAGAACTTCGCGCCCTTTTTCATAAATACTGCCGCAACGGGGAACGCAGCGTATAGCGGTCCCGCCGCAGCCGATCCGATTAGTATCGCGATCAACACCCCTTTGATTCCCGAGCCTTCGCCGAGAAACCGCACCATCGTTTCCCGCGGCACCCACACGTCCAGCAGCCCCAGCAAAACAAATATCGGCGGAATAACAAACAACATCTCTTTAATTGTGTAGAACGTTTTCTCGCTGGCAACGACGCCGCGCTCATAGTTGAAAATAAGCAGTGCTCCAAGCGCCAATGCCATCACTATCGGGAAAGCGTATCGTTTCAAAAACTTTTTCATATCTCACCCATCACCTTTCCGATTACAAACGCAACAACAAAAGCAAACGCAAAGGCGGCAATGTTTCGCACAATTGCAAACTTCTTTCCGAAATACTTAAACTCGACGGGCAGCGTCACCACGCCAACCATCATCAGCGTCGAGATGAAAGCGCCAACCTGCATATAACCTGCGCCGCCCGCAATCAGCAGCGCCGCAGTCGGGAATGCGATGATTCCCGGTATCAGCGTAACCGCGCCAATCACCGCCGCAATCGCTACGCCCAGCCACCCCGAGCTTTGTCCGATAAGCCGGCTTATAGTCTCGGTGTCCAAAAACGCAAGAACCACACCAACCAGAATTATCACGCCCAAAAACTGCGGCAGTATGTTCGAAAGCGCTTTCCACGCTTTCTTAAACGCCATCTTGGTTTTTTTCCGGCTTTTGATAAGCGACACAATCACCAGCACCAGCGTAATACCGTACAGTATATAGTTACTGATACCCATTACACACCTCCGCCTTTCTTCTGCTCAGTATACTTGCTTAGCAGCGTTTCTATATTAGATTTGCGCTGTTTAAATACTTCAATCCACTCATCAAGCGCAGCTCTGCCGCCCTGAGTAATCGCGTACACCCTGCGTTGCGGTCCTTTGTCGCCCTGCTCCCAGCTGGACAATACCCAGCCCCGCTCTTCCATCTTGCGCATAATGCGATAAAGCGTACTGACATTGATATCTACAAATCCAAAATCCTTTAGCTGCTCGGACAAGCTGTACCCATGACCGGTTTGCTTCGCCAGCAGCACAAGCAGGCTCGTCTCCATAAACCGCTGTATCGGTTGTTGTTTCCCACAGCATCCTGCGCCCTGCTCATGGTTTCCTTTACATTGCCCATGTTCATTGCGTTTTTCCTGCATAATTATCTCCTTACAAGTACTCGATTTGCTTACTATATACTTATTGTATCTATATACCACGCGTATATAGTAACATATTTGCACGATTTGTCAATATCTTTTTGCATTTCCTGGCGAATCTGCGATATAATCATTCCATAACATACATACTTTTTATATGAGGAGAACACATGACATCACGAGACAAAGTTACGTCGCTTATCAGCGGCAGCAACGTTTCGCCAATCCCGTACAATTTTAATATGACGCAAAAGATGCAGGACAAAATGGCGGCGTACTATAAGCAGGACGCGGAATTTATTGAGGATTATATCGGAAATTGCTTCTTATACATATCACCGCAGGCTCACGAGGATTTCGAGATTATAGTGAAAGATAACGCGTACGTTGACGAATTCGGTATCAAACTGGATACTGTTGGTTCATATCACATCGGCGAGTTTGGCGTTCTAGAGCAGCCACTGAAAGGCAAAAGCGCAGTAGGGGACTACAAGTATCCCGACTTTCGAGCAGGCAACCGCTACAGAAACGTTGAAAGCAAAATTAAGCAGCACCCGAACCGCTACGTGCTGTTTCGCACAGTCGGGCTGTTCGACAACACATGGCACGTCACCGGCTTCGAAGATTTACTAATGGAGATGGGGGCAGATTCGCCTTACAGCAGCAGAATGCTCGATATGTCGATGGATTACATAATGGCACAGATAGAAACTCTGCCGGACTATATCAACGGTGTGCGTTTTTTGGAAGATTGGGGGCACCAGGCGGCTCTGTTGATGAGCCCGGATATGTGGCGTAAAAAACTAAAACCACGCCTTAAAATTATATACAACGAGGTTAAGCGAAAAGGCAAAACACTCTTCTCACACTCGTGCGGCGACACAACGCAGATTATTCCTGACCTAATTGAAATGGGCGTCGATTGCATCGACCCAATGCAGCCTGAAATTTTGGATATGGATTATATCATTGGTGAGTACGGCAAGGACGTTGCTTTCTTTGGAGCTCTCGGGTGTCAATCGACTATCCCACTTGGCAGCCCAGGCGACGTTGTGCGCGAGGCTCAAACAAGAATCGAGCAATTCTCGCGCAACAATGCAAGATACATTATGGGACCGGCCGGCTCTATCCCAAACGAAGCGCCCGAAGAAAACGTAGCCGCTCTGGTAGAGTTCTGCAAAAACATGTGATGTGGCGCATCCGGGCAATCTAGCCAGCTGTCGAATACTTATCAATGTATTCTTGCAGCTGCTCGTCAGAAACTTTAAAATATCTTTGCAGCTGACCTAAAACGATACTCTGCCGTTTTTGCAGCGCTGCTCGGAGCTTTGCGATTTCATTCTCCCAGACATTCATGCTCCTCGGCGTGCCCCAAACATCGATATGTTGCGGCATCTCAGGACGCATAGTGCTTGTCATTTCGTCGAATATCGCAATAATCCTCTCTTCGCTAAACTGCGTTACAGCAAGCTGTACAAACCTCTCGACAAACTTCTCGCGCCAAGCCTCGTTCTTGCGTAGCGCACAGAAAATTTCCATATGCGTAATTGTTTCGTTGCCAGCGGTGGGCGCGAGTGAAAAGTATCGACTAAACACATTGCGAGAGCTAACATTAAACCGCATACACCAATCAAGGTCGAACAACAGCGGGCGCCATTTTACCGAATAGTCCTGCGCTCGCCAAAATCGCTGGTTAAGCACATCGCCGTTCCCAAAATAGATTTGCATAATGAGATAATCGGTGCACGCATCAACATCCACAAGCTCGGTAAACTGTGCAAACACCGCGTCATCTGCCATGTCCCATTCGCGGGCAATTTTCCTGATATATAAGAACTCCTCATTGTCGCCGTAGATGAGCGTGCTATCCCGTTCAATCACATCAATTTCGTTGTCATCAAGCCCATAATGCGCCAGAAAGTATCCGCTGCGTTGCTCCTCGTTCAAATCATAAACGCCGCAATACTTGCCGTTGACATACGCAACTACTGTCTTTGTTTCAATAGTATCTAAGTTAAGCCCCTTTGCCACGCTTTGAAAAAAGGGATCGTGGATGCGCGATGCTCTACTGTCCTGCCCGGCGTTTCTGAGCGACAGCGTTGAGTATAGCGCAATCGGACTCTCGTCAAAAAACGGATAGATGATATCCTTTTGCCCATACGCGCTGCGCAGACGAAACGACAACGAGTTTTGAGGGTTGTCCATAGAAGATCTTCCCTTCGGTCTAAGACCGCAATTAAAAGAAACACCCAGCGTTCCGTCAGCCTCAAAATACTTAACACTGCTTTCATACTCGGGTTTGTTTGTTCTGCGATTCGTGGTAAGCACGTGATTCATCTGCTCCGGGTCACCGACAATGCAGAATACAGGCACGTTATGCGGCGCATCAAAAAGGAAGGTTATCGAGTTTACTTCGCTTGGCACCAACCCTTCCTTGTAAGCAATGGCGCGAATCGGAGTGTTGCTGCTGATTGTAACCGCCTCTGTATAAAGAAGAGAATCCTGCGAGGGGACAGACCCATCCAGAGTGTAATAAATTTTCGCATTCCGGGTTTTACATGAGAGGGCAAGACTGAACTCTTGTGTGTGGTACAGCCCGGATTCAGAGAAAACAGGCATGGCTGCATAACCTGTCATATAGTTTGACGGGTTGGGCTGTGCTCGTGTCGGTGTGTCAAAATATACGCGCGCGAAACTGCTGTCTCCGGTGGCTCGCCCGCTCGACATACCGGTGCTGAGAACCCCGGTGTCAAAAGCGTCAATGACACCGCCCGTTGCATCACAGAAAAGCAGCGTTTCGCCGGTGGGGGAGATGCCAAAGTTGGCGGTATCAGCGTCTTGCTGCGAAGGGTCTGCAGAGGCTTCGATTACTATATACTCATTGGGTCCAATCTGCTGCGCAGGCAAAACCCATTTGCAAGGGTCGTCTGCATCATCAGAGAGCGCATATCCACCGAGGCTAACAACCTCATCCGAGCCGTTATACAGCTCTATCCAATCATTCAATCCGCTTTTCGCAGTGTTGGCAGCATACACTTCGCTGATATACACACCGCCGCTATCGTATTTGCCGACAAGATTAATCTTTGATACGCCGCCTGTATTGCCCGCGCCCGGCGTTGGGTTTGCGAAATATATCGGTGCACCAAGCTCGCCTCTGCCAACGGACACGTTATCAATATTAGCTTCCGGCAGTGCCAGCGAGTCAACTTTGACGCCATTCAAATTGGTAAAATAGACTCCCGTCTCCCCGTCTGACAAGCGGAAAGAAGCGTGCAGCTCGGGTTGAGTCGTACTCTTTGCGGATAAAAACACAACGAGGTATTCGCCGGGGCGTATCGACACATCCGGAAAAGCCCACTTATATAAGTCGCTGCTATCGTCAGATAGGAAGTAGCTGCTAAGAGAAACGGTCTCACCGCTGCTGTTAAAAAGCTCAACCCACTCAAACCGTTCGCCATCGCTGTCGGCGATGCTGTATTCGTTTCGTGGCAGCACTTCGCTGATACGCACGGGATCGACAGCACTCATAGCGACCGCCGCTATCGACGAGAATGTATCAGCAGAGTTTATCTCGCCCCGCGTCGGATATATGGTATAGCTGTGTTTCGCGATAACGGCGATATCGTTTGGGATGCCTTCGTCCCAGCTCATCGTATCGGTTAGACCGCCGGTGATGTCGTACAAATAAACCCGGGTGTCGCGGTCGCTAAGCGAGAAGGAGGCGCGCATCGCAGCGTCACCGCCATCCACATCTGACAGAAAAACGACAGTATACTCGCCGGCGTTCAGCGTTCGCGAGGGCATATGCCACTTATACGGTTGTGCCAGATCGTCCGATAAAAAGTAATTGCCTAAATCGAGGTTGGTATCACCTGAGTTCATTAGCTCTACCCAAGAGAGCCCATCAGACGACTTTGGAAGAACCTCGCTTATTGTCAGAGCTCCTGTGTCAAGCGTCGCCAGAAATGTTTGCGCGTCCAATATCGCGCCGCTGTTCTCGCTTCCCGGCGTTGTGTTGCTGCAATATCCATAAGTGCCGTCGTCCCTTCGGGCAAACGAGATGTCGGTCAAAAGCGCGGGAATACTCACCATACTCTCGACGGTGTTTTGCGGTCCTATAAGATAAAGTGACTCGCCTTCTTTCGAGAGGGAAAAGTCCACGAAGCTAACGAGCGAGTCGGCAACCGCTTTGCTTCCCGAAGCATATACGACCATGTAGCCGTGTGCAGGGATGGTTTCATCCGAAAACGAATAAAACACTCTATTTCCCTTGTCGGTAAGTTTATACTCAGACAGATCGATTGGGCGACTCGAAGCGTTATAAAGCTCAATCCAATCTGGCGAACCTAGAGCTGAGTCACTCGAAGAAGCCGTAACCACTTCGTTGATGACAAGTCCGGCGCTATTTGTTTTTGCGGTGCATCCGTAGAACAACGAAAGCATCAAGCACAAAACAACAAGAGCTATTACGGTTCTTCCTGCAAACCCATTTATTTTATTTTTACCAGATAATAAAATATTCATCGCTTTAACCATTTCATTCAAAGTTTGCTTAGCAAAACTGCAAGTACATATGCGATTAATGGAAACGTTTAGCAAACCCATCACTCTTGGGGTATTATACCATATATTGACAGCACGCTACAATCAATACTAAAATATAGACAATTCATTTTGACGGGACATATGGAAAAACCGCCGGGAATTGCTCGCTCGGCGGTTTCGTCTACCTTATTCAAGTCAGTATAATTGGTTTCTCAAAATTCGAGAATGCGACTATGCGACTACTTGCGTATCGGGGTAGTATGCATGCCACGCGAACCAAAACACATCAAAATGGGTTAATGGCTCCAAGCTCTCGCCATTCTCGCCAAAGCCGCGTTCGCTCCAAATCATGCCGTTGCTATCAGTCAATTCGCCATCCGCCAATGTCAGGGTCAGCTCCTCGCCGTTGTTACTTGCGCTAAACACCCTGACCGTCTTTAGCTCGTTGTCGAACACTGCGATTGCTTTTTGCTCACCCACAGTAAAATGAACGACGCCCTCTTTCTCTACCAGCTCGGGATCAAGCGCAATCTCGCCGCTCTCGCTTTTAACACCGACCACCACCTTGACGTCAGCGAATGTGCCGTCGTTGTCACTCATCAGCGGAAAATTCGGTTCACCAATCTGATAGTACGACCACTTGTCGAATGGCAGATACGTTCCGTACGGGTCACGGTTATAATCTCTGATATGCCCTGTTTCCGTCGAAAGTACAAA
>JABGQS010000031.1 GCA_018648645.1 Clostridia bacterium
ACTTAAGATAGCTAAATATCTCTTTTAACGGCACAACTCCTGTACCTATAAGCGTTGGGCTAAACTCTCCAAACCTTTTCATATCCGACACATGAATTGTTTCTACGTCGTCGATTACTTGTTTTAGCACTGGCAACGGATGGTCCCCATACGCTACGATGTTTCCAGTATCAAAGTTTATTCCTATGTCTGTATGCTGTATGCCGCGATATACATTTAGAAAGATGTCTGGGGGAAAGCTAAAGTCAATATAGTGCCATGCTCCTGGTTTTGCGTGATCTTCGTATAATAGCTTTACACCATACTTGCTTGCAACCTTGGCGCTCTTTTTTAACCCCTCTATCGCAAGGCTTGTTCCTTGCTCGATATCCATGCTTGGATGCGCTTGTCCTGCGAGTACTCGCAGATATGCTACATCTAGCTCGCTGCAAAGTGCGATGTCTCGCCTTAGGTACTCCATCTCTCGCTCTCGCTGCATTGCATCTGGGTGAGTAAAGTCAGGGTATGTTGTCGCCATAATTATCGGGATACCAGCCTTTGCAATATCATCTTTCACAGTGCTTATATATGTAGGTGTGTGATTTTTGAAAAAAGCCATGCTTACATCAATTCCGTCTAAGCCAACTGATTTTGCATCATTTGCCCATTGTTTTAGCGAGATGTCACCATCTATGATTTCTTTAAATAAAGATACGGGCAAGCAACTTATTTTCATACATATACCTCATAAAAAAGAGTTTTACTAATCCTGTTTCTCGCTCGTGAATGTTCTCACGAACTTGCTAAAAAAATCGGTTTTTCAGTGGTTATTATATCACATATACATCATTTTGCAAGATTAATTTTACTTTTTTCGAGCTTTTGCCTTGCAATCTTCGTTGAATTACCTTATTTTTAATATATCCATTGACTATTTTTACAAATTCACTGTATAATTATAAAAACAATTAAAAAAACTGGTTTTTTCACGGAGAATACAATGGCTGTTATAAAAGATGTTGCGCAACTTGCAGGTGTTTCAAAAAGCACTGTATCCAAATTTCTAAACAATCCCGATCAACTTTCGCAAGATTATCGCGTTCGTGTTGAAAAGGCTGTTAATGAACTTAATTTTGTTCCTAGCAACATTGCACGAAGTATGCGTACCAAGAAAACAAACCAAATTGCGATGATCGTACCTGATATTGCAAATCCTTTCTATTCTGAGCTTTTCAGCGAGATGCGCGCTTATGCGATGCAGCTTGGTTACCGCGTTATAGTCTATACAACAGAAGACGACTTGCATGAGCTTGAAAAATATATCGATAACATCGACAGTATTTTTGCTGATGGCATCATCATCTGCTTCCTTGATGAAGATGAAATCATCAAACGTTTTGACGAGCTTCGTGACAAAATACCTGTTACTTTCGTCAGCTGGGACATCCATCGAACTAGTTTTAACTCGGTAGTTGTATCTCTTAACGACAGCATTTACAGAATAACTAAGTACATGACCGAGCTTGGATATGAGCGAATTGCCTTTATCAATGGTCCTGCTGATAGCCGTATCTCTAAGGAAAAGTTCAGCGGGTTTTCTAGAGCTTTGCATCAAGCGAATCTCAAAGTTTACGACGAGTACATAACTTATGGCAGAAATCGACTTAAGCATGGTTATCGCAATGCTAGTGTGCTCATGCAACTTAATGAGCCTCCTCAAGCGATTATTGCTGCAAACGACCATCTTGCGCTTGGCTGTATCAAATATCTTACACAGCATAATTATAGAGTTCCCGAAGATATCGCTGTTACAGGTCATGATGGAGTTCAGATGGCTTATATATTTGACCCTTCAATAACTACACAAGCCATGCCAATACAAGAAATGTGTAAATCGGCAGTCGATATGCTAATCAACAAAATCGAAAAGTCAGCGTCCAAAAACCGACAGGCTATCTTTACAACGACTTTGGTTGAGGGCAAAAGCACCAATCCAAACGCCCCAAACATCATCGACCTATAAGCACCTAATCAATATCTAACATATCGTAGTTGAGATAAGTGTTAAACGCTTCGTTTACCGCTCTTTCTACTCGCCCTCTTGTTACTGACACATGATGGCGAAATCCGTTTTTTCCAATAATATTAAGTTTTTTCTCCAAATCTGGAATTTTTGCAACACCTCCGCATCCAAAAAATTCTTTTTCTATTTTTTCTCCTGTAAATTCACCCTGTCCTACATAAAATATCAATTTGCCTTCTTGAGTTTTAGAGCTAGCATAAGTCATATTTGCTTTTGCTATTCTGCCTTCGTTGCTTCCCCAGCCACTTCCTTCACCATAAGCTTTGTTAAACATCTTGTGGTCTGTCACGTGGCCGCTTCCCCCTACCATAAGCGAAGCAGGAACAGGTCCGCAATGAAAAAGTATACATTTATCGGTGTCTTCACCATAATTGTTGTTCCAGTCTAGACATGTCGCAGGAGCGTTTGAAGCAAGGGACAGTGCGTACATTGCGATCGCGTTGCAAACATCTAGCTCACAAGCAGTTGCAAATCCACGGTCGTTTAGCTCTGATAAAAGCACACACGGGGCTATGCCAATGTGCATTTCGAGCTCGGACCAACAGCGTAGCGCCATACAATCTAAATTATATTCTTCAATTATTTCGTCTAGAACTACGCCTAGCTTTGCAATCTTTGTCAGTTTGTCGTCTGGAACAGCGCAACAGTTTGTGTACCCAGCAAGTCTGTTTCTCTTTTTTATAACCGGCTCTGCAGAGTCTTCAATTTTGTCCATGCGGTAAAAAACTTCGGATAAGTCGATTGTTTCTGTGTTTATTCCACGCTTTTGCAAAGCTAACTCATCAAAACGAATCGTTTTAAACGCTGTTGTTCTTGCACCTATTGCTCCAACGTTGATTCGTTTCATGTTGTTTACTATGCTGCAAACAGCTGCAAAATCTGCAAGCTCTTGCTTGAATGCATCTGCATTGGGGTTCATCACATGCGAAAACGTTGTGTACGGTAGATCATGCTGATAGAACACGTCCATCACGGAAAGCTTGCCACAATATGCATCTCTGCGTTGTGCAAAGTCCATTTTGCCAATTTCGTCTGGATACGCCTGCACGAGTATAGGAACTCCTGCGTCTTCTAGCGCCGATATCGCACCGTTTTCGTCTCCAAAGTTTGGCAAGCTGAGTATGACACCGTCGTAATCGTTTTCTTTTAAGAAGTTTGCGTAGACAATGCCGTCTTCGACAGATTCTACTGCGCCATATTTCGTTAGTCCATCGGGCAAAATCAAAGTTTCGTACCCGAGCGATTCTACGACCTGTTTTATTTCGTTTCTTGCTTGTTCAACCAATACCTCTGGGAAAAAACCTCTGTTACCAAAACACAATGCAAATTTCATTATTTATCGCCTCACTCGTTTATTTTCTAGTTTCGTCTATCATTGCCCATATATTTTCTTCTAGAGTTTCGGCGCCAACCTGGTCTCCAGTTCCTACTATTAACCTGTTTGATCCGTAGTACGCTTGTTTTATTTCTTTTACTTGCTGTCTAACAATGTCTGGTGTTCCTTGGATCAATGCCTTCACAGTATGCACATTGCCGTTGAACGTAGTTTTTTCATCCAAAATCTTTCGAACTTCTTCGATTCCTCTTTGACCCGTGATATCACCCGGAGGTCTCTCGAACGGACAAACACAATCGAACCCGATCTCTTTTAGGTCGTACAGTGTATCACGGATTTTTCCATGATTGTGGTTGTGAATCAGTCGCCCATGGCTGTGGCACACGTCAGTCATCGCTTTCTCGTATACCTTATCCCATTTGCGCCAAAGCGACGGACCTAGAAGTGCATTGCATGACGAGCTGCATCCTATAAAGAATGCTTCAAAAGGCGTTTGCATTACCGCCTGTTCTGCCAATCTCGTTTTGTATGCAATGTATCTTTCTAGCATGCCATGTAGCACCGCTTCTTCTTCATCTATGAAATAATAAAGCGCCTGCTCAAACCCCATAAATTGCTCGAAGTAATCGAAAAAGGAAAGTCCTAAGTCGAACTCGAGCAAAAATGTTTCGTCCACCTCTTCATGAGCTGTTATCGTGTCTTTTAGATCGAAAGTAACGTCGTCGTTGATGTGCGCATCAAAGAAAGTACGTGCATCTGTGTAGTCTGTCACGGCATACTCTTCGCCCCAAAAAGGTTCATTATCAGAAAAGATATAGCTTCTCGTGAACTCTTTGTCGCGGCATCTAACCGTCTGTTTATCTCGATATTTTCCTTGTGAAATCTTCTTTAGGTCTGAGGATACCTGCACGTATGGGCTATGCTCTATTGGACTAGCGATGCCCCATCCTTCACAACCAAACTTCTTAAAAGACGCTATCATTCCAACATAATGCGGAACGTCTCTTTGGAACTCTACCATGCTTATACCAAGTACCTTAGCGGGATAATAGTACCAAAACTCTGGTGCGCACGGAATATAATCGGAAGCAATTCCTCTATATGCGTTTAGCATTCTTTTTTTAGGACTATCCATAACTACGCCTCCTAAATATTACTTAAAAGATGGGTATGTCATTTTATGATGCTCTTAAAACTACTTTGCGGCGGGATACTCGTTGTATAGCAGATGCAGTGGTTCTTCATCTTCTTCGATTTTGGGGAATCTGCCCATTTTTTCTAGGAAGCGATTGTCTACGAAGTCGTCGTTAACTTTTGAGACTTCTCCAACCAAAACTGTGCCTGTTCCCTTTTCGCCCCAGAATTTGTGATATTGTCTTGCTGGAATCGCAAGACTTTCACCGGGCAACACCTTTACTATAGTTCCGGCTTCTACCTCGTAGTTACAGCCGTCTTTTGATATCATCACGGGAGCTTGCGATAGAGCTTCGTCTTCAGTCGATCCATAGACCTTTATCATCAAGTTGCCGCGACCTCTGTTGATTATGTCTTCCATCTTGCTCCAATGAAAATGATACGGCGTGACCTGTTCTTCTTGTACAATCAGCAACTTTTCTGCATATGGTTTCACGTAGCTCTCGTTATCAAAGCTGCCGTTTCTAAGCGTTATCATTAGAAGTCCGAGTTTGTCATAGTCGCCACCACCAAAGTCTGTGATGTCCCAGCCTAGCATGTTGTCGCGTATCTCGTCATATTCTTGTCCTATGTTTTGCCAGTCTTGTGGTGACCAATGCACAAACGGCGGTAGCAAAAAATTCATCTGCTCTGCAAACGCTAGCGCTTTTCGCATAATGTCGTTGATTTGAGATCTTTTCATATTGTGTTTCCTCCAAAGTAATTTATGCTATACGTTTACTATGTAGAATCTCTTACCATCATCTTTGGACTTATGTAGTACGTCTTAGCCTCTTGTGTGTCATCCTCTATGTTTTTTACCAAGACCTCTAGTGTTTTTTTACAGATTTGTGTTATCGGCTGTTTAACTGTAGTCAGTGCCGGTTCGAACAAGCTCGAATACAGCAAATCGTCATATCCTGCTACAGAAACGTCTTGCGGAATGGAAATCTCGCAGTCCTTGAACGCCTTTGTTATACCCCATGCAAGAAAGTCGTTGATTGCCACAACTGCATCTGGTTTAAGTTTGCTAAGCTCTATCCCTGTCTTGTAGCCGTGATCATAATCTGGCACCGTCTCTATTATCTGATCGTTACTAAACGATAGCCCAGCATCTGCATGTGCTTTTTTGAAACCATCTAGCCGTAGACTTGAGAGCATTAGGCTTTGATCACACGTTACGAAATAGATGTTTCGCTTGCCCTTCTCTATCAAATATTTGACCATTTGATATTCGCCTTCCATAAGGTCTGTCATAACAACGTCTGCTTTTAGACCGTAGTATGCCGTTGTGCAAAACACGAATGGTATATGCATACTCTTTAACATATAAAGTTGCGTGAGGTCGGGCGATTTTTCAATCGTCGGGACGATAATCAGTCCCTCTACGTTGCGTTCTATAAATAAATCTATATACTTTTTCTCGAGTTTTATCTTGTCGTTGGTGATTCCTAGCAAAAGCGAATATCCCATCGCTTCTACTTCTTTGTTGAAAACGTCTACCAGTTTCGAAAAAAATGGATTACGTATGCTCGTAACAATCAAGCCAATACAGCCGCTCTTTTTTGTTATCAAGCTGCGTGCCGAATGGTTTGGACGATAGTGCAGTTTGTTTGCTACTTCCAATACTTTTTTCTTGGTATCTTTGTTGATTCCAGGTCTATCGTTAAGCGCCATAGATGCTGTAGCAACAGATACACCCGACATGTTCGCTATATCTTTTATTGTTACCCTCATAATACTATAGCCCCCTCATTAACGTCTTCATTTGAAACGTTTCAGATGCCGTATTGTCTATATTCGATATAAGTTTTGTTTTTCCTGCTTCTTTAAAATATTTTGTTATTTTTTTTGAAATAGCTCTCTTTTGAGCACTAAAAGTGTTGGTTTTAAATAATAAATCTAAAGTATTCTTATAGTATAATACAAAATAATTCTACTAAAACTATAAAAAAACCGATTTTTTACTTGTTTTTTTAAAAATTGTGTGCTATTTTTATTCTATAATGAAATATTGAGGCGGTTTCAATAATGAAGGTTGGACAGTTAATCAAAAAATATCGTCATAAAAAAGGCTATACACTAGAGGAGCTCTCCAAGTTAACATTCCTTTCTTTAAGTTATTTATCAAAGCTAGAGAGATCTGATAGAATTCCGCCATTTGCAACGCTTCAAACTTTGGCAACAGCGCTAGATTTCGATATAACTAAGGCTCTTAACCTCAAAAAAGCTGAACCAAAGACGGAAGGCGACAACGATATCATTATTTATAGAAGCGAGCATCACGAGCGAACTTCGGAGCAAGAAGACGGCTATATTCTTATGCCTTTAACAACGGGATATAAGAGCAAGGCGATATCTCCGTTCTTGATGGAAGTTCTTCCAGGTCAGACAAAAGACTTTACGCATGACGCCGAAGAATTCATATATGTGCTTGATGGCGACGTAGAAGTCATGTACAAAGATACTACTTATGAAATGCATCAAGGGGATTCGGCTTACCTTGACTCCCGGCACGTGCATAAATTCATCAATGAGAGCGACAAAAATGCATATTTAATATCAGTTAATTATATGTATCGTAAGTTTTAGTATATACATAAATTTTATCTGAGCATAAAGGAGGTACTATTAATGAAAGCTTTGGTATATAAAGGCCCAGAGCAGCTAGCAGTGGAGCAGGTTTCTATACCCGAAATTGGCGCTAATGATGCTCTTATCAAGGTTCGAGCTAGCGGTATTTGCGGAAGTGATACACACGGCTATCTTGGCAAAACGGGCAGACGTGCTCTTGGCGTTATTATGGGTCACGAGTTTAGTGGTGACGTTGTAAAGCTAGGCAAAAACTCTGGCGATTGGAAAATCGGTGACCGTGTCGTCGTACAACCGTCTATTTTTTGTGGTGAGTGTTTTTATTGTAAATCTGGAAAGACGCATCTTTGCATCAACAAGAGGTTTCTTGGAGTAATGGACTGCAATGGCGCAATGGCAGAGTATATAAGTGTGCCGATTAAGTTATTGTACCGCATGCCTGACGACATGAGTTATGTCGACGGTGCTTTGATAGAGCCACTGGCCGTTTCAAAATGTGCGGTAGACAAAATACCGTTTGATCTACAGGGCAAAAAAGTGTTGGTCGTTGGTGCTGGCACGATTGGGCTGCTCGTTGTGGCTGTATTGAAATCTAGAGGTGCTTCTAAAATTATCGTGTCTGACCTCAGCCAAAACCGTTTAGAGTTTGCTAAGGCAATGGGTGCCGATTACACTTTTAATCCAATGCAAGTTGATGTTCGTGAGCAAATATTGAAAATCACTGACGGATTTGGCGCAGACGTTTCTCTTGAAGCTGTTGGCGCAGACAAACCAGTAGAAACTGCTATCAGCTGTTTGCGTCTTGGTGGACACAGCGTTTGGATCGGCAATTCTAAAAAAGAAATTGTGCTAGATATGCAAAGCGTGGTAACGAGAGAAATCACTATCTATGGAACATATACATACTCGCACGAAGAGTTTGGAAATACAATTTATGAAATGGCTGACATGGGTATACAAACAGACAAGCTCGTTGGAGAGCTACTTCCCATTGAGAAAGCAAGCGACATGTTTGCGTATCTGGCTGCCGGTAACGACGATATAGTAAAAACTCAAATCATATTCGAGGAGGAATCTTAATGAAAACAGTTGACATTGAACAATTAAACAAAAAAGCAGCACTAATCCGATACTATGTAACAAAGATGATTGGTGCTAATAAAAAGGGTCACTTTGGCGGTTCTCTCTCCGTTGCAGACATACTTAGTGCAATATACTTTTATAAGATGAACTACGATCCAAAAAATCCAAAATGGGATGGACGCGATAGGTTCTTTTTAAGCAAGGGGCATGCTTCTTATGCACAATATGCGGCGCTAGCTATTCTTGGCGTTTTCCCTGAAAATGAGCTTTATAAAGCAAAGCAAGTCGGCTCTATGTTGCAAGGACATCCTGACATGAACAAGACTCCTGGTGTTGAAGGCAACACTGGCTCTCTGGCTCAAGGAATTTCTCTGGCTGCTGGATGTGCTCAAGGTCTAAAGTTGGACGGAAGCAATTCAAAAGTCTTTGTTGTTCTAGGTGATGGCGAGATAGCCGAAGGTCAGGTTTGGGAAGCTGCAACGGCTGCTAGTTGTTTTGAACTAGATAACCTCGTTGGAGTTCTAGATAACAACGGGCTTGAGTCTACTGGAGTGATTGCAGAGCGACATTGCATCGGAGACATCAAAGCAAAATGGCAGGCTTTTGGATGGCACACAATCGAAGTTGACGGGCATGACATGCAGCAGCTTGTTAATGCGCTAGATGCCTCTGACGAAATAGATAAACCTGTTATGATTATCGCTAATACTATCAAAGGCAAAGGTATCTCTCTTGCAGAGAACGTTGCGGCTTTCCACAACGGGATGATGAATAGCGAAGATTTCGATGCCGCGATTGAGCAGCTCGAAAGCCAACTTTAGTTTGAAATTAAGGAGATTATTATGAAATATGAATGCATACGAAGCGCCTACGGAAAAAAGTTGGTTGAGGCAGGTGCTGTTAACAAAAATATTGTAGCGCTAGAAGCGGATCTTGGAAAATCTACGATGAGCTGCATGTTTGAAAAAGCTTATCCAAATCGTTTCTTTGAAATGAATATAGCAGAACAGAACATGGCGGCTTTTGCAGGCGGACTGGCACTAACGGGGAAAATTCCTTTTATCCACTCGTTTGCTATATTTGCATCAGGTCGTTGTTTTGAGCAGATTCGCCAGAGCATTGGAACAGCTAAGCTCAGTGTTAAAATTTGTGGTAGCAGCTGCGGTCTTTCAGACTTTGGAGATGGTGCTACGCATCAGACTATAGAAGATATCGCAATTATGCGCACTATCCCCGGCATGGTCGTACTTGAAGCGGTTGATGCAAATCAAGTTGAGGGATTAGTTGACGCGGTAGTCGCGCATGACGGTCCAGTTTATTTTCGCATGAACCGTAGTGATTCACCCGTTTTAACTCAGCCTGGCGAAAAGTTTGAAATAGGCAAGATTTACACGATGCGCGAAGGTAGCGATGCTGTCATCTTTGCGTGCGGAAACATGGTTTCGATTGCTCTTGAAGCAGCTGACCTTCTAGAAAAACAAGGCGTATCACTAAAAGTGCTTAACGTTAGTACGCTAAAGCCGCTTGACCACGAGTATATCAAAAGCTTTGCAGATGGCATGAAAGCTGTTTTGACAGCAGAAGAGCACTCTGTAATTGGCGGTCTTAACAGTGCAGTTTGTCAGGCTATTGCTGGCAGCTTTGTTGGGCCGGTTGTTGCGATTGGTATGAACGACTGTTTTGGTTTTTCTACTCTTGATTACCAAACCATACTAAACTACTTTGAATTTACGCCAGAGCGCATCGCAAACGATGTTGTCAAAAGCCTTGGCGCTAAATAATGACTGCACAATAATAGTTTAACATTATTTCCTCCCAAAGCCATAGCCTCTTCAACTATGGCTTTTTCCTTTGTGCAATTATATTGCTAAATAATTTAAAAAATATATTTGATAAAACATAACAACTGTGATACAATATTTCTTACGAACCGATTTTTTAGTTGGTTTTTGTTCCAAGAAATATATATTAAGTTGAGGTTTATACATGAAGAAACTTGTAGTGATTACTGGTGCTAGTTCTGGCATAGGTAGCGAAATGGCAATAAAATTCTCTGGAGAAGGGCATCCGCTTCTTTTACTAGCCAGGAGGAAAGAAAAGATGGAAGCACTTGGTCTAAAAAACTGTATTTGCGAGGGCGTTGATATACTAGATATCGAGTCGTATAAAAAGGCTATCGCAAAAGCAGTTGATAAATATGGTCCTGTTGATTTGCTTATAAACAACGCAGGTCTTATGCTTCTTGGTGAACCAACGCAGCAACCAATCGATGAATGGCACAACATGATTGATGTTAATGTTAAGGGCGTTATGAACGGTATCACGCTCGTGCTTGACAGCATGGTAAAAAGAAACGGCGGAACTATTATAAATATAAGCTCTATCGCAGGTAGAAAAACGTTTCCGCAACACGCAGCTTACTGTGCTTCAAAATTCGCAGTTCATGCTATATCCGAGAACCTTCGCGAAGAAGTATGCGACAAAAACGTGCGCGTTATCGTAATTGGACCTGGCGTTACACAGACCGAGCTTTTGTCTCACACTACTGACGAGATAATCAAGTCTGGCTATGAGGAATGGAAAAAAGAAATCGGTGGAGCAATGAGCCCAAGCGCTACTGCAGACACAGCATACTTTGTTTATAATCAGCCACAAAACGTTTGTATCAGAGAGGTTCTTCTTGCACCAACAATGCAAAAGGGTTAAATCGAGGTAATTTATATGGCAACTATTTTTAACAGAGAATATACCAAAGAAGAATTAATGAAGTACATCGGGGACATTTCACAAGTTGCAGATGCTAGGATTTGCGAGATTAAAACGGGCAGAGGCAAAGGTGTGTCCGTCATCGATGTGCGCACTGGCGGAGGACTTAGCTTCTCTATTCTGCCCGATCGAGGAATGGACATCGCTTGGTCAGAGCATAAAGGCATTCCGCTTGCTCATATTTCAAAGACGGGTGTAACTTCTCCGTTTTCTTTTGACGACGAGGGTATTAAGTTCTTTAGAAGTTTTACTGCTGGGTTGCTTACAACTTGTGGTCTTACGTATATGGGTGCGCCTTGCATAGACGACGGACAAGAGCTTGGCGTGCATGGGCGAATTGGCAATATACCTGCCGAAGATGTATCGATTTATAAAGAATGGGAAGGCGACGACTTCGTAATCAAGGTTCGTGGCAAGGTTCGCGAGAGTGCGTATTTTGCGGAAAACATAACTCTTACACGCACTATTACCATTAACTTAGGCGAAAACAAAGTCGCTTTTCACGACGTTGTAGAAAACTGTGGGTTTGAAACACAGCCCATCATGTTGCTGTATCATTTCAATTTTGGGCATCCGCTAGTTGGCAAAGACACAAAGCTTTTTCATACAAGCGCAGATATAACACCCAGAGACGATGTGTCTAGCAAAGGAATGGACAGCTATGACAGCTTCCACCAACCAGAGCACAAATATGCCGAGCAAGTGTTTTTCTTTGACATGAATCCACAAGACGCTCAAGTTTTCTCGTGTCTGTATAACGAAACTCTCGGGAGTGGTTTAGGAGTTTACCTCAACTATAAAAAGAGTCAGCTCAAGCTGTTTACAGAGTGGAAGCAGATGGGCGAAGGCGACTACGTTGTAGCTATGGAGCCATGCAACAGCACACCGATTGGCAGGGTTGCTGCACGCGAAAGCGGAATTTTGGAGTACATACAGCCCGGAGAAAAACGTTGCTTTGATATTGAGCTTGGCATCGTTGAAGGTAAAAAAGAACTCAAGGAAAAATTTCCCCATATAAAGTGCTTCTGATGCAAAAAAAATTTAAGAATCACCCATCACTCAATTAACTTGGCATACAATCGGTGACTTAATCTAAATTTTCTACCACTCTCAATACACCGCATTTCCTAGAACGTGCTTAAATAGGGCATTTTCAGGAATGGCTCCTTGACAAATATTTCATCACTACTTGAATGGATTTCAATAAGTCGGAAATTCAAATCACCTCGCCAATAAAAAACACTAGGACTACTTCATTGCTAATCAGTTATACAGCATTTTAACTTCTGCCAAAAGCACTTATTTGCATCGTCCCATTCTCAATATTAGTCAACTCAACATCCCGGATGCAAAAAATAGGGAGCACACGGAGTATTACCTCCACATGCTCCCTGTAAACCACAACCCTATCCAAGTACAGATTAATCAACTGCCGTATCTCCGGCAGCTCTCCCGAGTTAAAAAGCTCCCTGGCTTTCGCATAGTGATACCGTATATCTTCTTCAGTCACATCTACCACCTTCGATAACTTCTCAGCCTCAGATATTTGCTTATCAACTTCGCCCTTCTGACTCTCGAGCTTCTCTATCATATCAACCAAAGACCTGCTTGTTGATGCCCTATCAGCTATTGACAGCGCAATGTTTTCAATCTGACCCTCTATCCTTTCAGACTCCCTTTTCATATCCTCAATCCTGCTCTGAGTGTTTACGTCATGCTTTGCAGCATACTCCCTGTACTTCTTCAGCCACTTGCTTGCATCATCATCGCTAAAGACAATCTTGGATATTTCTGATAATACATACTTCTCCAATTGATCTCTTTGTATCTCCGAGTTTTGACAAGCGGTATCCGCTGTCCTGTCACGGTTGTAGCACCGATAAGTGACATACAGCGTTTTGTTCCTACCGGAGAACTTTCTAGCGCCGCCATACTTCATACCGCACTCCCCGCAGTAAACCTTACCGGTTAGCAAGTATCGCTCTTTGGCCTGGCTGCAGTCGCTCATATGCTTTCTGGAAGATATAATAGCCGCCACCCCGTTAAACACATCTTCGCTTACTATAGCAGGCATACCGCCTTTAACACGTATAACCTCTTTGTCTGATTTCACTTGGTGGTTGTTTCGCATACCGTTAATGTCTTTCTGCGATGCTCTGTTGAATATATACACTCCCTTATACTTCTCATTCCTTAATATCTCATGTATAGAGTTCTTGCCAAATGATAAGCCGTTTCTGGTTGTATACCCTCTTACATTGAGCTCTTGTATAATCGGCTTGTATCCCTTACCTTCAAGCACTGACTTGAATATCAACCGAACACCTCCCGCTTCGCTTTCTTCTATCTCATACTTCTTGGTGTCAGGGTTCACCTTATACCCAAACGGTGGTCTACCGCCCGTGTGCTTGCATTGATACGCTGTTTCCCGCATACCTTTCATTACTTCCCGGGCTAAGTTCTTGGAATAATACTCAGCCATACCGGTTATAACGCTTTCAAGAATGATACTCTCCGGGCTGTCGTCCAAATTCTCCAGCACGCTATGTATTTGAACATTGTTTTTCCTAAGTTCCCGCTTATAGAAAGCGCTATCGTACCTGTCCCTTGAAAACCTGTCCAGCTTATGTACAATCACAATATCAAACTTTCTTTCCTTGCTGTCCGTTATCATCTGCAGGAACTGTGGCCGCTTATCTGAAGTGCCTGATTTAGCCTCGTCAGTGTACGTTCCCGTCAGAAGCAGCTTGCTCCTGTCACAATACTCGCGTATTGCACGCATTTGCGCGTCGATGCTTTCCTGCCTCTGGTTATCGCTTGAAAACCTTGCATACGCGACTGCTTTTCTTATTCCCATCTTTTTACCCTCTATCCTCAGTAATCATTCTGTGCAGTATCCCGAGTATTAAATCTTCCACCGGCAGGTCAACCCTGCCTTCGCATTTCTCTTTTGCCGGAATGTAGTTTTCGTTCCTTATATCCTCTCTGCCAAGCGTAAGCTTTACTTTTTCAAGCACCACTTTGTGTTCACCCCCATAAGTGGACGCTCACGCTTACTTGAATTGTGGTTTTTTGCTAGTGTGCATGTTACCGTAGAAAACCACATACATCAAGTAAAACGTGAGCATACATCGGTAGATTTATAATTTGTTTAGTCCTTTAATATCCGCTCTTTTTCTCAGGGTTGTTGAATACTCCAAATGCAACACCGGCAGCTACCGCCAGCGACACAAACTCGTCCCAGCCGGGTATATCGAACCCTATCCACGTTTTCACCACGAAAAAAATAAGCGCTGCAATTGCGCTCCAAGCCACCGGGCTTTTCCATCTGCTTTGTATCATTTACTTGTCTCCTCCCTTATCCTTATTTTCTGACCCGCGAATATCAACGACGGTCTCTTCAGTTCGTTGAGTTTGGCAAGCGCTGAAATGGTCGTTTTGTACTTGCGCGCAATCGCCCACAGCGAGTCGCCCTTTTTCACGGTGTATACGTGATACGTCACCGGTTTGTTTTCCTTCTTAAACACAACAAACGAATCGTCGTACGCGATACATCGCAGCTTGCCAAAATACGTCCATTTCTGCGTGCTTATATCGGATATCACGACGCCGTACGCAACGCCCCGGCTCTCGCACACCTTGCCGTTACCTAGGTAAATGCCAATGTGCCCGCTTTTCCACACCGCAAGTCCTGCTGTTTCGGGGATATCGCTGATATAACCTCTCTTTTCAAACTGTGATTTGAATCCGTTCGCTGTACGGTCAGCGTAACCCGGGTCTTTGGCCCTAAAAGCCTGCACAATCAGCCCTGAGCAGTCCACGATGCGTCTTGGTGGTGTATACCACTTTTTTGCGCTCGTCAGGAAATATGCGGCAGTTTTACCCGAACGCTTCATGCTCACCCACTTCTTTGCAAGCTGCTCGGTGTACAGCTCGCCCTGACCGCCCCGCACATACCCCCATCGGTCTTTGTGATAGGCTATACCGCCTGCTTCCTTTTCGACGGGCGAATCAAACCCCGCCATCTTTAATACTTGCTCTACCAGTTCTCTGTTGTTCATTATTCCTTATCCCCTTTCCTTATCGTCGGCAAATCGTTCAGTTCTTCTACTATGTGATAAATCGCGCCATTCCCACCCAGCGCCTTGTACGCCATATACATATCTTCCATGCTTGCGCGCACCGACAACGGACAGTATAGCGCCGGCATGTACTTCTCGTGACAGCTGATGATACGATCGCGCAGCATACACTTGATCCCGGCCTGTACTGCGCGAGTCGCACATCTCATATTCTTTGCATCTCGAAACAGCTTCCTTACTAAGAACGAAAGCCCTGTCAGCATCACACCGAACAAAGCTTGCAGCCAATATTCTGTTATGAACTCAATCAATATCAATCCCCTCCTTTAAGTCGTTAAACTCTTTAATACGCCGTCCACCAGCACTTTGATGTCGCTTACCTGCTTCAAAACACCGTTTACCAGTACCTGCTGCTCCGCCACACTTTTCAGAGAACCGGAAACAAGCACCTTCAACGGCGTTCCCATCATTATTAGCGCTGTGGCTGCCGACCAATTACTTCTCACCCCGTACGAGTCATATGCGCGTACAAGAAACTTCCACTGCTGTCCCGGTGTCCAGCCGATCGTCGCAACGTTCACCGATGTTGCTGCCCCCGAGGCATTAGTGCCCATGATCTGACCGCTGTTGTAATCGGTCCCTGCGCTGTCCTGCATCTTCACTTCGTACCCGGCGATATCACCGCTAAGTCCGGTATCCGGGTCCCTTGGGCTGGGCGGCGTGAACGAAATACCAATCGTCTCACCCGGTGCGTACACCTCTTTATTTGTGGTCGGATTTCCTATAGGAGCATTCGGTGCGCGGTTCTTTCTAACAGACGAAGAATAACCCGAATATACCGTTGAAAAGTATGCTGACTCGGAACCAACCCGGAACCGTACGTACTTAACCCGGCTCCATCCGGAGATGTTTGCGCTCGGGATATCGTAGTACGTCGCGCTGGCGGATACGGATACCGACGTTTCAGCACTCCATGTGCTTCCGTTATCCGATGTCTGGTACCGCACGTTCTGACCGGTGATGGCGTTGTAGCTGCCGTTCGCGCCTTTCGTCCACGACAAACGCAGTGCTGTTTCAAACGCGTTCGGACTTTGTGACAACCCTGTCGGTGCAGTCGGTGCGGTCGGCACATTGTAGCTCACCACGATGTATGGTTGGTACGAGCCTTCCGAAGACACAAACCGTTTACCGTTGCTGTTCGTGGTCTCAACCGTACCTTTGAGGTAAATACCGGTATAAGCTGAGCCTGCATATGCTGCCGCAATGGTATTCGTGACCGTCCAGTACTTCCACGTGTCACCCGAAACTGCTGCACAGCTATGCGCAGTATAATCGGCCGCTGCCATTGCCGGCTGGTTGTTCCAAGTCACCCCGGTCTCTGTCCAAGAACCTGTGATTCTTCCCACGCTGAACGTTAAAACGTTTACGCCCTCATACGACGAGTTGATCTGCCGCAAATACAGCTTGACATCAGTAATGATTACATTGCTTGGTATGGAGCTTAAGTCAAATAACAGGAACGATCGGTCCACCTGGCTGCTGGTACCCGTTTTGCCGACAACAAGATAGCTTTCGTTGTAGTTGTTTGAAGGCGAACTCTGACGCGCAAAACAGTCTTTAGAGTTGCAATATATTGTTACTGAAGCCATATGTCACTCCTTCCTCTACGGTACATACTTGACGAACAGCGTGCCGTTCGGTTTGCCGGTTACAGACGGCGTCGTTCCCGAATAGATGTACACATTAACTACCTGCAAATCGTCTATCCCGACGTTCCCTGTTATCTCCAATGCTGCAAGCGAGGTGTGCACATGGCTGGCAGCCGCTTTGCCTTCAACATCCTGTTTGAGACTTGCAACCGAATATACCAATGTGCGCTCATCCGCAAAACTGCCGGCAATGATACCGGTGGAATCGGCTCTTAACTTAATAAACGCCATTTGATGCAGCGTACCGCCATCGTTTATGTCCTCCTGCGTCAGTGACGGATATGCCGAAGCGTCGCTCAGCACCTTGAAGCTGCCCTGCATGAATTCCGTCTCGGTATTGGTTTGGTTGAGATTCACCTCGAACACCACGCGCATGTACTGCGTTTCTCCAGCTGGCACTGACGGTATCCCTATGCTTTCCGGCGAAGTGATGTACACCAGTCTGCCGCATGCAAAGAACACGCCGGTGGCGATGCTTACCGCAGACGCTCCGTCCTGCGACACCTCGCATCCGGATATGATACAGGTTTTGTTGACCATGGCCAGCGTATTGCTTATCCCATCGTCCTGCGACTTTACTTTCTGCTTATCAAACGTGACTGCCCGTATCGACATGTTAAGCACCTCCCTTCAATTTATCTGTCAGCGACAGCTTCGCGTCCCCAAACTTAAAAAGCACCGTCTGCGCGGCGCTCTTTGTGCTTTTGAAACTTATATATGTGTCATAGATGCCTGTTTTGGTTTTCACCTTAGCCCGATCGTACAGCTGCATATTATTCACGTTATACAGCTTCGAACTTGACAACATCTCCAGTTCAATCAAATGGCTGTACTTGTTCTTGGCGAACACGTCGCCCGCTGCTTTTTCAGCGTCGCCCTCATTTGCGCAGTAAATCGTTTCGACCTTACCGGAAACCCTTGTGCCTGCAGAAGATTCTGTGCTATATGACCCGTCATCGAATAGATAATACGTTAGAACAACAGTCGATGTTTTTACCGTTACCTTTGATACGCACTCCGAAACCACCGTTTCATTAACACCCAGAACATCCGCAACTGTCGCGTCGATTATATGCGTCGGCGGCGTTCTGTTTTCGATGCTCACATTCAGCGAATCTGATGTCAGCTCAAAGTCGGTAAAGATGTTGTGCCTCATGGCAGTGTATCTCAAAAACAGATCCAGGTTATATATCCCATTGCTGTTGTCCGGAGCAATGTTCAGTTCGGTTTGAGTGTTCACCGCGACATTGATATACGGAATATCCAGCAGCGCATCACCCGAATCAACAAAGTTGTCGTTGATGGCGCTCATCATGTAGTTCTCTGTGATTGCCTGTGCACTTCCGAGCAGTATGTTTCTTAAGAAAATGCTGCTGGCCGGCAGCGTCCTCAGCGTAAACACACTTGTTTTCTTGTCCGCTTCAATCCCCATTACAATGCCAAGATACGTCTCTCGCGAGTATACGAAGTCTCCAGTCGCGGCGTTGACAAATGAAGCCAATACGAATCCACTTTGAGCCGCTGTCGAAACGTCCTCATTAATCTCGCAGCTTATGGTCTCAGCGATATCTTTCACCTTAAGATCACTTTTTGATATGATATATATTTGCATACCTACACCGCCTTGTATGACGTAAACACCGTGATGATCGACTTCGAGCTGATTTCGTTATCCGCGCTCAAACTCAGCGTCGACAGTCCTCTAGGCAGCTTGAAAAAGTTATCGTTCTCAACAGTTATTGAGTCCACAAGACTTTCTTCGCTTCCGTCAGACAATAGCTTTACAAGCGTGAGCTCATCGTCTTTTGTGCAATACACCAGCGTTTGGCCCTCTTCTATCACTGCGGAAACAGCCAGCTCACAGCGAAGCGCTCCGTCCACAAACAGCTGCAGTTTTGGTTTGACAAGTTCGCCTTCCGCTTCAAGCATGAGCGGTGCGTCAAAATGCCCGTCGTTGTATATCTCTATAGCGTCCGTCGAAACATCGCTGTATGTATACTCATACATTCGGTCGTAACGAAGCTCCTCACCGGTTTTCTCGGCAACAACTCTTAAGCTGTCCCGCTTATACCACGCGCCTTTTAAGGTGATGGCAACATCACATTCCATACGACCGCCTCTGACTTCTCTTTTTGAAACGCTCTCTACTTCGATATCAGAAAGAAACTCACCAGTAGCTGTCTCGTATCTTGGCGCATACACCAACTTAATATCTGAGGAGCTGACAATATAGTTGATGAGCGCGCGGTATCCGTCATACGCCCGCGAAGCTTGGAATACAATGACGCCGGTAAACAATCGCGACGCGAATCTTTCATCCACACATCGAGCAGTGTCACCTGTAAGTTCATACGAGCGTGTCATGGCGAGACCGAGTCCGGCGGGAGATACAAGCAGCGCGCCGCTTTTCAAGTCCTGCAGATTGAACCGCTGTCTTTGCGCGTTCTCTAAATAAAACCGTCTGTGCAAACCACTCACCTCCTAGTAAGCTAATCCTAGCTTGCGGTTCACAACGTTCACCAGCATGTTGATTTGTCCTTCATCGAGCGAGTTTGTGTGAATGTTAAGCGTCACGTTGTTCCCCGCAGGCGCCGCTGTCGCCCCGTACTGCCCGCTGATTGACATCTCCGCTTGTACATTGCCAACAGCCGAATTCAGCCTGTCCATCGCCCTGTCCACAAGCGACACACTCCCTGTGATTCCGTCTGCCAGTCCAACGCCCATGTTCTTGCCGATGCCCGCAAACACGGTAGACGGCGAATGAATACCGAGCAGGTTTTTGACTCCGTCAACAATCCCTTTGAAGAATCCGGCGATCTTGTCCCATATCCATTTCGCGCCCGACTTGATGCCTTCCCATATGCCTTTCAGGAAATCCCAAGCTAGCCCGCCTGCCGCTTTTATCAGCTCCCATATCGCTTCGCCAAGGCCCTTGATAAGCGCCCAAATCAGCTCAATGCCTGCTTTGACTATCAGCGGCAGGTTGTCAATGATCGCCTGCACAATCTGCGGTATCATTTCGACGATACCTTTAATAAGCTGCGGTATTGCCTCAACAATGCCCGTTATCACTGAGATAATGATCTTGATGCCCGCTTGTATGATCTTTGGCAGATTGTCTATAATCGCCTTGATGATTTTGGGTATCATCTCAATTATGCAGTCTATCAATTGAGGCAGCGCGTCAACAATGCCAAGCACAAGAGAAACAAGCATTTGAATACCCGCCTCTATGATCTTCGGCAGGTTATCTACGATGGCTGTGATGACCATAGGGATCATGTCGACTATTGCTTGTATCAACATCGGAAGCGCTGTAACAATCCCGTTGATGATTGCCAGCAGCATTTGAAGCCCCGCTTCAATGATCATAGGCAGGCTTTCAAGTATGGTCTGCACAACCACCGGTATCATATCGATAATCGCGGTGATGAGTGCCGGAAGGTTATCCACGATACCTTGCACAAGCGCCATCAGAAGCTGCAGCCCGGCCTGTAGAATAAGCGGCAGGTTCTGTACCAGCGTTTGTATGATCTGCGTGATTGCCGTTACGATTGCAGGTATCAGCTGAGGAATGCTCTGCACGATTCCCTGTATCAACGCAATAAGTATCTGCATACCGGCCGACAAGACTACCGGCAGGTTCTGCAAAATGAACATGGCGAGCTGTGACACCATGTCCACCACCATCGCGGCAAGCGCCGGACCGTTTTCAGCAATAGCGCTGATGATGCTTTGAAATATGTCAAGAGCAGCTGACAGCAGTGCAGGCAGCATCTGCGGTAAGCTGGTTATCACCGACTCCGCCAAACCGCCTATGATCTTAGCGCCCTGCTCGGCGATTTGCGGAAGCGCGTTAGCTATACGGCCACCAATATCCGTCATCATCGCTGATATGGTGTTGCCAACCTCGTCCCAGTTTCCGGTTTGTATGGCCTCCGAAACAGATGACGCAACTAGACGCATGTTGTCAGCCAATACCCCTATTGCCGGGGCAACAGCGGCACCTAGCGTTTGCCCAAGTGCGCTGCCGGTGGCTTTGAGACGCTGCATTTTGTTGTCGAACTCACCGAGTGCTGATACAGCATCATCGCCAAGCACCACTCCTAGTTGGTTTGCTTCAATAGCTAACTTTGACAGTTCCTCAGATCCTGTTGCAATCAGCGGGTTGAGTTCCTTAGCGCTTTTACCGAACAACTGCATGGCAATGGCGTCGCGTTCGGTTTCGTTTGTGACCTTGCCTAATGCATCTATCGTCTCGAGCCACACTTGCTTACTGTCCCTTAAACTCCCGTCGGCATTGGTTGTGGCCACACCAATCGCTTCGAAACCTTCTGCCTGATCCTTTAATCCATCCCTGGCCATGTCCATGCTTCGAGTCAGTTTGAACATGCTGTCCGTCATGGTTTCAAGCGGCACATCAATGAACCTTGCCGCATACGCCATTTCCTGCAGCATCCCTGTGCCGATGCCGGTCTTATTGGACAGGGTAATCAGCTCATCTGCCGCTTTTCCTGCACCGAGCGTAATCTTCGCAATACCCGCCCCGGCCGCCACAGCAGCTGCGCCGACAGCGGCAATGCCAACAACTGCGGCTCTGCCGATACCGCCCGCGATCCCCGACAATGCGCCGGATAGCTTATGCGCTTTCTCGGATGCATTCTCCATGTCACGTCCGGCCTTTTGCGCTTTGTCACCAACATCGGCTACCTTGTCATCCGCACGTTCAGCGGCAGCGCCCATCTGCTGCAGTTCATTCCCAAATTTATTGACTTCGCCTTCAGCCTTAGCGACCTCGCGGGTAAACGCTCGGTACTGCTCGTCCGAGATCTTCCCGCTGGTAAACTGCTGCTCGACCTGCGCCTGCGCAGACCGAAGTGTATCAAGCTTATCCTTTGCATTTGCAACAGCCTTAGCCAGCAGTTCCTGCTTTTGCGCAATCAGCTCCGCGTTACCCGGGTTCATTTTCAAGAGGGATTCAACTTGACGCAGCTCGCTTTGCAGACCGCGCGATTTCTTGTTGACGTCCTCTAGCGCTTTGCCGAGCGCTGTCGTGTTCGCGCCGATCTCTATCGTTATGCCTTTCACACTGCCTGCCATTTGAATCCCTCCTTTCTAAATCGCGCATAAAAACAAAAGCACCATTGAATATAACTCAAGGTACTTAAGATCTTATACTGTGTTTTTGTTTATTTGATATTAAATGGCGCAACCGATGTCACAGATTCATTTTCAGAATAAAACATCTTTACTGCGCGATAATTTTTGTATACTTTTTGCCATAGGCGTTATTTGTAGACTCATCTTCACTTGCACACCAGAACAATGCTGCACATACAAAAACTAAAGCCAAAATCAATTATATCATTCAAGTTCAGCTGTCTCTACCATAAAAAAACAATTAAAACCTGATTTTTAGTCTTCATGTCTTTCCGAAGATGAATCTTGCATGCTCGCTATTTTTTCAGTTAATGCTTCAACGATAAAACCATTAAGAGTTTCTCCGCGTTCTTTTGCAACTTCAATAATTTTATCTTTCATACCTTTAGGAAACCGGATTAATACTCGATCATGAGTTTTTCGGCTCCACCGCTCTGAATTTAATGTTGACATGATCATTTTCTCTCCTTCGATTTTATCATTGGCATTATATCATCCTTTTTAATAGGTTCATCCCCCCAATAACACTATAGCGCTGAAAGCGATTTTTCGCAGTAAAGATATCCTATTTGCAGCTTACTCCAAGGCTACAAACCTCTGGCGAGAAGCAGGTCCTTGATATCTTTCTCACAATACACCTCAGGTAAAAGCTGTAGTATTTTGTATAAATCAACAGCCTCAAATAAAGAAAACCACGATGTTCGTAGCCTTCTTTTACATTTCTATTCTACTGAGAACTCGATGGTCGCGTCAGGATCAGTTCGGTCATCAATGTAAACTTCTACGTTGTAATCGCCGATCGGCCACAACCCGTCGTTCGTGAGTTCGCTGAAAACATATATACCGCTTTGTTCTTCTGTTGTAAAATCTATTTCATAAATTTCTTGCGGCTCCGTAACGTAGTTCCAAACAAATCTGATATTTGTTTCAGCTGGCGCGTTGTTGAGGATACCGACAGCGTATAGCACAGGAGCATCTTGTGCAAATACTTCGACGGTGTCAACCGGCGCTCCGTCTTTTACATCTGAGGACATTGCGCCGTCTGTGATGTTTGCTGTTGTGAAGCTTACATTGCACCCAGCGAAAACAATTGTTGCAACAAGTAATCCGATAAGAAAAGTTTTCTTCATAAACTATATACCTCCACGGTTTATTATTTTCTGAAATCAACGCGTATATACTTTAACACTAATTAAAACAATCACGCAGAGTATTCAGTCATTCGACTATACTATCATGTCCAACGTAACCTTTCAATCATTATCGAAAAATATTGTTCTCATCTATATAAAGCAGATGTTTTGTTAGTTAACTGCTTACATAACTCTGGTTGATTGCCACATTTCTAAATCGCCAAACTGTCGATGTCCTCCTGGCCCGCTTCTTTTATTGAACTTTTAGCTTCGGTTAAAAACTCCACGTACGAAAGCAAGTCGGAGAACGTCATCTCGTCAAGTTCTTTGAACGAGAGTTCTGCCGACTTGCCGAGGTACAAAGCGTCCTGCCAATCTATAGACTTTGAACTTCCCTGGGCTTCGCCACGCCCAGCATAAGAAAAAAATTGTCGTTCACCAACTCCATCACTGTCTTAGATGCTTGCACCGCATCGTACTCCTGCAGCGCGTCGCACCATTCCTCAAACGGCAGTATGCTCTTGTTGGCCGTATACGCAAACGTCCACAGCATTCTGCGTATGATGGCGCTGAACTCGAAGATGTTTGTTTTCTGCAGTATGTCGAGCGCATTGGTACTGTCTATCTTGCCAAACTCGTCCTGCAACTTCTCCATGCCCGCAAGCTGCTTTAAGTCCATTTGAAAGTCCGGCTTTTCTTCACCGTTCAGCCTGGCGTTACGGTAGTAGAACATGAAGTTGGCGGATGGTTTTAATATAGTATCCTGTCCGTTTACCTTTATTACTCGTTCCATATATCACCTCAACCGACCGGCGCTGCGAACTCATATACAGTAGTATAGAATCCGGTGTACGCTGCTTCGTTCAGTTCACTCTTTACCAGCACCGCTTTGACCATGCCGTCCGCTTGCCGAGGCGAAGCGACAAACGAAAGCGTGTCCGTTGTTGGCTCAATCGCGCCCTTGACCGTGTTTGCGTCCACATTAGGCCGCGCTGCCAGGCATTCATAGAACACAAAGCGCCTAGGCTGCTGGTCGCCCTGCACCTCGAACAGTAACGCGAACTGCGTTTGTGCGGCATCCGCATGCTCAAACAGCGCGCCGTTGTCATCCTCAGTGAATCCAAGGCAGTCTTTCAGAAACGATACCGGTATATCCGCTATCGTCATCTCGCCCTCATACCCTTGGTTAGCGTCTTTGGTAAAGTACGCGACATCGTCCGCGTAAAACTCGCCGCGCTCGCCTTTGGGTTTGAGTGTTAAAGACACTTGCCCAGGGAACGCAACCGGCGCGCCGTACCCTGTATCTGTGACTTTGGCGTAGTGGGCGTTTTTCAGCCCGAACTTGACTTTGTTATCAGGCATAACTCTTTCCTCCTATCAATTGAATTTCGTACATGACCTCAATCAGCTTCTCGCTTTCGAGATACGTTTCTGTCTTGTCGTAAACAAGTCCGTATTTATCAAAAATGCCCTCGAGCTTCTCTTCAAGGGCAACGTCCTTCTTGTCTGTATACAGCTCCACCCTGTAGTTTTCTCGTTTGATGTAAACCTTCGAGTCCGCAGAGAAGTTGTTGGAATGCGAAAACACGTACACGATGTACGGCGGGTTCTGCTGTTTTTTAAAACTGTTCCGCGCCACCGATACTTCCGCTTCGCTGAGTATTTGAGCCAAAATCGCGCTCATCGCTTCACCGCCTCTTCGATTTTCTTTTCAAGTCCCGGCAGCACCTTATCGCACGCAGGCTGTATATGCAGTTTGCCCGCTGTTCTGCCGCCACCGCGTTTGGCATGCCCGTGTTCCAGCAAGTGTGCTCGCGAATAATGTTTTGGATTGCATACCAGCCTCGCATACCCTTCCTTGGAACGCGTTCTCTCTCCGAGTTTTCTCGACGTCCAGCCTTTGGCATATTTATCTGTACGCTTTGGCGCCCTGCTTCTGATTTCTTTTACCAGCGTGCTGGCCGTATCGTCCACAATCTCAGGAATTGCTTCCTCAACTTCAGCCGTATACTCTTGCATTGCTTGCATGATGTCATCTGCAAGATCATTAATACTTGTCATGTGACCACCTCCCTGCACATGAGGACGAGCGATATGTTTAGCTCGTTCGGGTTGATGACCGACAGGATCTCAAAAACTCGGCTGCCAAATATCACGCGCATCTCGGGTCCAACATTTTTAAGGTGCCGTATCGTGATCCTGGTTGTGACCTCCGCGTTCTCTTGCCTCGCGCTAAAATATTCTCTGCCGGTAAGCGGCTGGATAGCTGCCCATATGTACGCAAAGTCTATCCACGTTTCGCTCTGCTGTTTCAAGTCATCCTCGGTTACTTCTTTTCTTTGCATGACTACCCGATTCCTTAGTGTCCCTATCTTCATTACCAGGCGTCCTTTCTGTGCTCAAATAATAAATGCTTCAGTGTGGTTAGAAGTACTGTGATATCAAAACTCTCACGCAGCTCATAAAGCTGGGAAACGGTATACCAAATTGCCTGCTTGATTTCCTCAGGCACCGTTTCAAGGTCAGTAAACGGAAAGCGGAGAACACCTTGCACGATCTCCTCCGCTGCCATTATGAAGCTCTCAATGAGCGCGTCCTCGCCATTTGACTCGACTCTCAGCCACTCTTTGGTTTTTTCAAGTGTAACGACCAACACGCCCACCTCCTTTATTCAGACGCCATCAACCCGGCCGCAACGAGCTTGGCAAGCATCGCGTTGAAATCCGCAACTGCACCAGCAACATCCGAGGCTGTGCTGTCCTCCTGGAAAGCTGCGGTCTGCGCGTTTAGTTTCGCGTCCAAAATCGCCTTAAGTGTTTGCGCACCCAAAACAATGTGGGTGCCGTCGCTCATCTCAATTGTGCCGCCTATGATCCAGCGTTCTCCGCCTTGTTCCATATAGTTTTTTACGTTACTCATGCTTCACCTACGCTTTCATCTGCAGCACCTTGACTGCTTCGCCGAGCGTCAGCTTGCCGTCCACACGCTGCGTGGCCCTAAACCCAACCTGACCTGTTGCGGCGTACAGCTCGTTTAAACGCTGGAAGCTCCTGGCCTGGCGGTCCGCTATCCAGTAGTAGCCGAAGTCACCGAACGCGATTACCTTTGCCGCTGCCGCTATGGTCGTCGCGGACGATCCGCTTGATGTGGCCATTGAAGCCTTGCGTCCCGGCCTGTTTCTGGCCGTGTTTGTTTCCTGCGTTAACATGCTGCGAACGGCGGCGGCGCAATCACCGCTTATCCGCCGTTG
>JABGQS010000032.1 GCA_018648645.1 Clostridia bacterium
CACCCGGGAGGCGATGGCGGCGGGGACCTACGCCGAGCGGGAGTACGAAGGCAAGGAGGCGCTCAAGGCACGCAACCAAGTGATCCTCATCACCGTTAAGCCCATCAAGCGGCGGTACGTCAACAGCACAAATGTCAATTGCTTTGTGACAGCGCGGATGGAACGGGCAGCCGGACGGCGGATTAATTGGTGAGGGGACATCGCCCTTCAAAATAATCCTCTCCTTCTTTGCGCCCAACACCGGAATCGGCACAGCCGAGAGCAGCGCTTCCGTGTACGGATGCGAGGGGTTATTATACAGCCCGTCTGCATCAGCAAGTTCAACAATTTTTCCGAGGTACATAACCGCAATCCTATCGCTCATATACTGAACAACAGACAAGTCATGCGCAATAAACACATAAGTTAGATTCCGCTCCTTTTGCAGGTCTTTCATCAAGTTCAATATCTGCGCCTGAATAGACACATCGAGCGCACTAACAGGCTCGTCACAAACGATAACCTGCGGGTCAAGGCTAAGCGCACGCGCAATGCATATTCTCTGCCTCTGTCCACCCGAGAACTCGTGCGGATACCGATACATATAATCCGCCTGCAGATTAACCGTTTTCAAACTCTCTGCAATAATCTGCGTCCTCTGTCTTTTGTCACCAAACCCATGAATTCTCAGCGGCTCATCGAACGTGTTGATAATCGTCTTAACCGGGTTAAACGAGCTAAACGGGTCTTGGAAAACCATCTGAATCCGTTTTCTCGTCTTAAAGCTGTCCCTTCTGTTAAGCGCAGTCAAATCAACCATCTCTTCGTCAATCATTACGTTCATATGTCCGGCAGTCGGCTTGTGCAGCCTAACAAGACACTTACCAAACGTAGTCTTGCCGCATCCGCTTTCTCCAACAATTCCAAGCGTTTCGCCTTCATACACATCAAGCGACACGTCATCCACTGCCTTAACCGATCCTTTTTTGCTTCCGGCAAGCAGCCCTGCAGAAATGGGATAATATTTTTTCAGGTTTTGAACTTCCAAAATAATTTTATCTTTTGGCATTATTTGCTACCCCCTTCATACAAATGACAACGAACACAATGAGCATCAGCCAAGCAGGTTTCACCCGGCTCAACCGACTTGCAAATCGCCATAGCGGAGTCGCATCTGGGCTCAAACACACAGCCTTCATAAGCGTCCGAAGCGTCCGGCGTAGTTCCTCTGATAGACTCCAGCTTCGTGCCCTTTCCAAGCCCCAAAACAGGCACAGATTTCAGCAGCGCCTTAGTGTAGGGGTGCTTCGAATCGTTAAACACCTGCTCAATCAAACCAAACTCAACTATCTTGCCCATATACATAACGGCAACTTCGTCGCACGTTTCTGCGATAATGCCCATGTTGTGCGTAATCATGATAATCGACGTTCCGTGCTCTTTTTGAACCTCGTTCATCAGCTGCAATATCTGAGCTTGAATGGTCACGTCCAGCGCCGTTGTAGGCTCGTCCGCAATCAAGATGTTCGGGTTGCAAATCATCGCCGTCGCAATCATAACGCGCTGCTTCATACCGCCCGAAAACTGATGCGGATAATCGTCATAGCGCTTGTCCGGCTCAGGTATCCCCAGCTCGTCAAGCAATTTGACAACTCTTGCTCTTGCTTCCTTCTTGCTTATCTTCTCATGCTCAAGCAAGTTCTCGGCAATCTGGCTGCCAATCTTATAAACCGGGTCAAGCGACGCCATCGGGTCCTGGAATATCATAGCGATTTCCTGTCCCCTTATTTGGCGGATGTCTTTGCCGTTTCTCTTATAGCTGCTCAGTTCCATCAGCTCACCCGCTTTGCTTCGATAGGTGACGCTGCCTTTCGTTATCATACCGTTCTTTGGCAAAAGCTGAATTACCGAATGTGCAGTAACACTCTTTCCGCAGCCGCTTTCTCCAACAACACCCAATGTTGTTCCGCTCTTAAGCTCAAAACTGACGTCATTAACAGCATGGACAATACGCTTTCCAACCTTGAATTTTGTTTGCAGATTTTCTAATTTTAAAACAATATCTTTATTCAATTGCATACCTCCTATTGTCCAGGATCATAGACGTCACGCAGTCCGTCACCAAAGAAATTGATACCGAGCACGAATAACGAAATAGCGATACCCGGCGCAATCCATACTACCGGATAGTTTTGCAAAACCACAAAACTCTTCGCAGCATTAATCATATTGCCCCATGTCGGGATATGCGCTTCCACGCCAAGCCCAATAAAGCTAAGCGCCGCTTCATTCAAAACAAAGCCCGCTGTCGAGAGCGTCAAATTAACAATTACCGGCCCCAATGTATTTGGCAGCATGTGCCTAAACATTATGGATAACCCGCCGATTCCATTCGCTCTGCAAGCGTCAACAAACGTCTCCTCACGAAGTGACAGAATCTTACTTCGAACTATCCTAAACCCAAATATCCAGCCGGTTAACGAGAAGATCAGTATCAGGTTCACCCAGCCTCTCCCGGCAAAGCCGACCAATATCAACACAAGCAAAAGCTGCGGGAACGAATAGAATATCTCAGAAATGTACACAATTACGGCATCAACTTTGCCTCCGTAATATCCGGACACACACCCGAGGATTACACCAATCAGCGAAGTACCTATAGCGCTTGCTATTCCGATTATAAGCGAGAACCTTCCACCGTAAATCAGCCGCGCCCAAAGGTCACGTCCAATCGAGTCGGTCCCCAAAATGTGCTCACTCGAAGGAGCCTGATATCTTATTGTAGCATCATTAAAAGCCGGATCGTGCTTTGTGAACACGGGAGCGGCAACCGAAAGTACTATTACTACTATGAGCAGCACCAGTCCCAGCATGGCTAGTCTGTTGGCCAAAAACTTGTGCATATTACGTCTTGCTAAACTTGACTTCTTATATTTTTTCTTGCTCATTTACGCGCCCTCCTTATCCGAACCAAGTCTTATCCTTGGATCAAGCAATGCCGAAAGTACGTCCACCAAGAAACTGGCGAGCAATATGACAACAGCTATCAGAAGCGTAGTGATCATAACAATAGGCAAGTCCGTGCCGGAAATTGCAAATACCAGCATACTGCCCATGCCCGGATAGTTAAATACCGTTTCTATGATAACCGTGCCTGCAACAAGGTATGGCAAGCGCATAATGATAATAACCATTATTGGTATCAATGCGTTTCTAAAGCCGTGTTTAATATTTACGTTAACTTCGCTCAGGCCCTTGCTTCGGGCAACTTTTATATAATCCTTGCCCATAACGTCAAGCATGGAGCCTCTGGTGTAGCGCATAAGCGTTGCGATATACACGATTCCAAGTATAAACGAGGGAAGCACCAGATACTGTATCCTGTCAAAAAAAGCTTGTTCCCCCACTCCCATTCTTCCGCCTACCGGCAGCCATTTCAGCGTTATGCCGAAAAATAGAATCGCCAACAGCCCAAAGAAGAACTGAGGTACCGAAATACCAATGATACCTAGCGTTGTCAACGAATAATCTATTGGTGTTCGCTGCTTTATCGCGGATATAAACCCGAACAGCAGCCCAAATATCGTCGCAAATAGCAGTCCAATCGCCGCAAGTTCCAACGTGGCAGGCAGTCTGTTGGCAATAATCTTATTTATTTCACCGTGCGTAGACAGGCTATACCCAAAGTCACCTTTAAAAATGTCGCCTATCCATTTCCCGTAACGTTCAAACAACGTATCGTTCAGTCCCAATTTTTCTCGAAGTAATGCCACCTTCTCTTCGTCCATCTCTGCCAGCTTGTCCGGCGGAACTGTTCTACTTATTGGATCTCCGGGAACCAACTGCAGCCCTAGAAATATAATTATAGATATAATAAACAGTTTAGGTATTAATGCAAGTAATCTTATTCCAAAATACTTAAACAATATAAACCTCCTTACTAGTAATATGCAATCTTAAAATTATTGAAATAACTTAAGTTTTTTCAGTCATAGTACTAAACAAAATGTTGACCGTATGCTGCCCGGTCGGGCAGCATACGGTCCAATCATAATACTAAATGTTATAAATTAGAGTCTATTGATAGTCAATCAAGTTCCATGTGCTCCACTGCCATGATGCGCCTTCATTCTCATCTGTAGTGAACCACTGCAGGTCGAACTCAAGTTTTTGTGTATTTACAAGAGTAAGTCTTGACAGTCCGTAAATCGGAACCGAGTAAGCGTTCTCGATAGCCCATACTTGAAGTTCGTCACCAATAGCCTTACGTGCAATAGGATCACCTTCAGCTATGAATGTGTCAAATAGTGGCTGGAAATCCTCGTCTCTAAATTCACTGTCACCCATGTACTTATCATATCCCTTAACTGTCTGATACATGTCATAGATGTAGACTGGGTTAGCTGTTGAGTAACCACAGTACATAATATCCCAGTTTCTTACGTCATACAGGATAGCGCCAAGGTCGCCTGTTGCCAAGAACGGAGCTACTGTGATTCCTACTTCTGCGAAGTTCTGTACAAAGATGTCCATGATATCTTTTGTTGTCTGCTCGTTGTAGTAGTATACCATTCTTATAGCTTTGCTGTAGTCATAGCCTGCTTCATCAAGCAATGCTTTTGCAGCTTCAACATCGCGCTCCCACTCAGGAATGTCAGTGTTATACCATGAGCTTGTAGGAAGAACAGCCGTCTTCAAAGGTGTAGCTGTGTTTCCGTACATTGCAGCAGCAGCCGCTTTGTCAGTCAATAGTGCAATCGCCTGACGTACCAGCTTGTTGCCCATAAACTCATTCAACTGTCCGTCGTTTGCACCTTTGCCGTTAAACACAAACATACGCTGATATGATGACGGGCGTGTGAATATCTGGATTTCAGGATTGTTCGCTACAACGTTCTCAGCCTGAACGATATCATTAACACCGTTACCGTAAGCATAGTCAATGTTTCCTGCAATAAGGTCTGCAAGTGTTGCTTCAACGCCGCCTGTTACATGGCTTGTGAAGTAAACGTTCTGAATGTTAACCGGCTCGCCGTACCAATCCGGATTCTGAACCATTGTGAAATAGTTCGGGAATGATACTTCGTCGATCATCCATGGGCCTGTGCCGATTGGCTTGGTCCAGTAATCAAGATAATCTTCAAACTCAAGCGGATCAACGTCGCCCAGCAAGTGCTTAGGCAGAATCTGCATGGTTGCAAAAATCTTCGTTGTAATATCAGGGAAAGGAGTGTCCAGCGCTACTGTAAGCGTATTGCCATCAACAGCAATACCCGAAACTGCGTCAGCATCTCCGGCAATAACGGCAGAAGCACCTGTGATGGATCCCATGTTTGCAGCATACATAGAGTGAACCAGCTTCAGGTTAACTGTTAAGCTGAACTCAACATCTGCTCCTGTAAACGGAGTGCCGTCTGTCCACTTAACGTCGTCTCTAATTACAAATGTGTAAAGAAGACCATCGTCAGAAATCGTCATGCTCTCAGCAAGATCCATGATAGCAGAATTTACATTCGTTACATCATACGGATCCATCTTAAACAGAGTTCCCCAAAGCATGTGCGGATACAAGCTCTGCAAGTCACGCCAAGGCTGCTCAAACTTAGAGTCTGTGCCTATTCCGGCCCACCAGTCAAGGTTCAAGACTGCAGTGTCATTAACATACACTTTTTCGCCTTCACCAACATTGGCCTCTTCTTTTTCCACTTCTTCTTCAGTTCCGACTGTTTCGTCGTCAGAAGATACAGCATCATCTGCAACATCTTCTACTACGTCTTCAACCACTTCCGCTACTTCTGCCGGCGTACACGCCGCAAACATAGCGATGACCATGGCTAAGGCCAGCAATAATACTACGATTCTCTTCATTCCTATTTCCTCCTATTTTTTTTTTGGCACAACGTTGTGCGCCTATGTTATTGTACATTCGCAAACCGGAAATTCTCCGGTCCGGCAAACATCCAAACTATAATTCAAAATTAGTTTTTATAGGTCCGCCCACCTATTCATAGATTTTTTCTATTTAGTACAGTCCATTATATTGCAAGTTGGTGTCTCTCCCAAAGTTTCTGCCATTCGCTGTGCTTGTCACAACACAATGTCCTCACCTCTTTAGCCGTACAAAGCTAAAAAAACACACACCCTCTTACAAAAAGTTGGTCTTAAAATTTGCTATTCTCTTCGTTGAAATATACCATATTATACGTCTTAGAAAACGCTTTGTCAATAAAAAATAATGTTCTTGCATGCAAATATCGCCACAAAAACTCAATACTATGCATAAAAAGTGAATATTTATTCCATTTAGTACGAAAAACCATACCAATGCTAATATTCGTTTATTGATACTAATCGCGCATGCCGCGTTATTCGTTTGTCGGTGCTGCCGGCAAATTCGCATCAACAGTAATTCTTTTATTGACGCGAATACCCAAAAGAAGTATTATATCTTTGTTTAGAAAACCTTTATACTTATTTTCACAGCAAGTGGCTAAACAAAAAAGAATAGTAAGGAGCTTATTATCATGACAGGACGAGAACGTGTAAATATGGCACTAGACCATAAAGAACCTGACAGAGTTCCCCGTTTTGATTCCTTTTGGAGCGAGATGATTGACGACTACAAAGCGCATCTTGGGCTGGATAAATCCGCAACCATAATAGACGTAAATGACAAATTCGGCTTCGACATGGAGATGTACAACCTCGACTGTTCCATGCGCTTCCCGGCAAAGGTAGTCGAAGAAACCGACGAAATCGTGATTGTCACCGATCGCTGCGGGTACACAGCCAGAAAATATAAAAACTCGCCGCTTTCCGAATTCTACGACCACCTCAACACCGACTACGAGACATGGCAAACCATGAAGCACCGTTTCAATCTCGATACGAGCGACACAACCCGAATAGACAACACACACACATTTTTACGCACCACCCCCATGCCCGCATGGGAGGAATCCGCTGCAAAATTCAAGAATAGCCTTAGTTCAGGCAGATTCGTCGCTATCAACGGCTACGGACCATACGAGGGTACATGGCGTCACCGTGGCTACGAAAACCTGCTGATGGACTTGGTGCTGGACGAGAAATACTGCCACGAGATGTTTAGCGTAATGATGGATCTCACCATCGAAGTTCTCGAGTACGGCATGAGCCTCGGTATCAAACCGGACGGCTACTTCCTCACCGATGACCTCGGGAGCACACGCTCAACTCTCTTTTCACCCGAAACATATAGAAAAATGATTTTCCCGTATCACAAACAGCTCGGTGACTTTTTGCACAAACACGGTATCCGCTATCTCATTCACAGCTGCGGCAACATCGAATCCTTTCTCCCCGGCTTCATCGAAGCGGGCATAGAGGCTGTCCAGCCGCTCCAAGCAAACACGACGATGGACATTGCCAAGCTAAAGAAAGAGTACGGAGCTGACATCACCTTCTGGGGCAACATCAGCGCAATCGCCATGGAAACGGGCTTCGCAGAAATCGAGAAAGAAATCAGCACCAAAGTCCCACTCGCCATGAAAGGCGGCGGCTACATCTACCACAGCGACCACAGCGTACCGCTCGACGTACCCTTCGAGAATTACGAGTACGTAATCAAAATGCTCGATAAATACGGTGTCTACAAGTAGGATAATTATACACAGGGCAAACAGCTATGTTTTGACGGACATTGCTAACCGCAACTCATTGCAAAACAAAGATCAGAATATTGAAAGGTGATTCTCATGAACAATAAATTTAACTATGCTGAAAAAGTCCAGATGGCTAAAAAAGCCCTTACCGGACCAATCGCTTCGGTAAGCGTTCCGTTCCTGCGCGATGGGCAGATCGACTACGACTCCCTTCGCAGCTCGGTAGATTTCGATGTCGAGCACGGCAGCGGCACAATTCTCCTCACATACGGCGACAGCCTGTACTCCATTCTTACCGACAAGGAAATTACAGAGATCAGCCGCGTCGTTGTCGAGCAGACAGCAGGTCGCGCAATGACATGCGTCGCAGGACGCTGGTGGATGGGCGAGTGCATACGCTTTGCGCAGTACGCATACGAGCTCGGTGCCGACATGTACATGGCACTTCCGCCCAACTGGGCAAACTCCGCTACTGCTGCCGGCATAGCCGAGTTCTACACGCAAATCTCCAAAGAGATTCCAACGATGGTGGTCACAAGTCTCGACCCCGCCCCCGTTCCATTCGAGTCCATCAAAATGCTGCTCGAAGGCGACAACGGCGTGGTCGCGCTAAAGGACGACAAATGCGGCGTCTACGGCAAACAGGTCGCCACTCTTCTGGACGGCGCTTGGGGCTTCCTCTCGGGCGGGCGAAAAATCAACCATCTAGAGCAGCATCCATACAAAATAGACGGCTACCTCTCATGCTACATGCGTTTTTGCCCGCAAATCGCGCACCGCTACTGGGACGCAATCGTCGCCGACGACATCCGGGCAGCAACCAAAATCATACAAGACTACGACATGCCGTACTTCGACGAGCTCATCCCAAAAACAGGTCTCGATTTCGACGCTGTCATCCACGCATCCATGGAAATTTTCGGTGTCTCACAGCGTTGGCGACGTATCCCATACGCAAGCGCAACCGACGCACAAATGGATATCATCCGCTCATTCTTCGTCGATAAAAAGTTGCTATAACATTTCACATTTTATAAATCAAACCAAACGAACCACTCATAAGAGGGTGGTTCGTTTTTTGTAATTCAAAGCCACTTGCTTCATATCCTCCAACAATACCCATTTCGTGCCGCAGGGGCGATCATTGATCGCCCGCCCGCTTGCCGCCATCATGTCACCCTGAGCGAAGCGCAGCGGAGTCGAAGGGTCTTCCCCTCACTCAGCTGTCTTACCTAAAAATAAAACCGACATTGCCCTTTCTGCAGTGTCGGTTCTCTTTCCTAAATATCCCCTAATACCTCCCATGCTTCTCCAGCAGCTCCCTATACACTTCAATCCTGCTCTCATCCGCCCGCGGCGGCACCTGGTTGCTCGCGTCCGCAATAATCGCGCTGTTTTGCTTCCCCATCGCAATCCACTCCATGCACGCTTTTTCAAACTGTTCTATCGGCACTTCGGGCAGCCATAAATCCGGACTTACCCCGCCCGACAGCACCACGCGCTCCCCCGCCTCGTTTCTGCACTGCTCAGGTGTCAGGTCGCCCATCGGATACGGCGTAACCGCGCTTATCGCATCCGCGCCGCACGCACACACCCCTCCCAGCGTCCCGCGCATGTTCCCGTTATAAATCACCGAAACCTTCTTGCCGTGCTTGTGCGCAATGTCAATCGCCTTCGTATAATAATCGCTGCTCCACTCGTCGAAAAACGCAGGATGCTGCACCTTGCTGTCAAACTCATCGTTCAGCATAATCACTTCGCATGGATACTCGCCAGCCAGCATTTCCACCAGCTTCAAATTGCTCTCGTTTATCTGCTCCACAACCTCGTGCATCACCGTATTCATATCAACCGACGCAAACAGCGTGTTTTCTACGCCCATCCAATAGTTCATCAGATACCCGATTGCGCTATACCCTGCGCCAAGATACACCACGCCCATCTCGCCAACTTCTCTTTTCCAATCGAGGTAATTGTCAACACGTGGCACAAACTTTCTTGCGCCCATCGCGGCCCCCAGCGCCTTCAAATCATTCTCCGTTCGCACCCCCGTGTGCTTCACCGGCCAAGAATACGAAGTCGGCTCCCACCTGCGCGTTCTGCTTATCTCGCCAAACGGCGTCTCATACTCCCAAGTTATTTCATCCACGCCGTCAACAACCTGCGTCTTTGCCGTGCTTTTCACGTCGCCTTCATACCGCGTCTCATAAAACACACCTTGGTTCGGCATATAAAACCCCGCGCCCATCTTTTTGTGGTACGCAATCAGCTCGTTGTCTGCCTTTCTTAGCCCCTCCAGCAAATGAAAAGATCGCCCGACCTTCTCGTTATAAAAGTGGCTCAAATCCAGCATATACGGTATCCTGTCAGGAGTCCCGCCGCTAAGCACGCTCAATATTCTTTCTCTCTCCGTCATAACAAATCACCTGCCAAAGTCTCAAGCTGCCCACATCAAAATGCGCAGACACACTACCCACTACACCCGCCAACTCCACAACCCCATACTAGCACAATCTCCGCAGCCGTTAAATACGCATACACGCCGAAGTTGCGCTTCTTTTGTCACAAAACCAACATTTATTACCTCCGGCGTTTTATCTTTACATTATGCTCTATAGGTGCTAATATAATACCAAATTATATCACATATTCGCGCCGCAAATGGCAAAAGGATAACAAAATGGATAGCATGCAAATCGCCACTACAATCGGTTCCAACCGATTCGTAATCACAATGAACGACTTATTCTTCAATCCGGTTGTCTCTTCTGCTACCGAAAAGCACAACCACATCAGCTTCGAATTCATGTACATTATTGAGGGTCTTTGTAGCATCACGGCAAACGGTGCCACGCACAATCTAGCCCCAAGTCACTATTCGTTAACCGGCCCCGGCGTCTATCACGAGCAGCGCTCAACCACCACTGTCAAAAAAATTCGCTTCTCTTTCGAGCACGCCTACAAGCAAAGCAATGAAGGTTATTTCCCTTCGCAGGAGGACAGCATGATCAGCGATTCCGTGCGCGGCATCAGCCACATTTTCGGCAAGGACGACGGTACAATCCTAAGTCTCATAAACGACATCCGCTCAGAGCTTAACGACCACCGCTTTGGCTACTACGCCAAAACCCAAGCACTATTCACGCAGCTTCTCCTCCACCTGACTCGCAGCCACTCCGGCGAGGGCGCCGCCACATACGACACTCCAAAACACCAGCCGTCAGACACGCGCAGCATCGCCATCGAAGACTTCTTCGAAGCAAACTACCCCAAGAAAATAGCTCTGTCCGACCTCGCGCAGCAACTTTACATAAGCAACCGCCAAACGGTGCGCATCCTGCGCGAAAAATACAACATGTCGTTCAAGCAGAAAATCATCGAGAAGCGCATCGAAGCGTCCAAAACGCTGCTGCAAAACACCGACTTGCCCGTCAAAGACATCGCCGAGCACATCGGCTACGAAACCGCCAACTTCTCCGCAATGTTCAAACAAAAAACCGGCTGCACACCAAAGGAATACAGGCAGCACAAACCCCACCTCTAAACACAATCAACACCCCACTTTGCACCCATCCAAACAAAAAAGAAGCCGTTACTGCAACAGCTTCCTCATTAATAATATCTACATGCACTTTTCAAGCTTGCCTACACCTACGCCTCCATCTTCTCCAACAACTGCCAAGTATACAGCAACTGCCGCGGCACATGGAAAGGTCCCTTAAACATCGTGCCTTTCACCTCCATAGCAACGCTGCCGTCCCTATGCAAATAACCAAACCACCCGCCGTTCTCCGGGTCGCTAAACTTTTCAAACGAATACTCGTGCGCCCTCTCAAACATGCGCTCATACTTATCCTCGCCGGTCAGGTGATACGCCAACAGCGAAGCATATATCAGCTCGTTATGCGGCCACCAATATTTCATATCCCATTCCATCTTCTCAGGAGGCAGACCTTTCAGGTCTACAAACGACAGCAGTCCGCCGTATTCCTCATCCCATCCCCGCTCAAACGACCACTCAAGTATCTCGCATGCGCTTTTGATAATGCGCTCGTCCTTTTGCACCATCCCCTCGTGCATCATAAACCACGATGTTTCAATCGCGTGCCCGGGGTTAATCTCCCTACCGCTCGGCGTGTCGATAACGCTTCCGTCCGGCGCGCTCATTTCGAGCAGCGCTTTCAAATCTCTCTTCACAAACTTGCTAAGTATTATCTCAATAAACCCGGCAATCGCCTTGTCATACTTTTTCGCGTCACCCGCCCCGCACTCTCTTAGCACCTGCGCCGTCGCAATCAATATCATCGGCACCGCATGCCCTGTTGACGGTCGCGTCACGGGGTCAACCTTGCTCGGTGTCAGCTCCGGGTCAGGCTCATAATAATACCCACACACCGTATCAAACAGCTCCTCCGCAAACTTTTTCGCGTCCTCGTCACCCGCCGCTTTTCCATACTCCGCCGCCGCAATAATCGCAAACGTTTCGCTAAAATAATACCGTCGCATTCTTAGCGGTCGCCCGTCTCGCGTCACAGTAAAATACATTTTCCCTCGCTCGTCAAACCCATGCTTGCGGAAAAACTCATACCCAAGCTTTGCATACTCAAGCCATTGCGGCCGCTTTTCAACAGTGTTATACAACCTCGAGAAAACCCAGCACGCACGGCCCTGCACCCAAATGTTCTTATCGTCGCAAAGCACATCGCCCTTCGTCCCAAGATAATGTATATACCCGCCCATTTCCTCATCAATGCCATACCTCTCCCAAAACGGCATCACGTTGCCAAGCAGCTCTTGCTTATATATATTTTTCAGCTCGCTAATCCTAGCTTTGTCCATGAATTTCCCTCCAAAATATGCGTCATCTTCTCTTCATATTCTACCACATTACCGCCTCGTTTTATATAGCACTTTCTACGCGCTAACCGCATTTCTGCTGCGCTTATACAACACAACCGCCAGCGCAATCACAGGCACAAACGTTACAAGACTCACTAGAATCGCCATCCGCATCCCCACCGCATCCGCAATCGCACCAATTATCGGCGGCGCAAGCACTCCGGCCAGCAGCATCCCAAAAAGCAGCACGGCTGATCCCGTTCCCGTGTCGTCGGGAACCACCTTCACAACCTGCACAAACAATCCCGGCATTACTGGGCCTATAAACAAACCGCCCAGCGCAGCAAATATACCGATCATCAGCGGGCTGCCTACAAAAACCATTACTATAAAAAGTCCCAGCGCAATAATATTGGACACGATAATAATTTTCAGCGTCGATATGCGATGCGCAACAAACGAGTACAACAAGCTGCCGACAAAAATCCCAGCCAGCAGCATACTAAGCGCAAACGCCCCGTCACTCGCCAGCCCGCTGATCTCGCTGGTATAGCTCGACATGAACAATATCGTAATGTGAAACACAAACCCACTAAAGAAACTGATCAGCAAATACAAAACCATATTTTTGCGCTTAAATATCCTAATCAGCTTGCCTATACCGCCAAAATTCGCACGGTTGGCAACCAGCGGCTTTGCTCTCTCGTCCTTCATACCGAACCAATACACCACTGCCGATGCTGCAATAATCGCTCCCGACGCCGCAAACGATAACGTAAAGTCGTTGCCCAGCGCCAGTGCCAAATAAGGACCAACAATCGCCGCTCCCGCCGCCAGCGCATGATACAGCCCCACAAAAAACTCGGTTCTCTTCGGGAAAATATCAACAACCATCGCGTTGCTGAGTGAGTTTGCCGAAAGCCCGAAAAACGCGCGTATCAAAAACAGCGCATACATAATAAACACTACGCGGTTAAACCCAATCAGTACCAGGCAAACCGCCGCCCCTATCAGCGAAAAGAGTATAATCCTTGACTTGTTGAGCGCAGAAAAAACGCCAAAACACACGACCTGCGCCAACAGCCCCCCCACCGACTGCATGGTGGATATTACGCTCACCTGCGCATACGTCATCGAAAACATCTCTTTTATCTGCGGTATCAAATAGCTTAACACCGCCGAGTACATAGACAGCATCATAATCGGCGGATAGATGGATAGCTTCTTCAGTGTGTTTCTCATAAACCCCTCATTCAAGCAATCGCTTGCTGTCTCTTTGTGCAACCCTCATGCAACAAATTCACGGCAAATAGCACATCAAAAAAAGCTTCTCGAGCATTCACTTCTGCTTGAAGTAATTGCACCAAAGAAACTTTTATATTTTTCACATCTCCGTCATTTCGAGCGTTAGCGAAGAATCCTACTCCTCTTCCCTCGCCTATGTGCTCATTCGCACTTCCAATAAAAACCCACGAGCCGATAGCAAAAACAAAGCGTTTTCGTATCGCTTTCGCGAAACCAATGACAACCGTCCTGCAAGTTACCGTGGCAAGAGTATGGACAAAAAACCGCTTTTTTGCACAAATCATGTAACACCGCCATGCTCAATATGCTGACGATTATACCACCAAAGTCATGCGTTGTATACACCCATTTCATTATTTATAAATTTTATTCTATGTGAACTCATAAAGGAGTTTACTTTGACTATTATACTAAGCCGAAACTTGACAACAATACGATATTAAATCTTTACCATTTGGTAAATTATAAATCTCACTACTCTCAACAGTTATCCCTGACTTCTCTAAATAGCTGCACAGTTTTGCTTGATTTATTTCCGCTGCAATAGCCGCCAAAGACTCCAGAGATTTAATCCCTGTTTCACTAACAAACTCATTATCGTTGTTTCGTTGGATTACAATATTAAGCACGCTGGTCGGTTTCATTATGCTTTTAATTTTATCAAACGTTTTTTCAATATCAACATATTCTAAAAACAAGGCGCATGATACAAAATCTACAGTTTCTATTTTACAATCATCTTTTTCGAAATCACAGCAAACTAATTTCAAAGCATACTTCTTTTTTCCAAACCTATCAAAACATTTATCTAGAAAACTCTTATTAATGTCAATCCCAGTAACAGTTCTCGTAATATTTTCATCTATATGCTCAAACCCATTACCATCAGTGCAACCTAAAACCAAAACTGACTTTGGCTGAATTTCTTGCGCACATTTTTTAAAGATTTCTCCCAATGTTTGCGACTGAAACACAGCAGGGTCTTTCATGTGCCGATTATAATCATCACACGAAATGCCCTCCCACAAATTTGCGCTTTTATCTTTTCTGTTATACACGTTGTTTTCAATCATTCGAATTGCCCCGCTACTCGTTCGCTTCCTGCGTCGTCTCAATCGCGTTGTCATAGTTCTCCACATACCTAAACACGTTCATCCCGCGCAAAATCACCCATGCAATCGCCAAAATCACCGCCGCCGCTATCACATACATCAATATCTTTCTTTTGTCCGCTGCCTTCTTCTCACTCATCCTTTTGCCCCCCAACTCATTTCCTGTCCGTCAATTATATCACCAATCCGGCAAATATTAAAGCACCGCTCAAAGTCCACAAATCATCTAGTTCCAAATGTAGGGGCGATCATTGATCGCCCGCCGCTCCCACACGTTTCTCCTCAAAGTCCGCAAATTCACTCGTTCCTATTCGTAGGGGCGATTATTAATCGCCCGCCGTTCCTTCCTGCATCGCCCCACATAAAAATACCGCACAACATGTTGTGCGGTATTATAACAAGCCCCATCTCGTAGTGGCGTACTTTCGAGGCTAATTACCTGAATTACCATTGTTGCCGCCCGAATTTCCCGGGTCTTCCGGATCCTCAGGGTCCTCAGGTGGATCGGGCACAAGCGGATCGCCCGAAATCAGCGGCATTGGGAAGTTGCAATATATATGCAGCGTCTTCTTTGGATACTTCGCCTCATAATAAAACGTTTTCTCTACAACAATGTTCCCGTCCAAATCATAAACCGTTCTATATACGCTCGCTTTTTTAATCGGCTGAGAGAACCCAACCTCAATATACTCGCCTTCCAATATCGGCAGGTTCGTCGGCGGCGGCGTCACCACAACATCATAGTGATAAACCACCGCAGGCGCCTCTCCCGAAGGCATTTCTCTCGAAGAAAAGTCGTAAATAATCTCTTTGCCCGTGTCGTCCACCGGCGGGCGCCCATATATCTCGACCGTTACGTTATAATGCTCGCCCGTCATATACGACACAATATATATCGGATAATCATACGGATTCGTCAGGTCCAGCTCAGGACCGTTTGGCGAGCTTATTGTCGCATCTAGCCCAATCGTTATATAATCCGAAACGGTAGAATGCCGTTTGCTATCTATGTCCTCGGTATAATCAAGCCCCGCTCTCAGCGCGGCATTATACACCGTGCTCGATATTTGGCACACACCCCCGCCCGGCTGCGGAACAGAAACACCACCTGTATATCCGATTGCGTCCTTCCATCCCGTAGAAATGAGTCTCACGCCCGCTTCCTCGTTGATAGACCACGTTTCTCCCGGCAAAATCTCAACGCCGCAAATAATACCCGACAGCTTGCCTACGTTATACATCCTTCCGCTAGAGCTGTGCGTCGTGCGGGATGTCCAAGAAGTAATCAACTGCGTGTTTGCTCTCGCCTGCTCCACAGACGTCTGCGTATGCGTAACCTCGCACGGTACAGAAATCACAGCAGTTTCTCCGTTTGCTACCGCCGCCATAATCACATCGACAGTACCCGCAGCGTCAATCGTAATCCCTTTGCTTTCTTGCGCGTACTTAAACCGCGCAATATTCGCATCAGGCGGCAAGTAAACCCCTTCCTCAGGTTTGTATACCCGCCAATATTGGTCTCCCCTATAATACTGATACCGCAGCTCGCTGGGCATATCCGGCTCTTCAATCCTCGCAAGCCCCTCCGGATACACATAATCTTCTTTTTTGCTAAACGCGACAATCATCGCTTCCATGTCCGGCTCATACGCGCTGCCGTCCGCTTCGAAATATCCCCAAGGCATAAACTCATACCCTGCGCCCGACGCGTCCTTATCCAGCTCGCTCTTCAACTGCGCTACATAAACCGCAACGAAAGTCTCGTCAGCAACAAGGGCCGCCCCAAAGTTCGCTTCCCCCGCTTTTGCTATGTCAATCTCGACCTTGCGCTCGTCAAAAGTGCCCGCGCGCCCAAAGCTTACCGCCATCTCGATAACACCCGCATAGTCTGTACTCAGCGACAGCGCCTGCGCATCGCAGCTCACAATTTCACCGTCAACATCTAGCGTATACACAGCGGCTTCAAGCAACTCACTCTCTATACCCTTTGTCGCTTCCCGCGCTTGCTCTTCTGACATGCCGCCGATATCAACACCATTCACGCTGACACCCCGAGTTATCGTGCCGTAATCAATAATCCGCTCTATCCTGTGCTCAGGCACCCCCGCGCCGCCAAGCACGGCAAGCGTAACCACAGCCACAACCGCTATAGCCACCGCTGCGCTTATGCTCGTTATCCTGCCTCTTCTTTTCGCCGCACTCTTCCTGCTTTTCTTGCTCATATTCACATTCATTGCTCTTTCCTCAACTTTTCCCTTTACCATCTTATTATATACTAAAGCCGTGCCTATCGCACCTCACTGCCAAAGTACTCTGTCATAATCGCTAGCAGCGCCGCAAACTCATCAGGATACATGTTGCTTCCACTGCACACAATCGCATCGTCCTCGCTTACTATCTTCAGCGACCACTGCGTGCCGTCCACCGCGCTTGGATCAATATACGTCCTATCCCACGCATACACATTGCTCGCTGCTACTTCAATAAGAAACGCGTCCCATTTGTCCTCGGTCCAATCCACAATTATCGGCTGTGCATCCGCGCCCTGCGTCTCTCCCAGAGTTGTAACCAGCGTCAAGTCTTCAATAACATACGTATTATACATTCCAAACCCGCCGATGCTGAACTCGAAGCTAACCACTTCATCAAAGAACGCCGTTTGCATATCCGCTCTGTCCGCATCTGTAAAATAATCCTGCTCTATACTTGTAATTGCGCCCTGCTCATCATCGGTCAGCGGCACAAACCCCTCACCCGCAACATCAAACGCAATTCGCTCATACACGCCCAGCTGCGTACCAAACGTAATCACCACTCGGTGCTCATCCGTCCATTTCATCTCAAGCACCTGAACAGCCTCCCCATTGTCATCCGGCAATATAATCCCGCTCCCGTAGCTGCCCTGCTCGCCTTTCACTTCATACACAACGACCATGCCGCCGTCCGCATACGACACCACCGCGCTCCCGTCCGGGCTAAACACTTTCATCGGCGCGTCTGCGTCCATGCGCTCATCAACCGTCAGCGTCACCTCCGCCTGCGTAATCACGCTCGTGTCACTCAACAGCACATAGCCGTAATCTATTTCTCCGTTTGCATTAATTGGCTGTTTTTGATAGCTGTTCGCAAGCCGTATCTGCTCTGCTCCATTCGCAAACCCAATCGTCATATAACTATAGTTAAACCGCACATTTTCCGTGTCACCATCAACATCTCTGCTGCCATCGCGCTCCACAACATAATACTCGCCGTTATACGTAAAGTCCTCGATTATCACGCCGCCCCCATCGGTAAACGTCACAACCCGCACCATACATGGAATGCCTTTACCAGCCTTGTCGATAAACTCAATCATTTTCTCCTGATGATAAACTACTCCCATATCATCAATCACAAAATCTTTGCTTTCATATACTGCGTTCATCACATATTCCATCGGCAGCCAGTCCAGCGGCGGATACCACGATAGAAACTCGTCGCTATACCCGTCAACCGCAACAATAAACTCCGCGCTAACAACCTCATCTCTCACAGTCATCAAAATTCGGTAATGCCCGTCGTCCAGCGCGCCGCCAAAGCTCGCCACGTCAATCCGAACTCCCATCGACCGCCCGACCCTCAAAGTCTTTTGCACCGCTTCCAATTCCGCTTCTCCAGATACAGCTCTGTACCAAACACCGTTATGCTCTTTTTCCAAAATGAACGAATCCCAATACGTCACATCGCTAAGCTCGTTATTGCTAATCTCAACGTATATCGACTCCACATCCGTAATATATTTATCGTACTCTGCCGCAATGGTCGCTGTCAGCTCTTTGTCCGGCTGTACGTACGTGCTCACTTCCCAGCCTTCTCCAAGCGCAACGTCAGCAGGATTCTGTGCCACTACACCAACTTGAAATCTCTGCCCTTTCTCAACAACCGATCCTGCGCTAAAATCTTGGAAGTATACTTCCCCTTCAGCCAGCTGCGACAACTGCTCGCTATACACTTTGCCTACAACCGGCACAACGCCAATCTGCTCCAGCATCTGCACCGCTTGTTCCACGTCCATGCCAACCAAATCCGGCACAACAACAAAGTATCTAGGTGTCATCAGCCACTCTATCTGCTCGCTCGTATAAACAATCTTCAATATTTCCATCTGCATGTCTGACAGCTCTTCAATCGACTTGCGCACCGTCGCATCCAATATATCCGAAATCGTGAACGTTGCCCGCGGTAAAGTAACCTTATCGCTCACAACCAAACTGAACCCCATGTCGTCACCAAGGTCAACAATGTCCAGCGCCAGCCCCGCTTCGTCAACCATCAGCCCAGTCAAATACTTCAATACACCGAGCTTCTGTGCGTCAGCAGTGTCCAGCGTCACCAGCATTTGTTTATCCATCTGCCCGTCACCGATATACCCCTTCTCAATCAAATCGTTAATTGCCCAAAGCACCGATTCAGGGAACGGCATACCCGCAAAATCGATTGAGGTAATCAACCGCTCGCTATCCTCTGTAAACGCCGAAACGTTGCCGACAACGCTGTTGTCCTCCTCATATATTTGAAACTGCACGGTCATGCGCTCGCTGATCTGCGGCTCCACCGTCTCGTCTTCACTTTCCTCCGCCGTCAATACAATTTGGAGCGTTTGCTCCTCCTCATCCGCAATTATCTCAACCTCAATATCGTGATGCTCCGCCGCTGTGATAATCGTTTGTGTCATCACTTCAAGCGTTTCAACGCCAAGCGTCTCGCTTTGCATCTCCAGCGTAATCTCTTCTTCTATTACTCCGGCGGTGATGTAGTCCTGCAATATCAGCTGGTTGACCACAACGATTGTCGCGTTCTCCAGCGTCAGCCCTGCGCAGTCAATTCCGGCAAGCAGCAGCTCCCCATCTGCGTCAAGCCCCTGCACTGTCAATACCTCGCCCTGCGCATCCAAATCAAAGCGCACCTTCGGGTTCAAGTCAAGCACAATGGTCGACATCACAGCAAACTCGTCCACGTCATCTGCAACGCTTGCCATCATCTCTTGAGCCGGCTCAGGCACAATCACAATCTCGCCCATTTGCTCTTGCGGATTGAAGAACCCGGTCACAGCAAAAACCGCGACTGCAATTACAGCTGCCGCCGCAATCGGAGCAGCAATCGCAAACACGTTTCTTCGCGTTTTTCTCTCTGCTTTACTCTTCACTAATATATGATCGAATATCTCTTGTTTTTTGGCATCCGACATTGTCTCGTTGTTAAGCTCGTCAAACGCCTTTTTGATCTGCTTCATTAAGCTTCTCCTTCAATCATGGTCTTCATCATCTTCCTGCCGACGTGAAGATAGTTCCAAATCGTGCCCTGCGACTTTTTCATCACCTTTGCTATTCGCTCGCACGTATAATCCTCGTAATAGTGCAGATACATCGCCGTCTTATACTTGTCCGGCAGCGAGTGTACATACTCAATCAGTTCGCTGCTCTGCTCTGCGCTCTCCTGCGGTATCTGCATATCCCCAAGCCTTACATTCTTTCGCTCGCTGCGTTTAAGCATATCGCGGCACACATTGCCGGCAACCACAATAAGCCATGCTTTCTCATGCTCGGTGTTCTCAAAAGTCTTAGAAGACTTTATCCTTTTAAGAAATGTTGTCTGTAGCGCATCCTCTGCATCCTGCACGCTCTTGTTAAAGAACATTCGGCAAACTCGGTAAACCGTGTCTACATGCAGATTATACGACGCGAGAATCTCGCTCTGCGATTTTTGCATATACATATCTTTCTTTTACACTCTACTATCAATACGATTGAGCTGTAAAAATCCTTTAAAGTATTTTGACGCACTAAAAAACGCAATTCTACGCGCCTAAATTATAGACGTAAAGAGAAGCAATAAAGTTCCCTTAACGGATGCTTTGATTGCTTCTCATTGTGTCTGCTTTGTTGTCTGTCCGCTTTTCTTTGCACACCCCATACTACCACGGTCTGCGCCCACATACAAAGTGGCTTTTCCAGTACGACGAGACGCACGAGCGTTTCACAACCTTGCCATTTCCTGAAGATGCATCAATCATCATACCTCCGCCGACATATATACCAACATGTCCGACTTTAGTAAACCCGTTGTCATAGAAGAAAACCAAATCGCCAATCTCAAGATTGTTCATGGAAGTTATTTTTTCCCAATCGGACACTTGGCTGTACCCCGCCGCGTTATATCGTCTTCGCGAGGACCCCGCCTGCTTCAAGCAGTAATACACAAGTCCCGAGCAGTCGAAGCTGTCCGGACCCTGGTGCCCTCTTATGTACGGGTCACCAAGCTGCGCTTTTGCCGCCGCAATCATCTCCAAAATGTTCGCTCGGCTGACTTCGCCCTTAACCTTGTCCGCGCTCGGCACAGCGTTCGGCGAGTACAGCAACTCAAACGTCTGCTCTCCCGCAAGCCCGTCAACGCCAAGGTTATTTCTCGCCTGAAACTCTTTAATCGCCGCAATCGTCTCAGACCCGTAATAGCCCGTGACGCTATTGAGGTAACCCAAGTCAACCAGTTGACTTTGCAGGCTCTCCACATCGCTGCCGCTCATACCTTCCAGCAGCGTGTACTTCTTCGCCTCGTCAGAAAATATCGCCTCCAGGGTTGCAATCCCCGCGATGCCATCCTGCTGCAAATCGTGCTGCCGCTGAAACAGCTGCACCGAGAATTTCGTTATCGGTCCAAACAGCATCGTGCTCTCGTCAAGGTCCATATAATTTAGACTCATCAGCCGCTCCTGCAGCGCCTGCACCTGCTCGTTTTCGTCGCCTTGCTCCAATGTCGGGTCGGGTGTCGGCGTGGGTGCCAATGTCGGTGTCGGGCTTGGTGTAGGTGTCGGGCTTGGTGTAGGTGTCGGCTCCTCGCTCGGCTGAGCACCCTCCCGCAAAGTCAATAGCTCTTCGTCGCGAACGGCCTGTGCTGCTACGCCTCTTTGCGGCAAAACCACCGCCAAAACGATTCCCGCCACGAGCAGTACCGCCAAAAATCCAAACACAACCCTTCCAAGCAAATTCAAACGCGTCAACACGTCCGCAAATCCTCTAAAAAACTGCCCAATAGCCAAAATTACTCGCTCAATTGCTCTTTTTATCATCGATATTCCTTACCTTTTTCGCGTATTTGAACCAAAGTACCACTGTCGCCTGCCATTCATCCAAACTTCTGTTACATATCCGTAACTTTTTCGTAATTATTTTAGCACGTAACCGCCCTTTTGTAAAGAACCGATTGCCGATATAATAGCTTTTTTTAGCGCTCCTGCATCCTGCCTCAAATAGCAAAAGTCAGGGATGTTCCCCGACTTTTGATTTATCTTGCAACCATTTTTTTTGCTATCTATACCGTGCTTCAATAGCTTTAATTATCTCTTCAAGCGACAACCCCAACTCTTTGTAATATGCAAAGTCCTTATCCATCCTCCTGCCAAACAATTCATTTCGCTTCTCGCTCAAATCCCCGCCGGACAGCTCTGCAACAAAGCACCCTTTGCCGACCATCGAATAAATAAGCCCCGCACGCTCAAGCTCCTCCCACGCCTTCTTCACTGTGATGACGCTGATTCGCAGCTCTTTAGCGGCAGTGCGAATTGCGGGCAGACTATCGCCCGGGTGCATCTCCCCCTTGATAATCTGGGCACTTATTTGATCGAGGATCTGCTGATATATCGGTATCCCCGAAGTGTTGGATATTACAATATCGATCATAGATCGAGCCTTTCGAACCGCTTGGCGGACGCTTTGTACGCTACGTAGTTTGCGATGATGAAGATGACAACGCCTGCTGCCAGCACGCCAAGCTGCACACCGATATACTGCGGTGCTTCAAGAACGACCTGCACTGCCGGAACAAGTATTACAACCGTTTCAACAACAGCAGCGAACACGACTGCCACAACCATCGCGAGGATAACCGGGATGCCCACTTTGTATGCCGTCTTGTAGAACATCGGGAAGAAGATGACGTTGAACACTGCGTACATGATGAACGCGAAACCGAAGAACGCGAAGTTGGGATCGAGCAGATTGCTGCCGCCCGGGTACATCACACTGTTGATGAGCGCGAACACACCCGCAGCAACAAGCTGCAAAAGCTCGATTATTATAATGGACAGTATTCGTGAGCCAACGACATCGCGTTTCCTGACCGGCATCATCACCGAGAAGCTGATGTCGCCGCTCGCTTTGCCTGTTGCAAAAATGTTCGGTACCGCGATGAAGAAGAAGTACATCAGCGCGATGAAGTAAGGCCAGTTTGGAATCAGTATCAACGCGCTTAATAATGCAACGAGGTAATAAAGCGGGTTGATGGCTAGTTTAAACTCCTTATATAACAGCTGTTTCATTGTCGGCCTCCTTCTTTGCGTGATAAATCATTATCTCTTCGAGCGTGGGTGCCTCTGCAACAAGGTCCATACCGCCCGGCAAATTGTCCGTTTTAATGAGCCCGGTGAACCCGAACGAGTGCTTCTTATATGAAATAAGATTTGGACGTATCCTCTCCAGTTCATTTTTCGCACCCTTAACGATGCGGTACATCGCAATCAGGTCGTCCTTGGTCTCGCTGGCAACGATGCGCCCGTTCTCGATGTATGTGATAAAATCTGCGCACTTCTCAAGGTCGCTCGTTATGTGCGTCGAGAACAAGATACTCCTGTCACCGTCTTCGATCAGCTCTTGAAAAAGCTCCAAAAGCTCGTCCCTGGCAACGGGGTCCAGCCCGCTTGTCGGCTCGTCCAGCAAAAACAGCTCGGCCTTGTGCGACAGCGCCAGCGTCAGCGCGTACTTAACTTTCATGCCGTCGCTGAGCTCTTCGATCTTCTTGTTCTCGTCGAGGTCAAATTTCTTAAGGCAGCGTTGATATTCTGCGTCGTCCCAAGTTTGATAGAACCGACGCACTACGTCTGTAACTGCGCTCATGCGCTGCTTCGCGTAGTAATCGACACCGCCGAACATGAAACCGATCTGTTGTTTTAACGCCATCTCATTTTGTGCGAAGTCATTGCCAAGGACGCTGATCTCACCGCTGTCTGCGTGAACCAAGCCGAGAATTGACTTAAGTGTGGTCGTTTTGCCAGCGCCGTTCGCTCCGATAAAGCCCATTATATAGCCTTTATCGAGGGTGAACGATACGTCTTTGAGATGAAATTTCTCATATCGCTTATTAAGATTCGTTACTTTAAGCATATCCATAATTGTTTCCTTCCAGCCTGACTGTGCATATTGTGTATATCTGGCATGCACAATATACACGATATGAAATCGTTTGTCAACACCTATTTTTATTTTTCTGTTAAAAATTAGAACTCGCCAAACCAAGAGTGCTGTACTGGTAAATATTATCATAATTTGTCTTTCGAAATTGTTCATACATAAAGATATATTTGTTCATTAAATTACTCTAAGATATTGGTATAGTTTCAATTCTATCAGAGACCTAAATGGAGATCGTCAGCAATCAAATACAGTGAACTATGCAGCTAAGGAAATAGTTTTGGTTAAGTGAAGCTAAACAATAATGAACCGGGGAGACCATTATGAGAAAGCGTTTATTAATTATTATCATATCTGTATTAGTTGCAGCTGCCGCTTTGGTTGTTGTGATATATCGCGATGCGATATTCTCGAAAAGCAGTCCGCAAACAGAGGTATCTGCAAGCGATGAAGCGAATGATGCAATAACGGATGAGGAAAATCCTGCGTTTTGCGAACCGAGCGAAACGATGACAGGTGAACCACTTGACAAGGTGTTGGGAGACGGTGAAACAGCGCCCTACAGCGAAAACATCTTGGAGATGTCGCTTAGCAAGGACAGCATACCTCCCATAGAGAATCCGATATACACTACCATCGAGGAAGCGGATTTGCTCTTCGAGGACTATGATAGGATGTTTGTGTATGAGGCGGCGGAAGGTGTATATGTCTATCCGCAAAGAATCATGGTGTGGCACGAAATCGTAAACGAAACAATAGACGGACAGCTTGTTTCGGTCACATACTGCCCGCTGACATCGTCCGTAATTGCGTATACAGGCGCAGACGGCATACATGATGACAACACCTACGGAACATCAGGGAATCTGCTTAACTCGAATTTGGTGATGTATGATCGAAACACCGATTCTAGAATTCCGCAGATACTCGGGATTGGGGTTACAGGAGAGCTTAATGGGTTCGAGCTTAACACATTGCCTAT
>JABGQS010000033.1 GCA_018648645.1 Clostridia bacterium
TACCGGAAAAGGCACCGTGTGTGATGCGCTTCTGCAAAAGCGTAAAGACATTGCTATATCGGTCTCCTGCACAACGCGCGCACCGCGTCCCGGCGAGGTAGAAGGCGTAAGCTATCATTTCGTAAGCGAGTCGGCCTTCAAGGAAATGCTTGTGCATGACGAGTTTTTAGAGCACGCCAGCGTCTATGGCAACTATTACGGAACGCCAACGAGCTTTGTCTCAAAGCAGCTAGAACTCGGGTATGACGTTCTGCTGGAGATCGACGTGCAGGGAGCACTCAAAGCAAAACGAGTTTTCCCAGAAGGCGTATACATTTTTTTGCTTCCGCCGTCTATGGAAGAGCTCGAGAACCGCATTAGGAGCCGCGGAACCGAAAAGGAAGACCAGATTGTCACAAGGCTTAGCAAAGCAAAAAGTGAGGCACAATTAGCAGAAAGATACGATTACGTAATCGTCAACGATGTAGTAGACGATGTTGTTCAAAGCGTAGAGTGTATACTAGCGGCAGAGAGACTGAAAGTGTCGCGCAATAAAGAGGAAATAAATTTTTAAGGAATAGGTGAATATAAATGATGTACCCCGGAGTAAGTGAACTAAAAGACAAAGCAGATTGCAGATACACGCTTGTTGTAGAGTCTGCAAAGCGCGCGCGTCAGCTCGTTGAAGGCGCCCAGCCGTTGACAGAAGAGAACGAGGCAAACCCTGTTTCTCAGGCAGCAAAAGAAATTTTGCTGGGCAAGATAACCTATATCGCGCCGGAAGAAGAGTAAAATGCCCAAAACGGTTATCGTAGGCGTATCGGGAGGCATTGCCGCATACAAATCGGCTTATCTCGTCAGCGCCCTTACAAAACGTGGCTATGATGTGCATGTAATAATGACACAAAACGCCCTCGAGTTTGTAAGTGCCTTGACGTTTGAAACCATCTCGGGCAATGCAGCGATTACCGATACCTTTATGAAAAGAGAAAATCACGACGTATTGCATGTCTCGCTGGCAAAAAAAGCAGACATGGTTATTGTCGCGCCCGCAACAGCAAACGTTCTTGGCAAAGTCGCTTCAGGTATTGCGGACGATATGCTCACAACCACACTGCTTGCATCAAAGTGTCCTGTCGTTTTCGCGCCCGCGATGAACACGGCGATGTACGAGGACGCTGTAACACAAAGCAACATAACGAAACTGAATGAACTCGGTTATCACGTGATGGATACCGGCATCGGTATGCTTGCCTGCCGAGACGAAGGCGCAGGCAGGATGAAGGAGCCGGACGAGATAATCGCGTTCGCCGACAGCGTTTTCGAATCACTATACGACATGCACGGTATCAATGTGCTAATATCCGCAGGTCCTACCAGAGAGGCTATCGACCCTGTGCGATATCTGTCTAACAACTCTTCGGGCAAAATGGGCTACAGCCTTGCGCAGGCTGCTGTTTCCAGAGGCGCAAACGTAACGCTCGTTTCTGGTCCCGTGTCGCTTGACGCGCCAGAAAAGGCGCAAATGATAAATGTCGTCTCGGCGCAATCAATGGAACAAGCGATGACGCACCATGCAAAAAACGCGGACATAATCATATCGTGCGCCGCTGTCGCGGATTACACTCCGGCAAATGTATCTGACACAAAAATCAAAAAGAACGATGACATGAGCCTCCGACTAATAAGAACTAAGGACATTCTAAAGATTCTCGGTGAAGCAAAAACAGAAAATCAGATACTCGTAGGCTTCGCAGCCGAAACCAATGACTTCGACAAATACGCGAAAGCTAAACTTGAATCAAAGAACTTAGATATCATCGCATTAAACGATGTTAGCCGACCGGGTGAAGGCTTTGGTGCTGATACTAACAACATAAAGCTTTTTTTCAAGGACAACAGCGAAGCCGATCTTGGAGTTGATTCAAAAGAAATCTTAGCTAAATCGATTATTAACAGTATATTTGAATATAGACTAAAAACAACGAGGTGACCTATGTTTGCAAAAGTAATCGTAGACATAGCTCACACCAGCGTTGACAAAGTTTTCGAATACGAAATTCCGAATGATATGAAACTAAATATCGGTTACCGTGTAAAAGTTCCTTTTGGTAGGGGCAACAAACTGCTCGAAGGCTACGTCATTGGCATATCGCAAGAGTGTGGCTATGATGGCGAAAACATCAAGAGCATAAATTTTGTCTTGTCCGACTTCGCAACGTTCACTCCCGCGCAAATTAAACTCGCGCACATGATTCGCAGATACTATCACACAACGCTTGCAACAACACTTCGTCTTATGTTTCCCGCACAAATGCGAGGCGGCAAAGTCGGCGACAAGTTCGAGCGCGAAGTCACTTACATACTGACAGATGACCAGTATTACGATTTTGCAGCAGCGCTGATGACAAGCAGCGGCAAAGTACGCGCACCAAAACAGCTTGAAGTTCTAAACACCATGCGCGAGAACACAACCATGAAAACAAGAGATTTGGAAAAAGTCGTAAAACAAAGCGCAAGTGCCCGAGACGCCCTTATCAAAAAAGGCGCACTCAAAATTGAATCTGTCGAAACATTGCGCAATCCACGTAAAGTAGCCGCGATTGAGGATGATTTCGAGCTGACAGACGACCAAAACAACGCAATAGACGCGATTACACAAATACAAGGCAAATACCTGCTGCATGGCGTGACGGGAAGCGGAAAAACCGAAGTGTACATCCGCATTGTTAAACACTTTCTGGCGCTCGGCAAAAGCGCAATTGTGCTCGTGCCCGAAATCTCGCTGACACCCCAGCTTCTCGCCATGTTCGAGCGCAGAATAGGGCAGACCATCGCAGTATACCACTCTACGCTGTCCTCTGGTGAGCGTTACGACGAATGGAAGCGCATGGCTCAAGGCAACGCAAAAGTCGTCATAGGCGCGCGCTCGGCTGTTTTCGCGCCTCTTCACGATGTCGGTGTTATCATCATAGACGAAGAGCACGAAACGAGTTACAAATCGGACATTCACCCGAAATATACCGCTCACGAAGTAGCACGTATGCGAGCAAACATAGAAAACGCAACGTTATTGCTTGCATCAGCAACGCCATCTGTAGAAAGTTACATAAAAGCTAAAAACAACATATATCATCTTGTGACTATGCCGCAAAGGTTGTTCGGACTAAAACTTCCCGCGGTCGAAATTGTTGATATGCGCGAGGAAATAGTTGCAGGTAACAAAACGATTTTGTCTGGTTTGCTGTACGACGAAATGAAAAATGTCCTTCAAAACGGCAAGCAAGTCATGCTGTTTATGAATCGCCGCGGCTACTCGACTTTCGTAATGTGCAGAGGATGCGGCTTTGTAGAGTATTGCGACAGCTGCGAAGTGTCGATGACATACCACGAAAGCCAAAAAACGCTAATGTGCCACTACTGCGGTCGCAAGCGCAAACTTAAAGAAATTTGCCCGTCATGCGGCAAAAAGTACATCAAGCAGTTTGGTATCGGAACTCAGCAAGTCGAAGAATTCGTGCAGCAACGCTTTCCTGAAGCAAATGTGCTGCGCATGGATCTCGATTCAACACGAGGCAAAGATGCTCACGTCAAAATTTACGAGCAGTTCAAGAACGCGCACGCCGACATTTTAATCGGCACACAAATGATCGCCAAAGGTCTCGATTTCGAAAACGTGGCTCTCGTCGGTGTTATCGCGGCAGACAGCTCTTTGATGATTCCCGACTATCGAAGCCCCGAGAAAACCTTTAGCTTATTGGAACAAGTTGCGGGTAGAGCAGGTCGCAAAGACCCGGGTAAAGTTATCATACAAACGTATTCTCCGGGCCACTACGCTATCGAGTACGCAAGGAATCACGACTTTGAAGGTTTCTTCAACGAGGAAATGACCGTGCGCAGGTCAGCGCTGCTGCCACCGTATTCTGTATTTTTCAGAATTGTCTTCGTTGGCAAGAATGAAGACACAGTATACGATGCCTGCACAGATTTTGAGAGTGGCTTTGAAGAGGCGTTTAAGGATATTATGAATCAGGTACTGCTTTTTGATGCTGGCGTAGCTCCCGTAAAGAAAATTCAGGATAAAACACGCTGGCAAATAATCATTAAGGTTTTAAATGACGGAAAACTTGCAGATTTTCGAAAAAGGTTGTATATTTATTCGGATACGAAGAAGTACTCAGGATGTACCTTTGGGCTGGAAATCAACCCACAGAGCATGATATAAGGAGCTTGAATATGGCAATCAGAAACATAATTACCGGGGAAAACACCTCTGCGCTGCGAAAATGTGCAAGAGAAGTCAAAAACATCAATAAAAGAACAACTACATTGCTTGACGACATGAAAGAAACTATGAACAAGCAGGAGGGCGTTGGTCTTGCCGCACCGCAGGTGGGCGTGCTTCGGCGTATAGCTGTTGTCGGCTATGAGGACGAATATTTCGAGCTTATCAACCCGAATATCACCAAGTCATGCGGCGAATGCGTCGATGACGAAGGCTGCTTGTCCGTTCCGGGAGTTCGCGGTCTCGTTAAGCGTCCTCAAACCATCACAGTAGAATACCTTGACCGTGACGGCAAATTGCAGAAAAAAGACGTGAGCGACACCATGGCGCGTATATTTTGCCACGAAATCGATCATCTTGACGGTGTATTGTTTGTGGACAACATCGTTGAACCCGAAGATGTAGAAGATATTCAGGATGAAGAGGAGTCAACTGAATGAGAATCGTTTTTATGGGCACACCGCAGTTCGCTGTGAGCAGCCTAAACAATCTAATAGAAAGTGATTACGATATTGCGGCAGTTTTCACACAGCCGGACAGAAAAAGCGGCAGAGGACATAAGCTCAACCCGCCTCCTGTCAAAGTTGTCGCGCAGGAAAATGACATACCTGTTCTGCAGTTCAGCAAAATAAAGTCACCACAAGGCGTGGCTGCGCTAAAGGTGTTGCAGCCCGATATTATCGTGACTGCTGCTTTTGGACAGATTCTCTCTAAGGAAATTCTCGATATTCCGAAGCTCGGCTGCATAAACGTGCACGCTTCGCTGCTGCCGAAATACAGAGGCGCAGCTCCCATACAATGGGCAATCATTAACGGAGAAACGCAAACTGGTGTCACTATTATGTATATGGACGTCGGGCTGGACACCGGCGACATCATTTCTGCCGAATCCATAGAAATCACAGACAACATGACGGGTGGCGATCTTTATGATAAGCTTGCTGTTCTAGGCGCAGATTTACTCATCGAAACGCTGCGGAATGTAGAGAACGGCAGCGCATCGCGTACCAAGCAAATTGAAGAGCAAAGCAGCTATTATCCGATGCTTAATAAAAAGCTCGGCAGAATCGATTGGACGAAATCAGCTGAGGAGATTCGCAATCTCGTGCGAGGCTTGTTCCCGATTATGAGCGCATACACATACATTGGCGATGATATGTATAAAATTCGCGAGGCTAGCGTAGAGCAAGGCACAGCTCTCCCTGGGCAAATAGTCTGCGCGGACGCAAAGCAAGGGCTTTTAGTCGGCACGGGTAAAGACCTGCTGCGAGTAGACTTGCTGCAAGCTCCGGGCTCAAAGAGTATGGATGCAATCGGCTATCTGTGCGGAAAATCAATCACAGCGGAGCGTTTCGAGTGATAGATACGGCACGAAGAGCGGCATACGAGGCACTCAGCGCAGTCATGCGTGACGGTGCGTACACAGGATTGGCGCTAAAAAAGCATATCAAAGACACTTTGAGCGATGCAGACAAACGATTTGCATCAACGCTTGTACGCACAACTCTTGAAAACTTACTATACATCGACTATTCGCTTAACAAATTCATCACTGCTAAACGCGTTCACGGCAGTGTGCGCAATGTTCTGCGTCTCGGCGCGTGCCAAATTCTTTTTATGAATGTAAGCGACTACGCGGCCGTAAGCGAAAGCGTTAAACTCGTTAAAAAGATTAAACCGCAGATGAGCGGCTTTGTAAACGCCGTACTGCGCAAATTAAGCGACAACAAGAGCGATATCGACTATCCGGCAGGCGACAGCGCATACGCTCTAAGCATCCGCCACAGCTACCCTGAGTGGATATGCCAAAAATTTATCGACGAGTACGATGTTGCGTTCACAAAAGACCTGCTTTCCTATCAAGGCGACAAAGGCACGAGCGTGCGCGACAACACCATCATTGACGGCAGCCTGACTGACGAGCTTGACAGACTCTCGTTATCCTACGAACCCGGCGAAATTGAGGACTCATACGTAATACAAGGCTTATCAGGCATCGAAAACTTAGAATTGTTCACATCAGGCAAAATCGCCGTGCAATCAAAAAGCGCAATGAAAGCTGTTTTAGCAGCGCGAATAAGCGAAGGTGACAAGCTTCTCGATTGCTGCGCAGCACCGGGCGGTAAAAGCGCATACGCAGCCGCTCTGTGCGATAACTCGATTAACATAGTCGCGTGGGACATTCACGAGCACCGCGTGGACATGACAAACGCAAACTTCAAGCGTCTCGGTGTCAAAAACGCCAAAGCAGTGTTGCACGACGCTTGCAGCCCCGAGCCGTGTCTTTACGACAAGTTCGACGTCGTTATGGTCGATGCTCCGTGCAGCGCGATGGGTCTTATGACGCGCAATCCCGACATCCGATACACCAGAAAGCAATCAGATATAGACTCGCTGGCAAAAAAGCAACTTGAGATTCTAGGCACATGCGCAGCCTACGTTAAAAAAGGCGGCACATTGGCTTACTACACCTGCTCAATCAACAAGCAGGAGAACGAGCAGGTAACCGAGGAATTTTTAGAGAGCAACAAACACTTTGAATATATAGAAACGCCGCAAACGTTGTACCCGCACATCGAAGATTCTGACGGGTTTTACATTGCAGTGATGAGAAGGTTATCATGAACGAGTTATTATCGAAAAATATAGACGAGCTCGGCGAAATCCTAGTTAAAATGGGAGAGAAGCCGTTCGTCGCAAAGCAACTTAAAGCATGGCTGGATAAAGGTGCTTTGTTCGGCGAAATGACAAACCTATCAAAGAGTTTGCGCCAAAAGCTATCGGATAACTACACCGAAGGTTACGCTAAAGTTGTCGAGAAACTAACTTCCACAGACGGTACGATCAAGTATTTGATGTCCATGCACGGCGGCGGGCTGATAGAGTGCGTAGTTATGACGTACGAGCACGGAAGCACGCTTTGCGTATCCACACAAATAGGCTGTCGTATGGGCTGCACTTTCTGTGCTTCGGGAAGCGAAGGTCTTATCCGCAATTTGTCCACAGCAGAAATGATGTCACAGTTCATCGAAGTAAATAAACATGACAGAATTTCCAACGTTGTGCTGATGGGAAGCGGCGAGCCGCTTGACAATTACGACAATACCGTTGCCTTTATAAGAGCATTAAACACAGAGCAGGACATCGGTATGCGTCACATATCGCTTTCAACCTGCGGCATCGTGCAAGGTATACTAAAACTTGCTCGCGAAAACATGCAGGTAACGCTTTGCTTGTCTTTGCACAGCGCTCTTGACAACAAGCGAAAGCAGATTATGCCGACAGCCAACGCGTACTCTGTTAAAGAAATAATCGACGCAGCAAAGATTTACTTTAAAAATACCGGCAGACGAATTATAATAGAGTATACTTTGATATCGGGGTTTAATGACTCGGGTTCAGATATAGACGCGCTGGTCAGCGTAACAAAGGCTCTAAGCTGCCATATCAACGTGATACCGCTAAACCAAGTTAGTGGCGACTTGACTGAACCGTCACAAAAGCAAGCATATGCGTTTGCAGCACAACTTACATCAAGAGGAAGAAGTGCAACAGTACGGCGCTCGCTCGGCAGCGATATCGAAGGCGCCTGCGGACAGCTAAAGTTCAAGAGAGAGGGACAATGAAGTTTTTCAGCAAGACACATAAAGGCAAGGTTAGGTCTGGTAACGAGGACAGTATCTACGCAGGCGACTATTTTGCTATCGTAGCTGACGGAATGGGCGGTCACAACGCAGGTGATGTGGCCAGCGCTCTTGTTGTAGACTCGATTAAGCAAGCGCTAAGCGTCATCGAACCAATGAACGTCACCAGCAAAGATATCGTGAAAGCAATTTCAGGCGCTAATAAAAAGGTTTGGAGTAATGCTAAGCAGAACACCGCTCGTGACGGCATGGGCTCTACAGCAACTCTTGCGGTTTTCAAAGACAGCAAAGTATTGATAGGGCAGGTGGGCGATTCGCGCGCCTATTTATATTCGGACGGCGTACTTTCACAAATCACAAAAGATCACTCATACGTTCAATCGCTGGTCGACTCCGGGCAAATAACGGATAACGAAGCGTTGTCTCACCCTTTGCGCAATGTAATCACGCGTGCAATCGGTACAAACATCGACGTTGAATGCGATTTTTTTGCACAGGACATAAGTTTGGGCGATTTGGTGCTAATATGCTCCGACGGTTTGATAGCGTGTGTTTTGGACGACGATATTTCCGCTATTTTAAGCGAAGGGGTAACCGGCGCGGCAGACAAGCTGGTTAACGCTGCGCTAAACTGCGGCGGAAGCGATAACATCAGCGTAATCATCGCCAGCGTGGAGGGTGGTCAAATATGATCGGTAAAACCCTCGGTAAAAGATACGAAATAATTGAGCTAATTGATTCAGGCGGAATGGCACTCGTCTACAAAGCAAAATGCAAAAAGACAAACAGCTTTGTTGCCGTAAAAGTGTTAAAAAGCACTCTTTCCGGTAGTGACGAATACGTAAATCGTTTTAAACGAGAAGCGCAATCAGCGTTTTCACTAGACCACGAAAACATCGTAAAAGTTACCGACATTGGTTTTGACCAAGACGTTTATTACATGGTTATGGAGTTTATAGACGGTCCCACGCTCAAAACCGTGATAGAACAGTCCGGCGGTTTAAGCGAAACAAAGGCTGTAGAGTACACTATTCGAATTTGCAACGCGCTCGCAGTTGCACACAAAAACGGCATCATACACAGAGACATCAAACCACACAACGTACTAATTGACGAGAACGACAACGCAAAAATAACTGACTTTGGTATTGCGAAAAGCGTCACCTCAAAGATGCGCAGGGATAAGCAGGTTATCGGTTCGGTATACTACGTTTCTCCCGAGCAGGCAAAGGGTGACACAATGGATCAACGTTCAGATATATACTCGCTCGGCATCGTACTGTACGAGATGCTAACAGGCGAGCTTCCGTATACCGGCGACAAATCAATCGCAGTTGCTCTAAAACACATTAACGAGAAAATTACACCGCCAATCAAGAAGAACAGCGAAATTTCAGAGTCTATCAACAACATTGTAATAAAAGCAACAAGTAAAGATATCAAAGACCGATATAGCAGCGTCAGCGAGCTAAAAAACGACTTGGTTCGCTCTTTAGTCGACAAGGATGGAAAATTCGTCGACATCAGAGAAGACGAAGCCGAGCTATTAAAACCAAGAAATTTAATGAAAAATCGCATATGGAAGATCGCAATATTGGCTTTCACAAGTGTTGTGCTCACGGTTGCGCTTATAATCGGCGGTCTCGCTATTTTCGGGACTCCTGCTGAGCGTTCACCTCTTGCTGCTCAATTGTACATCCCCAATTTAGTTGGGCAGGACATCGCGTCAGCTACAGAAGCGCTGGAAGCGGAAGGCTTTGGTGTAGCATATCAATACGAAAGCAGCGACACAGTAGACTTTGATATCGTTATTGACCAATCACCGTCAAGCGGTGACATCGCTGTTAAAGATGATATTGTTGTCCTAACAGTTTCAACCGGGCCGATTATCGTGTTCATGCCGAATTTAGTCGGTATGACACAAAACGAGGCGCTTGAGGTTATTGAAGCGATGGGACTAACGGTCGAAGACATCTTGGAAGAGGTAAACGAGGAAGCTTTATCGGGCACAGTAACGTCTCAGGTTCCAACAGCTGAGAGCAGCATACTAGAGGAAACCGCTGTAACCATTGTAATCGCCAAGCAGTCGACTGAAGATGATGGTATCGTACCAAACATGGTAGATTCTCTGCTCGAACAAGCAGTCAGCAACCTTTACGACGCCGGTTTTATCAACATTTTCGTGTTTCAGGATGAAAGCGAAGCGCTGCCCGGAACTGTGCTCATCCAAGCTCCCGAACATGGCGAACCTGCACAGTTCGATCGCGACATAGATTTAACAATCAGCCAATTCACTGATTTGATCAATGTAGGATACCTTACGGACGAAATAGAGATAGAGGATGCCGAGTCAAAAGTAAAGATTGTTTTTGAAGAAACTATCAACGATCATCTTACAAACTTCATTGTGCGCGAAATGCTTGCAGATGTGGGCACCTTGACGATTGATTTCGAGATGAGGGGTTTGCAGGGCGGTATAAAAAAAGTAAAAGTATTTATTAACAACATATTAGCGTACGAGTATGATATTATTTTCATAGAGCGGAGCGATAATGCTGAAGGGTAAAATACTAAAAGGTATCGGTGGGTTTTATTACGTGCTGGACGAGAATAAAATAATTCACGAGTGTAAAGCCGCTGGACGATTTCGAAAAGAGGGAGTAACGCCGCTGCCCGGTGACAACGTTATTTTCGTCCCCGAAGGCGATAGCTACGGTTTCATTGAGCAGATAGAGGATCGCATTAATCTGTTAACGCGCCCACGAGTTGCAAACGTCGACATGGTCGCAATCGTTGTCTCTGCCGGAAAGCCGAACATAGACCGCATACTTTGCGACAAACTGCTTGTATCCTTCATAAAGTCGAACATTACACCGCTGATGGTTATCAACAAAATTGACACCGTTGATGCAGAGCAAATTGAAGGCATCAAGCTAGAGTATGAAAAAGCATGCAACACAGTTTGCGTTTCTGCAAAAACAGGGGAGGGCCTAGGCGAGCTGAAAATGCTACTTCAAGACAAATGCACTTGCTTCGCGGGTCAGTCTGCTGCAGGAAAATCAACGCTGTTGAATGCACTTTTCTCCGAACTTGATCTTGAAACCGGCGGGATGTCGAAAAAAACTGCCCGCGGAAAGCACACAACGCGCCATGCAGAGCTGCTGCTTCCAAGGGACTTTGAGGGCACCGCTGTCGATACACCCGGCTTTTCTTTCTTCGACAACACAGACTTGCTTCCCGAAGATTTGTACAAGTATTACCCCGACATAGAGCCATACTCACATGCCTGCAAATATCCGAGCTGTATCCACACTGTTGAGCCGCAGTGCAGCGTTAAGGACGCGCTCGAGCAAGGTTTGATAAATAAGAGTCGATACGACAGATACGTAACATTACTAAACGAATTAAAAGAAAAGAGGCAAAGACAATATGATTAAAATTTCCCCATCTATACTATCAGCAGATTTCACTAAAATTTTCGACGCTGTGAAAATGCTGGAGAACGCCGGTGCTGACTACATCCATTGCGACGTCATGGACGGTTCATTCGTGCCAAACATTACTTTCGGTCAATACATGATCCGCGATCTGCGAAAACACACAAAGCTGCCGCTCGACGTACACTTGATGATTAACAATCCGGACAAGTACATCGTGGAGTTTGCAGATGCCGGCGCAGACATTATCACCGTTCACGCCGAGGCTACGAACCATCTTGACCGCAGCCTGCAGCTTATACGCAGCACAGGCAAAAAGGCGGGGGTTTCGCTGAACCCGCACACGCCGCTCAGCGTACTCGAATACGTGCTCTACAACGTCGATATGGTGCTGCTCATGTCGGTAAATCCCGGTTTTGGCGGTCAAAGCTTCATAGATTCCTCGCTTGACAAAGCTCGCGCGCTTCGTGCGATGATACAAGCAACAGGTCGCGACATAGACATAGAGATGGACGGAGGCATCAGTGCACACAACATAAAGGCTGTCACAGATGCAGGTGTCAACGTCATTGTCGCAGGCAACTCGGTTTTCAGCGCAGACAATCCTGCCGACATGATCAAAACGCTAAAACTATTATAATGAAGTTTGTAATTGTGACAGGCGGGACACCGCCAAGCAAACAGCTGTTGGCAAGCCACATTAAGGACGCAGACACTTTAATCGGTGTAGACGGCGCTGCTGACGTCCTGTGCGGTTATGGCGAGCTCGCAGACGTGCTTATCGGCGATTTTGACACAGCAACCGAGCAGAGCGTTCGTATTCAACAGGAAAAAGGTGCAAAAGTCCTTCGTCTTGCTTCTGAAAAAAACGAAACTGATACACAGGCCGCTGTAGATTATGCAATCAAAAACGGTGCATCACATATCATCATGCTCGGCGCTCTTGGGACAAGAATCGATCACACGCAATCCAACATCATGCTGTTGCTTCGTGCTCACGCGGCCAATGTAGACGCCAAAATTATTGATGAAAACAACGAACTGCTTGTCTGCAACGATAGTATCACGTTAAGTGGCACTCCGGGGCAAACGATTTCAATACTTCCGCTTACCGGCAACGTTACTGTCACAGCGACAGATCTATACTACCCGCTTAATAATCTGCTGCTGGAGTTTGGCACGTCTCGTGGCATAAGCAATGTAATGACGAGCGACACAACCCAAATTACAGTAAAAGGCGCGTATGCACTAATAATAATCGCAAATGCAGACGAGTAATACAATTACGAAGTATTTTCTATTATTTTGTAAACGAAAAAAGGGCCTAAAATCGGCCCCGTTCAATCGGTTTATTAATTTCAGATTAATGCTATCCGCGAGTCACTTTGCCGCTGCGCAGACATCTTGTACAAACATAAAGCCTTTTTGGCGCTCCGTCTACAATCGCACGCACACGCTGTACGTTCGGAGACCATGTTCTCTTAGACTTTCTGTGTGAATGACTAACCGAATTTCCGGCTACCACACCCTTATTACATATATCACAATATTTTGCCATGTTTAACACCTCTCTTACCGTAAAATCGAACTTGATTAGTGTATCATTAGTAGTATGATTTGGCAAGTCTAATTTTTAAATTTTGATGTCATTTTGATGAAATCTATTGACTATAGTGCCAAAAGAAGTTAAATTTAAGGTCGCAGGAGAGTACAATTTAGTTTAGGTTATATAAATAGGAGGCATTTTTAATGGCTGTAACACAAAAGAACTCACTTGGCAAAATAGAATATTCAGACGAATTTCTTTCAAATTTAGCCGGAGTCGCAACCATGGACTGCTACGGTATTGTTGGTATGTCGTCTCAAAAGGCGATGGACGGTATTGTCGAGCTGTTAAAAGGCACCAATCTGAATAAAGGTATCAAAATAAGCACAAATGAGAACGCAGTCAGCATTCATTTGTTTGTTATTGTAGAGTACGGCGTATCTATGTCCGCTGTCGCCTCAAACGTAATGGACACAGTGAAATACAGAGTCGAGAAGTTTACCGGGCTTACTGTAGACAAAGTCGACGTTACTATAAATGGTATCAGGGTAGAATAGGGAGGCAATGCGCTTAATGATTACTGGTGAACAATTTAAAGACATGATACTTGTAGCAGCATCGCTGCTCGAGAAAAGTAAAGAAGACCTCAACGCACTCAATGTTTTTCCTGTACCTGACGGGGACACAGGCACGAACATGTCGTTGACGATGATGACTGCCGTTAAAGAAGTCAAGGGGGCAGATGCGTCCAAGGTTTCCAACATCGCCGATGCGCTGTCTCTAGGGGCGCTAAAGGGTGCAAGAGGAAACTCAGGCGTTATTCTTTCGCAGATATTCCGCGGCTTTGCAAAAGGTCTTGAGGGTCTAGGCGAAGCTAAGGCTGCCGATTTTGCCAAAGCAATGCAGGAAGGCGTCAATGCGGCGTACAAAGCTGTCATGAAACCAAAAGAAGGCACAATTCTGACTGTTGCAAAAGACATGGCAAAAGCGGGCGCACGCAGCGCCGGCGCGGGTGCCGATATAGACGGACTCATGAACAGCGCGCTCGAGCAAGGTGCAGACACTCTGCGCAGAACACCGGATATGCTGCCAGTTCTAAAAGAAGCGGGCGTTGTAGACGCGGGCGGTAAAGGACTGCTGATTATCTATCGCGGGTTCAAAATGGCTCTCGATGGCGATGTCGTTACAGAGGACCTTGACTTTGACACAGAGATGAGCGAAAACCCGAACTTCGACTTTGCCGATTTCAATCAGGATATCGAGTTTGCGTATTGCACAGAATTTTTCATTAACCACATCAACGATGACGTCAAACAAGAGGACGTCGACAAATATCGCGACAAGCTTGCGGGTATTGGCGACTGCGTTCTGGTCGTGGGGGACTTGCAGCTTATAAAAACCCACGTGCACACAAACACTCCCGGCAAAGCGCTGGAGTACGCGCTCAAGTTTGGACAACTATCGAAAATCAAAATCGAAAACATGCGTGAGCAGCACACAGAGCTTGTTCAAGAAGCCGAGCAGGTCGAAAAGAAAGAAATGGCCGTCGTCACAGTAGCTTCGGGCGATGGAATAGTAAACATTTTCAGAGAATTTCTAGTTGACGAAATTGTCACCGGTGGACAAACGATGAACCCTTCCGCCGAACTCATAACCGAAGCAATAGAAAAAGCACCATCCGACAACGTTTTTGTGTTCCCGAACAACAAAAATATAATTCTCGCTGCCGAGCAAGCCGCAGAATTATCCAAAAAGAACGTACAAGTTATTCACTCAAAGTCATTCCCTCAAGGAATAACAGGCGTTCTTGCATACAACCCGGAGCTTGACTTCGACGAGAATAAATCGCGTATGGAGAAAGCGATTGATACTGTCAAAACGGGTCAGGTGACAAGCGCAGTGCGCGCATCCAGCGTTTCAGGCAAAAAGATCAAAAAAGGTGAAATTATCGGCATTCAGGACGGCGAAATTACATGCCACCATGAGGACATTGAATCAACTTGCATGGAGCTTATTGAAGGCATGGTCGGCGAAGACGACAGCATCATCACAATATTCTTTGGCGAGGATACAACCGAAGACGATGCACAAGCTCTTGCAGACAAACTTGAAGAAAAGTACGACGACTTCGATATAGAGCTGCAATACGGCGGACAGCCGGTATACAATTACATATTTGCGGTTGAATAATGAACCTCGAATTGTCTGTCAACGTTGTTAAAGGTGTCGGAGACAAAAAGGCAAAACTGCTGAGTAAACTTGGTATATATACGATGCGAGACTTGCTGTATTATATGCCAAGGGACTACGAGCTTACAGGGCAGCGCGTTTCGATTCGCGATTTAAAACCTGACGGTGCCTACAGCATCACAGCGCTCATCAAAGGAAACCCGAACTTAAGAAGAGTAAGAAACGGTGTCACGTTGACCACGTTTTCGTTTAGCGACGAAACGGGAAACGTAGAGGCTGTTTTTTTTAATCAGCCATACTTAAAGCGCATGTACAAGAACGGAGACAAAGTTTTCGTCAGCGGCAAAACAAAAATTGTAGGACGCAAGCTGCAGTTCACCAACCCAAGCATAGAAAAAGGCAACGGCGGCAACGAAGGACTACTTGCTGTTTATCCTCTCACGGGCGGTCTATCGCAAAAGGTAATGCGCATTCTTATGAAATCGGCGCTTTCGGTTAGCAAACGGAGCATCATAGACATATTCCCTAACGACTTTCGCGCCAAGTACACCCTCGCAGAAGTCAATTACTGCGTTTCAAACATTCATCTTCCCGCTGACGATGACACCCTCGCAATTGCAAAGCACAGGCTCATATTCGAAGAGCTTCTGCTTTTCAACATAGCCCTGCTGCTGCGCGAATCAAGCGGTAAAAACAACGCACCAAAGTTAATCAGCGATTCAGCAATCCAAAACGAGTTTCTTTCCATGCTCAGCTTTAAACTCACAAACGCGCAGCATAAAGTCATGTCAGAGATTGCTGGAGACATCAGCAAAGCCAGACCTATGAATCGTTTGATGCAAGGCGACGTTGGAAGTGGTAAAACCACACCGGCATTTTATGCAATGTACATTTGCGCAAAAAACAAAATGCAAAGCGTTATGATGGCTCCGACAGAAGTGCTTGCTAAACAACATTACAAAAATGCAATTGAAACATTTGCGAATACATCCATCAACATAGAAATCATCACAGGAAGCACAACGGCAGCTGCGCGCAAACACATACTTGCTAACATCGCCGGCGGGCTTACCGACATCGTAATCGGCACGCACGCAGTTTTGTACGACAAGGTGCAATTTGCGACCCTTGGGCTCATCATCACAGACGAACAGCACCGTTTCGGCGTAAACCAGCGCGCCATGCTCAAATCAAAGTCAACCTCGCCGCACACGCTCATCATGTCGGCAACACCGATACCGCGTTCACTGGCACTCATACTCTACGGCAAAACCGACATTTCAATCATCGACGAAATGCCTCCGGGGCGCCTTCCGGTCAAAACGTTTATCGTTGGCGAGAACAAACGAAGTGACATGTACGACTTCCTGCAAAAAGAAATCGACAGCGGCAGCCAAATTTTCGTCGTTTGTCCGTTGGTAGAGCAAAGCGACTCGCTTGACGTGCGCTCATCGCAAGAGGTCTTTGAGGAACTATGTAAGTGTTTGGGCGAAAAAAACGTCGCACTTCTTCACGGCAGAATGAAGCCGACAGAAAAAAACACCATCATGGACAAATTCAAAAACCACGATTTTAGTGTTCTGGTGTCCACAACGGTAATCGAGGTCGGCGTAGACGTTCCAAACGCTACCATCATGATTATTGAGAACGCAGAACGCTTCGGTCTCGCCCAGCTGCACCAGCTTCGCGGCAGAGTCGGCAGGGGAGCTAAGCGAGCATACTGTTTCCTGATGTGCGAAAGAACAGATATCGAGCGTCTTGATATCCTGACCAAAACGAACGATGGTTTCAAAATTTCTGAAGAGGATTTACGGCTTCGGGGTCCGGGTCAGTTTCTCGGCAGCAAGCAAAGCGGCATATCCGATCTTTATATGGCAAACCTCATAAAAGACATGAAGCTTTTGAAAACAACCAGAACAATTGCTTATGTAATGGCAAACGACAACGCTCCGCTGTATACCAAACTAAAGCAGATTGCCGAGAAACGCTTTGCATTTGAAAAAATAACTATTAATTAGATTTCAAATGTGCTCTTACCGATTTTGCATAAATTCGCGTCTCAAAACCCCATCATTTCTAAATATTTTTACTTAACGAATAACATTTTTTTATGATATAATACTTGACAAATCATAAGAATAAGGCTAAAATGACGCGTAGTAACAGTTTAGCGTGCTAAATCGCTAAATTATAAGGAGTACATTATGGACAATTACAAAAAGCACGTGCCAAGCGGAGCAGAGGATTGCTTGCCGGCAGAGTGTTACATAAAGCGAAACATAGAGAAGAAATTGCGAGAATTATTCATCATTTCGGGCTACGACGAAATCGAAACGCCTACATATGAATTCTACGACGCGTTTCAAAGCGGCGTCGGTTCATATATGCAGGAAAGCATGGTAAAGTTCGTAGACGCGCAAGGCCGCATTCTTGTGCTGCGCCCCGATATGACGGTCCCGATTGCGCGTGTTGCCGCAACAAAGCTCCTCGGCGGCGTAAAACAGCTTTTCTACATACAGAATTCCTTTGCAACAGCAGCACCTGCGTTTGGTAAAGCGGGCGAGTTCACACAAGCCGGTATCGAGCTTATAGGCGAATCCGACTACACTGCGGATGCAGAAGTAATTGCGCTTGCCGTAAAGTCGCTTATCACAACCGGTCTTGCCAATTTCACAATTGACATAGGGCAAGTCGCGTTCTTCAAAGCGCTGATAAGCGAACTTAAGCTAAAAGACTCACAAATTGACGAGCTAAGGCACGCAGTAGACAGCAAAGACGCTATGGCAATCGAAGTCGTTGCGACAAAGCTAAAGCTGGGCGAGGCAATAAAACAAAAAATACTTGCGCTGCCCAATCTGTTCGGAGATTCCGAAGTTTTCGATAAAGCACTTGCTCTGTCCGACAATGCGCAATGCGTAACCGCTGTCGAGAACCTGCGCAACGTTTACAGCCTACTAAAGTCCTACGGTCTGCAAAAATACGTATCCGTAGACTTCTCAATGCTGCACGATATCGCGTACTATTCGGGCATCATTTTTCGAGGAGTAACGCCCGGTATCGGATTCCCAATAGTCTCGGGTGGTCGCTACGATGAGCTTTTAAGCAAGTTTGGAGACGCGTCTCCCGCAACAGGCTTCGCGCTCGGCATCAAACGCATAATGATTGCTCTCGAGCGTCAAGAGCTTCTCTCAGGCACCTACGATACTTTCGCTGTTGTGTCAAGCGAGCGCAGCGCTCATCTGAAGGCATTTGAGTACGCAGAGCACATTCGCGAAAGCGGAAAACGTGTTATTCTTTACTCAAATCTCAGCAAATCAGAACTGACAAAGGCAATGGACGACACGGGCGCAGGGGCGGCCATATACTTTGAAGCAAACGGCAATCAAGTCGTTTTATAGGAGGCAACATGCAGATTACAATAGCGCTGGCAAAAGGCAGGCTGGCAGAAAAAGCGATGGTGATACTCGAAAAGTGCGGCATAGAGTGCGCAGACATGTTCAAAGACAGCCGTAAGCTCATCTTTTTCGATGAAAAGAACGATATCCGCTTCATAATGGTAAAACCTACCGACGTGCCCACATACGTAGATCACGGCGTTGCTGACATGGGCGTAGTCGGCAAAGACACGCTGATGGAAGCTGGTTTGCCGCTTTACGAGATGGCGGATCTAAAATACGGCAAGTGCAAACTGGCGATAGCAGGTTATCCGAACAAACAGGACAACTCGTTAACGACTTCGATTCTGCGTGTCGCTACGAAATACCCCGAAGTGGCAAAAAAGTATTACGCGAGCAAAGGCGAATCAATCGAGTGCATCAAACTAAACGGAAGTGTCGAGCTTGGACCACTTCTTGGTTTATCAGACGTCATTCTCGATATCGTAGAAAGCGGCAGAACATTGGTAGAAAACGGGCTTGAAGTTACAGAAGACGTGGCAGAAGTCTCGGCAAGACTGGCGGTAAACCGCGCCAGCCTAAAAATAAAGGCGAGCGTTATGAAACCGCTAATCGAAAAGATACAAAAGGCTGTGGAGGAAAGTTGATGCGGATATATAAGTCAAGCGAAATAGACGAGGTGAAAAATCGCCTCAACAGAAAAGCGTCAGTAGAGCAGGACGTTCTTCTTGCTGTAAGAGATATAATTGCAAACGTCGAGAAAACCGGCGACAAAGCGTTGTTCGAGTACACCGCACGATTCGATGGTTTCGCACTGTCAGCAGATAATATTCGTGTCACAAAACAAGAAATCAAGCAGGCTTACGATACGGTTTCAAGCGATTTGCTCGATATACTAAAGCGCAGCGCATCAAACATCCGAACCTTCCACGAAAAACAGAAGCGCGAAGGATACCGATGCGAAAACGACGGTGCTGTAACAGGGCGGCTTATTCTGCCCATGGCAAAGGCGGGCGTGTATGTGCCGGGCGGAACTGCCGCATATCCGTCAAGCGTTTTGATGAACATCATACCTGCAAAAATCGCAGGTGTTTCACAAATCATAATGGCAACTCCACCGGGAGATGACGGCATTATCGAGCCGTTTACATTGGTTGCGGCAGACATCGCGGGTGCAGACGCTATTCTCAAAATCGGCGGTGCCCAAGCAGTCGCAGCGCTAGCCTACGGAACTGACAGCGTGCCAAAAGTAGACGTTATCACGGGTCCCGGTAACGCATATGTTGCCGCAGCAAAACGCGAAGTTTACGGACAAGTAGGCATTGACATGATTGCAGGACCGTCAGAAGTGCTGATCATCGCAGACGAGAGTGCAAACCCTAAGTACATCGCGGCAGATTTTCTCTCGCAGGCAGAGCATGATGTGAGTGCAGCAAGCGTTCTTCTTACCACGAGCGAGAGCATCGCCGTCAAATCGCGTGATGAGATACTTCGTCAGCTAAATCTCTTGAGCAGGAAGAGTATCGCACAGAAAAGCGTTGATGATTACGGCACAATCGTTGTCGTCTCCTCGATAAACGAAGCGTTTGAAATCGCCAACGAATTTGCTCCCGAGCATTTAGAAATTCTTACAAATGATCCATGGTCAGACTTGGAAAAGGTTAAAAACGCAGGCGCTGTTTTCCTTGGTGAGTACTCGCCAGAACCACTCGGCGACTACTTTGCCGGCACAAACCACGTACTGCCGACTTCGGGAAGCGCACGTTTTAGCTCGCCTTTGTCGGTTGATGACTTTATAAAAAAGACGAACTACATCTGTTATGATAAAAAGGCGCTAAAATCGTGCTATAATGACATAGCGAGTTTTGCGCAGGCAGAGGGTCTTGACGCACATGCAAAAAGCGCAAACGTGCGTTTTGATATAATCGAGGAGGAATAGTATGAGAACATCAGAAATAACACGTAAAACAAACGAGACAGAAATTGCGCTGAAATTAAACGTAGACGGCAGCGATAAGCGAGATGTCAGTACGGGTCTTGGGATTTTTGATCACATGCTGGATTTATTCGCTAAGCAAGGCAAGTTTGATTTGTCACTAAAAGTAAACGGCGACTTAAACATAGACGAGCATCACACCATAGAAGATGTCGGCATAGCGCTCGGCGATGCTTTTGCAAAGGCCATCGGCGACAAAAAAGGCATCTACCGTTATGCAACACAGTTTGTTCCTATGGACGAAACGCTTGCTATGGTGAGCCTCGATTTCTCCGGCAGAGCATATTTACAATACGGTGTCGATTTCTTTGATGCATCGGTCGGTGGTATAAACGCGCAGATGTTTGAAGAGTTCTTCCGCGCTTTCGCGACATCGGCAAAGCTTACGCTGCACATAAGCGTGCTTTACGGAACAAACACGCATCACATGATCGAAGCGGTTTTCAAAGCTGTCGGGCGTGCTGTCCGTTTTGCACTCGAGAGCGATCCTAGAGAATCGGGCATTCCCTCAACGAAAGGGGTATTGTAAACAGTGATACAAATCATCGATTACGGTATGGGCAACCTTCGAAGCGTTCAGAAAGCATTCGAGTTTCTTGGGTTTGACGCACATATCACGCAAAATAAAAACGAACTGGTAAACGCCAGCCATATCATACTTCCCGGCGTAGGTGCGTTTGCCGATGCCGCAAAAAGCCTGGCGCAATCGGGCATGCAGGAAGTTATGCTGAATGAAATCGCCAAAGGCAAGCCGTTTCTTGGCATATGCCTCGGTATGCAGCTGCTTTTCGACCAAAGCTTTGAGAACGGAGAGCACATAGGTCTTTCGCTTGTACCCGGGCAAGTCACAAGGTTCGACGTAACCGGGCTTAAAGTGCCGCACATGGGTTGGAATAACCTCATCGTGCGCGATAACGCATTGTTCGATAGTGAGGGCGCAGACAAATACGTCTACTTCGTACACTCATATCACGCATCAGACATACCCGATGAATTCATCATCGGCGAAGCGGACTACGGCTATCGTTTCACAGCCGCGGTTCAAAAGGACAACGTTTTCGGGCTGCAATTTCACCCCGAGAAAAGCGGAGATGTGGGTCTAAGTATGCTAAAACGATTCGGAGGGCTTAAATGAGAATATACCCGGCAATTGACATAAAAGACGGCAAGTGTGTGCGCCTTAAAATGGGCGACATGGAACAGGCAACAGAGTATGGGCAACCATCCGAAATGGCAGTCAAGTGGCAGAGCATGGGCGCACAGTTTCTGCACATTGTAGATTTGGACGCAGCTTTCTCAGGCGAGTTTTCAAATTACGATACGGTCGCAAAAATTCTTACTTCAATCAACATCCCAATGCAGCTTGGCGGCGGAATTCGCAGCATGAACGACATTGATATCCGCCTTTCTCTCGGCATCGACCGCGTTATCATCGGCACGGCAGCTTTCGAAAACCCTAATCTCGTGTCAGAAGCAACGGCAAAGTATCCGGGACGAATTGTAGCAGGCATAGATGCCAAAGACGGCAAGGTAGCAACGCGCGGCTGGGCAACCGGCACCGATGCAGACCCAATCGACCTCGCACTGGAAATGAAACGACGCGGCGTCACGACTGTTGTGTACACCGATATAATGCGTGACGGTATGCTGACCGGTCCTAACATTGAAATGACGCGTAATATGGTGGAAATAACGGGCATGGACATAATCGCATCGGGCGGCATGAGTGTGCAGCAGGATGTTGAGGATTTGCTTGATACCGGTGTAGAAGGTGTCATAATCGGCAAAGCGCTGTATTCAGGTACTATAGACTTAAACAAAGCAATCAAAACAGGAGCAGAGTAAATGCTGTCAAAAAGAATCATACCATGCCTTGATGTGCACGCAGGTCGTGTCGTAAAAGGCGTGAACTTCATAGATATACGTGACGCTGGTGACCCTGTGCAGATGGCTAAAGCGTTCAACGAAGCTGGTGCGGACGAGCTTGTGTTTCTAGACATCACGGCATCTGCGCACGAGCGCAGTATAATGAGCGATGTAGTCGCCAAAACAGCGGAGGAAGTATTTATCCCGCTCACGGTTGGCGGTGGCATCCGCACAGTTGAGGATTTTCGCAATATGCTCAAAAACGGTGCAGACAAAATCTCCGTCAATACGGCAGCGCTAAAAAATCCAACACTTATCAGCGAAGCAGCAGAGAAATTTGGCAGCCAATGTGTTGTTTGCGCCATCGACGCAAAGCTTCGCGACGATAAATCGGGCTGGGATGTCTACCTAAACGGCGGACGTGTCAACACAGGTCGAGACCTGCTGGAATGGGTATACGAAATAGAGCGTCTCGGCGCAGGCGAGATACTTCTGACCAGCATGGACACAGACGGCACAAAGGACGGCTACGACCTTCCCGCAACGCGAGCAGTCAGCGACATCGTTAACATCCCAGTTATCGCTTCGGGCGGCGCAGGTCAAATGTCACATTTCAAAGACGTGCTAACAGTCGGCGGCGCAGATGCTGTGCTCGTCGCTTCAATTTTTCATTATGGCGATTACACCGTGCAAGACGTGAAAGATTATTTTATAAAAGAAAATATTCCTGTAAGGGTATAAATATTTGGAGGATAAACATGGACATATCTAAAATAAAGTTTGACGACAAAGGGCTGGTTCCCGTAGTTGTACAAGACGTAAAAACAAACGCAGTTCTTATGCTCGCATACATGAACGAGGAGTCAATAGCCAAAACTGAAGACACTGGAAACATGGTATATTTCTCGCGCAGTCGACAGGAACTTTGGCTAAAAGGTGGCACCAGCGGCAACCTGCAAACCGTTCACGAGCTCAAAATTGACTGTGACGGCGACACACTGCTTGCATTGGTGTCTCAGGAGGGCGTAGCGTGCCATACGGGCGCGTATTCCTGTTTCGCAGAGTCATTGCTAGGGGGTGGCGAATATCCGGGCGGGTACGGCATCATAGACGAGCTGTTTGCTGTCATTGAAGATCGCAAAGCCAACCCAAAGGAAGGCTCATACACAAACTACCTTTTCGACAAGGGTATCGACAAGATCCTCAAAAAGGTGGGGGAGGAGAGCGCAGAAGTCATCATCGCTGCAAAAAACGGCGAGCTGGGAGAGATAAAACTCGAGAGCGCAGACTTGCTCTATCACCTGCTCGTCATGCTAAGCGAGCGCGGTCTTACCCCGTCAGACGTCTTCTCAGTACTCGAAAAGCGCAGATAGCAATATTGCCTGCAAATCGGCGTAATCGCGACTATATAGTAGCATTAGTTATATATACGCACTTAAACGCAAATATTGACTTTTGACACTAACACCAGTCTATTATACAATGCCTAAGCACGCTAATTTGTGCCCAGCGTTGTGGGAGCATAGCTCAGCTGGGAGAGCACCTGCCTTACAAGCAGGGGGTCACTGGTTCGAGCCCAGTTGTTCCCACCAACAATAGGTTGGCGAATAGTTGCCTGCCAAAGATGGCCCGGTAGTTCAGCTGGTTAGAACGCTAGCCTGTCACGCTAGAGGTCGAGAGTTCGAATCTCTTCCGGGTCGCC
>JABGQS010000034.1 GCA_018648645.1 Clostridia bacterium
CTATAGCGCTCAGTCGGTATGTGCGTGTGCCCAAACAGCGCGATGTCAACTTCCTTTTCCTTGGCGTATAGAGAAAGTGCCAATAGGTGATATTTCACCTTTTGCTTTCTGCCGTGCAGAGCGAGTATTTTAACGCCGTCGATTGTGACTATGCGTTCCTCCACCTGCTTTGAGCCCATGTCGCAGTTGCCCCGCACAGCGTACACCGTGTATTTTTTGTCAAGACCGGCTACGTCCTTGTCGAAATCGCCGAGGTGAAATATGAAGTCGATGTCGCCCGCAGATTCTACTGCGCGCATCACGTTTCTTACTTTGCCGTGCGAGTCGCTCATTACCAGTATCTTTTTCATAACTCCAGTTTTTCCTTTAGGGCAGCAAGCGCTCTATATCGGTGACTTACTTTATTTTTCTCGTCTGCCGACGCTTGCCCGAAAGTTTTACGCAGCTCATTTGACCAGAAAATTGGGTCGTAGCCAAAGCCACCACCGACTCGTAGATCTTCGGTGATGCTGCCGAGCGTCTCTCCACGCGTCGTGATGACCTCGCCGCTGTGCACCAGCGCCATCACGCAAACGAATTTTGCGCTGCGGTCAAGTATGCCTTTCATCTCGCAGATAAGCTTAGCGTTGTTGTCCCGATAGTCTGCATCCTGCCCTGCGTAGCGTGCTGAAAATATACCGGGTACACCGCCAAGCGCATCTACGCACAGACCGCTGTCGTCCGCGAGGGTGTCGCAGTTTGTTAGCAAGGACGCTTCGCGCGCTTTCTTGATGGCGTTTGCTTCGAATGTGTCACCGTCCTCGAGCACATCAAGGTCTATACCTGCTTCTTCAAGCGACAATATTTCGTCATAATGGGCGCCGAGAATCGCTTTGATCTCGACCACCTTGTGTGCGTTGTTTGTTCCGATAATTAATTTGCTCATTTACTAAGTGCCTCTTGCTGGATTACGCGAATTTTTTCGATTCCTGCGATTGCGTACTCGATTAGTGTGTGCAGCTCATCCGGCGTTATCGGGCGCTTTTCTCCTGTGCCTTGCACTTCGATGATCCCGCCGTCGTGCGACATCACAACGTTGACATCTGCGCTTGCGGAGCTGTCCTCGATGTAGTTAAGATCGAGCAGTGCCGTGTCGCCTACAATGCCGCAGCTTACTGCCGCGACGCCGCTTTGCACGGGTGACCTGTCAATTAACTTGTTGCTAAGCATCTCTGTTATGCAAAGCTGCAGCGCAACGTAAGCACCGGTAATGCTTGCAGTGCGCGTGCCTCCGTCCGCTTCGATTACGTCGCAGTCGATGTTGATTGTGTAACCTTCAAGCGCGCTTAAATCAAATGCGCTTCGTAGTGCACGACCGATTAGGCGGCTGATTTCTGTGCCCCGCCCGTCCGGTTTGATCGTGGACCTTTTTTTGCGCTGTGGTGTGCTCCCCGGCAGCATTGCGTATTCGGCAGTGAGCCAGCCTTTGCCCGAGTCTTCGAGAAATGGCGGCACTCCAAGAGCGTACATGGCTGTGCAAAGAACCCTCGTGTTCCCCCACTCTATCAGCACGCTGCCGTGCGCGTTTTTCATGAACGATTTTGTTATTTTAATCTGCCGCAAGTCCTGCGGCGCTCTTCCTTTGCTTCTTGTCATTCGTATATACTCCTCATTTTTCGGATTTGTCGCCGTCACATCTTTCGCAGTAGTTTGGGTTTATGTGTATCACCACATCGGTGACTTCCGGGTATCGCAACATGATTGCGAATTCTACCTCGTCGCCGATATCATGACCTTCTTCGACACGGATGCACCCGAGCACTTCTATAGCCGCATCTACAAGCAGACCTCTGCCCATCTTGCGGCACTTTACCCAGCTTAGACCTTCGACGCCGGGAACGCCCGCAATGATTGATTCTAAGTCGGCTACAGTTTCTTTATCGGGCGCTGCATCGAGCAGCATTTTGCTGGATTCTATGATTATCTCTATCGCTGTTTTTACTATGAACAGTGCGATTACCCCCGCCATCACCGGCTCTGCGTACATGAGCAGAAAGCTAACGCCAAAGTGCTGACCGATAAGCGCAAGCGATATTGCGACCGCGGCGCCCGACGTTGCGATGATGTCGTTTTTGTGGTCTTTTGCGCTCGTCATGATGGCGATGGAGTTTAGACTTTTTCCCGCAGTACTCGTTTTCTTATACATCACGACTTTTACCGCCACCGAAACTACCGCCGCGATTAGTGCGATGTAGCTGGGCTGCACGATCTCGCTTTCGATAACTGTGATTATGATGCTGCGCACTAAGAAGCCGATGCCGACGAGTATGAATATGCCGACGAACAGCGAAACCAGCGCTTCCATTTTACCGTGACCGTAGTGGTGGTCTTCGTCGTGTGGCTTGAGCGCGTATCGCAACCCCAAAAGCACAACAAGCGAGCTCATGACGTCGCCTGCCGAGTTTACAGCGTCGGCAGTAAGAACCTGGCTGCTAAACACCAGCCCGACCGAGCCTTTTAGTGCCAGCAGCACAATGTTGCCAATCAAGCAAAATGTGATTATTTTTATACCTGCATCTTTTTGCATAAGCTATTCCTTTAAGTTGACTACCGCTCTTGCGCGAATAGAGAAGACGAGCCGTATCATTTTTATAGAATCAGGTGACGTTTCCCATGTTCGCTATCAATTAGCGCTGAAAAGTAGTGTGAATGATTGTACGCGACGCAATTACTGCGGCACATGCAATTGTTATGTATGTATATTTGAAAAACGCTATTAGCATTATTATATATATTTTTGCACGAAAAATCCATATGTTTTGAGAACTATACGATTTTTTTATGAAAAAACCTCCCACTATTTGTGGGAGGCTGTAAATTTTTCCTATTTCCTTCTAGTTGAAGTCGACTACTACTTCGTTATCTTCCTTTTCGTAGTTTACACGCCATTTGGGAATATCAATTTCGAATATTGTACACAAAGCCTCGATATCAAGCTTGAACTTGATGTTCGCTTCCTTAAGTGCCAATATAATCTCGTCCGTTAAATCGCTGTCCCTCACGTCCAGCTCCCAAGTAAGCAGCGCAAAAAGCTGCTCTTCTGCCGCTTCATATAACTCCCAAACTGTGCTGTCATACTTCCTGTAGCCACCCGGTGGCGGAGTTGGCGATGGGGTTGGTGACGGGGTCGGTGACGGCGATGGTGACGGCGAAGGATCCGGCGAGGCGGAAGGATCCGGCGACGGTGATGGTGTCGGAGGCGGGGTTGGCGACGGCTCCGGCGGTGGTTCGGGAAGCAGCGCGTCCTCGTCCAACAATGCTTTCATCTCGAGCATCAGAGGCTCTGTCTTCTCTATTATTACTTCCAGTTGCATGTTCTCCCAAAGCCATTTTGCCGATTCTTCGTCAAAGCTTCCTCGTGCCGGAGGTCTGATACCGTAGACATCCTCTATGATGTTTCTTCGGTTCGTTTGGTTGGTAATCACAAAAAGCCAGTTAAATATGTTGTGATATTTGCCGCCCATAGAGTGCATCTCAATTTCATCAGCATCTACAGAGTAAGCGAAAGCCGCAAGCCCCGCTGTCTCCATCAACGTGAGGTTTGTGTAAAGATTACCTTCGAAAGCGCCAAGAATATTTGGCAGCTGCGCCAGTAGATTGTCGCCTTTAATCTTGTTAAATATCGCGACAAGCATGTTCTTCTGTCTGTTAATTCTGTTTAAGTCGCCCGATTTTTGAATGTTCTTTCGCACACGCATATAATCGAGCACGGCTTGACCGTCCATGTGCTGCAAACCCGCGGTGTAGGAGCGCCCCTGCATCGTAAAGTCCATTTCAATTTCGAATTCCAGACCCCCGATTGAATCTACCAAACCTTTAACAGCACCCATGTCTACTGCGTAGTAATAGTCGACCGGGATACCGCCGAGCATCCACTCTGCCGCTTCGCAGACTTTCTCGAAGCCTTCTTCAGTCGGCCATCCGCCGCCGCAGTCGATAGACGCGTTTAGCTTGTATATGCCTTCGACTCCCGGTATGTTGGCGTAAGTGTCTCTTGGCAGCGATATCAAGTCAACCTGATTCGTTTCCGTATTGATGGAGAGCACAATCATCACGTCCGAATGGAACGCGTGCTTGCCGCCCCACGTGTCTCTCTCTTCAGCGTAGTCGACACCTATTAGCATGATGTTGACTGTGTTTTCGAGCAGGCTTAGGTCTGCGTACGACATGAGCTCCTCATACGGACTGAGCGTAGGTGCGCCTGTGGGCTGCTGCGTTACAATGACGCCATGTTCGTCTGTTGTTATAACCTCTAGCCCGGGCGAGTTGGTCGCTTTGTCTATTTGACTGGCCACCGTTTCGAGCTGTCCGAGTGGGTTTGTCCATATTGCAAGCGCAATCACTCCAACGACAACAATTGCCGCGAGCAAAACGCTCAAGCAGATAAAGAGCACTTTGCTTTTCGTGCTCCATTTTGACCGTACTTTTTTTGTTTTATCCGAGTCGGCTCCAGTCGAAGAAGCTGTCGTTTCGTCCGGCTCGCTTTGTTTTTGCTTGCTCGGTTTATCGCCTCTGGTAGCCTTGTCAGCTTTACGCCAGCGCTTTAAATCGTCGCTGAAAAGCTGACTGCTTTCCGATTTCTTTGATTTGCTGTGTCTCTTTTTGATATCTTTATCATCAATTTCCATGTTCTCTCCAATTTCTTTCTTCTCGCATTAACGCTATTTCTGTAGTATACGTATCTGCTTTGACAGCAGTTGTATCACATAGTCGGGTCTTTCTTTCAGGTCGATTTGCTTCTTCTTCTTATAGCAACAGCATACCATATGATGCGGTTAGTTTCAATAATTTAAAACATGTTTTGTCATTATTTCCATAATAACTCAACAAGAAGCAGCAGCATTCAAAGATAAATGCAGCATTCTACTTATAACACGCGTGAGGTGGGAGAAACCTTTAAAAAAAGGCGAAAAAATTATTTGTCCTCGTTTTGTGATGTACTATCACTTGAAAGTGGGGCAGTGATTGGCTCCTTAGCTGTCTTTCCTTTGTGCGCCCTGTTTGTCATAATCAGCATTAGTATTACGACAACGATACCGACCAGTGTAGTAACGATTGTGAGAATCTCGTTTGTGCCGAACGTGTTTGGAAATGCGTTGCTTAGATAAACCGTCTCATCGCCGACAAGTGCGCTGCCTTTGAAAGGCCAAGTGACATAGAGCGAGCCGATAACCAGCCCTGTCAAAAATGCCATGATTACGTCGTGGAAACGTTTGAACAAGAATTTCATCATTTTTGCGAACAGCTTGATGCCGATAATTGCGCCGATGATGTAGGCGCCGAGTATGTAGAAATTACCCGTGGATACCGCATTTAGCAGTATGAAGTATTGACCGAGCAGCAGCGAAATGAACGAACCGCTGATACCGGGTAGAATCATTGCGGATGTTGCCAGCACGCCGGCGAGGAAAATCATGCCGATACCGCCGGCTGTGAGGTTTCCAAGCATCGTTTCCGTTCCCGACTTTGCGGCTTGGCGCAGCTGTTCGCTGGCGATTTTGTCTGCGTCGCTTTGTATGGACGCCAGCAGTACTACAATCGCGATGCCGATGAGTATCGCGATAATCGTTTTCACGTTGCGTTTTTTAATTTTAGAAAATGGTACTTTGATAGATGCCAAAATCAGCCCGAAAAAGAAACCGTATGTGATGTCGTGGTATGTTTCGATCATATAAGTCATTAAGCTCGAAAAAGCCACGAATGCAAGAGCTATGCCGACGAGCACTGATGCCAAGAAAAGCCCGTCCACGCGCTTCATTTCGGCTCTAAATGCTTCGTAGTGACGGCGCTTAAACGAAAACAGAAATATGATAGTTTTTGCGGAATGGAAAGAGAAGTTGGAGAGTGCTGTTACCAATCGCTCGTATATGCCGAGTATGAGGGCAAGCGTGCCGCCTGATACGCCGGGTATGATGTTGGCTATTCCTATTGCGAATCCCTTTAGCAGGACTGTAATCCGTTTGATCATGTACTCTCCCTTTTTGGTTTTGTTCCTTGCGTTTGAGTTTACTTGAATATTATACGGTGCTGTACAAAGAAGCTTACCAAAAACAGCAGTGCCTCTGTAATGATCTTTGCAAAGTATACGTTGACTCCGAGGCTGGTGAACCCAAGAAGTATGAAGCTGTTTGCGGTGAGAATCAAAGCGACAAGAGCAATGTATCCGATGAGATGTTTTGGAAGCTTGGCTGCCGATTTATTACCGAAAACAAAATGTCGATTCACTAAAAAGTTTACCGTCGCGCTTACTATCCTTGCACCCACGTTGGCTACTAAATGCTCACCTTCGCCGGATAGACTAAGCCAGCTGATTGTTGGCACGATTAATGTGAGCAGCGTAAACATACCATAGTCTATGCCAAAGGCGATTAGCGAAGAGCCGCCGAACATGACCATGCGGCGGAATGTCTTCCATATAATCAAGCGGTATATCCGCCATGAGTCGAGCCATGCGTTGAAGTGCGAGCCGCTGTTGTCGTCGATGTATACCGTTTCTATGTCGATTTCTTTGATAGCGAGTTTCATGCGCTTTGCATCTAGCAGCATGTTCATTTCGTACTCGTAATGCTCGCCCCTAAGCTTGAGCATTTCCTCAAGAGAATCGGTTGGGATGGCTCGCAGTCCCGTTTGGGTGTCGTAAACCTTTTGACCGCTGACAATTCTGAATACCGTGCGTGTGATGCCGTTCCCAAGGCGGCTTCTAAGCGGCGCTTTCTTGTTCATCACTCTGCTGCCAAGCACCATTGTCGCCTTTTTTCTCTTCAGCATTGTTTCGCCGACATGAATGATGTCGCCAATCAAATGCTGTCCGTCTGCATCGGCGGTTACCACGCCTTTGACGTTCGGGTTTTGCGCAAGAACGTACTCAAATGCGGTTTTGAGGGCGCGACCTTTTCCTTTGTTTACTTCGTGCATAAGCAAAGTACAGCCCAATTTCTCTATTTCGCTAAAAGTATTATTAAACGCTTCGCCGCTTCCGTCGTTTACAACGATAATCTCGGCAAAACCCCTAGTCAGCAGATCTGTTGAAAAGTCTATCAACGCTTCATCGGGCTTGTAGGCCGGTATGATTACGACCAGGTCTTGCAGTTCTTTTCTCAAAATGACTCCTTATTACAAAAAAATATAAACCTACTGTAAATCTATAAACTCTTTTCTGATGCAAGAAACGACAGTTTTATCTATTCGCGTTCGTATGTATGTTAGTCGATTTCGTGCGGCTTTTTCTTGGCAACTCGCACATACCGTCCGCGTTTTCGCGGAACCGAAACGATGTAGAACACGGCTGTGAGTAGTGCTACTACGCAGTAGATTATCAGCAGCGTTTTAAACTCGGCGCCGCGCAGGAAGCCCATTGCGTCGTTTACGCTGTCGATTACGAGCAGTACGACCATGATTACGGTAATTACAATTGTAAGATGAGCAAAAATCTTTTTTATCATTGGTTTATCCTTCGTTTTCTGCGATGTACAGAATATCGCTGGTTTTTCTTCCGCCCTCGTAAGGTATGTTTGTTTCGGCATCCATGAACGCCATCACAGCAGTTTGACCACCGTCGAGGTTGTAGGCTACTGTGCACCCGAGATCGTAGAAAACCTTAGACAAATCCTCGAGCGTCAGTCCGTCAGAATAGCCTGATTGTCTTCCGTCCACGAGTATGAAGCAGTAATGTCCCGGTTCAAAATACCCGACAGCGCTTCTGGGGTTTCTCGGATTTACGTTGGAGTTAAACGTTCCTTTTACCATAGGCTGACCGTCGGTCATCAACAGCGGTCCGAACGACCACCCTTGCCAAGCACCGTTTTGCAAAATTGTGTTGATATCGAAATCGTCCGGTGAGAACGTTTCCATGCTCCCATCGTTGTTCATGATGAGCACGTCTTCGAATATGTTGTCTCTGTACAGCACGCCGTTGCGTATGACTATACCGAAGTTTCTTGCACCGTAATTATCCCCGGAGATTGCAACAATCGCGTTGCTGTTTGTCGCCATGTCCACAGTCTTCTCTGTGAAGCCCGTGCCGAATGTGTCCTGTGCCATCATTGTTTTGAAGTTGTCTATATCGCGGACATAGATGTCGGCGATATAATACGTTGCGCTGTTCTCCTCTACCTTCGTGATTGTCACGTTGATGTCTTCGCTTTGGTAGGTGTTATCCGTGCTTATCACTTCGCCATCGGTAAATTTGTCTGCGAACTTCTCGCCCCACATGCCTTGATCCACAAACGGAGTCGGTGACGGTGTTTGCGTTGCCTCGCCATCCGTTTGAGTCGGCTGGATTTCTGGCTCGGGAGTGACCACTGCGACTTGTTCAGTTTGGGTTGGGGTTACTGCAGGAAGCTCAATCGCTTCAGTCGTACCCTGTTTTGGGATTGCGTGGTGGAAAAGCGCAAACACAATTAGACCAATGCCAATGAGCAGCAGGTCGATAATCGTGAACAGTATAATGCGTTTTAGCCTGCCGCGGCTGCCATGTGATCTTTTAGGTTGGCTCGGGTGAGCACCGTCACTTCTTGATGCGGATTCGTGCTTTGATTCAGGACTAAACAGATCGTTATTATTTTTCATTTATGCTTTCCAATACTTTTTATTTATTTACTAATAATATATTATTATGATAAAAATATCAAGTTTTAACAAAGGTCGCAAAGTTAATCCGGCAGGTTAATTCATTTGTTAAATGGCGTTGCCTTACTCTTGTCCCTCTGCCCCTTCTGTGTTCGTAAACTCTTCAAAAGTCATCACGAATTCATCAAGGTCAATCGGCACGAGCTCCGAAGTGCCAAAATACAGTATGTCCGAAATGTGTCGGTAATTGGACGATAGGTAAAGCGAGTTGCCCAGGAACGTGATTGACACCGTACCGCCGCCGTCCATGTTGTACGCAACTTCGCAGCCCTCTTGAGCGAAAAGCTCGCCGAGTGCTACTGTTGTGAGCCCGCGGCTTTCCTTGCACCGGCCTTCGACTACTATGCTGACGTAGTGACCCGGCTCTACCATGCCAATCGCGCTGCGCGGGTTTCGGACCAAGACCCAGGTTTGCGTGCTGTTGCTTGAAAGAAAGCCGCCTTCGACCAGAACCGGACCGAACGAGAGCGATGTTTGCACACCGTCTTCGATCAGACGCTCGGCGCTGATGCTGTCGCCCTTTACATATGTCACGAAGCTGCCGTCAGGATATATCGCCATCATGTTTCTGTAGATGTGGTCTCTAAACACTTCGCCTTTGCGTATAACAATGCCACTGTTTGTGGTGTCTTTGTAATTGAAGAAGTCTGTGCTTTGCCCGTAGATAACACCATATTTACCGGCTAATTCGGCAGCAGGCACTGTCGAGCGACTGTCCGGGTCGCCACCCCAGCTGTCTGTAGTAAGCAGTGAAAAGTCAGTTGTTCTGATGTGAGTGATGTATGCGGTGACTTCGGTTTCCTCAAAGAATCGGCGCTCGACAGTAACGTTGAGCGTTGCGTCGCTGTAAAACCAGAGCAACTCGTCGCTTATAACTACCACTGTTTCTTCCTGAGTGTACAGCTCTGTGTCATTAAGATGGCGAACAAGTGCCATGTTTTCTGACAGGGCGTCTGCGTCGGGCGGCGCGATCTGTAGCGTTACCGCGTTTTCGAACCCAACATCCATCATATATATTCCGTCAGAGTTGACGGTGAAAATCTTCTCCGTTTCGTAGCACAGTCCGATAATATAGTATTCCGGAAGATCGTTTACCGAAAGATAAGCCTGCGTGTCATCTGACTCAATATCGTAATCTTTTAGCCGCTCTTGCGCATCGTTTCCCGGTGTTGAGTAAATTACTCTACCGCCGATTAGTCCATATACCTTCAAAATATCCGTTGAGGCAACTTGGATATCATCGTCCGCAGTTTCTAAATACAATCTTTCGCTCTTGGAGCCTGAGCTGTATAGTTTAAGCGCGCTGTTTGCGTAAATATAATAGTGCAGAAAATCGTCGCTCATTACGCTCTCGTGCGTGTCGCCGTCATAAAAGTACACGGTGTTGACACTCTCGTAGGTGAGACCCTGCTGCACAGTGTAGTATATGCCTTGCGGTTGTACGCTAAACTCGATTACGTTGCCGTCTGCCAGCACAGTTTCCTCTGTAAAGTCATTCGATAGCTCTACAAGCCCTTTGGTGTATGACAGAGCGTATACTGCGGAATCGTATATGACCATGTCGAAATAGTCACCGGCCGCAACGAGTGCGAGACCGCTGCCGTCCGTTTTCATTTCGTATATGCAGTATGGGTCGGTGACCATCAGGCCGCGCCCGACAGACTCGCCCGCGATGAAGTAAATAAAGTCGCCAACGATGTTGATGCCTTTGATGATGTAGTCACCCGAATCGGAAAGTGGAATAAACTCTGTGTAATCTCCGGTGTCGTCGATTTTGAGTATTCCAAATACGCCTTCGTGCTCGAACGCTATGTATGTGAACTCGTCATCGGAAGCCAGCGAATATGTGCCGGGGTTTCTGCCGTATTGCACTGCGTTCCATGCGTCTTCCCTGCTGCTGATATCGGCAAGGCATTGCTGAGCATTTTCATAGTTGTTGTGTGCTTCGTCTACTAGGGTCAGCTGCTCTTTTGCTGTTTCGAAATCGCGTCCGTTGAAAGCAATTTTGCCCTCGGTGTATGCCTGCTCTGAAACGATCAGCCGCTCAACAAGGTCTATTCCAAGCGGCAGGGATTCTCCGTCAAAGCCAGTTCTCATGAACTCGGTCAGTGATTTTGTCGAGAGTTCCTGCTTTGCATTCTCGATATAGATGAGCGCGTACTCGTTTATGTGCGCTTTGATAATCTGCTTGTCATCGCCAACTGCTTCCTTATATATAACTGCAACTCCATCGAAATCCTCTATGGTAAACAGCTCGTCTATTTGAGCCATCCTGTCTTCTACCGGGATTGGTATAATTACGATTTCGCTGACGACATCTGTAGGTGCGCAGGCAGCCAAAATAACTATAAGCAGTACAATTAATGTTTTGAATATGGTTTTCTTCATCTAGTCTCCAATATATTATTATAATCGGTTTCTATTTTATTTTAACTTGGGCTTTTAGTCAATAAAAGATTTTTATGCAGTAAAGCGAATGTTGGCATAGGTTATTCCAGATTCAGCAGGATTTTTGAGTAGGTTATGATGTGATCGACAAATTGGTCTTTAGAATACTCGCTTTTGTCGAACCTTACTGAGTTTAACATGCTCTCGAGAATCATCAAAAGCATGTTTGCTTTTTGCTCGATGTGCTCGCCGTCTATAAAGCCGCCCTGTGCCAGAGATTCGAGTAGAATTATGTGCCGCGCAGCAAGGTCGGGCAGTGTGATGAACGAGAAAATCTTTTGCGTCGGCAAGTTCTCGTATCTGACGTCGAAAAGCTCTACGTAACGGTAGAAGGTTTTGTATATTTTGTTTTTATGCTTGGAGAAAAAGAGCTGGTAGAAGACTTTCGGGTGGTTGTAGCACTCGCGGGCAAAAAGCGTCCATGTGGCGAAATAGATGTCGCGCGGGCTGTTAAGACCCTTGATTTTCTCTATCAGTTTGTTTTGATAGTTAATCAAATATTCGACACAGGCGAACTGGAGAAGGTGCTCTAGATCCTCGTAATAGTTGTATATTGTTGCGCTGTTGTAGCCCGCTTCCTCCGATATTTTGCGAATGGTAACGTTATCAAAGCCATCCCTATCAATGATGTGCTGGGTTGCTTCGATAAAGTATTGCAGCATGCGTTTTTGCTTGATCGGCAATTTATGCAAAGCTTCACCTCTTTAAAGAGAAGAATAACACAAAAATATGTGTATTTCAATAAAAATATAATCGTGATTAAAAAATAACCGTGATTGACAAATGGGTTCTGCTTTTGTATTATTAGAGTATACAGGACGCGTTTTGCAATTCGCAGGCGCAAAACATTTCTTACAAAACCAATATAAATTTATTCGGAGGAAAATGATATGAGTAATCCAGTTATAGTGGCGGCGAAACGGACTGCCATCGGCGGATATGGCGGCACGCTTGCAGGGATTGGCGCGGAGCAGCTTGCGCGAATCGTTTTGGAGCAGGTGATTGAGGACACGGGGCTAGACAAAGGCGAAATTGACGAGGTGATACTCGGGTGTGTTTTGCAGGCGGGGCTTGGGCAGAACATCGCGCGGCAGGCTGCTGTCAACGCGGGACTGCCGATTGATACACCGGCGATGACGATAAACCAAGTGTGCGGTTCGGGACTGCGAAGCGTATCGCTGGCGGCGCAGACTATACTAGCGGGAGACAACGACGTTGTGATTGTGGGCGGAACGGAGAACATGAGCGCTGTCCCCTATGTGTTGGACGATATGCGATGGGGCGCTAAGATGGGCACATCGCCCGCGCGGGATTTGATGGTGGACGACGGGCTGACCGACGCTTTCGCGAAAACGCACATGGGCATTACAGCGGAGAACATAGCGGAGCAGTACGATATATCGCGCGAGGAGCAGGACGAGTTTGCGGCGTACAGTCAGCAAAAAGCGCAAAAGGCGATTGAAGAAGGTAAGTTTAAGGATGAGATTGTGCCGATTACAATACCGCAGCGCAAGAAGGACGATATTGTGTTTGACATGGACGAGCATCCGCGTTTTGGTGCTACGGCGCAGGGGCTTGCAAAGCTGCGACCAGCATTCAAAAAGGACGGGACAGTGACGGCAGGAAATGCTTCGGGCATAAACGACGGAGCGTCAATACTGATTGTTATGTCGGCGCAGAAAGCTAAGACGCTTGGTATGAAGCCGCTTGCACAGATTGTGAGCTATGCCAGCGTGGGCGTGGAGCCGAGCATTATGGGCATTGGCCCTGTTGCGGCGAGTAATGCAGCGCTTAATAAAGCCGGTTTGGGTGTGGGCGACATCGGGCTGTTTGAGCTGAACGAAGCGTTTGCAGCGCAGTCACTCGCTGTTCTGAACGACTTGAAGCTGCCGATTGACAAAGTGAATGTGAACGGAGGCGCGATTGCGCTTGGGCATCCTGTGGGCGCGTCGGGCGCACGGATATTGACAACGCTTATCCACGAGATGGGAAAACGCGGCGATGAGCTTGGGCTGGCGTCGTTGTGCGTTGGTGGTGGTATGGGTGTGACGGTCGTTGTGAAAAACATGCAATAAAAGGAGATAAGTTTGAAACTTAACACATTTGGATGGGCTTAAGTGCGTTGCATGAGGTTCAAAGAAGTTTTGAGAATGTCTAAGAAAGGAATGGTCATAATTATGTATAAAGCAGAAAAGGTCGCCGTTATTGGCGCAGGGTTTATGGGCAGCTCTATAGCGCTGCTGTGCGCGCAGAACGGAATTGATACGATTAATATTGATGTGTCGAGCGAGCAGTTGGATAACGCACAGGCGATGGTGGCAAGAACGCTCGCAAGGCTGGTGGAGAAGGAGAAAATATCGGCGCAGGATAGTGAGGATATTACAGCCAGGCTGGCTTACTCGACGAAAATAGCGGACATTGGTAATGCGGATGTTGTGATTGAAGCTGTGTCGGAGAAAATTGAGCTGAAGAAGAAGATAATGCGGCAAATTGAGCAGTTTGCGAGTGAGGATGCTGTTGTTCTAAGCAACACTTCGGGGCTGAGCATTACCGATATTGTGAAGGACGCGGCAAGACCGGAGCGCGTAATGTGTGCGCACTTTTTCAGCCCGCCGACGATTATGAAGCTGATTGAAGTGATTCGCGGAGAGAAAACGGACGATGACACGTATGAGAAAACGCTTGCGTTTGCTGCGCAGATCGGGAAAGAGCCGGTGGACGCACCCGAGCTGCCGGGATTTATCGTTAACCGATTGTTGGTTCCGATGATAAACGATGCGGCTTTTTTGGTGATGCAGGGCGCGGACAAGCAAAACGTTGATACGGCGATGAAGCTGGGCGCTAATCATAAAATGGGTCCGCTGGAGCTGGGTGATTTTATCGGGCTGGACGTGATACTCGCCATCATGCAAACTCTGCACAAGGGCTTGAAGGACGATAAGTATCGCCCGTGCCCGCTGATTGAGCATATGGTGGAAGCGGGGAAATTGGGCAGAAAAGCGAAGCAGGGATTTTACACATACTAAAACGAGGTGAACTATGCGAAAGGATATAATCACGGCAAAACAGGCGGCTGCTATGATAGGAAACGGCGCTACTGTTGCCACGGACGGATTTATCGGCGCGGCGTTTGCCGAAGAGCTGGCAGTTGCGGTTGAAGAGCGATTTCTGGAAACAGGTGAGCCGAATAATTTGACGATACTATACGGCGCAGGGCAAGGCGATACGAAAACGCGCGGGCTTAACCATTTTGGTCACGAGGGGCTTGTTTCGCGCGTGATTGGCGGGCACTGGTCACTTGTGCCGATGATTCAGAAGTTGGCGTTTGAAAACAAAATTGAGGCGTACAACCTGCCGCAGGGCGTGATATCGTCTTTGTTTCGCGATATCGCGGCGAAAAAACCCGCGACGATAACGCACATTGGACTGGGTACGTTTGTTGACCCGAGGATTGAGGGCGGTAAGCTGAATGATGTCACTACGAAAGACATCGTGGAAATAATCGAGATTCACGGCGATGAGTATTTGCTATACCCTACCTTCCCTGTTGATGTTGCGCTGATTAGAGGAACTACGGCGGACACGAACGGAAACGTGAGTATGGAGAAAGAGGCCGTGAGAGCAGAGATGCTATCGGTGGCGCAGGCTGCGAGAAACAGCGGCGGCAAGGTTATTGTTCAGGTGGAAAAGGTTGTGGAAGTCGGTATGATTGATCCAAAAGACGTTGTGGTACCGGGTATATTTGTGGATGCGATTGTGGTCGCCAGCGATCCGAAGTATCACATGCAAACGTTTGGCGTGCAGTATAATGCGGCGTATTGCAGCAACGAGCCTGCAAACGTTGCACCGCAGGCGCAGGACAGCATTGAGCGACGAATAGTGTGCAAACGGGCGGCGCAGGAGATGGAGCCGGATGTTATAATCAACCTTGGGATAGGCATGCCCGAAGGAGTGGCAAAGGTTGCACCGAGCGGGAGCTATACCATAACGGTGGAGTCGGGACCGATCGGCGGAGTGCCGGCGGGCGGACTTGACTTTGGGTGCAGTGCCAACCCCGAAGCGATTATCGATCAGCCGTATCAGTTTGACTTTTATCAAGGCGGAGGGCTGGATATCGCGTTTTTGGGGCTTGCGCAGACGGACATGCACGGCAACGTGAATGTAAGCAAGTTCGGTCCGAAGATAGCAGGGTGCGGCGGGTTTATCGACATCACGCAAACCGCGAAAAAGGTTGTTTATTGCGGTACATTTACTGCGAAGGGATTGAAGATAGAGTGCGCAGACGGTAAGCTGAATATCGTTAATGAGGGTGCGATTGTCAAGTTTGTAAGCGATGTTGAGCAGATTACATTTAGCGGGGGGCACGCGATGAAGCAGAATCAGCCGGTGCTTTATATCACCGAGCGCGCAGTGTTTGAGCTGACGAGTGGCGGCATGGTGTTGATTGAGATTGCGCCGGGTGTTGACCTAAGCAAGGATGTATTGGCGAACATGGATTTTGAGCCGATGATTTCGGGTAATTTGAAGTTGATGGATTCCGGGCTGTTTATATAGTTGAACGGACGCATTAGGAGCGATGGATGAATATATATCCTGATTGCAGGCACTTTAGCAAAAAAGAATATGACGAGCGCACGGCGCGGCTTCGAGCGGCGATTGCAGCAAGGGGCGCGGATGCGATGGTTATACACACCATGAGCAATATTTGCTGGCTTTGTGGTCTTGAGTGCGTGATGCCGGGCAAATATTTTATGATGGTTGTGCCTGTAAGCGGCGCGGTGCAGCTTTTGATCCAAAGCTTTGAGGTTCACAATGCGCGCATCAATACATATCTTGCCGAGGAGCAAATCACACAGTATGCGTTGACACAAGACTATGCGGAGGATTATGTTGCAGCTTCTGTGAGGTTGATAGAAAAAATAGGGTTGACGGATGCAAAGCTGTTATTTGAGATGCACAGCGCGAGCGCCGGTGTGAATACTTTTTTGCGTATGAAGGAGCTTTTATGCAAAGCGAAGTTTGAAGATGCGCAGATGTGTGTTGAGTATACACGAAGCATAAAAACAAAGGCGGAGATAGAGTGCATACGCAAGGCGGCAGAAATCGCGAGCAGCGGTATTATGAACGCTGTGCAGGCCGCAGGCGAAGGCGTTCGTGACAGCGAAATTGCTGCGGCGGCTTATAAGTCTATGGTTGGCGCGGGCAGCGAGTATATGTGCCTGCCCCCCATTGTTACGCTCGGCAGGCGGTCGGGCATTCCGCACACCACGGATGACGGAACTGTGGCACAGAAGGGCGACTCGGTTTTGCTCGAGTTTGGCGCGTGCTATAAGCGATATACAGGCGTTACCATGCGTACCGTGAGCATCGGCGAGCCGACTGACACTGTGAAAACACTGTTTGCGGCCGCGAAGCGCTCTGTCGAAAACACGATATCCAGAATGCGCCCGGGTGCAGACGGAGGAGCAATTGCGGACAGCTCTGAAAAGCTGATTGCAAAAGAAGCGGAAAGGTATTTGTGGCACGGATGCTATGGGTATTCTGTTGGACTCGGTTTCCCATCGAACTGGGAGGACGCGCCGATTGTGATTAGGCAGGGAGACCATTTTGCGCTGGAGGCGGGAATGGTTTTTCACGTATCGACGACGTTTAGGGACATCGCCGTGCATGGTGTGACTGTGAGCGAGACGGTGTTGGTCACGCAGAATGGGTGCGAGGTCTTGACGAGTGCACGCAGGGAGTTGTTTATTAAATAAGTTTGTATATAAAGGGAGGAAGACGATGAAACTAAGTGGAAAAGTAGCTGTTGTAACAGGCGGTGCGAGGGGGCTTGGTAAAGCGATTGCACAGCGGTTTTTGAAGGAGGGCGCGGTGGTTGTTATCACCGACATCAACAAGGAAGCGCTGCAGATATGCGCGGCGGATTTGAGCGGGTTTGGCGAAATTAGCGGCATTCAAATGGACGTGACGAAGTTTGATGAGGTTCAGGAAAGAATGGCGGGCATCATAAGAGAGCGCGGGAAGATTGATGTGCTGGTCAACAACGCAGGGATTACCGCCGACGCGCAGCTGAAAAACATGAGCGAAGCGCAGTTTGACAGTGTGGTCGCCGTCAACATGAAGGGTGTGTTCTGCTGTACAAAAGGCGTTGTGAATCATATGATTAGCAACGGTTACGGCAAGATTATCAATATATCGTCGGTGACTGCGCACAACGGCAACTTTGGGCAGACCAACTATGCGGCGACAAAAGCGGCTGTGATTGCTATGACGCAGACATGGGCAAAAGAGCTTGCCAAAAGCGGTATCAATGTGAACGCTGTTGCTCCCGGGTACATTGCGACTGAGATGGTGCAAAAGGTGCCCGAAAAGATACTTGACAGTATCAGAGCCAAAACGCCGAGCAAGCGGCTTGGTGAGCCTGATGAGATAGCGGCAGCGTGTGCTTATTTGGCAAGCGACGAGAGCAAGTTCGTAAACGGCGCGGTGTTGAAGATTGACGGCGGACTGGTGCTGTAGAAACCCAGTAGCAAGATTTGGACACAAAAACCGCCGTTAGCGATCTGCTTTCGGCGGTTTTTTGCTTACAAGTTTTGTTCTTGAGGTTGGCCAGGCTTGTCTACTTATTGCGCTTTGCACGGTAGAATAGTATTAGCACAATTATCCCGACCACTATAACGGCAATAATTACATATAGCTGCCACATGCTGTTTCCTCCTTACTGCGACTGCGAAACCGCTTAGTCGCTCATAGATTTGTTATCAGTCCGTTGCACGTCTGTGCATTACTTTTTAGTCAAATGCCCTTTCCATTTCTCCCGCACATTTTCCTCACCTTCGAAGTATCCCGCGTTTTGTTTCTTGAAGTGGATTTGTCCAAGGTTTTCTCCAATAGCATTGATTTTGCCTGAATCTGGGTACTCACACACGTCGATTCCCATATCTGTGTAGAGGTCTACGTATTGGCAGGGAGTATCGGTGTGGTTGTACAATTGGTGTGCGCCGGTGGCCCCCGTTTCGAAAAAGATAACATCTCCTTGCGAAACCTCTTGAAAGCCTTCGGGTGTGCGCAATATTGCGCTGCCCGACAGTATAACAAACAACTCCTCTGCGCCGTAGTGAAAGTGGTATGGGTATGAGAAACGGTCGGGGTCGAGCGAGACGATGCCCACGTCAAATTGAGAGGCGTTTGCAGAGTCTGTCAGCCATTTGCTGCGATGCCAGCGAAAGTCCTCCGGTCCAGAGTGGTTAATTGGAAGCTCTTTTTGTTCTTTACACATGATGTACGCCATTTGATGAATCCTTTCTTAAAGCTTGCTTAGCATGAACTCGATTGCATCTATACTGATAACTTCGCGCATCTGCTGCACCTGCTGTGCATTCTCTTTATTAATGCCGACGATGCCGTTTTGGAGCAGTGCAGCCTTGAAGCCGCGCTCGTCTGCACCGTTGTAGGTGAACAATACGCAGTACTGCGCCGCAAAACCACAGCACACTACGAGTTCTATGTCCATGTCACGCAGAAGCGCGGTGAGTTCGGTTTGCCAGAAAGCGTTGCAAAAGGTTTTTGATATGCGATAGTCTGAATCCTCGACGTGGAGCGCGTCCACGACTTCGTAACCGACGGAATCGAGCGGGTTACGCTCGCCGGTGTGCTGGATGATGACGACGGGTTTATCCGCTTGTCTGAAGAACTGCGATGTTTCGTTGATGTATTCGAGCGCATCCGAAAGCTCCGGCTCTCTCACGCCGTCTTTGAAGTATTCTTTTTGCAGGTCGATTATCAGTAAGGCGATACTCATAGCGATTCTCCCCCGTCATTTGTTATTTCATAGTATGCGACATCGGCGTTGTAAAAATGCTTTATGCCGATGTACTCCATACCGATTTTTTGCATGATTCTGATGGATGCCTTATTTTGCGGTAACGCTACTGCTGCTATGCTGCTGAGCTTTAACGTATCGAATCCGTACTGTACAAGTGCTTTGGATATTTCAGTTCCGTATCCATTTCCCCAGAATTTCTTGTGGTATCGATATCCTAGCTCGATGATGTCCGAGTTGTCCAAATTCTTCAGCGTTGTCCATCCGATGAAATCGTCGCTTTCCTTTAATATAGTTGCCCATATACCAAACCCTTCGTGCGTACGGTAATAGTCCATGGACCTTTTAATAGATCTCTCGCATTCACTCATGGTTATTTCTTTATGGTCGAATGTAGATATGTATCTCATTACATCTTTGTCGTTATCCAGCATATAGAGGTCTTTGCTGTCAGCAGCAGTGAACTCTCTAAGATATAATCGTTCTGTTTCGATAATTTTCTTCAAAATCGCTCTTCCTTACAAGAAATTTCTCATTTAGTTGGCACGGAGTGTATGGATATATTATAGCACTTTTGCTGAAGCAAGTATAGAGAGAGCAGTGGATATGAAAAGAGAGGGTTTCCCCTCCTCTTATCGTGATCGCGAGTTATACGTTTAGTTTAACCGGGCGGCCTTCGATGTATGCCTACACTTTTGCGACAGCATGAACCTGCACTTGATTGTCCATCCTTCCCTCCTTTCGACAGTGTACAACAGGAAAGCGGGGTTTTCTTGACCGCAATTGCTGTGTTTATTATAATAATATTCAGTATGAGTCGCTTGTATTTGCGGTAAAGGTGAATATAGCGGGAATATTGAAACTTGGTGACTAAGTTCGACAAATCGTTTGCTGTGTGACTTTAGTCACATACACGCGCGGCTTGGTGGGTATACTTATATCATAAAGAAATTTTGGAGGAGTAAATCATGATAGAGAAAGACTATAAGTACACTTTGGCTGATACGAAGACAATTGAGAAGCTGGTTGCGGACGGGAACGTGCACATCAACCATATGATATTGCCAAAGGGCGATTGCCTGCCGTTGCACATGTCGAACTCGAATGTGTATATGACGGTGATGCGGGGAGTTATTTCGCTGATACTGGACGACCAGGAACGCCGCGATTATGGGGTGGGCAATATACTCAATATCCCGAACAACACGAAGATGAATGTCAGCAACACGAATGATACGGTTGCGGAGATTCTGGTTGTGAAAGCACCAGCGCCGCGGGGATAAACGAAGCAGACAAAAAGTGTTACGAATAATCTAGGAGGAAAACGCTGTGATTGAGAAAACCTATAAATTTGCGCCGACCGAGACGAAGATGATGGAAAAGATTGTGGTGGACGAGAATGTGAATATCGCTTATGTGGTGCTGCCGCCGGGCGAGGAAGTACCCCCGCACTACAGCAACGCGAATGTGTATATGACCGTGCTGAAAGGTACGCTGTCCATCACGCTTGGGGAGCAGGATGAGGCCAACTATGAGAGCGGCACGATTGTAAACTTCCCCAACAAAACGCTGATGGGTGCGAAGAACAAAGCGGATGAAAATCTAGAGTTGTTTGTGGTCAAGTCGCCCGCGCCGACGAATTAGGAATATAGCGCGGCCAGCGTTTCGGGTTTAAGAATTGTGAAGGTGTTCTTGTCAAAATCGAGAATGCCTTCTTTCTTTAGTTTGGAAAGCTCGCGGCTGAGTACGCTGCGATCGACGCCGAGGTATTCTGCAAGGTCGTTTCGGTTGTATGGAAGTGTAACGGTGGTGCTTTTTTTGATGCTGATGAAGTCGCCGAGGAACTTGGCGATTTTCTCGCGCGTGTTTTTGGCGGAGAGGTAGTCGATTTTTTGGTTGAGGAACAAGTTCTTGCTTGCCAGAATTGCGACGAGGTTGTGAATGAGTCTGTTGTGGTAGTCGCACGAGTTGCCGCAAGTGAACAGCAGGCGGTCGATGGGCACAAAAAGGATGGTGCAGTCTTGCTTGGCTATCACGCTGACCGGCGAGTGCAGGACTTCTGCCGCCGCCGCGCTTTCGGCAAAGATGTCGTTTTCCTCTGCGGTCATCATAATGCGCCGATCGCCGGTGATGCTTTCTTTGACGACGTTGACCGCGCCCGATATCACGATGCCGATGGAAGCCACCTTGTCCCCCGCGAGCAGCAAAAACTCGCCGCGCTTGTAAGATTTTTTGTATGCGGATATGCAATCGAGTAGTCCGTGCATCTCTTCGCTGCCTATTCCGGCAAAAAGTTTTATATTTTGATACATTTATTCTCCCTTTGTGATAATTGTCACATTCAACCTATCGCAAGTATACTATAATCAAGCCATAAGTTCAATATAAGTTGAAAAAATTTAGAAAGAGGTAAATATTATGGAGAGAGACATTATTACGATAGATGCGGATTTATGTAACGGATGCGAATTGTGTGTGAGCGCGTGTCATGAAGGCGCGTTGCAGATGATAGACGGAAAAGCGGTTTTGGTTTCCGAATCTTACTGCGACGGACTTGGCGATTGTTTGCCAGAGTGCCCGACAGGTGCCATTACTATAGAAAAGCGCGAAGCAGATGAGTTTGACAAAGTGGCTGTTGAGAAGCACATGGCAGAAAGCGCAGCGGCAAAGGAAGCAGCGGTTGTTGAACCTCTGCCATGCGGATGCCCAGGATCGCACAGCAAGACGCTTGAAAGACCGGCGGAAGCAGCAGCGCCGGCAGCAGCAGCGGCAGCGGCAGCAACAGAAAGTTTGTCTGAGCTGAGGCAGTGGCCTGTGCAGATTAAGCTGGTCCCGGTGAATGCGCCGTACTTTGATGGTGCTAAGCTACTCATCGCGGCAGACTGTACCGCGTTTGCCAACGCGAATGTGCACAGCCTGTTCATGAAGAACAAGATTACGCTGATTGGGTGTCCTAAGCTGGACGACGGCGATTATGCTGAAAAGCTGACGCAGATTATCGCCAACAACAACATCAAGAGTGTGGATGTACTGCGGATGAGCGTACCGTGCTGCGGCGGCATTGAGCACTCGGTGAAGCAGGCGCTGCAGGACAGCGGCAAGATGGTTCCTTGGAGCGTGACTACTATTGACACTAATGGTGAGATTCTCGACTGAGGAAGCAGGAAACGTAAGAGATGCATATTAACAAAGCACTTCGTGGGGCTACGGCTCTGCGGGGTGTTTTTCTATGGTGTGGTGTGGGGGTTGAATAATACTTCCCCATCGGCTATTAT
>JABGQS010000035.1 GCA_018648645.1 Clostridia bacterium
TTATTTTAACCGAGGTTGAGCTCTTTGGCTCTTTTTTATTTGAATTCCCTTTTTACACCATTATACGGACTTTATCGCTTTGGATACGTAATAAAAGAAGGATAGTTGATAAGAAGTATAGAAAGCAACTAAAGGATTTGATACACAAGGTTAAAACGACGAATATCATTGAAGTAACTGACAGATTAGAACTTGAACTAATAGTGCAATTAGGGATAAGAGATGTAGTATCTACCACTTTCTATATTGAAAATTATGAGATACTTATTGATCCAAGTTGGTCATGTTTTATTGTTTATTTTAAGAATATTGATTTGAAAGAAGTAGTTAAAGATATTGTTATGACCGAGGGGTTATACTTGAGACCAGGTAAAATATCACTTCGTGAATAAAAAAAGAGAGCCTCATTGGCCCTCTTCACAATCTCTCTACCCTACAACAACTTCCTAGTCTCATTATTAACACTACCACTCCCAAGAGTAATCACCAAATCGCCCGGTTTCGCATGCTCCTCCAAATACTTCGCAATCTCCTCAAACGTCGGCACATACACACAGCCCGCGTTTTTGCCTATCGCTTCCACCAAATCGGTCGCGTGTATCTCGCCCCTGTCAATATCGCGTCCGGGATAAATATCGGGCACAATCACAGTGTCCGCATCCCCAAAACACACCGCATACTTGTCCTTCAAAGTCTTTGCCCGCGTGTACGAGTTGCATTGAAACACCGCCCACAGCTTCTTATGCGGATAATGGCTCGCGCCCTCAAGACACGCGGCAATCTCGCTCGGATGGTGCGCATAATCGTGCACAATCTCCACGCCGTTTTTACTGCCCATGCTCTCAAACCTGCGCCCAACCAAATGATACTTTTTCAGCGCATCCGCCATGTCGCTTGGCTCAATCCCAAAAACTGCGCTGCACACCGTCACCGCCGCCAGCGCATTCCCGACGTTATACTTGCCAACCACGTTCAAATGCATCCTCGCCGTACCCTTGCTGCTCACTACATCAAACTCTGGATACCCCTGCTCGTCAAACGTTATATTCTCGGCAGTATAATCGGCGTTTTCAAACCCATACGTTATAACCTTGCCGTTGCTGCCCCTGGCCAGCTTCATCGCCAGCGGATCGTGAGCATAAGCAAACACAACTCCACCCGTTGGCTTCAACGCCACAAACTTCTCAAACGCCACGTATATCGCATCCATATCCTTATAATAATCGAGGTGATCATCGTCGACATTGTTGATTAATATGTGCGTTGGTTTCAGCTCCAAAAAGCTCTCCACATACTCACACGCTTCCGTCAAAAATGCAGGGTACTCCCCTGTCATCACGCCCCCGCCAAGAAAATCGACCATCCCGCCGATATGCACCGTCAAGTCAACAGCGTTCTCTTTTAATATCAGCGCAGCCATCGACGTAATCGTCGTCTTACCGTGACACCCCGCAACGCACACCACATTATCAAACTGCTCGCTGATAAGCCCCAGCAGCACCGAGCGCTCTATCATCGGTATCCGCGCTTCCTTCGCCGCGTCATACTCCACGTTCCCCGGCTTTATCGCCGCCGAATACACCACCAGCGCCGCGTCAGTGAGGTTGCCCGCGCTGTGCCCAATGATAAACGGTATCCCCTGCTCCTCCAGCTTCTCTGTAAAAATCGATCTATTTAAATCCGACCCTTTCGGAAAAAACCCCAAGTTTTTCAAAATAACTGCGAGCCCGCTCATACTGCACCCGCCTATGCCAATAAAGTGAACTTTCTTGCCCTTGTACTGCTGTAATTCGACCATTTCTCTCTCCCCTATATATGCGCAATGATTGCATATGTCTTCGTTGCACGCGCATTCTAGTAAATTATACTCCAATTCACAGCATAATATCAAGAAAAAACGATAATGCTATTTAAAATCCTAACCAAAAGCCGTATAATAGATTTAGAAAATACTTTACGAGGAGTTTGGTATGGAAAAAGCAGACAGAAAAACACGAATTGCCATCGTCACGAGCATACTGCAAAGTAATCCCGGTAAGTCGCATTCGCTTAATTTGTTCTGCGAAATGTTCGGCGCGGCCAAGTCAACGATGAGCGAAGACATCGCCATCCTTCGCACCACTCTGCAAAAATACGACCAAGGCGACATCGAAGTCATCCTCGGCGCAGGCGGCGGCGTAAAATACATCCCTGCCTTTTCGCCCACAAAGCGCGAAGATATACTGTCGGGCATCGCGCAAACGCTTTCCGACCCATCGCGCATACTGCCCGGCGGCTACATATACACAGTTGATGTTTTTTCAAACCCCACGCACGTATCTAACATGGCAAACATACTCGCGAGTTTGTTCAGCAAAGCCAACCCCGACTTCATCGCAACCGTCGAGACAAAAGGCATCCCCCTCGCGCTAGGCGTTGCCCGTGCCATGAACAAACCCCTCGTCATCACCCGCCGCGAAGCCAAAATCACCGAGGGCAGCGTTGTCACAATCAACTACCTAACCGGCTCGTCTAGGCGCATCCAAACCATGTCCATTTCCAAGCGCGCCGTGCGTGCAGGTCAGCGCGCTCTTATTATCGACGACTTTATTTCCGGAGGCGGCAGCGTACACGCGCTTTTCGAGCTCATGAAAGAGCTCACCATAACGGTCGCAGGCTGCGGCGTCGCCATCGCCATGCGCGAGCCGCTGGTCAAAAAGGTCGACAACTACAAATCGCTGCTAACGCTAGAGCAAGTAGATTTGGAAAACAAAAAAATCATAATCCACCCCGTATAAATCGACATTCTATAGGAGGCTGCTATGGAACATATAAAAATAAATGACCACACATACCGATACGCCTACGACTTCAAGAAAAACCCAGACCTGCGCGCCACATTCAACGCGCTAACTTCGGACACTTTCGGCTTTAGCTTCGAGCAGTGGTATCAAGATAACAACTGGAGCTACCGCTACATTCCCTACACGCTTTTTGACGGCGAGAAAGCGGTGTCCAACGTATCGGTCAGCATGCTCGACTTTCTCGTTTTGGGCGAGCCGATGAAGTTCGTCCAAATCGGCACCGTAATGACCGACCCAAATTACCGAGGCAAAGGGCTAAGCCGCTTTTTGATGGAAAAGGTAATGGACGAATGGCGTGATAACTGTGACCTCATCTATCTTTTCGCCAACGACGAAGTTGTCGATTTCTACCCAAAATTCGACTTCGTCACCGCCAACGAGCACCAACATTGTGCAGACATCAACTCCAAAAACGCAGCACCCAACGCTACCAAACTAGACCTGACTATCGAGCATGATATGACCCTCCTGCAAAACTGCATCCAAAACGCAGACCCCATCTCGCAAATTGCAATGCAAGACGGCGATTTCCTGATCATGTTCTTCGCGACCTACATCATGCAAAAAAACATCTACTACATCGAAGCTCTCGCCTCTGTCGTCTTCGCAGACTACGCCGACGACACTCTGAGAATACACGATGTCTTCTGCCCCAAAGGCACATCGCTCACCGCCATCATAGACGCGCTGGCAACATCATCAATACAAAAAATCACCCTCGGCTTCACCCCAACCGACACAACCCCCTTCGACTGCACACTCCTGCAAAAAGAAGACACCACCCTCTTTGTCGAACGTGGCAAAGACGCCCTGTTCACCAACGAAAAGGTGATGTTCCCAACTCTGTCCCACACATAGTAAATCATTCACTATCTCTTGTAGGGGCGATCAGTGATCGCCCGCTCACCCACTCCCCTTTTGTCACTCATCCCGATTCGCATTGAATATAAACAAACAGCTCACATCAAAAAGGAGCTGACAGCTGAGCCAACTCCTTCTTAAAATATAGGCAACTACTCTTTTCTCCTGCCAACAATCACAAACCTATGCTCAATGCTTTTGACGTGGCCTTGCTTTTCGCACCTCTCCTGCAAAGCCTTCAGTCTATCAAAGCACTCCGCCGCCCGTCCCCATATCCAGCAGAGTATCCGTTTCTTCAAGGCGTTCCTTCACAATCCCTTTATAATCCCAAGGCAGCTCTTCCTCTTCCCATCTGCCCTTTATATGCGAGAAATCCCAGCCCGAAAACTCAGCTTGCTCTTCCCTCTCCCAAGCTTTTCTCAATTCATTCAATTCATTTTTCATTAACTGCTCCCCTTATTTCGATTTGCTCCGTCCCAAAATACCGATACAGTCAACTGACAGCACACATACCCCCTCGATACAACAGCTGTCAAATCACTGCATCGAGCAGTTATTTCGTTTCATTTTTTCCTCCATTACCTACTCCACCGGCCAGCTCCGCTTCACACTAAACCCCATCTTGTCCATCAGCTCTTGTTGCTGCGCGTTTACCATCGGCGCGAAGCTCTCAATATCCACATTCGTCAGCTTCCCGTCCTTCACAATAAACTCACCGTCCACAATTACGTCCTTCACGCTGCTCGATTGGCTGCTATACACCAATCCGCTCACCCTGTCGCTCGCGGGCAGCATCTCAGGTCGATACGGAGTATGGATTACAATATCCGCTGCTTTGCCAACTTCCAAGCTCCCGCACTCGTCCTGTACCCCAAGCGCCTGTGCGCCGTTTATCGTACCCATCTCAAACACATCCTCGCTTGTGAACACCGGTGCCTTTCCATGGCACTCATTATGCACTACCGCCGTCAAATACATCTGCGTAAATATATTCAACCCGTCGCTCCAGTTTCCCGCGTCCGTCCCAAGCGCAATGTTAATCCCGCGCTCATGCATCTCATGAAATCTCGCCCGCATCGCCCCCAACGCATGCTTGCACGAAGCCCCTGCGCAATGCACCACGCTTACTCGCCTCTTCTCAAGAATATCCAAATCGTTGTCGCTCAAATGCACCATATGCACAAGCGTAGTCCCCTCGTCCAACACACCCAAATCCTCATAATACTCAACAGGCGTCTTGCCATACATATCAATAAATTGCTTTATCTCGGCTTCATACACGCTGCTATGCAAATGCATCTGCGCGCCGTGTGCACGCGCAATCTCCTTGCCCGCGCTCACCAAATCGCCGCTGCAGTTCTGCATGCCCACCAGCCCGACCAGCGCGCCCACCTTTCTCTGCGCACCGCGCGCATACAGCTTCATCTGTTCCTCCAGCAGCTCCACGCACCGCTTCGTGCTTTTGTTAAAAACTTTCAGCTCGGGCACAAAACTGTCCCCCAGTGCATATCCGCTATATCCCTTGATGCCAACCACGTTAGCGCCCTCAAACATCTCCTTCGCAAAAAACGCGCTGCCAGTGTCGCCAAACATGGTCGTGCCGTTTACCGCCATTTCGCTCGTCGCCAGCATCAAGCTTAGCTTCTCGTCCTCGCCGGTAATATTTCGCACCAACGGATCCTCAAACTCCTCCCAAATCTGCTGCCCGGTAAACGTATCGCTTACCACACTTCGCGTTATGTGCCAAGCCGCGTGCTCGTGCGCATCAACCAGCCCCGGATGCACAACACCGCCATTGCAGTCAAACTGCTTCCCGTCATATTCCTCGAGTACCTGCGCATTCTTACCAACAGCATCAATCCTGCCGGCGCTTATCGCAACCGCACCCTTCTCAACAATTCTGCGGCGCTCGTCCATCGTCAATATATACCCATTAACAAGTATCAGGTCAGCGCTTTTTTTATTATCCATAACAACCTCTTTTAGCGAATTTTATATGCGATAATTATACCACGAATCCGCTCACAAACCAATTTGCGTTTTACAGTTTACTCGTCCTGTCACCTTATTTCCTAACGTAGGGGCGATCATTGATCGCCCGCCTGCACATCGCCACACATCACGTCACCCAGAGCGTAATCACCGTTCTTTTTCTCCCGTCATGTCACCCCGAGCGAAGTCGCCGTCTTATCCTTTCATCTCTTTTCTCCCTACCCCTTCTTATCGCTATTTTCACCTCAATTGCAGCCTCCCAAAAAGTTGACAACACCCCACGTTTGCTATATCATTTGCTAGGTTAACGTCACTAATATAAATACTGCGAAAGTCAAGGTTAATTAATGAAACATACCGAAAGATTGGGCACCGAGAAAATCAGCAAACTCATAATACGCATGTCCATTCCGGCGATAATCGCCATGATTGTGCAAGCGCTCTACAACGTCGTAGACAGCATTTTTGTCGCCAGCATCAGCGAGAAGGCGCTAACTGCTCTATCGCTGGCGTTCCCGATACAAATGGTCATCATCTCCATCTTCATCGGTCTAGGCATCGGTCTAAACTCTGTGATTTCGCGCAGGCTCGGCGAAGGCAACAAAGACGAAGCGGTCAACACCGCAGAGCACGGCTTTTTGCTTGGGCTCATTCTGTGGGCGCTCATAGCGGTAGCTGCCATCTTTTTACCGCGCTGGTTCTTTTCACTCTTCACAGACGACCCGGTCATCATAGACTACGCAACGCAGTACACCACCATCATCATGATCTTCTCGTTCGGGCGCATTTTCGCGCAAGTGTGCATGAGCATCATGCAAGCCACGGGCGACATGGTCAGCTCCATGAAAATCGGTCTTACAGGCGCCATCTCCAACATCATTCTCGACCCGATTCTCATCTTCGGCGTGCTGTTCATCCCGGCTCTCGGCGTCAAAGGCGCAGCCATCGCAACGGTCACAGGCCAAACCATTTCTATGGTAGTCGCTTTCATACTGATGTTCAAAAACGAAAAAGGGCTAAAGCTCAATCTGCGCAAGTTCCACTTCGACGGTCGCATCACCAAAAACATATTCAAGGTCGGCTTCCCCGCCATGCTCATGCAGGGTCTCGCCTCCATTATGCTGGCCGGTGTCAACTTTATTCTCGCCGGCTTTGGTGCAACGCCCATCGCGGTCTTCGGCGCGTTCTTCAAGCTCCAGTCATTCATATTCATGCCGGTCTTCGGGCTTTGTCAAGGCATGATGCCCATCGTCGGATTCAACTTCGGCGCAAAAAACAAAAAACGAGTCATCGACGCCGTAAAATTCGGCGCTCTCATCTCCTTTTGCATTATGAGCTTCGGGCTAATCATATTCCAAGCTTTCCCTGCCACGCTATTGAGTCTATTTTCAAGCTCGGCAGAAATGACGCAAATCGGCATCACCGCATTTCGCATCATCAGCATAGGCTTCCCTATCGCGGGCGTTTGCATCGTGCTCAGCGTGTCCTTCCAAGCTCTCGGAGACGCGCACCTGAGTCTCATCATATCCTTCGCGCGCCAGATTCTCGTGCTTCTGCCTGTGGCTTTCGCGCTCAGTCTCGCGCTAAACGAAGTCGGCGTTTGGATCGCTTTCCCAATAGCGGAAGTTAGCTGCCTAATACTCATAATTTTGTTCGCGATAAGAACCTACCGCAGAAAAATCAAACACCTCGGCGAGACGGAGAACGAACCGCTCACCACAGAATCATTGCCCGCAAGCTAGTTCATGAAAGGAAACTATTTTGGACACACTATACATCAGCGACCTCGATGGCACCCTTCTAAACAGCGATGCCATAATCTCCGAGTTTTCCAAGTCAACACTAAACCGTCTTATCGCAGACGGCCTTAACTTCACCATCGCCACTGCCCGCGCGCGCGAGACAACGATGGAGCTGCTAAGCGGCATCACCCTCAAACACCCGCTCATCCTGATGAACGGCGTCCTCATATACGACCCCATTGCAGAGCGTTTTCTAAATGTAGAGTACCTAGGCACAGACACTTCAAAGCAGATAGCGCAGGTTTTCGCCGCGCACAACACCACCGGGCTAATGTACAAACTCATCGGCAACGAAACCGTCACCCACTTTGAGTCGCTTGCGCTGCCCCAGCTAAAAGCTTTCTACGACGACAGAGCCAAAAACAAAGCACGCAAGTTTGCCAAATCGGTCAACTTCGTCGCCGACATCGACGAGCACGTCATCTACTTCGTGCTGATCGACAAACGCGAACCGCTTTTGAAACTAAAGCAAGACATCGAGAAAATCCCCAATATCACCACCACAATGTACCGCGACATCTATACAGAAGACCTCTACTTCTTCGAAGTGTTTTCCGCCACCGCCTCCAAGGCCAACGCCGCCCTCTATCTAAAAAAACACCTCGGAGCAGACAAACTCATCTCCTTTGGCGACAACTACAACGACATCTCGCTTTTCCAGGTCAGCGATTTTTGCTACGCTACCGCCAACGCCAAGCAACAGCTTAAAGATATAGCCTCCGCAACAATTGACTCATGCACTTGCGATGCTGTCGCCAAGTTCCTAATCGAAAATCACCGCACTACCCCATCACGCTAAGCACGGTCGCACTCTTCCCAAAGCTATTTCATCACACAAAAAAAGCAGCCGCCCTTTTCATTCGGACACCCGCTCTTTATAATCGCTTATATCAACCGCTTTTCATGCTATAAAAATCCCATTCCTCTCCCCTAAACAACTTCCTCGCTTCAAACTGAGCACCAATTTTCTCAAGCACACGCACAGACCCAGTATTGGTATCCTTCACAATCCCAACAACTTCCCCAAACCCGGCTTTCTCAAACGCAAACCCGAGCATCTCTCTTGCAATCTGCGTCGCGTACCCCTTGTTCCAATACTGCGGGTTTACCGTCCATTCAATTTCAGGAATCCGCTTTTCTTCAAGATACGGATTAAGTCCAACTCTTCCAATCACCTTGTTCGTATCAAGCAAAACCAGCGGCAAATTAAAATACCCGCTGCCTATATCAGTGTTCTCCATGTTCCAGCGTATCATACCCTTTGTTTGCTCTGCCGACCAAGCATCCTCGCCCGTATGGGTATGTGTCAATTCATTCGACATAACCTCATGAAAATCATCAAAGTCACTCTCTTGCCACAGCCTCACTCCAAGCCTACATGTTTAAATCAAGTACACGCTCACGTTTCGCCATCGTCTCTGTCCTCATCCAAAACCGCATAAAACATCTCGTCCCACCAGTCTTCGCCTGACAGTATGCATTTGCGAAAATGACCTTCCTTCGTCATACCAATTTTTTGCGCAACTCGCCAAGATGGTGGGTTTTGTGGCTGACAAGTCGCAATAATCCTATGCAGTCTCAGCACATCAAACCCATAGTCCACCAACGCCTGCGCTGCTTGTGTAGCATAACCCTTGCCTTGATACGCTTCGTTAAACACCCACCCAATCTCATACGTCTTCGGTGCAAACCACTTATGGAAATACATATGCCCGACTAACACATTCTCTGCTTTCAATATAACCGCAAACTTCTCCGCTTCTTCACCAAGATTCTCCTCAATAAATTTCTGCGCATCCTCGCGAGTATATGCACCATCAGGAATAAACTTCATAACCGATTCCTTTGAAGTATACGCATGCAGATGCTTCCAATCGTCCTTTTCAAACTGCCTTATCAACAAACTCTGTGTTTCAATATTAATTGACATCTGCTCTCCCCGCTATCCAAATACAAAACATAGGTGACTTTTTTCAGCCACCCGCACATAATAAATCCTCACCAACTACTCAAACTTTACCGCCACCTCTAAATCGTCAAAACAGTTGCTCGTCACGGTAATCACCGTATCATTCGTCACACTATCAAGGCTCATTGGCTCATCAACAGGTCCCAAGAACACCATATCGTTTCGTTTAAACCGCACCAGCTGCGACATCTCTTTAAAGAAATTGTCCGGCGTCCAAATCATATCCGCCATGTCAAACGTCTTTTCCTTCCCATCAACGCCCAGCGTCATTTTGCACTTATCAATATCCAATTTCTCCACCAGCACATCGCCGATTACATGTGTGCCATTCGCTTGCATCTGATACCAAGTGCAGCATGCAATATCGCGCGGCGTTCCTCCCTTTGCCCCCGCTCGTCTTATCATCGACTTTTCCCTCATCGCAAGGCTGATTCCGAATCCAAGTATGCACTCCGTGCACCCTTGCCCTCTTTGCACGTCGCTGCCTACCACCACAAAAAGCTCAGGGAATACAACAACATCGACAAACGAGGAAGCAATCCTCAGCTCACCGCTGCCCGCTACTGTCTGAGGCGCTGTCACAAACGGCGGATACGCTCGCACTTCTCGACCTGCCGCTGCGTATGCCTTCTGCCCGTTCATCTCCCCAACCAGCGTCAAATGCGCAGGAAAATCCTTAACGTTATACTCCATGCTGCTCACCCCTCTCATCAACGATATTCATGCGCAGCCTGCCGATTTTCTCTATCTCCAAATCGATATAGAACCCCGGTTCATGGCTGTCCCAATGCTTATATCCGTCATACGTCACCGACGACGACGATATCATGTCGCCGGGCTTCAGCGTTATGAAACTGCTTATAAACTCGACCGTCTCATCAAAATGCATAAGCAAACCCTCCGTGCTCCCGACGCCTACCAACCTGCCCGTCTCGCTTTCCCTAACCATCAAATCGTGTGGATCGTCTATCTCATCACTCGTCGCAATCACGGGTCCAATCGGCACCGGCATCAAAGTGTTCCCGTTAAAGCAAGACCGATAAAACAAATCGGTAATATCCTCTTGCTCCTCGCTCGTCTGCCACGCCCCGTCACCAAAATACGGCGAGCTATCGTCATGCCCGCTGCTATCGCTCATAATCGTATACCCGCCGATATACTCATACGCATGTTTCTTGCTCACGTTCCTCGCTTCCTTGCCAATCACAGCAACAAGCTCAATGTTCCACCCGCCAACCTCGCCGCCCTTGTGCAAAACGGTTGTGGTGTTATGCCCTGCAAAGTTATGAGTATACCTCATATCAAAAGTCGGCTGCGTCGGCATCTTAAGGCTCACCGCCCTGCTGAATATCGTGCTTATTCCGCGCAGTGTATAAAGGTTGCTATACTCACCAACCGGCGCCAAATACTGCGCACTGCTTAGCTCGTGCACACGCGCGTTACTGCCCTTCATTTTCTTCGCTGTTTTTGCTATCTGCTTCTTCTGCTTGCCCGAAAGGCTCATAAACGACTCGATATCGCCCGCCTCGTCCACAATGTCAGCAAACACACCGCTCTCAATCCATCTGCCATCCGTCACAACCCCCACCATCGGGCTGCCGTCCTGCATAAACTTGCCTACCTTCATGTTTCGCTCTCCTGCTCTTTCTTATTTTATAATAATATCGTTAAGCTTACGCTTTGGCACATGATGCACACTCTGCTCGTCCCGCCAATACTTTATATCGCCAAGCACATCTACTTCCTCAATCACAACAGTCTCGCTCGGATACCCCAGCGCCACGACCAACAGCGTCTCATACTGCTCGCCAATTTCAAGCACACCGGGCAGCTTCTTTCTGTCCACAGCGCCCAGCATACATCCGCCAAGCCCCTTCTCCGCCGCTCCCAGTAATATGCTCTGCGCAGCAATCCCCTCATCATACGCCGTGCTGCCTGCCCTCTCCTTGTCCTTCACCATCACAATAAACGCAGTGGCTCGCTCGCCTTGCTTCGGACCCCATCCCTGCAAATACCCCGCCCATTTCAGACAGTCGTTGATGGCGTTGTTCTTTTCCTGCTCAACGCTCAAATAAAACTTCAGCGACTGCATGTTGCCACCCGACGCCGACAACCTCGCCAAATCCACCAACTCTCTCAGCACATCCATGCCAATCGGCTTGCTCTCGTCAAATCTCCTATAAGACCTGTTCCTTACTATCAAATCCCGTAACATCCCACACCTCCAAAATCCCTTCCTGAGTAATCGCACCTTTCACCGATTTACCCTCACCCATTATGTCAAATGTAGGGGCGAACATTATTCGCCCGCTGTTTCTTCTTCTCCTACGCCCGCCCCACAATATTGCTCGCATTCGCTTCATATAAGTCCTCGCAAATCTGCAAAACCGCGAGCCAGTCTTCCCCCATCGCCTACCCTCTATTGTCATTCGTTCCATCACACAATTCGCCACATTCTGTTTATCAGTGTAGGGGCGAACATTGTTCGCCCATTCGTTTCTTTTCCCTACACCAGCCCAACAATATTGCTCGCATTCGCTTCATATAAATTCTCGCAAATCTGCAACACAGCAAGCCCGTCTTCCCCGGTCACATAGCTGACATCCTCGCCCGCCCGCGCCTTCGCGAACAACTCAAACTGCTTGCCAAACAACGTATTGCGCACGTTATCATACTTTATTTCATCCACACTACCGTCGCTTTTCTCCACACGCAAATTGCCGTTAAAATCATATTCCACCATGCCATTCTCACAAATCACAGTAATCGTCCGCCCTCCATCCAACACATAATCCATATGTATACTCGCCATCACGCCGCTTTTGTACTGCAATATAATCTCTGCAACATCATCGCATGTAAGTTCCTTCTTTACCTGCAAATCCACAAAGCACGCATACCGCTTTATATCGCCAAAAAAATACCGCAGATAATCGATCTCGTGACTATAATCATATATAATACCGCCGCCCGTCTCATACTTTCGTCGATAATCGCTCTTGTTCAGCACCAGCGTCACCGCCGCCGACAAAGTCACCCTCGCCGACACAGGCTTGCCGATTATGCCGCTGCTTAGTATCCCCTTCAACTCCTCAACACCCGGATACACACGCAAAGTATAACCGACCATCAGCGTTCGCCCTGTGCGCTCCGCAGCCTCTACCATCGCCTTGGCGTCCTTAGTATTCGAATCAATCGGCTTCTCGACCAACACATCGCATCCCGCCTCCAGCGCTGCTATGGTCGCATCCGCATGATACGCGTTGGGCGTGCATACTATCGCCACATCAATGTCGGTCTTCAGCGCTTCCTTATAATCATAAAATACTTCGGATACACCATATTTCTCGCCCGCTTCGTCCGCATTGCTTTTGTCAACCTCGCATATAACGACCTCGTGACCACCCGCGCTTTGCACCACGTCAATATGCCGCCGCCCGATCGACCCCGTACCGATTACCAATACTCTCATATTTGCTCCTTTACCACTCCAACCCCTTGCCGCCGCATGTAGGGGCGAACAGTGTTCGCCCGCGTCGCTCAAAACGACACACAGCGCAGTCGAAGACTCTTCTCCCACTTACTCTCCGCTAATATGCACTCTCACCGTTCTCTGCCGCGCCCTAACTTGGTCAAAATCGGCAAAATATATCCGCCCGAACTCACCCAAAATCGGCTTGCCGTCAATTATCGGTATACTCACGCTGCGCCCAAGCAATACCGAGCGCAAATGCGCGTCCGTATTCAGGCTCCAAAACGCTTCCTCATCCCTTTCTTCTCCCGCAATTTTTATATGCAGCGGACCCGGGTGCAAATACTGCCCCTCCGTCTCGCACGTCGGGAACATTTCACTCAGCCCGTTCACCATGTCCTGCAAAATCAGCTGCTCCCCATAATAATTCACATCATCGCTTTGCTCCTGCACAAGCACGCTGCACGTAGTGTGCTGCGAAAACACGACCATCAGCCCGTCCTTCACACCGCTCTGCTCTACTATTTGCACAGCTCTGTCCGTCACGTCCTCAAACGTCACCCGCCTGTCCGACTGTATCTTAAACTCTTTATTGATAACCATAATTTCTCCTCTATGCGTTCCTCTCGTCGTACGCATTTCGCACCGCGCGTATCATCTCATTAACCATCGCGTGCGGATTCTGCGCTTTTATAATTCCGCTCGTAGACCCCGTCGCATCCGCACCTTTTGCAATAACGGCATACACATCGCGCCCGTCCGTAATCCCCGCGCTGTGCATCACCATGATTTCTGGGTTAATGTGCGCAATCGCTTCGTTAGTCTGCGCTATTTTGTCCATATCGCTTTGCTGCCTCACGCCCCCGCCAATCAAATCCGGCGACTCTGCGAGTATCATGTTCGGGCTTAGATGCGCAATAGCGCAAGCTTCGCTCTGCGTGTCCGCGCAAACCAGCGTCGCCAACCCCACCTCGTCCGCGCGTTTTATCGCCTTGTGTATATCACTAAGCGCCATAGGTCTCTCCGCGTGGTTCAGCATCGTACCGTGCGCTCCCGCTTCCTTCAGCGCCTCCGCCACCGCCATGCCGATTCCTCGTCCGGGCTCAATACCGTCCATATGCTGCGCAAACACTTTCAATCGTTCTGTCGCCGCGACAATCGCAGGGATGTCAACACTCAGCGCCGTGTATATGATGTCCACATCATACTTTTGTGCCGCCTCGTCCGCCGCTATTGCCAGCTCCACCGACTCCTGCCCGTATATATACGCCTTCGGTCCAATCTCGAAAAACGGCGCTTTTATATCAAACTCTCTATACATAACGCCCTCCTACCAGTTCGTCCAACCGCCGTCCACCATCAGGTTATGCCCCGTCACATACTTTGCAGCCTGCGACGCCAAGAACACAATCGGTCCCTTAATGTCATCGTCATCCGCAAACCTTTGCAGCGGTGTCAACCTCAAATAATTATCTACAAACTCACGCTTGCTCTCGTCCGCAAACGCATCCGGGTTATACCCACCGGGGCTAATACAATTCACCCGAATGTTATACTTGCCGTAATAGTTCGCCATCCACTTGGTCAACCCAATCATGCCCCACTTGTCATACGTATAGTTAACAGGGCTGCTCATGCCCGTGCTCCCGTACACTTCAAAGTTCGGACCAACTGCGCCCTGTATCGACGAAATGTTAATTATACACCCGCTTTTTCGCTCCTTCATCGACTTGACAACCTGCTTACTTATCTGCATCAGCCCCGTCGAGTTGATATTCGCGGCAAAGTTCCACCCTTCCGCGCTCACGTCCTCCAAATCCGCCATCCCCTGCCTAATCACGGCGTTGTTGACAAGCACATCTATCCGCCCATACTTTTCAAGCACATCCGCGACAAATCCGTTTATACTCTCCACGCTTCCTAGATCAAGCTTCATTCCAACAGCGTCATAGCCCCGCGCGTTCAGCTCGTCCGCCAGCTCCGCGCACTTTTCCACATTCCTCGAAGCAATCACAACACTCGCACCCGCTTCACACAGCCCTGTCGATATATGCTTTCCATACAACCCATATCCGCCCGACACAATCGCCACCTTGCCGCCTAAATCAAACAATTCGCCCGTCTTCATATCTCTCTCCCATCAAATTTCTTATATCGTCGCTCACTCCACCGCCGTTACTCATCCCGTAGGGGCGATCATTGTTCTCCCGCTCATCTCGCCTTTCACACACTGCCTAGCGTAGGGGCGAACATTGTTCGCCCGCCAACACATCCACCAACTGCCTTGCCACCCCAAGGCACAATCGCCGCCCAACGCTCCACTCCTGTCATTCCAATCGCAGCGAAGAATCTCCCGCTCGTCTCGCCTTGCACACACTGCCTGGTGTAGGGGCGATCATTGATCGCCCGCTTGCTCCCCTCGTTACCCAGTCCACTTCGTAGTGAGCGCAGTCGCCGTCTTCTCGTTCCCTCGTGCTCATCTCTTCAACAAAAAGCACCACAACAGACGGCTCACATTAGCCCCGTTGTGGTACTCGCTTTTTAACCGTAGTTCTAATCATCCCGATTCAAACCCCGATAAATCTATTCTATACCTTAACCTTCGCAATCACTTTGCTCATTTCGCACGGACCGTTATCCTGCACGCCCGGCATATGCGCGTCATGCGGAAACAGTATCATAAACGTCCCTGCCCCGCACTTCACCATCGTACCATCGCCTTCAAGCAGCATGCTGTCCGTCTCGCTGTCATACTTCTGCGTCACGTTCAGGTTATCTATAAACTCATACCCGATGCACTCGTTTCCGTCCACGATATACTGCACATCGATATAATTCCTATGCGCTTCCCAAACGCTATCCTCGCGCGTTTTGGAAGTATACGCGGCCGGGAAAGCAAAAACATCATCGCCATCAATCTGCACTCTGGCTTCAAGACTCTTTGCTTCCTTTTCCAAAAACTTCAGCGCCAGCTCAATTCCCTCGCTCATGCTATAATACAACGCCGCATTCTCTATTTTGTCAACTATCATTTTATCTCCTTCACACGTCATTTATCCATTCTCGATTGTAGGGGCGAACATTGTTCGCCCGCTTACCACCCAAGACGTAGCACACACCCTTAATCTCACTCTCATGTACTAATACCCAACGTCTTCCCAGCACCCAAACTCGCTCGCAATCGCCTCACTCACGTAAACACTCGTGCTCATCAGCTGCAATATCGACGAGGGCACTTGCGGTGTCACCGGCCCATACAGCACCAGCCGCGATATCATTCTCTGCCACGTAGACACGCTGCCCATCGTAGTCAGCGCGTGCATCTCAAACCTATTTCTTGCGTGCGCCACATCATACGGCCCAATCGTCACAGCCGTCGGTGGCACATTCGCGATATCGCCGCTGCATCCAAATACACCATGCAGCGAGTTTTGCGCAATCGTCAGCGGATTCAGCGTAACACGCCGCGCCTTCATCTTCAAAAACTCCTCAACGCTGTCCGTGCCGAACTCCGGTGTATCGGGGTCAACAAACGCAATGTGCCCTGCCCATCCGGGTCCGCTGTAACATATGTCCGCACCACCATCACCGCACTCCACAATCATGTCGCTGTAATGGTCGATATTCTCATTGCTAAACGCTGTGCAGTTCTCTCTCGGCATCCTTAGCTCTTCGTCAATGCTGCCGTAAAAGCTCTTCACAAACGAATGGTTAAATCCGGCTTCATAGCTATCAGGCGCCACGTTTCCGTCCTGGTCTGCCCACTCGTCCATATTAAACGTATACACATTGCGGCAGTCGATTTTGAACCGATTTACAAGCTCCGCAACCGTCCTGTACGGACCGGGGCATGGGTTCGGCATAATCATGGTCAGCTTCTTGTCCTGCTTGTCCGACTGATACATCCGCATCACCATATCAGCTACCCATATCCCACCAACATCGTCAACAATCTTAATCTTGAAATCGGGGTTGTCGTGCTTTTCCATATCCTCGCGCTTTATATTTCTGACTCTCTCCAACACTTTCTTGTCCTTAAACGGCACCCACGGTGCAGGATCAAACTCAAACGTACTCATAACTTTTCCTCCCATTGTTTATATCAAGATACTTCGTATCCTTTATTCCCTCTCATATTTCGCATCGCCACCTACCCAGCACATATCAACAGCAAGGTTCTCGTCCAGCATAACCATATCCGCGTCATACCCTTCGCTGATACGCCCCTTGCGCTTTTGCAGCCCAAGCACCTTCGCCGGGTTAAACGACACCATCGCAGCTGCCTTCACGATATCCACACCCAGCATCTCAATTGCGTTTTTCAGTGCGAGCTCAAGTGTCAGTCCGCTTCCGCTCAGGGCTCCGTCAAGCTCTCCGCCGATAATCCGCGCAGGTCCGCCTTCATACGCCACTTTCATCTCTCTGCCGCCAACGCCTGTATAAGTCCCCGGCATCAGTCCCGCATGAACGTTGCTGTCGCTGACGATACAAACGTTGTCCTTGTCCTTGCACGCCAGCGCCATTTTTATCGCAATCGGCTCCACATGCTCCCCGTCCATTATAAAATCTACCGTAACATTTTTATTGGCATATATCGCTTCCACCGTCCCGCACGCCCTAACTCCCGGCTCCTTCTCCCCGTTGTCAGGGAACACATTATAAAAATGCGTCGCGTGCGTTGCCCCCGCGTCTATAGCCGCCTGTGTCTGCTCGTGCGTCGCCCCCGTGTGCGTAATAAACGCAGGGTAAGCGTCCTTCACCATCTCGGGCAACATCTGTGTTATCCCATCCAGCTCGGGCGATATCGCAAACGCAATTTTCAGCGGTTTCGCAGCTTCTTTCAAACTCCTCACCCTCTGCGCACTCCTGTCCTCTGGTATGTAAGCGATAGCACCAAACAGCGTCAGAAAATGCCCTTCGAGGAACAGCCCCAGCAGATTCGTACCCTGCGACTCAATCCGCGAAAACGCTTCCAGCCGCTCTATCTCCGCCTCGTCCGACTCATGCGGACAAACACCGGCCAACACACCCGTAACGCCGTGGCTCGGCATAACACTCAGCAGCGCCTCAAGGCTCTCCTTGCTGTCCTGCGCGCTGAATCCATGCGCCCCGTGCATGTGCAAATCAATAAACCCCGGCAATATATACCTGCCATGCGCATCCACAACGCTGTCCGCGCTGATTATCTCGTTATCGCTGAAAACTGCGACTATCTTCCCGTCCTCGCAATATATCTGATAATCGTCAAGCACCCTGTCCTGCGTCACAATCCGTGCTCGCCTAATCAACAATGAACTCATTATCCACCCTATTTCTTAACGTTTGGGTCTGTTATGATCGCCGCGCATGCCGCGTTCGCTGTGCCCGATAAATCCGACTCATACGTCAACCCATAGCTCTCAATCAGTCCCTTATACAGCGCAGGGCAATGCCCGCAATAATCGCTGTACGGCTGCAAATGCGCCTCCTCCAACAGCCTGCCCTTGCTCGGACAATGGTGCATGATAATACGAAATTCGCCCTTTTCTTCATCCAGCGTCATTTCAAAATCGGCAGCCTCTTCGTTCAGCGCGTGCGCCCAATAGTTCCAGCACCCCTTCAACCCGTTCTGCGATACTTCCCGATGCAGATTATCAAGCCCGTCCTTCGCTATCCTATCCCAATACTTGGTCACAGCTTCCTTGCCGTCGCGTTTCTCCAAATACTTAAACAGCTCGCTATAGGCAGGTATAAACTCAGTACACGAAATCATGCTCCCGCCTCCTTTTTATAAAAGCGCTGCTCGCTCGCCCCGGTGTCAATATCAAAACTAATCAGCTCAAACGCATACGGCGTCCCTTGCACAATCGTCTCGTTCACCGTGCGCGTAGTCTCCACAAACATCGGCGCAATCTCGCCGCCGTTTTTTCTGATATGCGTAATCGCGGGGCACTCTTTTATTGATATTCTCAGCTCGTCCTCGCTGCGTTCAAACGTAATATCATCTGCCGCTTCCTCGGTCTCATATTGCTTGCGAAAATAATCCTCCAGCGCAGCTAAACCACGTTTGCTAACGTCCTCCCGCAAAGGCTTATGAAACACCCGCGCATACTCTTTCAAATACTCAATCACCGCATCATCGCCGTGCAATTTCGCGATATATCCAATCCCAAAGTTGAGCCCAATGTGAAAATCCTTGTGCAAATACTTATTATCAGATGCTTTGCGTACCATTTTCTCCATAAGAAACATCTCCAATATCTAATTTTAGTTAAGGTTAGTTGTTGCGGGAAAGGCAGCCAATGCCCCTCCCGCTCATTTTTAAATTGTTTTCTTACAGCTCGCAAATGTCCTGCAGCGCTTTTCTAACGGTCGCCTTGTTCGCGTCAGGAATATCCACTTCATAATCGGGCGCAAAGTTTCCTTCATACCCGAGCTCATTCATGGCATAAGTAAACGCCGGCCAAATTCCCGCGCCCAGCATAATATCCCTCGCGTCCATCATATTCTTGAGTGCCGCTTTCGCTGCTTCAAAGTCGCCGCTGTTATATCCTTTCTGCACCTTCTCAATGGTCTTTGGCATGCACGAGAATATACCGTCAAGGTACCATTCCATACCATACAAATTGCCCATAGAGAACAAATCAGAATTGCTGAATATCGCAGTGAAATCGTCTTTGGGCGGATTGTCAATCAGCTTTTTAATCATAATCGCATCGCCGGCCTTAATGCCCTTTACGTTCTTGATCTTCGCAAGCTCAGCGACCATCTCGTACTTAATCTTCAAATTCGTTACCGGCATAATATCATACAAATAATAATCCTTGTCGGTCATCACCGCCGTTTTCTCAAAAAAGTTAACGATGTTCGCGTCGCTCATCCCAAAGTAATACGGTGTCGTCATCACAATACCGTCAATACCATCATACGTATTCATCATGTCAAACTTATCGCGTACTCTGGCAAGGCTGTTTTCGCTGGCACCCACAAGCAGCGTAACCCTGCTGTCGATCACTTCAATAGCCGCCTCAATACCCCTTGCGTACTCGCTGTCCTTTACACATCCGCCCATGCCCATCGTGCCATACAGCAAAATACCGCTTGCGCCCGCCTTAATCTGGTCATCGATCTGCCTTTTGTAGCTGTCCGTCAAAATCGCGCCTTCGCTGTCCATCGGAGTACCTACCGCTGTGTAAAACCCTTTTTTCAACATTGTGTTTCTCCTTATTATTTTTTTATAAATTTGTGGAGTACCTGATTTTTTCGCTTGTATTATAACACTATTGCCCCAGCAATACTATACAATTTTAAGCTATTTTTCAAAACCTAATTTAATGAGAGTGTCTGAAAAATTAGTTAAAATTTTTTTATCTTCTAATCTTGATGATGCAAAATATTTTCCACATTCATTCCAATCACATTCTACTTGATGTTCATTAAT
>JABGQS010000036.1 GCA_018648645.1 Clostridia bacterium
TTATTTTAACCGAGGTTGAGCTCTTTGGCTCTTTTTTATTTGAATTCCCTTTTTACACCATTATACGGACTTTATCAAAGACGGGGACGCAAAGTACAGAGTCTAACGTTTTTTTATAAACTATGATTGTCTGGCCGCCTCTTTTTTTTGAGGTCGGCCATTTTTTGAATGATTCTATAGAGATGATAATGGCAAACCCGCCGAAAGACGGGGACGCAAAACCAGAGTCTAACTCCTGCAATTCGTAGGACATGATCGATCGGCTGCCGAAGGATTTCTTTAGCAGTCGTTTTTTATTTCTCCAAATAGGGACACCCGAAAACCGACTGAGATATATAAAGTGATTATACGAATTTATTAGGAGGAAGCAACTGTGAATAAGAAAAGACTTATAGCGATACTATTGGTAATAGTAATGGTACTTGCGATTATGCCAACAAACGCATTGGCCTATAGCACCAGGCATTTGACTATGGCGGTGGTTACGGATGGTGACCACACGGACAGCTCAGGAGGCTCGGTAACTCCAAGTAGCGGGGACTATAGAAGAAACAGGTATAGGCAGGTTACTGCGACAGCGAATACCGACTACGTCTTTGATAAATGGTCAAGCAATGTTGTAAAAGGCTGGGATGGCAAGTACTACGTTTATATGGATAGTAACAAGACTGTTAGCGCGTACTTTAAATCAACAGCACCGACGACATATAAACTTACAGTAAATACTAGCGGAAATGGTAGTGTTACAAAAAATCCGAACAAAACTGAGTTCAATCTCGATGGCAGCGAATCGGTCGATTTGACCGCCGTTGCGGATCCGGGTTGGGCGTTTGCCGGATGGTCGGGCGATCTGTCCGGCAGCACAGCATCTCAGACACTAGCTATGGATGGCAATAAATCAGTAACGGCAGTGTTCGATAGAATACCGGCGTTTGAAATCAACCCAAGCTCAATAGACAACAACGAAAACGTTACGGTCACTTACGGTGGCAACACGTATCACTTTAACGAGCACAGCTCATCATTAACCATACCCATCACTTCAGGGCAGGTGGTTTTTACTGCCGCGCACGACAATACTGTGAAGTACAGATTCCATTCTTGGGAGAGACCGAGCGGCTGGGGTTCAGCATATCCAAAAAGCTTTACTCCAACGGACGGCGCTTCATATCGTATCGACCCCAAATTCGTGGTGAAATCGAAAAAAAGGCTGACGGTGAACGAAGTTCCAAACGCGGGCGGCAACGTAGCAAAAACATCGCCTAACGCACCCGGCGGCAAATATTACAAAGGCACGCAGGTCACGCTGACGGCAACCGTAGCGTCCGGGTATTCGGGCGTAACATGGTCGGGTGTAGACTCGGTTGACTCGGGCAATCCAAACATAGCGTACGTCACGATGAACAGTAACAAGACTGTGACGGCAACGTTTGGATACGAAGAATACGAAGTGACTTTTGTCGCCGGCAACAACATGACAATAACGGGCACCAACCCTGTCATGACAGTTGACCACGACGTTACTGCGCCGACATTTGACCTCGACGCCGGTTACACGTTTAACGGCTGGGACAGGAGCCTTAACAACATAACAGGGCCGACGACGATTACGGCAAATCCCTGCACGATTGAGTATAACTTATCGCTGAGTTCAACCAGCGGCGGACACCTTAATAACGAAGGCGGCGTAGAAGGCGCGTACACTGCCGGAGTCACAGTTAATTTGGCAAACGCGCAGCCGCATGCAAACTCCGGGTGGGCTTTTGCAGGATGGATAGACGACGCTACAAGCACTAACATCGGCAAAACCCCGACAATTACTATGGACGCCGATCGCTCATACACGGCGAAGTTTGTTGACATCGAGTATATGAATACCGACGCCGCAAGCAACGGTTATCTCGCCAATGATCTTGACGGAATGGTTGTAAAAGGTGACCTCGTTAACCTAAACGACGCACAGCCGACAGGAAATACCGGCTACGAGCTAAAGTATTGGAGAGAGTTCAACTTTAACGGATGGGAAGAATTCGGCGGTTACGGCAAATTAGTACCGCTCGTCGGTGGACAGCCAATTGTCACCATAGACGACCTGAATTTCTTCAAGGCATATTTCGAGCTCAAGGACTACACCGTAACGTTTGTGGACAGCCAGGGCCAAACGCTCGGCACAGAGACGGTTACACACGGCGGTAACATCACAAAAACAAAGGACAGCTTCACGTACGATGCGGGAGAACGCCCGATCGGCGACGGGTTTGCCGCAAGCGAAGGACAAAACATCACGGGCAACAAGACAATTACTGTTGCCACAGAATATAAAGTAACAATAGTAATCGGCACATGTACGCTTGATAGCGGCAGCCTTAGCCAATGGGTCGCACACAGCGGCGACGCAGCAGAACCCGGCGTGACACCGCCTACAGGGCACCATTGGGACAGCCCGAAGTGGGATGCTTCGTTCACGGGCATCACAGCCGCGACCACAATAACGGCACAGTACGAAATCAACACCTACGAGGTTTCGTTCATCGACCAAAACGGTGCACCGTACAGCACACCGCAAACGATCGATCACGGAAGCGACGCAGCAAAACCGGCATTGGATGACGCGGTTAACACGCAGTTCGACGCAAGCAAAACGTCTTGGGAAGCAGAGCTGCTTAACATCACATCAGATACACAAATTACGGTGGCGCTTGACTATCTGGTGGCGTTCAACTACACACCCGGCTCGTCAACCGACCCCAAAGTATCACAGTTTGTGGCATGGGGAGACGATGCGGTCGAACCTGTTGTAGCGCCTCCGACCGGACATCATTGGGATACTCCGGCATGGGATACAGCTTTCACAAATGTTACTGCACCAGTAGTAGCGCAGGCTCAGTACGAAATTAACGTATATACAGTATCGTTCGAGGACAGCCAGGGCGAAGCTCTTGGCACCGAAGAAGTAGCACACGGCAGCGATGTAACAAAAGTAGCCGGCGACTTCACCTATGACGCGGGCGAGCGTCCAATCGGCGACGGCTGGGCAGCTGTCGATGGTCAGAACATCACCGCAGCCAAGACGATTGTCGTAAATACTGAATACGAAGTGACGTTTGATGAAAACGGCGGAACCGTGAACAGCGGCGATCTAACTCAATGGATCGCTTACGACGCAGACGCAACAGAGCCGGATGTTTCACCGATAACAGGATACCATTGGGATGATCCTAAGTGGGACACAGTGTTTACAAACGTGACGGCTTCATTAACAACGATCGCACAGTTCGAGATTAACACATATCAAGTATCTTTTATCGATCAGAACGGTGCCGCATACAGCGCACCTCAGACGATTGAGCACGGCAGCGATGCGCTTAAACCTGCGCTAGATGACCCAATCGGCTCGCAGTACGACGCGGCAATCACAGCTTGGGAGTCAGAGCTGGTTAACGTGACCGAAGCAAGAGAAATCACAGTCGCGCTAGAATACCTGGTGACGTTCGATGTAACGCCGGGCAGCTCAAGCGACTCGAACGTGTCACAGTTTGTGGCATGGGGCGCAGACGCAACAGCGCCGGTCGTAACACCGCCGAGCGGACACCACTTGGACGATCCTGCGTGGGATACACCGATTACAGGCATCATCGCACCGACGAGCACAAAGGCGATTTACGAAATTAACGTGTACACAGTTTCGTTCTTCGACTTCGATGACACACCGCTCGGCACAGACCGCGTGACATGGGGCGACGGCGCGCAGCCGCCGGTAATTCCTGAACGCGATGGACACACGTTCATGGGTTGGAGCGAATCGATAGACCCCATCACGGGAACACTGTCGGTAACCGCAGAGTACGAGATTAAGACATACGTAGTCAAGTTCGTCGACCACGACGGCAGCGCAATCGGATCGTCACAGACGGTCGACTGGAACAGCGCAGCAAGTGCCCCGGCAGACCCGGAGCGCGACGGACACGAGTTTACAGGTTGGGACAAAGCGTTTGACCACGTGAAGCAAAATCTCACCGTCACAGCGCTGTATGATGAGGTGGCTGAAGACCCAGAGCCCGAACCAAGCGCAGAACCAACAGTAGAGCCTGCTGACAAAGCTCCCGAAACCGAAACACTCGGTGATGCCGCACTGCCGCAATCAGCATGGTGGGCGCAAGGCGGCGCATTCCCATGGTGGTGGATAGTCGTTATCTTCGGCGGTCTTCTCGGACTATTCCTGCTTTGGTGGTTCCTGTTCTGGAAGAGAAGAAAAGAAGAAGAGGAAGCAGCATAATAAGCGTAGTAAGCGTAAATCATATTTAACCACCGGAAAAGCAGTCAGCGCATATGCGCAGGCTGCTTTTCCTTTTGTGTCGATTATCGAAAATACGCAAAGCATAATTGCGGCATCGCCTGCTCTGCAAGAAATAAAAAGAAGCCTCACGCATATCACGTAAGACCTCTTGACTTTCTCTCTATTTGCCTAAGCTATTTACTGTCTGCTTTGTACGCGACGGCATCAATTTCAACCAACACGTCTTTCGGGAGCCTAGCCACCTGCACACAAGCTCTGGTCGGCGGTTCGCTGCCAAAAAACTCACTGAACACACCGTTCATCTCACCAAAATCGTCCATCGACTTCAGGTAAACCGTCGTCTTAACCACAGTCTGCATCGAGGCTCCTGCCGCGCTAAGCACAGCGCTTAGGTTTTCAAGAACCAGCTTCGTTTGCTCAGCAATACTGCCGTATTCCACCTCGCCGCTTTTCGGGTTAATCGCAATCTGCCCCGACGTATATACAAAGTCTCCAACCGTTACCGCCTGAGAGTACGGACCAATCGCTTTTGGCGCAGCATCTGTGCTGACAATTCTCTTTTCCATCTGTATTCTCCTACTTCGCTACACCTTTAGCGAGCTGGTTCCCTTTTCGATAGCCACAACGCCCGTTTGAACCATTTCGGCTATCGTATACTTGTCGAACAGCGCTTTAATGTTAGACAGCTTATCCTCGTCGCCCGTCACTTCCAATATAATAATCTCTGGGCTGACATCAACAATCTTCGCCTCAACGATATTCGCCAAAACCACAATCTCATTGCGGTTTGCCGGTGTACAGCGTATCTTGATAAACGCGAACTGCCGCGAAATCGCTGTCTTTGTTATATCGTTAATCTTTATAACGTCAATCAGCTTATGAAGCTGCTTGTTTACCTGCTCCACATTGTTGTCGTTACCGTCAATAACGATGGTCATGCGCGACACAGAAGGGTCCTGCGTAACGCCGACAACCAGCGACTCAATATTATATCCACGACGTCCAAACATTCCCGAAACCTTGTGCAGAACGCCCGCTCTGTTTTCAACCAACACCGAAAGAATATGCTTCATCGTCATTCACCCGCCTTTACCGGTTTTACATTTGCATTTGGATCAATATCAAACTCGACCATGACTATTTTATCAGGGGTAAGCAGCATTTTAACCGCTGCGTCAATCTGATCCTTTTTATCCACCAATATATACTCTACGCCGTAAGCCTCCGCAATTTTGCTGAAATCGGGGTTGCTCTCAAGATGAACGCTGCTGTACCGCGCTCCGCAAAAATGCTCTTGCAGCTCTCTCACCATGCCAAGACGGTTGTTGTTAAACAGCGCTATGCCGATTTTGAGCTCCTCCTGCTTAATCGTTCCAAGCTCGTTCAAACACATTTGGAACCCGCCGTCGCCAACAATGGTCACGATTCGCTTATCGGGGTTCGCCATCGCCGCGCCAATTGCCGACGGAAGCGAAAACGCCATCGTTCCAAGCCCGCCGCTCGTGATAAATGAGCCGCGCGTCTTCGTTCTGTAAAATCGTCCTGCCCAAACTTGATGCTGCCCAACGTCGGTTGTCAATATCACGTTGTCGTCCGCTCCGTCAGACAATGCTTCAATCACGTCTTTCGGGTCAAGCCCATTCTCGCAGCATGCGCCGGTCGTTTCAACATACTTTCTCCACTCGGCAATATCCGCCGCCCATTCATTGCTCTTAACTTCGATGTCCATCTTCAAAATCTTGGTCAGCGTCACATCCAAATCGCCAACGATGGGAATATACGTATTATGGTTTTTGCCGATCTCGGCAGGGTCAATATCAATATGCACAATTTTAGCTTTCCGCGCAAACGAATTGTGCTTTCCCGTCGCCCTGTCGCCAAGCCGCGCGCCAAGCACGACAACCAAATCTGCCGACTCAACCGCGTCATTTGCTGCTTTCAGCCCGCTTTGTCCAATCATACCGAGGCAATTCTCGTGGTCTGTCGGCACCGCGCCGATTCCCAGCATCGTTGTCACAAACGGCGCATTTATTTTGTTGCTGAGTTCGATGATTTTGTCCGACACCCGGGACAGCATACACCCGCCGCCAACGCACAACAACGGTCTTTTGCTGTCCTTAATCGCTTCCTCCAGCTTAGCCATCTGGCGGAAATTCGGCTCCATATTCGGCTTATAACTCCTAAGCGCAATCTCCACGTCAAAATCATAATTTCGCACTTTCTCCTGAATATCCTTTGGCACATCAATAAGCACCGGCCCTTTGCGCCCCGTGTTCGCGATATAAAACGCTTCCTTAACAATGCGCGGAATGTCCGCAGCGTCTTTAACGAGATAGTTGTGCTTCGTAAACGGCGTAGTCGCACCCACGATATCGACTTCTTGGAAAACGTCATGCCCGATAAGCTCGGTTGCCACCTGTCCCGTTATGGCTACAAGCGGTGTGCTGTCAAGATAAGCATTCGCAATACCCGTAATCAAATTGGTCGCTCCCGGTCCCGACGTTGCCCAGCAGACACCTACTTTGTCAGTGCTCCTCGAATACCCACACGCAGCGTGGGCGGCCGACTGCTCGGTTCGCGTCAGCACATGCTTAATGTCACTGCAAAGCAGCGCATCATACAAAGGAAGGACAGCGCCGCCGGGATACCCAAAGATAACCTGTACGCCCTCGTTTTCCAAAACCTTAATCAAAGCCCCAGCACCATTCATATAAAACGTCTCCAATCATTTTTCATTTCTATTGATAAATCACTTGATAACGAGGAATCTCGCCGCAAATAATTCTATTAATTCTGTATTCTTTTGTATTTGTATTACAATTATGTTATGTCAATAACCTATGGTTGTCAAGCGTTGCGAGCCGCTTGAAAAAAATATTTAAACTATGCGTTGGTTTTTACCACACAACGCTGCTTAAAAAGGGATATTTGGAAGCGTTTTTCAATTTGTGTTCACCAAAACAAATAAAATGCTTCTCAAGTGGTTTTAGGTGTTGCCAAACGGGTGTCTGCAATAGTACAATGGATAAAATGCCCCAAATCAAGGAAGTAAAAAGACGTAATGTGCAAAGGGCGCAATCATTTTTTTTAATTATAACTAACACCAATAATTCTACAGGGGGATACATTTTATGAACGAAAGAATCGAAATTCGCTGGCACGGCAGGGGAGGTCAGGGCGCAAAAACGGCATCGCTGCTGCTTGCAGACGTCGCGTTTAGCCAAGGTCTTTATGTGCAGGGTTTTCCCGAGTACGGTCCCGAGCGAATGGGCGCGCCAATCACGGCATACACAAGGCTGTCGAGCGCTCCAATACGTGTTCACAGCAATATTTACGAGCCTGATTACGTGGTCGTAATGGATGAAACGCTGGTCGGTCCGGTAGATGTCACGGCGGGCTTGAGCAAAGACGGCGCTATCGTGATCAACTCCAGCAAAGACCCAAGCGAGCTTGCAGCACTCATTAGCGACTATGCTGGGCGCGTCTACACAGTCGACGCAGCGAGCATCTCGATGCAAACCATCGGCAGAAACATTCCAAACACACCATTGCTTGCAGCGGTAGTAAAGGTAAGCGGCGCGATGGACGAGACAATCTTCATCGAAAACATGAGACACTCGTTCGAGCACAAATTCGCAGACAAGCCCGAGGTTATCGAAGGCAACCTTAAGGCGCTCAAAATGGCTATGGAGGAGGTTCACCTTTATGAAAGATAACGAAATGAAAAACATATCGCCGAACAGCACATATCAAGAAATGACACCGGCCGGCAACATTTACGGGTCGGGCACGTCGCAGATGTTCAACACGGGCGACTGGCGCACCGCCACTCCGGTTTGGGCGGCAGATATATGCAAACAGTGTCTTCTTTGCTTCCCGGTCTGTCCGGACAGCTCTATCCCGGTAAGCGACAAGAAACGCGCAGATTTTGATTTTGACCACTGCAAAGGATGCGGCATTTGCTTCAAGGTATGCCCATTTGGCGCAATAACGATGAAAGACGGAGAATAGGAGGAAACAGCATGTCAATCAAAGAAAGACTTTCAGGCAACGAGGCGGTCGCAATCGCCATCAAACAGATTAACCCGGACGTTATGGCAGCGTTTCCGATAACGCCGTCAACAGAGATACCACAGCACGTCTCAACTTTTATAGCAAACGGAGAAATCGACACAGAGTTTATACCTGTCGAGTCCGAGCACAGCTCAATGTCGGCGTGCATAGGCAGCCAGGCGGCAGGCGCACGGAGCATGACAGCAACAAGCTCGTGCGGTCTTGCGCTCATGTTCGAGATGCTCTACATCGCGGCTTCACTTCGGCTGCCAATCACAATGCCGGTTGTAAACCGCGCGTTATCAGGGCCAATCAACATCAACGCCGACCACAGCGACTCTATGGGCGCGCGTGACGCAGGCTGGATACAAATGTACGCAGAGAACGCACAAGAAGCGTACGACAACCTCATCCAAGCCGTGCGCATCGGCGAGCACAAAGACGTTCTGCTGCCCGTCATGACCTGTCAAGACGGCTTCATCACCAGCCACGCAGTCGAGAACATCGAAATTCTCGAGGACGAGAAGGTTAAAGATTTCGTGGGCGAATACAAAGCAGAAAAATTCCTGCTGCACAAAACAGACAACATGTCGATGGGACCATACGACACCAGCGCATATTACATGGAGCACAAGTATCAGCAGGCTGTCGGTATGGAAAACGCTCGAAAAGCCATCGAAGATGTCGCGGCAGATTTCGCAGCGATGTCGGGGCGTAAATACGACTACATAGAAAAATACAAAATGGACGACGCAGACTTTGCCATTGTCATCATCGGCTCGTCCGCGGGCACTGCAAAAGACGCGATTGACGAGCTTCGACATGAAGGCGTCAAAGCAGGTCTGGTCAAGATCAGAGTTTACCGTCCTTTCCCCGAGCAAGAAATTGCAGACGCGCTAAGCGGCGTAAAAGTTGTCGGCATAATGGACAAGTCGGAAGGCTACTCCAACAACGGCGGTCCAATGGGCGCAGAAGTCAAAGCTGCGCTTTACGGCAACGGACGAAATATCAAAGCCGTCAAGTTCGTTTACGGCCTTGGCGGGCGCGATGTAAAAATCGAGTCCATCCGAGAGGTTTTCGACAACCTGATCGAAGTAGAGAAAACAGGCAATGTACCTGCGCATTATCAGTACATTGGTCTGAGACGATAGGAGGTAACCCAATTGGCCTACAATTTTAAAGAGCAAATGAGCAAACCCGAACGACTTAGCGGCGGACACAGACTGTGCGCAGGCTGTGGCGCAGGCATAGCAGTACGCGGCGTGCTGCGTGCGCTAAAGGAAGAAGACAAGGCTGTGATTGCCGGTGCAACAGGCTGCCTCGAAGTTTCGACCTGCCTATACCCATACTCGGCATGGAACGACTCGTTCATCCACAGCGCTTTCGAGAACGCGGGCGCAACCATCAGCGGCGCAGAAACCGCGTATCGCGCCATGAAAAAGCGCGGTAAGCTCGACGATAACTACAAGTTCATCGCTTTTGGCGGAGACGGCGGCACATACGACATCGGGTTCCAATCGCTTTCGGGCGCAATGGAGCGCGGTCACGACATAGTGTACGTATGCTACGACAACGGCGCATACATGAACACGGGCACCCAGCGCAGCTCGGGCACTCCGATGTACGCACAAACCACAACATCTGCCGTCGGCACGCACAGCCCAGGCAAATTACAGCAAGGCAAAAACCTGACCGAGATTATCGCGGCGCACAACGTTGCGTATGTCGGGCAGACCACTTATCTCAGCAACTTCAAGGACTTGCAAAGCAAGGCCGAGAAAGCGATCTACACGCAGGGAGCGTGCTTCCTTAACATCTTGTCGCCTTGCCCGCGCGGTTGGCGCTACGAGGCCGCAGACATCATGGAAATCTGCAAAATGGCGGTCGATACATGCACATGGCCGATGTACGAAGTGCAAGACAACAAATGGACACTCAACTACAAGCCGAAAAACAAGCTCCCGGTAGAGGACTACTTACGTCCGCAAGGACGCTTCAAGCACTTGTTCACCAAAGAAAACGAGCACCTGATTCACGAGATTCAAGTTGCCACCGACCAGAATTGGGAGCGACTGCTAGAAAAGTGTGAGGCATAAAAACGCAAATATTTTTGTAATCAAGGCGTTTATCGTTTGTTTCGATAAGCGCCTTTGTTTATTGAAGAAAATACTGTATAATTGATATATAGAATCATTATCAGCACATTATAGCTGACTACCCGAAACGGAGGCACAATGATTAGCAGGAAAGCAAGATTCTTCGAAAAAGCGCTCGGTAGTATAAAGCTTAAAAGCATCGTATACAAGATGATGCTAAAGCCAAAGAGAAGAAACAAGTTCACCCTGCCGCCAAAAAGCCTTTATAAAAAGTACGATGTAGACAGCTTCGATATTGACGGCAGCAAATGCGTAACCGTCAAACCAAGCGACAGCCCGCCTTGGCACATTGTTTTTTTCCACGGTGGCGGATACTGTATGCAAGCCACAATAGCGCATTGGCATCTCGTAGACGCCGTGATTGCGCGCACAGGCGCAGCGGTTACTTTTGTCAACTATCCGCTGGCTCCGCAAAGCACGTGCACAGACACCATCAATATGGTAAGCCAAGCCTACACCCATCTTTTCAAAACAACCGAACAAGAGATTATACTGATGGGAGACTCGGCAGGCGGCGGTTTAGCGCTGGCATTAGCGCAGTATATCAAAGCCGAAAAAATTGCCCCCTCGCCGTCAAAAATCGTACTGCTTTCTCCTTGGCTGGACGTTTCTATGGATGGCGACATTTCGGACAGCTTGGCAAACAGCGATAAGTTACTCGAGAAACGGACTTTAGTGGAAGCCGGCAGAATGTACGCGGGCGACCTTAACAAGAAGGACTACCGCTGCTCACCGCTGTACGGCGACATTGCGGACATTGGGCAGATCGCCTTATTTGCAGGCGGCGGCGAAATTCTCAGCGTCCAAGCGTCAGCCTTCAAGCGCAAAGCGGCGCAAGAGAACGTCAGCCTGCTATACCGCGAGTATCCGGATATGCAGCACGATTGGCTGCTGTTTCCTCTGCCCGAGGCAAAGCAGGCGCTGGGCGAAGTCTGCGCATTTATAAGCAATGGCACCGAGCTTACGACAGATAGTTAAGCTACGCAGTTAATCTGTATATCTAAATAAAGAGCACTTAAGGAGAAAGCAATGGAGCGCAAAAAGAAGAAGAGAGTAAAAATCGCATTAATCATAATCGCAAGTTTGCTTGTCATATTGATTGGCGGCTTCTATATTTACACGCTGGATTATTACAGAGCAGACGAGACAGCATTGCAGACAATATCAGCGGATGATTGCCGAGTCCTAAGCCAAGGCAACTTTACGATTTTTTACCCCGAATCTGGCAACAGCCGTGAAACAGGGATTATCTTCTACCCCGGTGGTAAGGTAGAGGCCATCGCATACGCGCCACTTCTCAAAAAGCTTTCAGACAACGGATTTACATGCGTGCTCGTTAAGATGCCCATGAATCTGGCTATTTTCGGCGTCAACAGCGCAAACAAGGTGTACGATGCGCTGCCGCACATTCAAGATTGGTTCCTGTCCGGACACTCGCTCGGCGGCGCAATGGCAAGCAGCTACGTCGGCAATAACAGCGACAAGCTAAGCGGGCTCATTCTTCTCGGCGCATATCCAATTAACGATGCGGACATCCCAACCCTCGCTATATACGGAAGCGAGGATGAGGGTCTGGACCTCTCAAAGCTAACCGATACCCAGAACAAGCTCGAAATCGTCGGCGGCAACCACGCATACTTTGGCGACTACGGCGAGCAGGAAGGCGACGGCACCGCCGCTATATCCAGAGCAGAGCAACAGACAATCGCAGTTGACACAATCACAGCATTCATATCATCGACGTAGAACGAATAAACCTCACCGCGTTTGCAGATAATGTTCCTGCTTCCCGCAATCAAACAGACACTGCGAGAGGCGCTATTATTAACATTAAACCAACTTAACAAAGCGAATTTGCTTGTTGATGTTCGTTTCTAAGTAATTTTGCTTGACAAACGTTATTAAATACATGAAAATGGTATCAAGTCAAACAATATAACGGAGCGGTGGCATGAGCAGAAAAAATATCATCATTATCGGAGCGGCAGGCAGAGACTTTCACAACTTCAACACACACTATCGGGATAACGAGGACTACAAGGTAGTCGCGTTCACGGCAGCACAAATCCCCGACATCGACGGCAGAAAATATCCTGCGCAGCTCGCTGGTAAACTCTATCCGAACGGCATACCGATTTATGCGCAGTCCGACTTAGAGAAACTAATCGCGCAGCACAACGTACAAGCGTGCGTGTTCTCATACAGCGACGTGCCTTACGGCTTTGTGATGGGTCTCAGTGCCGTGGTCAACACAGCGGGCGCAGACTTCGTTCTGCTCGGCACCAAGGCTTCCATGATAAAAAGCACCAAACCGCTGATAGCTGTCGGTGCAACCCGCACAGGCTGCGGCAAAAGCCAAACCTCGCGCAAAATTATCGAAATCCTGATGCAAAGCGGCTTAAAGGTCGTTGCAATCCGTCACCCCATGCCATACGGTAATTTGCTGGAGCAAAAGGTTCAGCGCTTTGCGACTATCGAAGATTTGAAGACTCACAAATGTACCATCGAAGAGATGGAAGAATACGAGCCGCATGTCGAGCGCGGCAACGTTATATACGCAGGCGTAGACTACGAAGCGATTCTGCGCGCGGCCGAGAACGACCCCGACGGCTGCGACATCATCCTTTGGGACGGCGGAAACAACGACTTCCCGTTCTACACTCCAGACCTGATGATAACCGTAGTGGACCCACACAGACCCGGGCACGAGCTTAGCTATTACCCCGGTGAAGTCACCCTTCGCATGGCAGACGTCGTCATCATCAACAAAATCGACACAGCCGACTACGCGGACGTGCTGACAGTGCGCGACAACATCGGCAAGGTCAACCCGAACGCGCTCATTATCGACGCAGCGTCAACCATCCACGTCGACGACCCAAGCGTAATCAAAGGCAAACGCGTGCTCGCTGTCGAGGACGGTCCAACGCTCACGCACGGCGAAATGAAAATCGGCGCAGGCGTGGTCGCAGCAAAACGCTACGGCGCTGCCGAGCTTGTTGACCCGCGACCCTTTATCGTCGGCAAGCTGAAAGACACCTTCGCAACATACAAAAACATAGGCGCGCTTCTGCCCGCAATGGGCTACGGCGACCAGCAGATCAAGGACCTTGAGGCGACAATCGAGAACACCGACTGCGATTCTGTCGTCATCGGCACGCCCATGGACCTAAACCGCATCATCAAAATAAACAAACCAAACACGCGAGTCTACTACGACCTGCAGGAAATCGGCAGCCCAAACCTAACCGAGGTGCTGGACGATTTTGTAGGAAACAAAACCAAATAGAAAGCAAACAGTTTCTTTCATAACACTAGAAAGGATACCTGCTATGACCAAGCAATCGCAATACACCAAACCAAACTTCAACGAGGACATTTTTAAAAGCGCGCCCGACGCAGTACTCGCCGTGGCTGCTGCCGACGGCATCGTCCCACCCGACTTCCACGCCACCAGCATCTTTCCCGAATATATCAAAATTGCGGGTGAGTGGAAGCTCATCGAACTCTCGCGCATGGACTGCTGCGTTGTCGTTAAAAATGGCAAGCCATACGCCATCGAGCAGCGCAACGTAAAAAGGGGCGACAGCGTGGTCATCGGTCGCAAAGACGACGCCACGCTCGGCATATTCCTGTACTCAACCGGCTTTGCTGCCAAACACGAAAAATTTGACGACTTCGCTTTTCGCACATCGCGCACCCGCGAAACCGCGTTTTCGATGGACTACGATTCGCTGTACGACATTTTGAAATACGAGAAACAGCACGGCAACATAGTGTGGGTCCTAGGGCCCGCCGTGGCTTTCGATTACGACTCACGCAACGCAATGCAGCTGCTTATCGAAAACGGTTACGTTGACCACGTCTTTGCGGGCAACGCGCTCGCCACCCACGACATCGAGGCCAGCTACCTCAAAACCGCGCTCGGTCAAAACGTATACACCCAAGAAGTGATGTACAACGGACACTACAACCACTTGCAAACAATAAACGACGTGCGCGAAAGCGGCAGCATCAAAGCCTTCATGAGCGACCATAACATCACAGAGGGCATAATGTACGCACTTGAGAGCGGCGATATAGGCTACACACTCGCAGGCTCCATCCGCGACGACGGTCCTCTACCCGAAGTCATTGCAGACGTATACAAAGCCCAAACCAAAATGCGCAGCGTCATCAGCGGCGCAACAACGGTCATAGGTCTGGCGACCCAACTGCACACCATCGCGACAGGCAACATGACCCCCAGTTACGTTGTTTCTGGCGGCAAAGTCCGCTCGGTCAACTTCTACGCGGTAGACATAACCGAGTTCGCAGTAAACAAACTGCGCGACCGCGGCTCGCTCGCCATCACGTCCATCGTCACCAACGTGCAGGACTTTTTGGTGCATCTAAAGCACGGGCTTGGTTTGTAAGCATATCCATTTTGCTTATACCAACACCTTCCATTGACACCGCTTTTCAAATATGGTACTCTTTTTTCATAGTAAGAGTAGCCACAAAACTCAATACAGTTGGATGAAGAGTGCGGGAGAGTTTTTTAATTAAAACACCGAAGATGTAAATCGTATTGGAGTCGAGATGCGACGAAACTTTCAGGTAAACGGACTGCATTCGGACAAAGCTCTGGAAAGCCGCCTAAGCGCGGCACCAAAGGTGCAATACCAAGTCTGCTTGGTAGAATCTCTCAGGTAAAAAAACAGGGGAAGACAACGTATGTTTGCCTTCCCTTTTTTGTTTTCTAATAAAGGCGTTGTGCAGACACGAAAGGAAACACATCGCTATGAAACACACACCACTATATGAAAACCACGTAGCCTTGGGCGGCAAAATTGTAGACTTTGGCGGATGGGCGCTCCCTGTCCAATACCAAGGCATCATCAAAGAACACCGCGCAGTTCGAAGTACCGCGGGGCTTTTCGACGTTTCGCACATGGGCGAGATTTTCGTCGAGGGCGATGGCGCGCTTGCTTTCGTACAAAACCTCATCACAAACGACATCACTTCTATAGAAAACTCGCAGGTAATATACTCGCCTATGTGCTACCCGGACGGCGGCGTTGTGGACGACCTGCTGGTCTACAAATACTCTGGCACAAAGTTTCTTCTTGTCGTTAACGCATCCAACACCGACAAAGACTTCGATTGGATTGTGCAAAACAAATCGGGCGACGTGCAAATTTCCAACGTGTCCGCCGACTACGCCCAGCTCGCGCTGCAAGGTCCCAAAGCGCAGTCGATTCTACAAAAACTAACAGACTATCCGCTGGACACAATCAAGTTCTTCCATTTCGCGCCCAGCGTGCGTATCGCGGGCTTCGGCGCTCTTATATCGCGAACGGGCTACACAGGCGAAGACGGCTTCGAAATCTACATGCCTGCCGAGTTCGCGTCAGACGTATGGCAGGCCATTCTTCGCGCAGGCGCAGATGACGGTCTTGTGCCGGTCGGTCTCGGCGCGCGCGATACGCTCCGCTTCGAGGTCGCTCTGCCGCTCTACGGTAACGAACTATCAGCAGACATCTCACCACTCGAAGCACGTCTAGGTTGTTTCGTCAAGCTAAACGGTGAAGACTTCATCGGCAAACAGGCTCTGCAAAACCAAAAACAGGAAGGCACACAGCGCAAGCTAATCGGTTTCGAGCTAATCGAGCGCGGCGTTGCGCGGGACCACGCAGACATCGAAATCGGCGGCGAGAAAATCGGCTTCGTCACTTCGGGCAGCTTTTCCCCCAGCCTAAAGAAAAGCCTTGGTCTCGCTCTGATATCCGCAAAGCACGCAGAGGTAGGCAGGCAAATCGACATCGTCATACGCGACAAACGAATCAAAGCGCGAATTGTAAAGCTGCCGTTCTATTCAAAACGGTATAATAAATAACGAATTTATAAATATAAATCATATCATTATGGAGGAAGCAATTATGAAAACGATTGATGGGCTGAAATACTCAAAGGAACACGAATGGGTGCGGGTAGAGGACGACGTGGCATACATAGGCATCACCGACTACGCGCAGGAGAATCTCGGTGACGTGGTCTACGTCGAGTTTCCGGGGATGGGTGACACCATCGTCGCCGGTGATGTGCTAAGCGTAGTAGAATCGGTCAAAGCGGCTTCGGATATCTATTCGCCGATATCGGGCGAAGTGGTGCAAATCAACGAAGCGCTCAACGACGACACCGAGAAAATTAACGAATCGCCGTACGACAGCTGGATAGCGGCACTTAAGCTCACCAGCCCGGACGAGCTGGACACATTGATGGACGAAATTGAATACCAAGCGTTCTGCGACGAGGAGGAGTAACCATGCACCAGTATATCCCAAACAGCGACGCGAGCAAAGCAGCCATGCTTGCTGACATCGGCGCGGCTGACATCGAAGCGCTTTTCGCCTCCATTCCAAAGCAAGTGCGGCAAAACGGCGACATCAACCTACCCACCGCAATGTCGGAAATGGACGTCATCAGGCACATAAAATCGCTTGCAAACAAGAGCATCAGCACCGAAACTCACACATGCTTTCTCGGCGCGGGCGCGTACGATCACTTCACTCCAAGCGTCATCGACCACATGCTGCTGCGCCAAGAGTTCTACACAGCCTACACGCCCTACCAGCCGGAAATCAGCCAAGGCACCCTGCAGGCGATGTTCGAGTACCAAACCATGATTTGTATGCTGACCGGCATGGACGTGTCCAATGCGTCGGTTTATGACGGCGCAAGCGCGTTTGGCGACGCCGCTCTGGTCGCGTGCAATTCAACCCGCCGAAGCGAAGTGATGGTTGCGCAAAGCGCGAATCCGCAGTACAGAGCTGTGCTCAAAACCTACGCACAATTTAACGATATAAAAGTTACCGAGTTTGGACACGCGGACGGTCAAATTGACATGGCGGATATCGCGGGCAAAATCACGGACAGCACCGCCGCAGTTATCATTCAATCGCCCAACTTCTTTGGCATCATCGAAGACATAGCGCAGGCGGCAGAGCTTGCGCATAGCCGCGGCGCACTGCTCATCGTCAGCTGCGACCCCATTTCTCTCGGTCTCATCAAACCGCCGGGCGACCTCGGTGCAGACATCGTCATCGGCGAAGGTCAGGCGCTCGGCAACGGACTAAACTTCGGCGGACCGTACCTAGGCTTCTTCGCCGTAAAAGATAAACTGCTGCGCAAAATCCCCGGGCGCATCGTCGGCGAAACCACCGACAGGAACGGCAAACGCGGCTTCGTCCTGACCGTCCAAACGCGCGAGCAGCACATCCGGCGCGAGAAAGCCACATCCAACATCTGCTCCAATCAAGCATTAAACGCGCTGACCGCCGCGATGTACCTGACTGCGCTAGGTAAGCACGGTCTCAGCGAAGTTGCACATCAATGCATCCAAAAAGCCAACTACGCATACAACAGATTAATCGACACTGGGCTGTTCTCGCCCGTTTTCTCCGCGCCGTTCTTCAAAGAATTCGCGCTTCGATACAACGGCGATATTGCCGAGCTGAACGCCAAGCTTCTTGAGCAGGGTATCATCGGAGGGTACGACCTATCATCCGACTACCCCGAATATAAAAACACGTGGCTTCTCGCAGTCACAGAAAAGCGCACCAAGGCAGAAATCGACACAATGATCGAAAAGGTGGTGGCATCATGATGAAACTAAGCGACCAATTGATTTTCGAGAAAAGTCATCCGACACGGTTCGCGACAGCACTTGGAGAGTGTGATGTCCAGGCTGTCGATATCGACACTCTGGTACCGCCTGCACTGCAACGAGAAACCTTAGCAGAGCTGCCACAAGTCAGCGAAGGCGACTTCGTGCGTCACTACACCGCGCTGTCAAACAAAAACTACGGCGTGGACAGCGGCTTCTATCCACTCGGTTCCTGCACAATGAAATACAACCCCAAGCTAAACGAGACAATGGCGCGACTATCCGGCTT
>JABGQS010000037.1 GCA_018648645.1 Clostridia bacterium
GGGCGTTGCAGCGGGTGACTATGACGATTTGAAAGCGGCTGCGGACAAGATGGCGAGGGTGGAATATACCTGTATGCCGAATAAGGACAACGCGCAAGTCTATCAGAAGAAGTACGCGATATACAAGCAGCTGATTAAAACAATGGACTCTTCGTGGCAAATGTGGAGAGATTTATAGACTATCGAATTTTGGGAGAAATGTTATGAAAGCTAGATACGACATTCAGATGATGGTGCAGGTATCGAAAATGTATTACGAAGGCGGGCTGACGCAAAACATGATTGCGAAAAACCTTGGGATTTCACGATCGTCAATTTCGATGATTCTTTCCGAAGCGAGGGAGTACGGCATAGTCGAGATTATTATCAAAGACCCAAAAAACAACGTTGTCGAGGTTGCGGATGAGTTTGCGGCAAAGTTTGGGTTGAAGGGGTGTTTGGTAATACCGACTGTGGTAGACTCTACGCTGCTGATTACCAAGGTGGTGGCTTCGCAGGGCGCGGACTTTGCAGAGGACATAATAAAAAGCCATTCTACGGTTGGCATCGCGTGGGGGTCTACTTGCTATGAGTTCATGTTGTCGTTTACAAACAAGAACAAGCACAGCGACATTAGCGTTGTACCGCTGATTGGCGGAACGTCGAGGATATCGTCCGAATATCAGCTGAACGAGATGGTGCGAATGTTCGCAGAAAAGCTGAAAGGCACGCCGTCGTTTATATATGCACCGGCGATTGCCGAGTCTATTGAGGATAAAGAGCTTTATATGCAGAGCAAGTACATGCAGCAGATTGTAGAGAAATGGAATCGTATGGACGTGGCTGTTATCTCCGCCGGTATTCCGTCATCGCTGCAGCTGCAAATCGAGACCGATATTATGCAGCTTAAAGAGCAGTATGAAGCCGATGAGAACAAGGTTGTTGGCGATATTGCTGCGAGAAGGTATAACCTGAAAGGCGAGTTCCTAAAGAACGATTACAATGCAAAAGTAATGGGCATCGACGAAGCGAATATTAGAGCAGTTGAAAATGTGATATGTATTGCGGCGGGGAACCAGAAAGTGCTGCCGATTCTTGGCGCGCTGCGTACTGATGTGATCGACTATTTTGTAACAGACGAAACGACAGCCAGGAAAGTTTTGGAAGTTTTATAGGGCGAGACAGAACCATGAAGTGGAGCCGGGAGAGACAGAAATACGGCAGGGCAGTTTGCTAAAATATAATGTATAAATAAAACCGCAGAAATCAATCTGCGGTTTTTCTAATCCAAATAAGTATTGGTGATTTGTGTTAATGAGTTTTGAAAATGGAGAATTACATTTCTAAAACCGAAACGGCTGCGGACTCGTCTGTAATCAGCACGTCGATGTATTTGCCGCGAAGCGCTGCGGTGATGATGTCGGTTTTCTTTTCTCCCGAAGCAACGGCGATTACCGTTGGGATGTTTTTGATGTCCTGCAGTGTTACGGCTATCATTCTGTCGTTCAATGCAGTGTGGCACTGGTTGCCGTTGATATCGAGGTATCGACCGCAAATGTCGCCGACGGCGCCTTCTGCCCGCAGCTTTTTGGCGTCTTCGTATGTGATGTGACCGCTTCTAAACTGTGCGCTGAGTTCAGGGTCTGTAGACCCGAGACCAATCACGACAGCACCTGCCTCGTGAATTTTTTCGAAGTGGGTGCGTATGTGCGGCTCGTCGAGAAGCAGATCGCGAAGCACTTTGCTTTGCACCATGAAAGGAGCTTGGAGCAGATAGCTGTCTCCGTTAAAAGCCTTGGAGAGCGTAAGCGCCATCATGTTGGCGTCCGTGTCTTTCGTGCGGTTGCCGACACCGCCGAGCAGCTGTATGATGTCCATTTTTCTTTGTGGACTGTGCTGAACGTTTTTGACGACTTGCCCGATGGTTGTGCCCCAGGCGATACCAAGCAACGAACAGTTTTGCGTAGACGACTCGAGATAGCGCGCGGCTGCTGCGCCGACGTTGTTCTTGCTTTCTTCAAGATTGTCGCTTAGGGGGGTCACGATCACTTGGCGGACGCCGAACTTTTGGCGAAGCTTTTTACCGAGCTCGAGACCGTATGAAGAAACGTCGTCGATTCTTATCTGCACTATGCCCTCAAAGACCGATTGTTTGAGCATGCGCGAAACGGTGGGTCGCGAAACGTGTACCTCCTTGGCGATTTGCTCTTGAGATAACCCCTCGATATAATACATTTTGGCGATGCCTATTAACATATCGCGTTTTTCTGATGAAATAAGCGTGATAATCGTCACTCCTTATGCGTTTACTTATTTCAAAATATATAGCAAACTATTTGCGATGTCAAGAAAAAACTTTACAATTGTTCATAAAGTGAACGAAATCACAGAAAAATAGCAAAAAGGTACGACAAAAATGCTAATATATAGAAAATAGATGAGCAAATGTGCAATAACGTGCGGAATTGTTGACATAGTGTTAACTTGCGTTTATATTTGGAGAGTACAGAAATTTACGAAGAGGTAACGACACATGTTAAAGCTTAGCGCTTCAATACTCTCGGCAGACTGGTTAAGGCTGGGTGAGGAAATAAAACGTATGGAAGACAGCGGTTGTGATTCTATCCATATAGATATAACGGACGGACATTTTGTCCCGAACATTACAATGGGTGTTGATATCGCAGAGGCGGTATGCAAGACCAGCAAGCTGCGCACAGACGTACATTTGATGATTGCACGCCCGCAGGACTTTATAAAAAAGTTTGCGGACATTGGAGCGGACTTGATACTGTTCCATCACGAAGCTACGACGCATCCTTTTGAGATGATTAAGTATATAAACGAGACAGGCAAGATGGTCGGCGTTGCGCTTGACCCGGCAACTCGGGTAGAAGACATTGAACATTATCTACACGCGGTAGACGTTGTATTGCTTGTAGCGGTGTGCGTTGGGTTTGGCGGACAAAAGTATATTGAAGCGATGGACAGCAAGATAGAGCAGCTTGCCATGATGCGCAAAGAGAAGAACCTCGATTTTGAAATACAGATAGACGGCGGTATTAACCCCGGTAACGCAATCGAGAAGCACAAGAAAGGCGCGGACACGCTGGTGGCGGGGACGCTGTTTTTCCGCAGCAAAAACGTTGGTGAAATTATTAAGCAATTGAAAGAGCAATAAATTATAATTATAAATTTATAAGGAGGAAAGAAAAATGAGTTTAAGCACAGACAGTTTAAAAGGAAAAGTATGCGTGGTAACCGGAGCGGCAAAAAGCATAGGGCTGGCAATCGCAGTAAAGTATGCCGAGCAGGGCGCGAAGGTTGCGCTGATTGACATCGATCCGTTGGTCGAGAAGTCGGTAGAAGAATTAGTTGCAAAAGGATATGAGGCAAAAAGCTATATATTGAACATTACGGACAGAGACGCGGTACTAAAGTGCTTTGAGCAAATCGTTGCTGACCTTGGTGACATCTATGCACTGGTTAACAACGCGGGTGTTGTGGACACGAGACCGTTTGAAGAGAACGACGAAGCGGTGTTTGAGAAAATGTTTAAGGTGAACGTTTACGGAACGGCGTATTGCATCCAGGGCGCATTGCCGAGCATGAAAAAGACCGGCGGAAAAATTATCAACTTTGCTTCGAAGTCGGGCAAGACCGGCAGCGCATTGATGGGACCGTATAGTGCGGCAAAGGGCGCGGTTATTGTGCTGACACAGTCGTTGGCGTTTGAGTATGCAAAGTACGGAATTACAGTTAACTCGATTTGCCCGGGAATCACCGACGCTACGGGTGTTTGGTCATCGGTTAGCGCAGGATATATCGAAAGCATGGGTATGCAGCGTGATGAGATTATCGAAAAGTTTACGGCGAAGATTCCGCTTGGCAGACTGACCGACATACAGGACGTTGTTGATTTCGTGTTCTTCCTGACAGCATCGGGAGAGTATTGCACAGGCCAGGCGTATAACATCACCGGCGGAAGAGAAATGCACTAGAAAGGGATAGACATGGATATCGATAAAATTATTGCAGAGATTACGAACAAGGTATTGAGCGAAGCGGGCAGCACCAGCGCACCGGCACAAACCACAGGCAGCTATGACGCAAGCTACGGACAGTATATGGACCACACGGTGCTAAAGCCTGCGACCACACGAAGCACGGTCACGACGTTTTGCGAGGAAGCGATTAAGTATGATTTTGCAAGCGTGTGTGTGAACCCGACGCATGTGAAGTTTGTGGCAGACAAGCTGGCCGGCAGCGGCGTGAAGACATGCTGCGTTATCGGATTTCCACTTGGCGCCAACACTACGTTTATAAAAGGCGTGGAAGCTATGGAGGCCGTCAAGAACGGTGCGGACGAAGTGGATATGGTTATCAACATCGGCGCACTGAAGGACAAGGACTATGAGCTGGTGTATGAAGACATCAAAGCGGTTGTTGACGCGGCGCATCCTTATGCGATAGTGAAAGTCATCATCGAGACGAGCGCGCTTACGGATGAAGAAAAAGTGAGGGCTTGCGAGCTGGCTAAGCGCGCGGGTACTGACTTTGTCAAGACCAGCAGTGGATTCGGCGAAGGCGGCGCAACAATTGAAGACATTCGTTTGATGAAGCGTACTGTGGGTGAAGGCATCATGGTGAAAGCGTCTACGGGCATAAACGACAGAGCGGTTTGTGATCAGATGCTGGCGGCAGGAGCTGTGAGAATGGGCACAAGCAAAGGTATCAGAATCATCGAGGGTGTTGTAGATGATCCGTGTATCAACTGCGGTGCTTGTACAACGAAGTGCCCAAGCGGAAACGTCACGATTGTGCGGAACGAATACTAACTTTTAAATATGGAGGAATAACAAAATGGAAAAGCAAGCACTTGGAATGGTAGAGACAAAGGGATTGGTTGGCGCGATTGAAGCGGCTGACGCAATGGTAAAGGCAGCGAATGTATCTCTGCTTGGCAAAGAGAAGATAGGCTCAGGGCTGGTCACTGTTATGGTGCGCGGCGACGTTGGCGCTGTTAAAGCGGCTGTGGACGCAGGTGCGGCAGCTGCAAAAAGAGTGGGCGAGCTGACTAGCGTGCACGTGATCCCAAGACCTCATGACGAAGTTGAAGCAATTTTGGCACAGAAAAAGTAAGCTAATTAGGAGATAAAACGATGGATTTGAAATTGAAAGATAAAACAGCCATTGTTACGGGCGGCACAACGGGGATCGGCGCAGGTATCTGCGAGGTGCTTGCTGACGAAGGCATGAACGTAATCGCGAACTATTTGTTTGACGCAGATGACGCAATTAAATTTGCGGATTCGATAGCACGAAAATCGACGGGCAAATGTGTTGCGATGTATGGCGATATCAGCAAAACCGAAGATATTGACAAGATATTTAAGGAAGCAGAAGCGTTGTTTGGACATGTAGACGTGCTTGTGAACAACGCGGGTATCTGGCCGACAACGCCGGTTGAGGAAATGCCGGATGAGGAGTGGACAAAGGTAATCGACATCAACCTTAACGGTACATACTTCTTTTGCAAGCGCGCGATCATGCACTTCTTGAAGCACGATGTGCAGGGGCACATCGTCAACCTTTCGTCTAAGTCGGGGTTTGCGGTAACGTCGCCCGACCACGCGCATTACGCGACGGCCAAAGGGGCGATCACGCTGTTGACCAAATCGCTTGCGCGCGAAGTTGCGAACAAGGGTATCACAATTAATGGCATTGCACCCGGAATGGTGCGCACGCCGTTTAACGAAGATAAGCTGAGCCAGCCCGAATGGATGGAGTATTATCAGAAGCGTATTCCGGTAGGCAGGCTGTCTAAGACGCAGGAGATCGGGCGCATCATCGCGTTCTTGGCTTCGGAGCACGGCGAGATTATCAACGGAACTATTGTTGATGCTACGGGCGGTATGCTGATCTAAAGCATTGGGCGGTAAAAAAATAAGCAGTTTAAAAGGACCTATAATAGGGTTCTTTTTTATTTTACGTTTAATCATGGTCTTTAAACTACATGCCGCAAGTTTGGCTATCTTTGGCGGCGCCTATTCAGAAACTTCTATATATTGATTTATCAGCAAAGCTGTGTGCTAAGTATAGAGTGTTTTGAGAGGAGAGAAGCATAAGGAAAGCCTTGCGATTTGTGCTCTTTATGCGCCGCTGATTATTTTTAAGAAAGTGTTTGACATATGTCATGGCATATGATATAGTGTGAATAACAAATGTTACGACAAACGTCAAACGCATAAACAAGACAGTTTAGCAGGGGCCCTTAAAGAGCAAACGCGATTATAAAAAACGATTAGATAAAATTTGAGAAGATAAATAAACGAATATAAATTTTGAAACCAGTTTTGATCAATTAATTATTTGGTTGGTTAAATAAAAATATTAGGAGGAAATTTTAGAATGAAAAAGGTTATCGTATTAGTATTTAGTCTGATAATGGTTATTGCTTTGGTCGCATGTGCACCGGCAGCAGTTACACCGGCAGACGACGCAGCAGCAGACGCTCCGGCAGACGATGCAGCAGCAGACGCTCCGGCAGACGATGCAGCAGACGCTCCGGCAGACGATGCAGCAGCAGACGACATGTCTCTGGAAGGCAAGAAGATTGCTTACTTTGTATCAGAGCTTAGCAATGAGTTCCATCAGGCACGTGCAGCAGCAGCAGTAACGTATGCTATGGAAGAGTATGGCATTATCGTTGACATCATCGATGGAAAATCTGACGCTAACGTTATGACACAGAACGTTGACATGCTTGCTACATCTGACTATATCGGCGCATCATTGCAGATATGGGAAGCTGAAGCAGCAACACCAGGCGTTGAAGCAGCTATCGAAGCAGGCGTTGCAATGACAACATTCTTCAGCCCGCTTGGAACAACAGGCATCCCGACATTCAGAAGCGACGAGTATGGTTCATCTTTCGACATGGGCGCAGCAGCAGCAACAGCATGGACTGAAGCAAATCCTGACAAGCCTATCGTTACTGTTCAGCTTGGATGGCCGGACCACACAGAAGTTAGATCCGGACGTACAGACCCATGGGTAGACGGAATTGAAAGCGTTGTTGGCGCTGGAAACTTCACGGATCTTGGTTGCCTTGACTCAAAGGGCAGCGCGGACGCAACCAAAGAAGCTTTGGCAGCAGTTCTCGTTTCTAACCCGGATGTAAACCTGATTTACTCAGAAGCCGGAAACCTGACTCCCGGTGCTATGGCAGCTCTTGTAGACGCTGGCAGAGGCACAATGGACAATGGCGTTCCAACTACTGAAATCGTAGCAAGCGTAGACCTTCCGACTTCAGAGCTGACAGACATTTATAACCCGAACAGCTCATTGAAGATGTCTATGGGACTGCCTCCAATCGGCACATCAAAGACAATCATCGACACAATCGTTGCTGTTTATCTTGGTGAAATGGCTCAGGTATCTGACCCGGCTGAAGAAGCATTTGGACCTACGTTCTCTTGCATCTACTGGACAGTAACATTGGACGACACACTTGCGTGGTACAACGATCAGTTTGGCACAAGCCTTACAGCTGACGACGTAATGTAATTTGCACAAACAATAGTAGAAACAATTAAGCATTTGTAGTAAAATTGGGAGGGAACCTTTAGGTTGGTTCCCTCCCAAAAAACTTTAATGGAGAAAAAGCAATGAATGATAATGTGTTGGAAATCAAAAATCTTTTAAAGGACTTCCCCGGAGTCAGAGCTGTTAACGATGTAAGCTTTGACATCAAAAGAAACACAATTCACTGTCTGGTCGGAGAGAACGGAGCCGGCAAATCGACGCTTATAAAAATTCTGACCGGTGCGTTTACAAGAACGAGCGGGAAGATATTTTTAAATGGGGAAGAGTATAGCGCTCATAATCCAAAGCATGCGGGCGAACAAGGGATAAGCACATTATTCCAAGAGCTGAACGTAGTTGACCAGCTGACCGTTGAGGAGAACTTGACGCTTGGTATTGAAGACACAAAGTTTGGCTTTTTAAGAAAAACGAACAAGATAAAAAAGATAATTGAAGTTTTGAAGGACATTGAACCGAGCATAGACCCCAAAGAGAGGGTTAGCAGATTAAGCGTTGCGAAAAAACAAATTATTGAGATTGCCAAAGCCGTTGCATCGGACGCGGACGTTATTATAATGGACGAGCCAACCGCTGCGCTGAGCGAAGGCGAGATTGAAAGACTCTTTAAGATTATCAAAAAGCTGCGCGAGCAAAACGTTACAGTTATATATATCTCGCACAGATTGGATGAGATATTTGAACTTGGAGATTACGTTACGGTTATGCGTGACGGTATGCACATAGGCACAAAGCCACTGACGGAAGTAAAGGATCGCATGGATCTCATAAAGATGATGATTGGTAAAACAGTTATCGAGTGTTATGAGCCAAGAGACGACATGTCCGGCGAAGTGGTACTGAAAGCGAAGAACATTACAAATCACAAATTAAAGGACATTTCGTTCGATGTTAAAAAGGGCGAGATTGTCGGATTCTACGGACTGGTGGGAGCCGGAAAAACTGAGCTTGCGCGGGCCATTTACGGAGCAGACAAATACAGCGGAAACATAATGTTCAACGGCAAAAAGCTGGGGCACAACCCGGGAAAAACTATTGATGCCGGTATCGCGCTGGTTCCCGAGGAGCGCAGAACGCAAGGGCTGTTCACGCTGCTCACCATCAAAAGAAACATTCCGGTTATGAACATGAAGAAAATATCACGGGCCGGTTTGATTAATGCCGCAAGTGAGAAAAACGTTTCTAAAGAGTATATTGAGACGCTGAGTATTAAAACGGATTCGATGGAGAAAGAGACTGCGAAGCTTTCGGGCGGCAACCAGCAAAAGGTTGTCTTCAGCAAGTGCCTGTTTGCGGATGCGGATTTGCTGATACTTGACGAGCCAACAAGAGGAATTGACGTTGGCGCGAAGGCGGAGATTTATCATATAATCCGCGAGCTGGCAAAAGAGGGTAAGTCGATTATATTCTTTTCGTCGGAGCTGCCCGAGATATTGAACTCTTGCGATCGTATATTCCTGCTGTTTGAGGGCGAGATGAGATCTGAGCTGCAAAACGGAGATGATATTGACAACCAGAGTATCATCCATATATGTACGGGGGGTAACTAAAAGTGGGCAAGAAGAATAACGAAGTTATGAATCTAAAAAGAGGCAAAATGAGCAACGAATCGTTTATCAACCTTTCGATGCTGGCAGTTTTGATATTGCTGTTTGCTTTGGCAAGTATATTCATAAACAATTATTTTGGAGTACCGACGGCGCTGAACCTTGTCGCCAACAACTGGTACTATATCATACTTGGTATCGGAGTAACGTTCCTGCTTGTTTCGGGGCATTTCGATTTGTCGGTTGGCGGAACATTGGCGATGGCGGGTATGCTGTCTGCATATTTTGTGCAGGATTCTGCGGAAGGGTTTTCGCCGCTTGCAAGCGGACTTGGGATGGGGTATGGCTGGGCGATTATACTCGCACTGATATGCTGCATGCTTATTGGCGTAATTAACGCGTTATTCATTGCGAAACTGAAGGTAGCTTCTATTATCGTGACGCTTGGAACGATGTCTGTTGCGCGGGGTATCGCAGAAGTTGTTGGGCTGGGTGCACAACGAAGCGCTAATTTGCCTGAGATATATGGGAAAGTCGGCAATCTATCTTTGGTGGGTCCCATCAAAATTGCTGCGGTAATCGCGGTGGTGCTTGTACTGGCCGCGCTATTTGTAGAGAAAAAGACGGTGTTTGGGAGAAGAACATATTTAATAGGCGCAAATCAGGAAGCAGCGCGGCTTTCGGGAATAAAAGTGGAAAGACATATAGCGCTGCTATATATTCTCAGCTCATTGCTGGCAGGGATTACAGGGATACTGCTTGCATCTGAAACTAAGGCAGCGATTTCGACAAGAGGCGCGGGGTATGAGTTTAACGCGCTGGTCGTGACGCTGCTTGGCGGTACGAGTATAGACGGCGGTTTTGGCAGCGTTGCCGGAACAGTTGTCGGTGCATTGATTTTGGGTGTTGTATCATCGGCATCATTCTCACTGCTGCTGCGACCGGAATGGCAGTTTATAATGAAGGCGATTGTAACGTTCTTAGCCATCTTAGCGCAACGGTATGCGCTGGATCGAAGGAGCAGGTAGGTTGCATAAAATGAATGTATTGGATTTGTATATATTTGTCGAAAGGGTGAGTAGATAAAATGCGGAATAAAGATAAATTGCCAAGAGTAAGAAATATAGATGCCAGAAAAGTTGTGAAAGAAGCTTATGTTTACGTTATTCTGATTTTAGTCGTTGTCGTGCTGACACTGATTAAAGGAGAAGTCGGACAGCGGGGAAACTTTCTGTTTTGGCCGAATATCGCACAGATACTCCGGGCATCTGTACCTGTTATTATGGTCAGCGCTGCGTTTACTTTCATATTTATCACCGGCAATATTGATTTGTCGGTTGGAAGCACGGTAAGCTTGTCGGTGGTTTTCTACTCGATATTGGTGCTGAACGGATTTGGGTTTTTACCTGCGCTGCTATTAACAATGGTGCTTGGCGCGGTGCTTGGCGGCATCAACGGATTGCTTGTTATGCAGCTGCGAATAACCCCGGTTATTGCGACGCTGATTACGATGAGCGCGTATCAAGGGGTGGCGAGGTATTTGGTGCCAAAAGGCATTAGCGCTATAAAAAGCGGCGACGTACTAAAGATGCCCGAATGGATGAGCGATTTTTCCAGACAAGGTATTGTTGACGCCGAGGTTTCAAAAGTGTTCAAGGAGATATCCTGGGCAATCATCATTGCGATTATTGTGATTGTGATACTGGTGATTGTACAGAAGAGGACGGTGCTTGGAAAGTATATGTCTGCAGTGGGCGGTAATAGAACAGCGGCTGAACTGTCAGGGATTAATGCCAAAAAAGTGGTTTGGGGCGTGTATATACTCATTGGTGTCGTGACCTCTCTGGCCGGCGTAATTCGCTCAAGCAACATGTCGATTGGCGATCCGTATACGGGTATTGGGCTTGAGACCGAAGCGATTATTGCGTGTCTGCTTGGTGGTACTGTATTTACGGGCGGCGAAGGGTCGGTTGTTAAATCGGTAGTTGGTGCGATAATCATCGTGTTCTTAACGCTTGGGCTCAAGCAGATTATTGATCCGTATTATCAGACGCTTGTTAAGGGGATTGTGCTTGTGCTGGCGGTTGCGCTGAACCATGTGTTGACAAGAGAAAGAAAAATGGCTCAATAGTACACATAAGGTGAAATAGATAATGAAAGATAAAGTTGTATTTATAACCGGAGGAAGCGAAGGGTATGGCAAAGCGGCTGCAAAGCTGTTCGCTGACCGGGGCGCAAAGGTGGTTATTGCGGCACGAACCGAAAGTAAACTGATTAAGGCGCAGGACGAAACGGGCGCTGACAGCATAGTCTGCATGGATGTGACCAGCGCGCAGGATTGGGAGAATATCGCGCTTGAGCACGTGAAAACACGCTACGGCAGACTGGATGTTTTGATTAACAACGCAGGCGGTGCGATAAATGTGGGTAGTCTCGCGAATCAGACCACGCAAACGATAGACCAAGTGATTGCGCTGAATCTGAACAGCGTTATATACGGCTCGCAGGTGTTTGGCAGAATGATGACGAAGCAGGGTAGCGGAACCATTATCAATGTGGCGTCGGTTTGTGCAAAGCAGGCGTGGCCGGGATGGTCGCTGTATGCGGCAGCCAAATGGGGAGTGCTTGGGTTCAGCAAGAACCTGTATGTAGAGGTGCAACCGTTCGGAGTGCGCGTTACGTGTTTGCTTCCGGGTGCGGGAGCTACTGACTTTATGCAAAACGCGGGCAGCGAGAACATGGACATGCAAATGCAGCCCATAGACGTTGCGCAAGCGATGCTGAGTATATGCACACTGCCGCCGCACGTAGCTGTTGAAGAGATGACAGTAACGGGAATAGACCAAATCATAGTACCGTTATAAAAAAACTTGAAAATAAAGAGGGCTTTTATATGATAGACACCAAGCAAAGAGACAGACTAAGAGAGCTGGCTTCGCAGTGGGTGGAGTTTGCGAGCATGCCTGTGATGAAAACGCGGCGAGACGGATGGCGGAACATCAAGGATTTGAAGAACACTACTCCGATGATACTCGTTGAAACGTGTATGCTTAGCGATTATATTGGCGAGGACGAGCTTGTAAACACAGACCCGTATCTGAGGAATATCGAGAAGTCGTTGTTTGAGCAGGTGAGGCACGCGCAGGAGATTGGCGACGATATCGTGCTGGAACCGTTTTTCCAGATAGAGTGGGAGATAGAAGAGAGCGGATATGGTGTATCGTTGGAAGCGCATCATGCGACTGCGGAGAATGGCAGCGATGTGGGATATGACTTTGAGTTTGGGATACAGAGCGAGGACGATTTCGCTAAGCTAAAGCACAGAGAGAGAGCTGTAGACCGTGAGAAAACGCAGCAGAACAAGGCGCTGCTTGAAGGAATATTCGGAGACATACTGCCGATAAAAATAGGCGGGTATGACAATTTTGATTTACAGCCCGGATACAGCCCGTGGCTCGGGAACTTCTTTAACGGATTGACGATGGATTTGTTTAAGATGGTGGGCAACGATAACCTGCTGTTTTGGATGTACGACAAACCCGAGTATATACACAAGCTGATGCGATTTATCGCGGACGACAGGATTGCGCGATACGCTTGGCTGGAACAGGAAGGTTTGCTTTATGTGAACAAAGGCACGTATAATCCTTGCCCCGGAAGCTATGGATTTGTATCCGATTTACCGGACAAAACGGAGGACGTGACACGCAAGGATTGTTGGGTTTGGACGGAATCGCAGGAAAGCGAGCCGATGTCGCCCGATATGTTTAAAGAGTTTTTCCTGCCTTATATGAAGCAGGCGTGCGAGCCGTTTGGGCTGGCGTACTATGCTTGTTGCGAAAGGGTGGACGACCGGCTGGAGCATGTGGCGCAGGCGATACCGAACCTGCGAGCGGTGTCTGTGTCCGGATGGAGCGATTTATTTAAGGTTGGTGATATGTGCGCAGGAAAGTATGTGTATAGCAGAAAACCGACACCGGCTTATATCAGCGGAAAGTATCCTGATTGGGACAGATTGGAAAAGGATGTAGCCGATACGCTGGAGGGAGCAAAGGACTGTAGCTTGGAGTTTTGTTTCAGGGACATATATACGATTGACGGAGAGCGAGAAAGACTGAGCCGGTGGACGAGCATGGTGAGGGAGCAAATCGGCAACAGCTAGATAAGAAAAGGGCGGAAAGCATAGTGAGTAAAATATCAAACAACATGATAGGGCTATATGAAAAAGCATTGCCTGCCAATCTGAATTGGGACGAGCGGCTGAATCTGGCTAAGCAAGCGGGTTATGACTTTTTGGAGATAAGTATAGACGAAACGGACGAGCGGTTGGCACGGATGCATTGGAACGATGGGCAGCGCACGGAGCTTAACGACGCGATGATAAAACACGGTTTGCCGATATTGACCATGTGTCTTAGCGGAAACCGGCGTTTTCCGATTGGCAGCGAAGACAGAGCCACGCGCGAGACGGGAATCCAGCTGATTAAAGACGCGATTGATTTTTCGATTTGCTTCGGGATAAGAATTGTGCAGCTTGCGGGCTATGACGAGTTTTATAATCCTGTGAATGAGAAAACGAAAAAGAACTTTATTGCATCGCTGCGAAAGTGCGTGAAGTATGCCGAGAGAAAGTCGGTCATGCTGGCTTTCGAGACGATGGAAACCAAGTTTATGGATTCTGTGGCAAAGGCGATGAAGTATATAAAGCTGATTAAATCGCCGTGTTTGCACGTTTATCCTGATGTAGGTAACTTGACCGCGACTCAGCAGAATATCGAAAGCGACTTGAAGACGGGCCTGGGGCACGTTGTCGCGATACACTTGAAAGACGCGGTAGTCGGCAAGATGAGAGATATACCGTTTGGGCAGGGTGTTGTAGACTTTAGAGAGTTTTTCATGGTTTTGCTAAAGCACAATTATACCGGGTTGTTTGTTGCAGAGATGTGGACGGATGAGACCGAGGAGTCGATAAAAGAGGTAAATAGGGCGATGGCGTTTTTGAAAGAGAAAATGGTCGAAGCTGAGAGCGAATATAATTTGACCGAAAAGAAGTTGTTGGTGTTATAACTAAGAAAGCTAAGTATACCCGAGATGGCAGTGTAGGACTCATCATTTGCGACTCGGGTATAAATATAAATTGGAGGAAGACAGATGTTACAATTTGAGAATTATGTGCCGGTAAGAATCGTATTTGGCGCAAAGAAGTTAGAGAGCGTGGGCGAGCATGCAAAGGCGCTTGGAAGCAAGGCGTTGATTGTTACAACGGGACCGTTTTTTAAGGAGTCCGGGTTAATAGATAGGGTAGCAGGATATCTAAAGGAAGCTGGAGTGCAAAGTGAAGTGTTTATGGACGCATCGCCAAATCCGCATTCGGACGAAGCAGACGCGGGCGCAGCATTTGCCAAAGAGACAGGATGCGATGTCGTAATCGGGCTTGGCGGCGGAAGCGCTATCGACGCGGCAAAATGTATCGCGGTTGGCGCAGCCCAGGGCGAGCCGACTTGGCCGTATTGGATAGGCGAAAAGGATATATTCGCGGCACTGCCGATAATCGCTGTTACCACAACATCGGGAACGGGCAGTCACATTACGCCTTATTCGGTAATCACAAACACGGAAACGAATGAGAAGCCGGGCGCGGGTGCAGACGTGATGTATCCTAAAGTCGCGATTGTTGACAGCGAGCTGATGGCTACACTACCTGCGAAAATGACGGCGGCAACAGGGTTTGATGTGTTGGCACACGCGATTGAAGCGTATACCAGCAACGACGCTAACCCGTTCTCGGATCAGTATGCAGAGGAAGCTATCAAGCTGGTTGGAAAGTATCTGAAGAGAGCGATTGACGACGGCAGCGACGCGGAGGCAAGAGACGGTATGGCTATGGCTGACACTTATAGCGGCTGCGCAATTTCGATAGCTGTTATTACGATGTGTCATGCGATGGCGCACGCAGTTGGCGGCGTTTGCAACACGGTGCACGGAGAAAGCTTGGCAGCGATGACGCCAAGTACAATGAGACATTCTATCAGCGGAAGACCTGAAAAGTATAAGAAGATAGGCGAGCTGTTGTCGAGCAAAGATGTAGCTTCGGCAGAGGCGAGCGTGGATGTTGTAGCGGCGTTTATCAAGGATATCGGAATGGCGATACCGCTTAATGAGCAGGGCGTAAAGGAAAGCGACTTTGATGAGATTATCGCAGGCGCGACAGGGTATATGGCGGGCGGAATGGAGCTTGATCCGGTACTCGTCACGCCGGAAGATGTTCGAAAAGTGCTCGAGGATTCTCTCTAAGCAAAGGAGTTTATTATGAGAAGTGTGAAAATAAAGAAACTGACTATTGAGGCGTTTGCGCGATACGGAACGTTTGCAAGTGTGATGGAACCGACGGGCGATAAACTTGGTGCACCGCCTGTGGAGTTTTATCGCGATATGGTGCAGCAGGACATTGGATGCGGGGGCGTGGTGTCGTACTCTGCCTGTGTGGTAGGGAAAAGAGATTGGGTGATCGATTGTACGGAATCGCACGATTACTGTTATGAGACGATTATTTGTCTGGACGGCGATTATCTGATGCACGTTGCTCCGGCCTGTACGAAGGACGAGCTGCCGTATGATAATATCGAAGTGTTCCTCGTACCCAAAGGAACGGTAATGAACGTGAAAAAGGGTGTTTGGCATCAAGCGGGTTTTCCGTACAAATGCGACAAGGTGCATATACTCTGCGCACTGCCAGAGCGCGCGTATGCGACCGACTGTTTTGTGCTTAATATTCCAAAGGAGCATCAAATTAAGGTGCTTGACGAGATGGAATAACCACAATAGTAAATGGGGTTTATGAAAAGCGTGTCTATGCAGATGCGCTTTTTTTAGTGGTTGGCACAGTTAAGCGCTGCATCGCAATTGTTTTTTCAGTTATATTCAATCGCAGATAAAATAGTGTGATACTTATTCTCTTCTATGGTATAATATGTTTACAACTTTTATTAACCGGAAACATTATATAAAAGGAGAGCCTGATATGCTTAGAAAGAGCCCAAAGCTAACCTTTAGCAAATTTTTTAGATGCGCGAGTGCAATACTGTTAATCGCAGCGCTGATTGCTGCTGCCGTCGCTTGCTCGCAAAGTGAGCCGGAACCGGAAGCGACGCAGCCGCCGGTATTGACAGTTGCACCGACAGCATCGCCGACGCCTATTCCGACACCCACGCCGACGCCTGCGCCGACAACGACGCCTGTGCCGAGCGTTGTCAGCACACCAAGACCAACGCCCAATATAATATTCCCGCCGTTTGAAACCGATTCGAATGGCGATTATCCCTTCCCGCAAATATTGAAGGACAAAACCAGCGTTATGACGGGCGAGCCTGTCTACTTTAAGATACTGACAAGTAACAACGTCAACAGTATTCAGACGATAATAGACGGTGAAACGGGCAAGATTTATACGGAGTATGAGAAGCTGGGAGAAAATCGCGTTTGGCGGACGAAGATTCATTTTACTGTAGGCGGGACCCGCAAAGTGCAGTTTAAGTGCGCTATGGCATCCGGGGTTACGGTCGTGATACCGAAAAGTCGCATAAGGATAGAGGTGACTTTCGACTATACTGCGGAGTCGACATCCAAGACGATATCAAAAGGCATGACAGTAACTTTTACGCTAAAGACGCCGGACAATATTGATACCATATATGCGCTGGTGGATGGCGTGAATCAGAACCTGGCTTATACCGATCCCGATTCGAATGAGGGCGGAGTTAAGGTTTGGAAGCTGAACATAACGTTTTTTGGGCTGGGGAACAGGTCGGTGACGTTCGAGGCGCATGAAGGTACAAGAGAGAAAGCGACATTCCCGGACCCCGGGATTTCGATAATAGTGCAGGACAGCGAGTAGGCAGCTGCGGCGCTGATACGCTTTTGTGCACGCAGATGAAGTACATATAAATAGCCATTGCGACTGTATGCGCAATGGCTATTTCTTATTGTTGTTGGTCGGGATGAGCTGATTACGCATACTTCGTATGCTGCTTCCGCTCGCTTAAGCTCGCGCCCGCACTGCTAAAAAACAACCACACGGGGTTGTTTTTCTTAACGCTTTGCGCCTTCACAGGTTCAAATCCTCTCAATACATAAAAAATCCAAAGCACCCTAAAGGGTACTCTGAATTTTTTGGTCGGGATGAGCTGATTTGCGAGCCACCTCATGCGCCTTCATCCGCCACTGGCGGCGGCGCATTCGCTTCAAATCCTTCCAATCTCATTCCAAAATAAAAAGCAATACCTGCGGTATCACTTTTTATTTTGGTCGGGATGACAGGATTTGAACCTGCGACCCCTTGACCCCCAGTCAAGTTGACAATGATAAATGGTCAAGAGGCCGTGCGTAAAAAAACCCTTTGTTATGCTGTTTTTTGTAACATTTAGAGTGAAAGTTGGCAACTGCGATTTGAATAGTTGCCAATAGTATGCCAAATTTTTTAAATGTACATTAAATTAGAACGTTACTACGATGAAAAAGAGGTTCGCTTTATTTAAGTCTGGTCGGGGTGACAGGATTTGAACCTGCGACCTTTTACTCCCGAATGCCTTGGATGTAAAGCTGAAAAGTCTACATAAACGCTGAAAACATTCAGTTTTAAAGGCTTTTTTGAGTTTTTGTATTCTTCGTATTTTCCGTAGATTATCGTGTTTGACCGCATTTTTCGTGTGTCATGAGGTCAAAAATGCGGTCGATATTGTGATAAATTAGTATTGTGAATTTGTATTACGAATACAGAATTATTTTTAGAATATATGGTGTGTTAAAAAAGCCGAACTGCAG
>JABGQS010000038.1 GCA_018648645.1 Clostridia bacterium
CGGTTTGCCGGCTGCTGTGTACGTGATATTCGGCTCTAACATAGGAACGTGCTTCACATCCATATTGTCTAGCATCGGTACGAACAAGACGGCAAAAAAGGCTGCGATTATACATCTTTCGTTCAACGTGATAGGGGTGATTCTCTTCGCGGTGCTCATACAATTTGTGCCGCTTGTCCAGTGGCTGTCTGCTACAGCGCTTGACACGCGAACGCAAATCGCGATTTTCCATACAATATTCAATTCATTCGCGCTGTTGGTGATGATTTGGTATCCGCAACTCTTGATTAAGATTAGTAATCTTGTCATTCGCGGCGAGGATGATGCAAGCATGCAAAAGAAGTTTGCGTACATTGGCGAGCGTGTGCTTGACACACCGTCCATAGCGGTTGGGCAGGTAATCAAAGAAGTCGGCAGGATGGCTGAGTTGGCCGAAGAAAACTTCGAGCTGTCAATGGAGTCGCTGCTGGACCTTGACGAGAAGAAAGTAGATAAGGTACTGGAGCAGGAGCAGGTGGTCAACTTCCTTAACCACGAGATTACCGACTACCTTGCTAAGCTGTCGGCGATTGAGCTCGCGACAAACGACGCGCTGATTGTTGCGGACTTGTTCCATATCGTGAACGATATCGAACGTATCAGCGACCACGCGGAGAATATCACCGAGTATACGAACATTCGAATAGACGATAAAGTGCCGTTCAGCGAGGAAGCGATTGGCGAGATTAAGCAGATGAGCGGACATGTTCAAATGGCTATTGCTAATGTCGTGAAAGCGTTCGAGACCAACGACGATGATTTGGCGCAGGAGGTTATCCGCATTGAGCAGGTAGTGGATGATTTGGAGGCAGAACTCAAAGCGAGCCACATCAAGCGTGTTGCGCTTGGCACGTGCACGCCGCGCTCGGGCATGATCTTTACCGACCTTGTTACCGACCTTGAGAGGGTAGCCGACCATGCGACAAACATAGCATATTACGTGCTCAAATCTGAGTACAGATAGGCGGAGTTGTTACGAAATACTAACAATATCAGATTACCAAAATTTATATGAGGTTGTCGTTGACGCGACGCCTCATTTCCATATATTATTATCCTATAACAATACCAAATTCGGAGGATAATTCTATATGGACGTTTTTACGATTTTAAAGCTGGTCGGTGGACTTGGGCTGTTTTTGTACGGCGTGAAACTGATGGCGGAGGGCTTGGAGAAAGCTGCCGGAAGCAAGCTGCGGCGAGGGCTTGAGGTACTGACGACCAACCGATTTAGCGGAGCGCTGCTTGGCACGGGCGTAACGGCGCTGATACAAAGCAGCTCGGCGACTTCTGTAATGGTGGTCGGGTTCGTAAATGCTGGGTTGCTGACGCTTATGCAGGCAACGGGCGTGCTTATGGGAGCGACTGTCGGTACGACAATCACCGCCTGGATTATATCAATAGATTTAAAAGACATTGCTCCGATTTTCATTTTTATAGGCGTAATCATGATGCTTTTCTTCAAAAAGAGAAGCATTAAACGAATAGGCGCGATAGTTCTTGGGTTTGGTATTCTGTTTGTTGGTCTTGACCTTATGTCGGGGGCGATGGCGCCTTTGAAGGAAATGCAGTCTTTCCAGAACTTTTTAATATCATTTAAGAATCCGGTTATCGGAATATTAATTGGCATATTGGTCACTGCGATTATTCAAAGCAGCTCTGCTTCAATCGGTATCCTTGCGGGGCTCGCAATTGCCGGCGCGATCGATTTGCCGCTGGCGGTCTACGTGATACTGGGCGCAAACGTCGGCACGTGCATTACAGCGCTGATTGCGTGTATAGGCTCGAGCAAAACGGCGAAGCAGACTGCCGTCATATTTCTAATCTACAATGTAATTAAGGTGACCATGTTTGCGATTATCATACAATTCGTGCCGATTGTCGACTGGCTGGTAGCCTCGGGCATGGGAGTAAGAACGCAGATTGCTGTTTTCCATACTGCGATTAATGTGTTTGCGCTGCTTGTGCTTATTTGGACACCGCAGTTTATGATTAAGCTGGCTAAACTGATTGTGCGCGGTGAAGACGATACACAAGAGCAAAAGCGCTTTAAGTATATCGGTGCAAAGATGCTTGACACACCGTCCATCGCTGTTGGGCAGTCGCTGCGAGAGGTTGGCAGGATGGCTGAGATGGCGAAGGAGAACTACGAGCAGTCTATGCAGTCGCTGCTTGAGCTAGACGAAACAAAGGCGACAAAGGTGTTGGAGCAAGAGCAGGTGGTTAACTTCCTAAACCACGAGATTACAGATTATTTGGCAAGGCTGTCTGCATTAGAGCTGGCAACAAAGGACGCGCTGATTGTTGCGGATTTGTTCCACATCGTGAACGATATAGAGCGAATAAGCGACCATGCGGAAAACATTGCAGAGTATACTATGATGAGGATTGACGAGAAGGTGCCGTTTACCAAAGACGCGGTTGCAGAGATTAGCGAAATGAACGGGTACGTTCTGCAAGCGCTGGAGGATTGTGTGCTGGCGTTCGAGAACAACGACGACGAATTGGCGCAAGAGGTTATCCGCATAGAGAAAATTGTGGACGACTTTGAGGAGCAGCTGAAACAAAGCCACGTGAAGCGTATCGCGAAAGGAAAATGTACCGCAAGAGCCAGCATGATATTCTCGGATTTGATTACTAATCTTGAGAGAGTGAGCGACCATGCAACAAACATCGCGTATTACGTTTTGAAGTCGGATTACAGATAGGAAAAGGTAATATAATCCAAAAAATAATGCAATAATCGCTTGCTTTTTAGTGGGTTATGCAATAGACTATGCAAGGGATAAAGTTGTTGTGTAAGCAATGCCAAGGTCGGCATAAAAATATTTGGAACTTATATGTAATTTTAAAGGAGAAACGATGAACAAAAAAACAGTAAAAGACATCGATGTAGCCGGTAAAAAGGTGTTAGTTAGAGTAGACTTTAACGTACCATTGAATGATAAGAGAGCGATTACTGACGAAACTAGAATCACCGCGGCGCTTCCTACGCTAAACTATTTAATAGAGCAAGGCGCAAAGTTGATTGTGTGCTCGCACCTTGGGCGACCAAAGGGCGAGTTTAAAGAGGAGTTCTCTTTGGCACCGGTTGCAGCGAGATTAAGTGAAATAATGGACTGCAAAGTTACATTTGCAAGTGATGTTATTGGGGATAGTGCGAAGGCGGCTGTAGAGGCTGTGCAAGAAGGCGAAATGGTTTTGCTTGAGAACGTAAGATTCCACAAGGAAGAAACAAAGGGTGACCCCGAATTTGCAAAGAAACTTGCTTCGTACGCAGAAGTGTTTGTTAACGACGCGTTTGGCACATCGCACAGAGCGCATGCGTCAACAGCGGTTGTGGCAGACTATATCCCTGCGGTTGCGGGCTTTTTGATCGGCAAAGAGCTTGATTTCTTGGGCGGCGCACTGAGTGAGCCTGAGCGTCCGTTTGTGGCGATACTCGGCGGCGCAAAGGTTAGCGACAAAATCGGCGTTATAGATAACTTGATTGCTAAAGTAGACACTATCATTATCGGCGGTGGCATGGCGTACACATTCCTGAAAGCCAAAGGTATGGAAGTCGGCGCTTCGATGGTTGACGAGAACAGTATTGAATTAGCATTAGGGCTGCTTGAGAAAGCCGAAGAAAAAGGCGTGGATATACTGCTTCCTGTTGACTCTATCATTGGAGACAAGTTTGCAGCGGACGCAAAGGTAGATATTGCAGCTTCTGAGCACATGCCTGTGGGCTGGCTTGGGCTTGACATCGGACCTGCTTCGAACATGCTGTATGCAGACAAAATCCGCACGGCAAAAACAATCGTTTGGAACGGTCCTATGGGCGTTTTCGAGATGGAAGCATTTGCAGAGGGTACAAAAGTTGTTGCAAAAGCAATGTCAGAATGTGACGCAGTTACAATTATCGGCGGCGGCGACAGCGCGGCTGCGGTAAAACAGCTTGGGTTTGCCGATGCCATGACGCACATATCGACAGGCGGAGGCGCGAGTCTAGAGTTCCTTGAAGGAAAAGAGCTTCCCGGCGTTGCAGCGCTGATGGACAAGTAGGAGATTAGCTGACATCTATGGGTTGCTCATCTTCGGGCGACCCATTTTTTATTGTTATCACGGCGAAAGCCTATTAATTTAAACGCAAGGAGAACACAATGAGAAAACCAATTATCGCAGGAAACTGGAAAATGAACAAGACGGCAAGCGAAAGCAAAACGCTGATCGAGCAGCTGATACCGCTTTTGGCAGACGTTACAGAAGTAGACGTGGTCGTATGCCCGCCGTTTGTAAACGTAGAGTCGGCAGCGGCAGCGCTAAAGGGCAGCAACATCGCCCTTGGTGTGCAGAACATGCACTATGAGCAAAGCGGCGCATACACGGGTGAAATTGCACCGTCCATGCTTGTCGAGCTTGGCGTGCAGTACGTTATACTCGGTCACTCTGAAAGACGGCAGTTCTTTGGCGAAACTGACGAGGGCGTTAATAAGAAGACAAGAACCGCAATCGAGTTTGGTCTGAAACCGATCGTGTGCATCGGAGAAACATTGGAAGAGAGAGAAGCGGGAATTACTAACGAAGTTGTGTGCAAGCAGACGAAGCTCGCGCTATTGGGACTGAGCGAATCAGAGGCTGCGGATGTTGTGCTGGCTTATGAGCCTATATGGGCGATTGGTACGGGCGTAACCGCGACTGCGGACGACGCGAACGAAACAATTGCAGCGATACGTGCTTCGGTTAAGGAAGCGTTTAGCGGCGATGTGGCGGCAAAAATCCGTATACAGTACGGCGGCAGCATGAAACCGGGTAACGTTTCCGAGCTTATGGCAAAGCCGGACATCGACGGTGGACTGATCGGTGGAGCAGCGCTTAAAGCGGAAGACTTCTCAAAGGTCGTAAAATTCTAGGGGTAGATATGTCAAAAAAACTTACAGCATTAATGATACTGGACGGTTTCGGGTATAGCAAAGAGACAACCGGCAACGCAATCAGAATATCGGGCATGCCGAACATCATTGCACTAAAGCAGAAGTATCCGTACACCATCATTGGGTCTGCGGGGATGTCTGTCGGGCTACCCGAAGGGCAGATGGGCAACTCGGAAGTAGGACACCTTAACATTGGCGCCGGACGCGTTGTGTATCAAGAGCTGACGCGAATCACAAAAGCAATAAGCGACGGTGACTTTTTCGATAATGAAGAGCTCGTTGCCGCGATGGAAATGGTGAAAAGCAGTGGCACAAATCTGCACGCGTTTGGTTTGATATCGGACGGCGGCGTGCACAGCCACCAGGATCACTTGTATGCATTGCTGCAAATGGCGAAGAAGCGCGGGTTGAAACAGGTTTACGTGCATTGCTTTATGGACGGCAGAGACGTGCCGCCCGACAGCGGCAAAGGCTATATCGAGCAGCTGGAAGCGAAAATGAAGCAAATTGGCACAGGGCAAATCGCTACCGTGATGGGCAGATACTATGCGATGGATCGCGACAACCGCTTTGAGCGCGTAGAGAAGGCGTACAACTCGATGGTCAGGGGCGTTGGCGAGACTGCTGATAGCGGAGCGCAGGCCATGCAGCAAAGCTATGACAGGGGCGAGATGGACGAGTTCGTGCTGCCGACTGTGGTACAAAGCGATGACAAACCAATAGCGAAAATCGAGAGCGGCGACGCTTGCATATTCTTTAACTTCCGCCCGGACAGAGCGCGGGAGATTACGCGCACGATAACAGAAAGTGACTTTGACGCGTTTGAGCGTGAGCCGTTAAACGTGCATTTTGTGTGCATGACGCAGTACGATGCCACTTTTGATAACGTGCACGTAGCTTACACGCCGCAAACGCTAGACAACACGCTTGGACAGTATTTGGCGGACAACGATTTGACCCAGTTTAGAATTGCAGAGACCGAGAAGTACGCGCATGTGACGTTCTTTTTTAACGGCGGTGTCGAGAAACCGAATAATGGTGAGGAACGGTTCTTGATACCCTCGCCAAAAGTAGCGACTTATGACCTAAAGCCGGAAATGAGCGCGTATGAAGTTGCGGACGAAGCGGTTAAACAGATTGAGTCGGGCAAGTTTGATGTGATGATACTAAACTTTGCGAATCCTGACATGGTTGGACACACGGGGATATTGGACGCGGCTGTTGCGGCAGTAACAGTAGTGGACGAGTGCGCAGGCAAGGTTGTGAACGCGATTCTCAGTGCGGGCGGAGAGGTGATTATATCTGCTGACCACGGCAATGCAGAAAAGATGCTGGACGAAAATGGTGGACCTTTTACAGCGCATACGGTTGGGGATGTACCGCTGATTTTGGTGGGCGAAAGATTCATTGGAAAGCAGCTTAGGCAAGGGGGAATTCTTGCCGACATTGCGCCGACTATGCTAAAAATGATGGATTTGGCGGTGCCAAAGGAAATGAGCGGCGAGTCACTAATCGTCGATTGAATGAGAGAAGCGCTTTGAAACTTTGTCAAGGCGCTTTTATTATAAATAAAGTGTAAAATGTTTATTTTGGGTGTGGATAAATATCGCCAAACAATGTATAATTAAGAAAAGCGAAAAGGAGTGATGCCAGTATGATAAAATTGATTTACGGAAAGAAAGGCAGCGGTAAAAGCAAACAGCTGCTCGACATGGCAAATGCAGAGGCACTGGACGCAAAAGGCAACATCATTTATATCGACGACAACAACCGTTGTATGTACGATTTGAAACACGAGATAAGATTCATCAACATTTCTGAGTATAAAATTAAAAGCGTGGATAATTTTTATGGGTTCGTTTGTGGGTTGCTATCGGGAGATTTCGACATTTCCTCTATCTACATAGACGGTCTCAAAAAGATACTTTATAAAGAAGATGCAAATATCGAATTGTTACTAGAAAATCTAGACAAGGCGTTAAAAGACGTTTCTGCTTATATTATTTATAGCGGCGGCGATGATATACCGGAGTACCTAAATAAGTATATTGATACAAAGTAAAAACGAATCTATTTATACCTGCGCGATGTGACGTTAATAATTGCTTTGAAATCATATGAAAAGCGATTTGCGAATACCGTGCAGGTTTTGTTTTATGGCATGGAGGACAAGCATGAAACTAGTCAGCACCAGGAACAATAAGGTGAGTATGAGCGCGTCACTTGCAACGCTGAAAGGCATTGCGCCGGGCGGAGGGCTTTATGTGCCCGAGTATTTCCCGAGCTTAAATGAGATTGGGGATCTCGCCGGAGTATCGTATGAGAAACTCGCGGCAAAGGTTCTGAGTCTTTTCTTTGACGATATTGCTGACATGGAGCTGCTGACAAAAAAAGCGTACGCGAACTTTGACCATGACGAGCGTGCGCCGGTTAAGAAAATCGGCGATAAAGAGTTTGTTATGGAGCTTTGGCACGGGCCTACGCTGGCTTTTAAAGACATGGCACTAAGCGTGCTGCCGCGATTGATGCGTGCTGCTATGGCGAAGGACAACGGCAAGGACGTATTGATACTGGTTGCAACTTCTGGCGACACGGGCAAAGCTGCGCTCGAAGGCTTTTGCGATGTGCCTGGCACGCGAATTATAGTGTTTTATCCCAGCGAAGGTGTTTCCGATATGCAGCGCCTGCAAATGGTGACGCAGGGCGGGGGAAACACAAACGTCATCGGTATCAAAGGCAACTTTGATGATGCGCAGACGGGCGTTAAGCAGATTTTCGCCGACAGTGAATTCGCGCAGCTGATAGGCGATAAAGGGTATCGACTGTCTTCGGCAAACTCGATTAACTTTGGACGACTTGCACCGCAGATTGCGTACTATATTTGGGCGTATAATGAGCTTGTACAGCGCGAGGAGATTGCGCAGGGCGACAAAATCAACTTTGTCGTGCCCACCGGCAACTTTGGCAACATTCTGGCGGCGTATTACGCAAAGCGGATGGGGCTGCCCATAGCCAAGCTGATATGCGCGTCCAACAAAAACAATGTTTTGACCGACTTCTTCAACAAGGGCGAGTATTCGCTTGACCGCGATTTTCACAAAACGATGTCGCCGTCTATGGATATATTGATTTCTAGTAATCTAGAGCGATTGCTGTTCGAGCTGGTCGAAAGAGATTCAGATAAAGTCAATGATATGATGAGCAGGCTTGGTTCCGACAGCGTATACACGATAGACGGGCAGGCAAAAGCCGAGTTGGAAGAAGACTTTTACGCAGACTGGTGCAGCGAAGCGGAAACTATGGCGTGCATAAACGAAACGCTGCGAGATAAAGGGTATCTGATGGACACGCACACAGCGGTCGCGATGGGCGTGTATAACAAATATAAAACGGGCGGTGACACGACCAAAACCGTTATCGTCTCGACAGCTTCGCCTTACAAGTTCCCCGAGGATGTGCTAATGTCTCTCGGTGTGGACTCGGCGGGGATGAGTGTGTTCGAGATGAGTGATGAGCTTAGCCGATTGACGGGCACAAAGGTGCCAAGGCAAGTTGCAGAGCTTAAGACCAAGGCGGAGTTACATACGGATGTGATTGAGAAAACGCGGTTGAGAAATGCCGTGATTGGCGATATTAGCAAATAGAAATTTGGAGGAAGAACATGCAGGATAAGAAAACGATATTTTCAGGGATTCAGCCTTCGGGCGTGCTGACCATCGGCAACTACCTGGGTGCGATCAAAAACTGGGTGAAGCTGCAGGACGAGTATAACTGCTACTATTGCGTTGTGGACATGCACGCGATTACGGTGCGCCAAGACGCGGCAGAGCTTCGGAAACGCTGCCTTGATACAATGGCGCTATTGATTGCGGCAGGTCTTGACCCAAACAAGAACATAATGTATTTGCAGTCGCACGTATCAGCGCACGCAGAGCTGATGTGGGTGCTAAACTGCTATACGTATTTGGGTGAACTTAGCCGTATGACGCAGTTTAAGGAAAAGAGCAAGAAGCACGAGAGCAACATCAACGTCGGGTTGTATGATTACCCTGTATTGCAGGCTGCTGACATTTTGCTGTTTGGCACACATCTGGTGCCTATCGGCGCAGACCAGAAACAGCATGTTGAGATAACGAGAGACATCGCACAGCGCTTCAACAACGCGTACGGTGAAGTGTTCAATATGCCCGAAGCGTATATACCAAAAACGGGCGCGCGGGTTATGAGCTTAAGCGAGCCGACAGAGAAGATGAGCAAGTCGGACGATAATGCGAACGCGTTCATATCGCTGCTTGACAAACCCGAAGTGATACAGCGCAAAGTGAAGCGCGCAGTGACCGACAGCGATGGCGAAGTACGCCACAGCGAAGACAAGCCGGGTGTGTCCAACTTGATGTCGATTCTGTGTGCAATCACCGGCGACTCGTTTGACAAAATAGAAAGCGATTTTGCCGGCAAAGGCTATGGCGCGCTGAAGCAAAGCGTGGCTGACGCCGTTTGCGCAGAGCTTGCTCCGCTGCAAGCCGAGTACGAAAGGCTGCGCGCAGATAAAGCGTATCTAACGCAAGTGATGCACGAAGGCGCAGAAAAAGCAAACAGAAACTCTTTGAAAATACTTCGCAAGGTCTACAAAAAAGTCGGCTTTGTGCCGAGGGGTTAGTATATGCTAAGAAAAGACTACAAGCTGTATGCTTTTGATTTGGATGGAACGCTTGTTGACACGCGGGTGGATATTGCACTTACTCTGAGAGCAATTCTTCTGGATGTGGGGATGGATGATGTAGATGACACAACGCTTAAAGCTGCTATTGGGGGCGGTGCCAGGAATGCGGTAAACAAGCTGACCGGACTGACCGGAGAGCGGCTCGATTATTATTCGCAGATGTTCGTGGATAAATATGATGTGATGTGTGCGGACAACACCACTGTGTATGAAGGCGGCATGGAGCTGCTGGCGCGGCTGAAGAGCGAAGGCAATGTGCTGGTCGTCATCACTATGAAAGCGCGCGTACCAACGCTAAGGATACTAAAAGCACACGGCATGGACATGTTCGACGATGTGATAGCGTTTGACGACGTGGAAAAACGCAAGCCCGACCCGGACAGCTTCTTTAAACTGCTTGATAAGCATGGAGTTGAGCCGAGCGACGCAATTATGATAGGCGACACGACAACCGACATGCAATACGCGAAAAACGCCGGGGTGGATGCTTGTGCAGCAACCTTTGGATATGGTGTAACGCAAGAGCTGCTCGACTTATCACCCGATTATGAGATAAGCAGTCTAAAAGAGTTTTAACAGTTATTTTACATGAATCTGTTTGATAATTGCAAGCAGATGGTTTATAATCAATATATGTTATTGGGGGGTGTTTTTATTGGCTAAGTTTGAAGAAACGATGAAATTTTCGCTCGAGAAGGAGCTTGAGAACCCTGCACGTGAGGTTATTTGGTTAATTTGCGATGCTTTGAAAGACAAAGGCTATGACCCGGTGAACCAGCTGGTCGGCTATATTTTGTCGGGCGATCCTACATACATCACAAGCTATAAGAACGCTCGGTCGCTGGTAAAGCGTGTAGAGCGGGACGAGCTGCTTGAGGAGTTTGTGAAGGTATATATAGAAAGCATGGCAAAGGTAGACGAGTAAGCTTGGAGTATAGGGAGCTCGGCAAATCGCAGATTCGCGTGTCAAAGCTTTGTTTTGGCACGCTTACCATAAGTCCGCTGCAAAAGGACTTCGATATTAATAAGGGAGCGTCCATACTGAAGTCTGCTTTTGATTTAGGCGTGACTTTTTTTGATACTGCTGAACTATACGGTACATATCCGCATATACGCGAGGCGTTTGCCGGCAATACGGATGTGGTTATCAGCACAAAAAGCTATGCGTATGATAAAAAAACCGCGCAAAAGAGTCTTGATAAAGCGCGAAAAGATATGGACAGAGATGTCATCGACATATTCATGCTGCACGAGCAGGAAAGTGAGCTGACGCTTAGGGGACACAGCGAGGCGACGGAGTATTTTCTGAAAATGAAGCAGCAGGGAGTCATTCGCGCGTTTGGCGTTTCTACGCACCATATAGCGTGTGTAGACGCAGCAACAGAGCATGACGAGATAGAAGTCATCCACCCGATATTCAACAAGCGAGGGCTTGGTATCGCTGATGGGGGCATAGAGCAAATGAGCAACGCAATACGGCGGGCGCACAGTGCAGGCAAGGGTATATTTGCCATGAAGCCGCTTGGCGGAGGACACATGTGCAAAACTCCGGCGCAGGCGTTTGACTTCGTGCTGGATAGCGAGTTTGTCGATTCGGTGGCGGTGGGCATGCAGAGCGAGGCAGAGGTCGCGGACAACTGCGCGTACTTTGGCGGAAACCGCGATGTGGATTTTGCTGCTAACGATATAGAAAGAAATGTGATAGTGCACGATTGGTGCACGGCTTGCGCCAAGTGTGTGCAGTTGTGCGGCAGTGAAGCTCTGAAACTAATAAACGGCAAGATTGAGATTGACCAAAGCAAGTGCGTTTTTTGCGGCTATTGCGCTGCGGTCTGCAAAGATTTTGCGATAAAGGTGATATAATATGATACAAAGAATTATGTGCGTCGATATGGGCGAAAAAAGAATAGGGATCGCGGTATCCGACCTGCTTGGAATAACGGCGCAGGGCGTTGAGACGTATACCAGAAAAGGCGCGGGAGACGCACAGTATATCGCGGACAAAGCGAAAGAGCTCGGAGCATCGTTGATTGTCGCCGGGCTGCCGCTAAATATGAACGGCAGCGAGGGACCCGCGGTAGAGAAGGTGCGCGCGTTTATGAGCGAAGTGGAAGCGCTTGGAGTCAAGATCGCGTATCAGGACGAGCGCATGACAACGATGAGCGCAGAGCGAACGCTGATAGAGGCGGACATGTCGCGCGAAAAGCGTCGCAAAGTTATCGACAAAGTTGCGGCAGTGTATATATTGCGCGGATATTTGGACACTCACGGCGCTTAGCGAGGGGAGAGACAAATGGACGAGGAAAAAATCGTTATCCTAAAGGACGAGGACGGAAAAGCCGCAAGGTTTGCGCAGATTATGACGTTTGAGTTTAACGAAAACTTATACGTTGCCATCACGCCGGAAACGCAGGTGGACGGTATTGAGTCGGGCGAGGTTATGCTGCTGCAAATCCGCGAGGACGAAGACGGTACTGACTGCTATCTGCCGCTGGAGAACGAGCAGATGCTTAAACAGGTGTGGGAAGAATTTGAAGAACTATATGACGAGGAGTAAATATATTGACAGGAGACCAGATTGCAGAGTAATTTTCAAGTTTGATTGGCAGTGCAAATAGGTCATTGTGTGTAATACAAAACAGACATCCATAGCGGTGTCTGTTTTTTTATGGAAAACCTTTAGTACGGATGGCAGCCGGAGAATTCACAATAATAATGGTATTCATTTTTTGAAAGTGTATTGCTAATATCAACAACACAAGCACTTTGTAAATAATGTTGACTTTAGAAATAAATGTGATAAAATTAAGGTACTTATTGTTATGCTTGAAAAAGGTATACATAATCATTTCTTAATTTAGGATTTCCGCGAGTTTTACCTGTTGTTAACTTCTATTATATTGCAAAAGACTTTTTCGAAATTGAAAAAAGAAGGTGTTTTTTATGAAAGCAAAAAGGTTGTCTTTGGCAATAGTCGTTATTCTGCTGCTGACTCTGATTGCGCCTGTGGCGCAGGCCGAGGGACCACAGCTTATTAATTGGGATTGTTATATCCCCGATGAAGCGCTTAACCATAAGCTTCATGACTGGCTTGGTAAAGATTATGCTGCACCACTTGATAGCGGAGAGCTTGGCACCCTTACTGGCACTATATTTTTAAATGGTTTGGGTATTAAAGATTTAACTGGGCTAGGTTACTTAACAGGAGCGACAGGATTTGTACTAGCTAACAACGAGATTGAGGAACTTCCCGAGTTTCTTTGTGAAACAATTGTAGAGGAAGGTGTTGTGGTATTAAGTATATCTGGTAACAAGTTAAGTAGTCTTCCTTCTATACTTGGGGATAGTAGCCTTACTGACATATATATCGATTTCAATAGATTTTATTCCATACCCTCATGCGTTACCGAGATTGACACACTGCTTAGTTTGCGTGCCGCAGGAAACAGGATATCATCAATACCTTCAGAATTGGCAAATATGCCTCAGCTCAGAAGAGTGGACTTTAGGGCAAACAGACTAACGAGCATTCCAAATTCTTTTAGTGGTAAATCGTTTGTAGAGTTTAATTGTAACTATAACTTTATTGATTTTTCTCCTGGTTCCAACAGTAAAGATGTAATTGATTCAATGAGTGTATCTACGTTGAGCTATGAACGGCAACTGAAGAAACTAGATGGCTTGTCCGTCGAGTATCCTGAAACGGGAACACTAAAGTTTAGCTGGGAGCCCGGTAGCGACATTGAGTTCGGCAGCATTTTTACAGGAAAACTTGAACAGATTTATATTTTGCAGGACGGCGCTAAAATTGCTGCCATCAGCCCTAATCTTACTGAGTATACGGTCAGTAGTCTTGAAGTTGGCACAGAATACGAGTTTTCGTTCAGCTTTGACTATAAAATTCTAGGCACAAACTATAGATATCAATTTACTCGGTCATATACGCGCATAAAGGTTACACCAATAACGGTATCCACGGCTCAGCCAACGCCAAGGCCGGCTCTCGTGTCCGAGGAGGAATCGGAAGAGGTGGTTATCTCAGAACCACCAACTGAACCCGAAGCAGACACAGCTGTGGAGGATGCAGATACACCTGATGTAGTAGAAGGTGAGGAAGAAGGGGAAAGTTCCGAAAAGACAGAGGATAAAGCATTCGGAGGGATGTCAACTACGTTAATTATTGTGCTGGGGGCTGTATTGCTATTGTTTGTTATTGGATTTGCGGTATTGCTCACACTGCTTATCGTAAAAAGGAAAGCTAAAGATAAGGTGTAATAATCTATTATATATTGCTTCTGTAAATTGGCAACATATTAATTATTGCGAAGTTATGTATATCAAGTCTTGATTAAGTATCACAGGCTTTTTGATAGAGATAAAATAGTTAGATTTAAACAAAGTAAAACCGTTGAGAGGTAATGATTATGCCATTCCCATTGCTCCCCTTTTCTCCATTTCAGAATTCAAATCCATGCATATGGTGTAGATTCTTAAACGCAATTCACCGCATTGGAGTCTGCCCAATATGTGGTAAACCGCTTGAACGTCAAGCGAGTGAAGTAGACGAGAATTACGACCCTGATGCAAATCAGGAGAATCCGGAAGGAGCTGCTCCTGCCGGTACCAAGCGTGATATTGAACCAGACAATGATATGGTTGGTCCCGAGTCAGGTGGGGGGGCTCAGGAAAACACCTACGCCGGGGATGCAGTTCTGCCGCTAGCGAAGCATCATAACCAAAACGATGTTGTAAACTTGGACAGCGAACCTCATGAAATCGATCAAAAGAGTAAGTTGCAATCGAAATTAGAAGAGCCAGTGGGCGACATTTGGAAGCCGGACGAGGAAAGCCCCGAACGTACTGAAACGAACGAGCAAGAGCGTGATGAAAACGATGCAAAAGGATGGGCGTATAAGCCTACTCCAAGATGGTTGCTGGTTGTAACCGGAGGCTTTATCGTAGCTATCATAGGTGTAGCTCTATTTTTAACAGGTGTGATTGATTTTAGTAAGCCCGTCGACTCGGCAGAATCGGATACTGAAAACGAAAGTGATATGGTAGAAGCATTGGTGGGACAGATTGATGAGATTACTGAGGAGATACCTCCAGTTGACCCGGCAAGTTTTATTATCCCAAGAGAAACACCGTCCATAACTGAGTCGCCAGAAAAAACTGATTCTGTACCGTCTCCAAAACAAACACAAACTGCAGAGCCAATACAAAAACCATCAGGGCCAAGGATGTATACTAGCTTTGCTTATATGGTTTCCCTTGACCAAGCTACCGGTGTTGCGGAGTTTGATTATTTTGATATGCTAAAAGGCGCAGATGCTGTAAGTTGGCTGGTAGAGATGGAAGGCTATAGTGAATCCGCGGCTGAAAAGATTGTGGCAGGTTATTCTGACAGCGAGTTTATCGAAAAGAACACCAACCCTGCGCTAAGATCCGTAGAACTTGGACAGACACCAATAATACTTGCAAACGGATCACTTGCATCGGGTCCGGGAGAAGAGGTTGTCGACTATAAGGAATTCTTAAAGCAGTATTTGAAAAATCCAAACTATTTTATGGACGAGTGTTTTTACTATATTGAAGTAGATGAAGCAACCGGAGATGTGGAACTCATAACGCAGATATATTTGCCATAAGTTAAGTAAAGTATTGTGTCTCTTGAATATAAATGGACTAGCGCAGGAAATTTAATTAAGCATTCGTTTGCATAAACGAAATTACTAGGCAGTACAATTAACTCATTGTGTAAAACAAAACAGACATCCATAGCGGTGTCTGTTTTGTTATGCAAACTGTGTGCATTACTAACTACTTAATTCGACATTATTTACAAACACATCTACGATTTTCGGGTCGAAGTGAGTGCCTGCGCACTTTAGAATCTCTTCCTTAGCCTCTTGCTTGCTGATGCCCGCCTTGTAACTGCGCTCGCTGGTCATCGCGTCATATGCGTCGGCGAGAGTGATGATTCTCGCTTCAATCGGAATCTCTTCGCCCGACACCCCATGTGGATACCCTTTGCCGTCCCACCTCTCGTGATGGTTGAGCACGTAATGCGCGAGCTCAGAAAACTCGTTGCTGGAGCTGAGGATCCGCCAGCCAACTTCGCTGTGTTTCTCCATCTCGGCTCTTTCGTCATCGGTTAGCTTTCCGGATTTGTTCAGTATTTGCTCATCAATACCTATTTTGCCAATGTCATGAACTAATCCGGCAATTTTCATACGCGTTACTTCGTTCCTCTTGAAATCTAATTTTATTGCAATGGCTTCACAAATTTCACTGACTCTTGACGAATGCTGTGATTCTCTGCCGCTTTTCTCAAATAATGTGTGCATGACGATGTCAATGGCTTTGCTTCTCATGCTCGAACGCTCATACAATTTATGCCTGTACATATAGTTTTCTGCGTTTGCTAAGATTTCGTGAGTGGATTCCTCTTCTGAGTGTTTTGTATCGTATCCATAAGAAATTGAAAGCTCGATGTTAGCGATTATTTCATTAGTGGCAAGTTCTTTTATATGGTTCGCAATTGTTACAGTTTCCTCAGCGTCTGTTTGTGGGAGTATAATTACGAATTCATCTCCTCCGAGTCTGCAAACAACATCGTTGTCACGACACCCATCTAAAAGGACCTCAGCTGATTTTACTAAGAGGTCATCTCCCAAGGCATGCCCGAAGGAATCATTAACAAGCTTCAACCCATTAATATCGCATAATATAAAGGACAACGGAAGATTCTCTACTTTATCGAGCCGTGCGAGCTCTTTTTCGAAAAACCTCCTGTTATAAAGACCTGTAAGCTGATCGTGATAACCCAGATACTCAAGTTTTTCTTCCAACTTTTTTTGCTCGGTGATGTCTTGAATAGTACCGACAATTTTCGCAGGGCGTTCGTTCTCGTCGACAACGAGTTCGGCTCTGGAGTGAATGACCTTCTCAATACCGGTTTTGGCAGAACGGATTCTGAACTGCACGTCATATTTCTTGCCTCTGGCAATTAAACTGCTCAGCGCGGTGTCTAGCATTTTTCGATATTCGGGGAGAACGCTTTCCTGCACAACGTCCAGCGGTACGTACGGAGAATTGTCATCATATTCATAAATGCTCAGGGCTTGCTTTGACCCCCATATACTTTGCGCACCTATCTCAAGCTCCCAATTGCCCACTTGCGCCATAGATTGTGCAGCGACCAAACGTCTTTCGCTTTCAATCAGCGCGTTCTCTGTTTTCTTTCTGTCGGTAATATCACTGCCCGCGCTCAACACACCGGTAATGTTTCCTTTGTCGTCTTTGAGGGTGGTGTTGTGCCACGAAATAATTCGCTCTTCACCGCTTGCTGTGACTATCGTATTTTCGAAAAATCTAAAATTATCGTATTCTCCGGATATTACCTTTTTAAAAATCTGTTTTACTTCCTGCGCATCTCGTGTCGGTAAGAAAGTGTCAAACCAGTATTGCCCAATTATGTCTTTCTCATCATAACCAAGGATATCACAGCCCTCTTTATTGATGGCGTTAATCGTTCCTGTTCTTCCAAGTACCACAAACATTATGCTAGCCAGATCAAGGTAAGTCTTGGAAATCTTTCTCTCGCTGAAAAGCTGTTTCTCCATTTTGATACGTTGTGTGATATCACGCATAGAAGCGATGATGGAATCTCGTCCATTGATGATAACTTTGGACGCGGTAATTTCAAGCGGGAATACTGAACCATCTTTCCTTTTGTGATATCTTATCGGAATATGAGCAGGCACTTCGATCATTGCTTGTCTTGTTTTTTCCGGCTCGGCAGATATATCAATGTCTCTTAAAGTCAAAATTTCGTCGCGACTATATCCGTATAAAAGGCAAGCAGCTTCGTTTACATCCAGAATCTCGCCGGTTTCTTGGTCAAGCAAAAATAGAGGGTCTCTTACAGCAGAAAACAAGTGACGATATTTCTGTTCGCTTGCTGCCAGGGCGTCTACTATTTTTTTCTTTCTTGCCATTAAACCACTTCGCTTCCCTAAGATATATAATTCATGCACTTCTATTTAACAGGTGGACTGCTAAAACTTTAAAAACAAATAAAAGTATTATTCACATAACAATACATACAAATATATAGATAAAGTCCGTATAATGGTGTAAAAAGGGAATTCAAATAAAAAAGAGCCAA
>JABGQS010000039.1 GCA_018648645.1 Clostridia bacterium
CAGTCAGCAGCTTTTGCACTTTGGTGTCGCTTAGCAGGCCGGTGAAAGTGTCCATCTGCAATACGCTGTCCAAGTTTTGCAGCATTTCGTCGCCGACAAGAGGCAACCCAACGACTGCGAGAAACAGACCCTCTGCGTTGTCGTCAATCTCGCCCATCATTGTGCCGACTACGCTGATGCCGACGGCTGACTGCAGCATCTCGAAGTTGGTTTCCGAGCTGGTGATATTTGCGAGGTTAGGCAACTTTAGCTCGCCGGTTAGCTTAGCTACTCCATCATGAATATCGTCGTATCCGCCTTTAACAAAGTTGGAAACAGTGTATGCGATTGGCGTTGCACGCACGCTCATGATTTCCATAAACGCGACTCTAGCGGTATAGTACGATGTGAGCACAGTAGGCACTACCACGACGTCCAGTTTCTTTGGTCCGCAAGCACCGCTGCAATCGGTTGCGATGATGATTTTCTGGTTTTGCTCAGATGGGATAACGATTAAGTCTCGGCTCATTTCTATTGCTCCAATATGTCATATTTGCTTCTCTAATATAACATATTTGCATCGTTTGTAACAATCATATTTTTTGCGAGAATAATTCGGTTCTCGGGGTTGACTTTGGGAAAGCTGATGTATATAATGGCATTAATTAAATAATGATTTGAGGTGCTCCGCAAGGAGAGAATAGGGAATTGGGTGTAAGTCCCAAACGGTCCCGCCACTGTAAAAGGTTAGCTTTGTGCCAATTAGCCACTCCGCAAGGGGGAAGGCGGCAGCAAAGCCGAGATCCTAAGTCAGTAGACCTGCCTTAAGTTTTAATTAGTCGGCTTTCGTGTGAAAAGGCCAGCCTATGTGAGATGATGGAAAAATCCGCACTAATATTTAGTGTGGTTTTTTGTTTTTAAAAGCAATGGGTGAAAGTAAACATACGAGATTCGAAAAAACAGACGCTTTGGAAAGGCGCTGAAAAAACTTTTTCGAAGGAGAACAATGATGATTACGAAACGTATTACCACGAAGAAAATTATTACTCTTGCAATGCTCATTGCACTAAGCGCAGTATTGGCGTTGGTGAGGATTCCGATTCCGCCGATTACGACACTGGCGTTTGACTCGCTGCCCGGGTTTGTTGCAGCAGCGCTGTTTGGACCGCTGGTCGGAGGTATCGTTGGCGCACTGGGTCATTTGTTCACTGCGCTGTACAGCGGATTCCCGTTTGGCGCTGTCGCCCATTTGATAGTAATGGCTACAATGTTCATCACAATGTTTGTGTTTGGTCTTATCTATCGCAAAGGCTTTAAGATACCTGCGGCAATTACGGCGCTCATTGTAAACGGCCCAATATCACTGATTCCGTTTATATTCCTGTTCGGATGGGGTATGGTTGTGTCGATGATATTGCCGCTGTCGATTGCTGCTGCCGTCAATATTGTGATCGCAATGATTATCATTCCGATATTGGAAAAGGCGTTGAAGCTTGACACAAGAAATAAGACGTTGTTTGATGAAAAAGAGTCGGTGCTTGAAGAGAAACCGATTGTTTCTGAGGAATAGCTCGATCGATTTGATTATGCGAAAGCCCGAGAGTTTTCTTGGGCTTTTTTCGTAATTGATTTGTCACGACATTGCGCTTTACTGACAAGGCGTATAGAATATGGGCATATTAAAGAGGGGTGTTGCAACTTTGGCACAGGAAACCAAAAAAGCTTTGCTAACCATCAGTTTTGGGTCAAGCTATCCGCAGGCGCGGGAAACAATTGAGCGTATTGAAACGTACATTAATGAGCGATATAGCGAGCACAAGAGCTTTAGCGCATTTACATCGCGCAGAATTATCAGCAAGCTGAAGGAACGCGACGGGATTCAAGTTGACACACCCACGCAGGCGCTGGGGAAGATTTGTGAAGCGGGATATACGCATGTTGTGTGTCAGTCGCTTCATGTTTTAAACGCGCTGGAATTCGACAAGACAAAAGATGAGGTAATGGAGTTTCGTGATTCGTTTGAAGCCATTACGCTTGGCAAACCGCTGCTTAATGGTATCGAAGATTATGAGCATATCGCGAAGTTAATTAGGGAAATAGCCTGCAAGCACGAAGCTGTGTTGATGATGGGACACGGGACGAGACATCACAGCAACGCGGCTTATTGTATGCTGGAGGATTATTTGCGTTATCGCGGCATCCGCAACGTATATGTTGCGACGGTGGAGGGGTTCCCCGTTTTAGAACACGCGATTAGCAAGATGCGCGGCGACGCAGTTGGAAAAGTTACCCTTATGCCTTTCATGATTGTTGCCGGAGACCATGCGAAAAACGACATGGCAGGAGAGGGCGAGGATTCGTGGAAAAGCGTTTTAGTTTCACAAGGGTTCGAGGTGGATATGCAGATGAGCGGGCTAGGGGATTACGAGGCTGTTGCCGAGCTGTTCTATCAACACGCGAGAAACGCCGAACAGATTGAGCAGGGTTGAGGGGAAGTTGCGAGGGTCAAGCCAAACTGTTGACTGCAAGAGAAAAATACTGAGATTTTGCTGCACGAGAAACAGTAAAGTATATAAAGGTATGTGAGCAATGTACCTAATGCATTTAGTGACAAGACCCAATATCCTTCATTAATGCGGATTTCGCTTACTAGCCCACTATGTGAGACTTTTAGCTATATGTCTGGTATTCAACTTTTATCAAGTTGTCCGCAGTTGCGTACTGCGATGGACACCGGGGAAAAAGCCCTTTGCAATCGTGTTTCTAACGGTAACGAGGGGTTTTTGTAGTACTACAACGTTGGACGGCCTCAAAATATTGCCGTCACACAGCTAGAACAGCGCGATTTCGGCGATTGACAATGAAAAAACGAAAATGTATAATAACAATAATGAAGAAACAACAACATATGAGAGCGATTATGATAATTCGCGTTTGAGGAGACATTATGAATGGAAAACCCAGGATTTGCTTAGTAGGGGCAGGCAGAGCAGGAATGATTCACGCGGTGAATTTTAGATCGAGGATACAGAACGCAGACTTGACGGCAGTTGTAGACCCGGTCGAGGATGCCGCAAAAGCTGCGTGCAAGACTTTAGAGATAGACAAATACTATTTGGATTATAAGCAGGCTGTAGAGGATGAAGATATCGATGCTTTTGTAGTTGTTTCGCCGACAAAGTATCACAGAGATATTGTTGTTGCGTGTGCGCAGGCAGGCAAGCATATTCTATGCGAGAAACCAATGGGGATTACAGAGAGCGAATGCGACGATATGATAGCGGCGGCGCAGCAAAACAATGTGAAGCTGCAGATTGGATTTATGCGCAGACACGACGGGAGCTTTATGCAGGCAAAGCTGGCTGTTGACAATGGCGAAATCGGCGAAGTGGTGATGATAAAATCGCTGTCGCACGGACCGAGCAAACCGCACGAATGGATGCTGGACATTGAGAAGAGCAACGGCGTTTTGGCGGAGATAGGCAGCCACGATATTGACACAGTGCGTTGGTTTGCGGGAAGCGAGCTAAAGTCGCTGTATGCGGTTGCGGGCAATTATAAGAACAAGGATATTGCAGATAAATATCCTGACTATTATGACACTGTGCTGATGACGGGAACATTCGAGAACGGTGTGCAGGCTAGCGTTGATGCGGCTTCGTATTCTCAGTACGGGTATGACGCGAGGGTCGAGATACTGGGAACAGAAGGTATAATACACATTGGCAAAAAAGATGCGTATAACATGCAGATTATCAAGAAGGATAAATCGATTAACAGCACGTTTATAGACAGCTGGCGAACGTTGTTTAAGGATGCGTACCTTAGAGAGGATGAGCATTTTATCGACTGTGTATTAAACGATAAGGAGCCTCAAGTTACGGGGCTGGACGGTAAAATGGCAGTGAAGATAGTTAAAGCAGGCAATGAGTCGATTAAGCAAAAACAAATAGTTAAGCCATAGGAGAGGGACATATATGAAAATGTTGGCAGCGAGACTGTACGGGAAAAGAGATTTGCGTACGGGCGAGATAGAAGTGCCGAGTATAAACGAGAATGAAGTGTTGCTGAAAGTGAAGAGCGCGGCTGTTTGCGGTACGGATATACGTATGTATAAGAACAGCTATGCCGGAATTGACGAGGCTCATCCGCGCACGCTTTGTCACGAGTTTAGCGGCGTGATTGAAAAGGCGGGCAACTGCGCCCAGGGATTCGGCGAAGGCATGCGTGTGTCTGTTGCGCCCAATATCGGCTGCGGTATATGCAACAGGTGCGTGCGGGGTGACTTTCATCTATGCAACAAGTTTACTGCGTTTGGCATAAATATGGACGGTGCGTTTGCACAGTATGTTGTTGTGCCCGAAAAGGCGGTGCGCCAAGGGAACTTGATGGAGATGCCAAAGGGTGTGACTTTTGACGACGCGGCTATTAACGAGGCGCTTTCGTGCGCGTACAACGGTTTTCTGAAATGCGATATTAAACCCGGTGAGTCGGTTTTGGTGGTTGGCGCGGGACCTATCGGCATCATGCACGCAAAACTGGCGCTTATGGCGGGCGCAGGCAAGGTGTTTATGAACGACTTATCGAGCGAAAGACTTGATGCTTGCAGACAAATCGACGAGCGCATCATCACATATCACGGGGACAGTTTAAAAGAGTTTGTTATGGACAACACGGACGAGGGGCTTGATGTGTGCATCACGGCCTGCCCATCGCCGGAGGTGCAGCAGGCAGCGCTTGGGTTGATGGACTATGGCGGAAGGATAAACTTTTTTGGCGGATTGCCGAAAAACAAGGAGAATGTGTCGATAAACACGAATATTATCCATTATAAACAGCTGATTGTGACGGGCAGTACGCGCGCGAATATTGCGCATTTTAGGCAAACGCTGAAGTTTATAAGCGAGGGGATTCTTGATGTTTCAGATTTGGTTACAGCCAAATTCGAGCTGAAGGACATTCATATAGCGTTTGAAATGGCGGAAAATGCTGTAGGGCTAAAGAACGTTATACAAATGTAGCAACGACACTAACTAATAGCGGAGGGTTTTCTATGGGCAGGTATGTTATAGCGGTAGATATGGGAACGCAGGGCACGAAAACTGTTCTTTACGACGAACAGCTTAATGAGATTGCAACGAGTTTTGTGCAGTCGAACTTAATCAGCCCGAATGCCGGCGAGATTCAGCAAGACCCTGACGAGATATTTGATTCTGTCGTTGATACTGTAAAAGACGTTATGGAACGCTCGGGTGTGCCCGGCAAAGACGTTTGCTCTATCGGCATAGACTCGCAAATGTCGGGTATTATGGGCGTCGACAAAGATTGGAATTCTACTACGTATTATGATTCGTGGCTGGACACGCGGTGCGAAAAATACATGGGTGTAATGAAAGAGCGGTGCGGCGAGAGGATATTGGAGCTGACAGGAGCTGCCGTGACGTATGATCATGGTCCAAAGATAGTTTGGTGGAAGAGTGAGCATCCTCAGGCTTATGCAAGGACCGACAAATGGATAATTCCCAGCGTATACGCAATCGGCAGGATTTGCGGGCTGAAAGGCAGCGATGCATTTATTGACTATACAAATTTGCATTTTACTTGTTTTGCCGATAACTATAACAAAACGTGGGCGGACGAGTTGATTTACCCTTTTGATATTGACAAGAATAAACTGCCAAGAATCACTGAGCCGACAAGCGTTGTGGGTAAGGTTGCGCGAGATTTTGCACAGGCTACCGGGCTTAGCGAAGGCATGCCTGTCGTCGCGGGATGCGGGGACCAGGCTGCAACGGCTTTTGGCGCCGGAATAATACGAAAAGGTATGGTTTATGATGTCGGCGGGACAGCGTCGGTGTTCAGCTTTTTTGTAGACGATTATAAACCGGACACGAAACACGGGGCGTTTATGCAAATGCGCAGCGTGCTGGACGGACATTGGCAGCCTTTTGGTTTCATTAACGGCGGGGGGCTTTGCTTGAGGTGGTTTAGAAACGAGCTTGCCGGACGTGACGGCAAAATCAGCTATGACGATTTGTCGGCGGAAGCGAAGGATATTTCGCCCGGCAGCGGCGGTTTGGTGTTTATTCCGCATTTTGGAGGGCGAGTGCTGCCAAACGACCCGAACGTTCGGGGAAGCTGGATTGGTCTTAAGTTTTCGCACAAGCGTGAGCACCTGTACAGAGCGATTATGGAAGGGCTTGCGTACGAGAACAGATTCTATCAGCAGGTTGCAAATGAGCTTTATCCTGATTTGGCTCTGGAAGTTGTTTACGCTATCGGCGGCGGTGCAAAGAGCAAGCTGTTCAACTCTATCAAGGCCGATATACTTGGGCTGCCGTATGCCAAGCTGGAGAGAAGTGATAGTGCGCTCGTCGGGTCTGCAGTTGTTGCCGGTTATGGCGTTGGTTTGTTTGACAGCTTAACTGAGCCGATATTAAAAGTGACAAAGATTGCTGAAACTATTGAGCCGGACATGGATAAGCACGAGCTGTACCAGCCGTATTTTGAAGCGTATAAAGATATAATTGAAGCGTTGCATCCAATATATGAGAGAGAAGGATTTTAATTATGAACAACAATCCTGAAGAAAACATATTCGCAGAGGAAAGAAAGCAAATGATCGTCGAGCTTATTAACAGGCAGATTAAAACGACGGTTGCAGCTCTTTGCGAGAAATTTTCAGTTTCTCCCGCTACAATTCGTAATGATTTGCGGGAGCTCGAACTCGCGGGGCTGCTAAAACGCACGCACGGCGGGGCAATGAGCAACAAGAAAGCGAGTTTTGAGCTTAACTCATATCAAAAGGAAGTGGAGAATATTGAACAGAAGGTGGCTATAGGCAAGGCCGCTATGAATTATGTGCAGGACGGAGATATTATTGCGATTGATACGGGGACCACTACGCTTGAGTTTGCGAAGCAGCTGGCAGACAAAAAGAATATTACTGTTGTCACAAATGATTTAAAAATTGCACTGCACCTTGAAGAGAATTCGCAGATGGACGTTGTATTGACAGGCGGAGCGGTGCGCAGAAATTTCCACAGCACAATTGGTCTGATTGCTTTGAACTCGCTCAAAGAGCTTAGCGTTGACAGAAGTTTTATTGCTGCAAACGGGGTTGAGGTAAGGCGCGGGATTACCACTCCGAACATTGAGCAGGCGCAAGTGAAGGAGAGGCTGGTAGAATTTGCGGACGAAGTGATATTGTTGGCTGATAGTACTAAGCTCGGTAAGGCCTCTTTTGCTAAATTCGCTGATTTGAAAGAGATCGATCATATTATTACTGACAGCGATGCGCCGGAGGAAATAGTCGCTGAGATAGAGAGCAAGGGTATCAGCGTCGAAATAGCGTAGAACCTGCGAAAACCAGCAAGTGTGCGCTGCGAGATAATTTAGCTATTCATAGATATATTAATGAATGCTGGGTGAATCTCTTCATTCTTTTTTCTTATTTGAGACTTTTAAAGCTGCATAATCTTGTGCCGTTGTAGGCGAAATCAGTTTATAACACTGATTTAGATAAATATATAGTAAAAACCGATTTTTTTACAGAAAAACAAGTAAAAGAACAGAATTGCAACGTTGACAAAGTCATAAATCTTGTATAAAATACAAATTAGAACAAAATCGAAAGCAACTGTACCGTTTTGGGACTCCTATCTATTGAATAAATCGGATTGTCGAGGTAAATATCTTGATAGCACATGAAAGAAAGCAGTTTATTGTTGATTTGTTGAAAAAAAATAAGTCGGTTGCGGTAACGCAGCTGAGCGAGATGCTGGGCACGTCGGAAGTAACCATAAGGCGTGATTTGAAGGATCTCGAAAAAGAGAACGCGCTAAAAAGGACACACGGCGGTGCCATCCGAAAGATGAGCACGGCGTTTGAGCCGCAGATTAGTGAGCTTGCGCAGGAAAACGTGGAGCGCAAAAAGGCGATTGCGCAGCAGGCGTACAACACCATTGAGGACAAGGACGCAATTATAATTGATGCATCGTCAACAGGTACACAGCTTGCCAAGCTGATTAAAAACGGCGACAAGAAGGACATAACTGTGGTTACCAATTCGTTTATAACGACATGGGAGCTGATAAACGCGCAAAATGTTGAGCTTATCCATATCGGCGGGCAAGCCAGATATAACATTTATTGCACGTTTGGCGCGATCGCAGAAGAAGCTCTAAAGAGCCTGAGGGTGGACAAAGCGTTTATCGGTATCAACGGTATCGATTTTGGCAGCGGGTTTACGACGCCAAACTTGTTCGAAAGCCAGATTAAGCGTGCGATGATGGATGCGGCGTATCAGGTGTATATTATCAGCGACAGCAGCAAGTTTGACCGATCGTATCTTAGTATTGTCTGCCCGATTGATAGGGTGGATTGTTTGATTACGGATTCCGGGATAACGCAAGGTCAAAAACGAAGTGCCGAAGAGAGCGGGCTTGATTTGATTATCGCTGAAGTTGATGAACAAAGCATAGAAGAGTAACGAGTTGGTTGAAATATTTGCTGTTTAGTCATCCGGTAAAAGTTATTACAACGGGCGGCGTTGTTTTTTTGTGACTGCGGGCACTAGTTTTATGACGCGTGCAGAACTTGGTTACTGCAACGGATAGGTAGGCAAGCAGATTTTTTTGGAAGGGTTGAGTGATGGCGAAGTATTTGATGGGTATAGATAACGGGAGCACAGCTATCAAAGCTGCCATTTATGATATGAGCGGAAACGAGATTTCGGTAGCTGACAGTAAGTGCGAGATGACCTCGCCGCAGCCGGGATTTTATGAGCGCGACATGGACGGCATATGGAACGCCAACTGCGAGGCGATAAAGCAGGCGGTGCAAAAGTCGGGCGTTGATGCAAAGGATATTGCTGCTGTTTCGATTACCGGGCATGGGAATGGCGTGCATTTGGTGGGCGAGGACGGAAGACCTGTGTGCAACTCTATCGAAGGTATGGACTCGCGCGCGGCGGATATTGTGGACAGATGGAGTAATGACGGCACGTTTGATAAGGCGCACGGCAAGGCTATGCAAGTGCTTTGGCCTGGGCTGACGGTGTGTTTGCTGAAATGGCTGAAGGAAAATAAGAGCGAAGTACTGGACAACACAAAGTGGATATTCTCAATCGTAGATTATGTAAGATATAAGCTGACGGGGAGCGCAGGTGCGGAGATTACGACGCTATCGGGAAGCGGCGCGTGCAACATCAATACATGCGGATATGATGACGAGTTACTAGGCACTATGGGCATTGAGGATTTGAGAGATAAAATGCCGCCGATTGTGCAGTCGATTGATTTGTGCGGCAGTGTTACAAAAGAAACGGCGGCGCTGACGGGACTCGTGGAAGGAACGCCTGTTTCGGGAGGGTTGTATGATATAGACTCGGCAGGCATTGCGGCGGGCATGATGGACGGGTCGATATGGAACGTGATTGTGGGCACGTGGTGCAACAACCAGTTTGTCAGCGATAAGCCTGTAGTGTCAAAAGACTTTTTTAGCACGACGGTATATAGCAAGCCCGGGCATTGGCTGATGCTGGAGGGAAGCCCGACATCTGCAAGCAATCTGGAGTGGTTTGTAAGCGAGTTTTTGCAGAAGGAAAAGCAAGAAGCGCAAAATAAGGGCGAGTCGGTGTACGATGTGTGCAACGACGCTGTTAAAGATACGCAGCCACAGGACGCGGATATCGTTTTTGTGCCGTATCTTTACGGTAGCAACACCAATCCGAAAGCCAAAGCGATGTTTATCGGTTTGCAGGGGTGGCATACGCGAGCGCACATTATACGCGCGATATACGAAGGGATTTGTTTTTCGCATAGGTTCCATATAGAAAAAATAAAGAGGTTTACAAGTGACCCAAAGGCGGTAAGAATCGCGGGGGGCGCGGCGAGGTCGAAGGTGTGGGTGCAGATGTTTGCGGACGTGCTGCAAATGCCCATGGAAGTGACGGCAGCCAGCGAGCTTGGGACGCTTGGTGCGGCGATGTGCGCGGGGGTTGCGACAAATGCGTTCGTGGATTTGGATGAGGCTGTGAAAAGCATGGTGAAGCTAACGAGAAAAGTGGAGCCGGATGAGAGTAAATACGAGGTTTATACAAGCAAGTACTTTTCGTTTAGAAAAGCGATAGATATGATGGATAACTACTGGGAGTAGTTTGAGATAAATTTTATAAAGACAGCTGACAGAAGCAAATGGAGGGGTATTTTGAGTAAAGCAGAAGGATATAAAGTTGTGTACCATGGTGTGAAGGATCTGCGGGTAGAGCCGTTTGGCGAAATACCAAAGGTTAAGGACGGCGAAATGCTTATTGAGGTTGAAGCGTGCGCGATATGTGGAAGCGATGTGAAAACGTTTAAACTCGGAAATCCGAGGATGAACGCGCCAGCGACGATCGGGCATGAGTTTTGCGGCACGATTATTGACCTTGGTAAGGGTGTTGACAAATACTCAATCGGTGAGCGAGTTACGATGGCGACCACTATGGGCTGCGGCGAGTGCATATATTGCAAGCAGGGCAAAACGAACATCTGCAAGAACATCACGGCGATGGGGTTCCATTGCGACGGTGCGATGGCGGCGTATACGGTTGTGCCTGCAAAAGCGGTATCGATGGGTAATGTCGTAAAGGTCGGCGACTTGGATGCGCAGATTGCGGCGCTAAGCGAGCCGATGTCTTGCGCGATTAATGGACTCGGAAGACTGCCGATGGACAAAATCGAGTCGGCATTGATAGTCGGTATTGGCGCGCTGGGCATGATGCACGCGATTGCATTGAGCGAATACGGCGTAAAGAATATCGTTTGCGTGAGCAACCCGGGTGTGAAGCGGGACATCATGGAGGACATCGGGTATAAAGTTATTGGCAGAGACGAGCTGGATAAAGAGTATTTGGAGCTTTCGGGCGGCGATGGGTTCGATTTGGTGATTATCACTGCGCCGAGCAATGCTGTGCAGGCAAATGCCGTGCAGTATGCCAAAAAGGGCGGATATGTGTCGTATTTCGCGAGCTTGCCGGTGGGCGACGAGATGCTGAACATGAACAGCAGGACGATTCATTACAACGAGCTGATACTGTACGGTACATCCGACTCTACTGCTGCGCATGTGAAGGAAGCGGGGCAGATACTACGCAAGCGCAAGGATACGTTTGAAAAGATAATCACAACGATGCCGATACAGGATTTCCAAACGGGGCTGGACGGGATACTTGACAAATCGCTTGCAAAAGTAGTGTTGATACCGTAGAGGGATATCGAATATACTGAATTAATGGCAAGCGCAAACTATGGCTTGCCATTTCGTTTGTAAAGTGGGAAGGAAGCTGATGAAGACAAAGGGTTTGCGCCTGCATGGTAAAAATGATTTGAGGCTGGATGAGTTTGATCTGCCAAAGCTGAAAGAGGACGAGATTTTGGCGCGCGTGGTGACGGACAGCATTTGTATGTCTACGTATAAGACAGTCCTGCAAGGCAGTGAGCACAAGCGTGTGCCGAGCGATATTGCGGAAAACCCCGTGATGATGGGACACGAGTTTTGTGGAGAGTTGATTAAGGTGGGCGCAAAGTGGCAGGGCAAGTATGAGGTTGGAAGCAAGTTTACGATTCAGACAGCGCTGAACCAAAAGCACGATCCGTTTGCCGCGCCCGGTTTTTCGTATCGGTATATAGGCGGCACTTCTACTTATGTGATTATTCCAAACGAAGTGATGGAGCTTGATTGTCTGCTGCGCTTTGACGGGGAAGCTTACTTTCACGGCTCGATGAGCGAACCAATGTCGTGCATTATCGGCGCGTTTCATGCGTCGTATCACACGCGGCAGGGCGAGTATGTGCACGATATGGGCATACGCGAGGGCGGCGCGATGGCGATAATCGGTGGCACGGGACCGATGGGTCTTGGAGCAATCGACTATGCGCTGCATTGCGGGCGGCGACCGAAGCTGTTGGTTGTAACGGATATTGATGAGAGCAGGCTGCGGCGCGCGCAAGCGATTTATACGCCGGAGGATGCAAGGGAAGACGGGATTGAGCTTGTTTACTTGAATACGCATGGCGACAGCAAGCAGGAAATGATGGCGTTGACGAACGGTGATGGCTATGACGACGTTATGGTGTTCGCGCAGGTGAAGCAGGCGGTGGAGCTCTCTGACAGCGTGCTTGGTAAAGACGGATGCTTGAACTTTTTCGCCGGACCAACGGACACTGCATTTGCAGCAGATATGAACTTTTATAATGTGCATTACAGTGCAACGCACGTTGTTGGCACTACTGGCGGCAATAAGGACGACATGAAAGAAGCGCTTGTGTTGATGCGCGATGGGGCAATTAACCCGACGGCGATGATTACGCATGTCGGTGGGCTCGATTGCGCTGTGGAGACGACACGAAACTTGGCGAATATTGCTGGTGGCAAGAAGCTGATTTATACGCAGAAGAGTATGCCTTTGACTGCGATTGCTGACTTTGAGAAGTTGGGAAAAGTTGATCCGTTTTTTGCGGAGCTGGCGATAATCACGCGCAGCAACAACGGTATGTGGTCGGCGCAGGCAGAAAAGTATATAATAGAGAATGCGAAAGAAATATAGTGCGGAGGAAACGATGAAAAGATTGGAAGGAAGAGTTGCAATTGTGACCGGATCGGCGCAGGGAATCGGCAGAGCGTTGGCACAGAGGCTGGGTTATGAAGGCTGTAAGCTGGTGGTTGCGGATATCAATATTGATGCGCTGAATGAAACGGTGAAGGATTATGCTGATGCTGTGGCGGTGCAGGTGGATGTCACCAACGAGGAGCAGGTGAACGCAATGGTGGACACTGCTGTCAAAAAGTTTGGCGCGGTTGATATATTGGTGGCGAATGCGGGGATCGTGATTGCAAAGCCTGCGCTTGAGTTCCCTGCCGGAGAGTGGGCAAAGGTGGTCGATGTAAACCTTGTTGGATATTTTCTGTGCGCAAAGGCAGCAGGTAAAATGATGAAGCGGCAGGGCAGCGGCAACATTATACAGATAAACAGCAAAAGCGGCAAAAAGGGCTCGTATAAGAACTCGGCGTATATCGCTAGCAAGTTTGGCGGGATAGGGTTGACGCAGAGCTTGGCACTGGAGTTTGCGGAGTTTGGCATACGTGTTAATGCGATTTGCCCCGGAAATTTGCTGGATTCACCGCTTTGGACGGACAGCTTGACGCAGCAGTATGGCGCGAACAGGGGTATGGACGACGACGAGATTAGGGCGTATTATGATGCGAAGGTGCCGCTTGGGCGCACGTGCAGCTATGAAGACGTCGCTAACGTGATGACGTTTTTGGTATCTGACGAAGCGAGTTATATGACTGGGCAGGCGATTAACGTTGCCGGTGGGGAAGAGATGAACTAGAATAGCAATATACTAAAGGAGCTGTCCGATATACCAGCTCCTTTTTGGTGCTAAATTATGATATGCTACGGCATGTACATTATTTTGTTGAAGAATTCCTCGCGCTTCGCCATCATTTCGATGGGGGCGATGCCGACGCTGAGGCTGACGCGGTGCGATACGAGCGGAGAAACGTCTATTGTGCCATTGGCTATGAGGTTGGCTGTGAGCTTCCATTCGTTTTTTGGCAGGCTGCTGAAGAGCGAGTTCCAAGTGCCTATAAGCGAAAGCTGACGCCGAAGCAGAACTTGGTAGGCTTGCATGGATACGGTGATGTCTTTGTGAGGGATACCCACGCCGATTACTTTGCCGAACTTGCGTGTTGCCAGCAAGCAGTTCTCCACACTTTTGGAAACACCCGCACCTTCGAAACTGACATCCGCCATTATGCCATCTGTTTGCTCGCTTATCCACTCGATCGGGTCGGTTTCAAGGCTGTTGATTGCATCAGCAAACCCGATTGATTTTGCGAAATCGACTTTTTTGCTGTCAACATCTACGAGCAGAACTTTGCAGCCGCGTGTGTTTTTCGCAATCATAGCGAGGAGCAGACCGATTGGACCTGCGCCGAAAATGGCTATCGTGTCGCCGATGTCGATGTTCGCAAGACGGACTGCGTGCATAGCGATGCCGGCAGGTTCGCACATCGCAAGCTCTTCGTATGTAATGTTGTCATTTGGAGCAAGGACGAGATTAGCTGCAGGAGCCACGACATATTCTGCAAAAGCGCCGTTTCGCCGAGAGCCTATGTAGTCGTAGTCTTCGCACTGGGCGTATTGACCGATTTCGCAGCTTGGGCATTTTTTGCACGGAATAAGTGGAAAGACAGCCGCTCTTTTGCCGACGAGATTGGGGTCTACGCCTGCGCCGACTTGCTCGACCTGACCTGCAAATTCGTGACCGGGGATGAGAGGGAATGAGTATACGCCGCCGTGAATAACGCGGTCGATGTCGCTGCCGCAGATGCCTGCTGCTTTTACACGCAGAAGAACTTCGTTCTCGTTGGGCGATGGTTTCTCTACTTCATCGAGACGCAAATCGCCCTTTTTGTGTAATACCAATGCTTTCATTTTTCCCCCTAGTCCATGATTATTAAAGCTTTCATGCCTTGCCCACAGAGGGCGTAGTCAAAAGCTTGAATGATGTCATCGATATTAAAACGCGCGGTTGCGAGTGCGCCGAGGTTGATTTTGCCCGAGGCAGCAATGCGCATCGCTTGATAGAAGTCCTCTATGGACGAGCCTGTCGTTGCGACAACTTGCAGCTCGTTGTAGTGGATGAGGTTGGTGTTAAGCGGCACGATTTCTTTACCCTTTGGCATGCCGCCGAAAAGGTTTATGCGACCGCAGCGCGCGGCGAGCTCTAGAGAGAGCGTTTGAATCTCGGGAACAGAGCATGCGGTTATAACGACGTCGCAACCGATGCCGTCCGTTTCGCGCATGACTGCCGTTTTGAGGTCGGTCTCTGCCGAGTTGATGGTTACGTCTACACCGAACTGCTTGATTTGCTTTAGGCGCGCGTCCGAAATATCGGCAACGATTATTTTGCCTGCGCCCGCCATTTTGTTGATCATCACGTGGCATGCGCCGATGGGACCTGCGCCGATGATGAGCACGGTGTCGCCGGGTGCTGTATTTACAGACTCGTATGCGTTGTATGTGCAGGACAATGGCTCGCAAAGCGCGGCCTGCTCGTATGACAGGCTGTCGGGAATAAGGATTGCGTTGCCACGGTCTATAGCGTCGCTCGGAACGCGCATATACTCGGCAAAACCGCCGTCAATACTGATTCCGAATGCTTCGTAGTCGGGGCAAAGCTGATTCAGTCCTTTTATGCACCATGTGCAGTGTCCGCAGCCGATGTTGGGCGGTGTTGCAATGCGGTCACCAAGCTCGTACCCTTTTACGTTTTTGCCGATTTTGACTATTTCGCCCGCGATTTCGTGACCGAGAACGCGTTTATCGCCCTCGGGGATTTTGAAGTGTCCGAACTTGAAAATGCGCAGGTCTGTTCCGCAGACGGCTGTTGCTTTGACTTTGATGAGCATGTCGCTGTCGCCGATTTGCGGAAGGGGCACTTCCTCAATGCGGATGTCCTGCTTGCCGTAGTAGTATGCTGCTTTCATGACTTCTCCTTTATGTAAATTCAATTTTTTATTCTGGTGTGTGATACCGCCTCGTAGGTTTTCTCCAAGTGTTTTTTTACTTTGGTTTGGTTTTGCGCTGCAAAGAGGCTGTAAAGTATGTCTATGACCAAAAGCTGAGAAATCTTTGAGGTTGTGTTTTCAAAAGCGTCAACGCTGCTCTTGCTTTTTACTGTGTTGCCTGACGAGAATAGGGTAATTTCGCTGTTTTTTGCAAGCAGCGAATCGGAAAAAGCTGTGATACCGATGGCGGTTGCGCCGTTTTCCTGCGCTGTTTTGAGAGCGTTCGCGACTGCAACAGTGTCACCCGAGTTGCTGATGCCGATTATAACGTCTTTTTTACTGAGAATCGCTGAAGTCATCAGCTGGGAGTTGGTGTCGCGGAAAAAGGAGCACTTTTTGCCGGCACGCGTGAAGCGCATTACGGCCTCTTCTGCGGCGATGACAGAGCTGCCAAAGCAGGAGAAGGCAATAGTTTCTGCGTTGTATATAGCCTTGGCTGCGCTGATATAACGCTCGTCATCTATGAGCAGGCGTGTTTCCTTGAGCATGTTGATGTTGCGGTATATAAGCTTGTCGCATATTGTGCCAACGGTGTCGCCGGCAGATACGTTCTCGTAAACATAGCTGTCGTAATCCTGCTCGACGTATTTTTTGTTTAGCACGGATTCGGCCAGCATGATTTTAAGCTGCGAGAAGCTTTTTAGCCCGACTTCGCGCACAAAGCGCGTTACGGAGGACTCGGCAACACCGCACGCTGCGCCCAGTTGCTTGGTAGTGATAGATTTGCTCTCGCTGGGGTTCTCGATAATATATTTGCCAACGCGCTGCAAAGCCGGGTTGAGATCTGCCATTTTGCGGTTGATAAGTGACATCACGTCTATCGCGTTATTGTCTTGCGGCTCATCGGAAGATTTACTCATAGCACTATACCTTCTTATAATTTAATAAATACTATCTATATAATAAACAAGGCGAGGAGATTTGTCAATAAAATAAAATTAAATTCCATGAAATATTGACAAGAATAAAATTATATTGTATTATCGAAGTATAAAATTTATATTGTCATATGGGAGGATATCATGGAAGGGAAATTGAAAGGTAAAGTAGCGATTATCACAGGGGGTGCATCGGGAATCGGAGAAGCCGTTGGTAGGATATTCGCAAGCAACGAGTGCAAAGTTGCACTGATTGACACCGACAGCGAGCGCCTTAGCCGAGTAACCAAAGAGATTTGTGAGCAGGGTGGCGATTGCATCAGTTATCATACCGATGTTGCTAACGAGCAGCAAGTGATAGACACATTTGCGGACGTTGTGAAAAAGTGGGGCGGATTGGATCTGCTTGTCAACAGCGCAGGCAAGGATTCGCTATCTCCGCCGGTTTCGGAAGTCACTATGGAAGAATGGCGAATGATACTGGACACCAACCTTGATGGCGTGTTCCTCTGCTGCCGAGAAGCGTTTAGAATAATGGAAAAGCAGGAGAGCGGCGGTCGCATCATGAACATGGGCTCGTCTTCGGCAAGGCTGGCATCCAGCCCGGGGCACAGTCCGTATCGAGCATCTAAGCACGGCATGATGGGGTTCAGCAAAAATATATTGCTGGAAGGCATGGACAAGAAAATTGGTGTGACTGTTATCAATCCTTCGCATGTGAAGACGCCGATGACGGCGATTATTGACAAAGGACTGTATGAAGGTGACAGACCTGCGTATCTTGACGGATGGCTGGACGAGCACGAGAAGGAAAATGGCATACACGACAGTTGTATCGATGTTGAAAACGTTTCGGAGATTACGCTGTATGTGGCAACAAGAACGCCGGACGTCACGATACCGAGCATATCGCTGTACCCGACGGCAAAAGCGCATAGGTACGGAATGGAAGTATAGCTACAATCAAATATAAGGGAGCATATTCGCATGGATAAGCAATTTGTAATGGCGTTTGACGAAGGCACGACGGGATGCAGGACGATTTTGTTTGACAAAGGTGGCAACGTGTATAAGTCGAGCTATCGCGAGTTTACGC
>JABGQS010000004.1 GCA_018648645.1 Clostridia bacterium
AACGGTTCGCTACTGTCTCGGGCTGTACCGCAGACAAAATGACATGATCGCTGTCTGTGATTATTACCGCTCTTGTGCGTCTGCCGTAAGTTGCATCTACAAGATTGCCTTTTTGACGGGCCTCTTGAATAATGCGCTTTATGGGCGCTGACTCGGGACTGACTATTGTAATCAGTCTGTTTGCCGAAACGATGTTGCCAAACCCTATGTTTATAAGTTTGATACTCATAAACCACTCCTCCAATACTTATTCTATATTCTGAACTTGTTCACGTATTTTCTCTACGATGCTTTTGCCGTCAATAACGGCGTTAGTGATGTCCATATCCGAGGATTTTGAGCCGATTGTGTTCAGCTCTCTATTCATTTCCTGCACTACAAAGTCGAGCTTTCTGCCTATTGCAATGTTCTTTTTCGCTATTTGTCCAAACTGGCTGATGTGCGTGTTGAGACGCACAATCTCTTCAGTTATGTCTGCCTTGTCGGCGATGTATGCGATTTCTGAGTTGAACCGCGTTTCGTCGATTACCGCGCCGTCCAGCAAGTCCTGCAGACGGAGTTTTAGCTTATCGCTGTATTCGCGCGCGACAGTTTCCTTCTTAGTATCAACAGTATTTGTTATCACAATCAACGAATCTAGACATTCGTTGATGTTGAGCGCAAGCTCGCTACCCTCGCGAGTTCGCATATCAGTCAGCGACTCTAGCGCTTTCTCAAGTGCAGATAGAACAAGTGCTGTAAGCTGTTTCTCGTCTTCCTTCTCTTCGCTTACAACGATTGCGTCAGGAATGCGAATGACGTGAGAGAGCGCAAGGTCGTCTGTTATACCGCAATCGTGTGCGGCTGCCCTGGCTGCGCCGACATACGAGCGTATAAGCGCCAAGTCTGCTGTTGCGGTTTTCTCATCATCGCCAAGAGCGCTGTAGTTTACGAAAACGTCAACTCTGCCGCGTGAAAGCTGCTTCTTAATTGTTTTACGAATACCCTCTTCTGCAAAGCCAAGTGTCCGCGGCATGCGTATGTTTATATCTAAAAAGCGGTGATTCACCGTTTTCAGCTCAATCGTTATCTTTTTGCTGTCCTGTTCTGCTTCGGCTCTGCCAAAGCCTGTCATACTACGCAAATTGCATATCCACCCATATTTTTTCATTGGATTTGTATTATAGCACAAAGTATATAAAAAATTAAGCATTTTACGCAAAAAGTTCACATTTACGCCGATTAACTTCGTATTTCGCGCAAATACGCCCAGATTTGCCTAGATTGAGAACAATTCGTCGGCTTGCGGTGGTGATAATTCTGATCCGATTCCATTGCTTAGCACAGTCTTGACGCGTTTAGTTGTTTGACCGATTATCGTTGCCTTAATTCCTTGTGAGCAGAGTGCTTTGAGCATTATTTTCGAGTTCGCAGTAGTAATCAGCATACTCCCGCTGCCGATAAGTCGGTTTGGGTTGATGTTGAAATGGTCGCAGATTTTTTGCGTAACATCCAAAATCGGTATGTTGTCGCTATTGAGCACGCAGCCGAGGTTTGATGCTTCGCAAAGCTCGTGAACTGCGCCGAAAACACCGCCTTCGGTAATGTCGTGCATGGCTGTTGCGCCGTTGTGGGTTGCGATCATGCCTTCGTGTATTACGCTGATTTGGTTGATAAGGTTAAGTGCGTCGGATTTGTCTTTGTCCGACAAAACATCGCGCAAGTCGTCAGCTCGCTCGGAAGCAATAATGTATGTGCCCTCTATCGCGGCGTATTTTGTCATGATGATGTCATCGCCAACGTTTGCACCGCTGCTCTTGATCAGCTTGTCGGTGTCAACTCTGCCGATTACGGTTGTGGAGATAACAATGCGAGTTACCGCATCGGTAATTTCGGTGTGACCGCCTATAATATCGATACCTAATTTTGCTGAAGTTTCGATAAGCTCGTCGATTACTTTTTGAATATCGGCGATTTGCTTGTCCGGCGGAACGAGCAGTGTTACAAGGATTGCTGATGGCTGAGCGCCGCTGGACGCAACGTCGTTGCCTGAAACGTGCACGGCTAGCGCGCCTATGTTGTCCACCGCTCCAGTAATTGGGTCTGTAGAAAGCACGCAGGCCTGCCCGTTAAAGTCGAGCGCAGCGCAATCTTCGCCAACGCCCGATTGCAACAGAGCGTCTGTGCTGATGTTTAATTTGTCGAGCACCAATTCTTTTAGCTGCTCGTTTGTCAGTTTACCAATTTTCATGCGTTTTTCAGTTCCTCTTGCACAATTTCATTCACAACCTTTGGATTCGCTTTGCCCTTTGTGGCTTTCATAACCTGACCGACAAAGAACGTTAGCGCCTTCTTGTTGCCGCCTTTAAAGTCGGCGACAGGCTTCGGGTTGTCTGCGATGATTTGCTTAATCATGCCACTAAGCTCGACCGTGTCGTTGATTTGCGTTAGCCCTTTTGCCTCTACGATAGAACTTGGGTCGTCGCCGGTCTTGAACACGTCTTCAAAAACGGTCTTTCCGACAGTAACGTTAATTTTACCGTCATCGATGAGCTTAAGAGTTTGTGCAAGCTGAATAGGTTGAACGGGGTTGTCGTCCGGCTCAACGCCGTTTTCTTTCAGCAAACGCAGTAAATCTGTCATTATAAAGTTACTAGTCTTTTTTGGCTCGTTGTAGGCAGCTATGCTCGCTTCGAAGAAGTCTGCGATAGCACGCTCGCCGGTCAGCAGATCTGCGTCGTATTCCGGCAAACCGAGTTCGTCGATGAAACGCTGTTTCTTGGCTGTCGGCAATTCTGGTAAGCTGTCACGATATAGCGCAATCTGCTCGTCAGTGATGGTGATCGGTACTAAATCCGGGTCGGGGAAATAGCGGTAGTCGTGCGCTTCTTCTTTGCCGCGCATAGCATAACTTTTACCTTTTATATCGTCGAAACGGCGTGTTTCCTGCGTTACCTTACCTCCGTCAGTTATGAGCGCGATTTGACGTGCGCTTTCTGCCTCGATGGCACCGTGAACAGCCGAAAAGCTGTTAAGGTTTTTCATTTCTGTGCGTGTGCCAAGAACAGTTGACCCAACTTCGCGCACAGATACATTGACGTCGCAGCGCAAGGAACCCTCCTGCATTTTGCAGTCGGAAACACCGGTGTACTGTATAATGCTTTTTAGCGTTTCGAGGAACGCTTTTGCTTCGTCTGCGCTACGCAAATCCGGTTCTGTAACGATTTCGATGAGTGGCACACCGCAGCGGTTGTAGTCTACCGCAGTGCCTGTGCCCGCTTCGTGCAGAAGCTTGCCCGCGTCTTCTTCCATGTGAATGCGAGTGATGTTGACGCGTTTTTCAATATCGCCGTCCTTATAGTCCACGTGCCCGCCGATACAGATAGGCAGATCGAACTGGGATATTTGGTATGCTTTAGGTAAGTCGGGATAGTAATACCCTTTTCTGTCCATCTTGGAGAAGTTTGCTATTTTGCAGTCTAAAGCGAGACCGGCTTTTGCGGCGAATTCAACAACTTTCTCGTTCAGCACGGGCAAAACGCCCGGCATGCCGATGCAAACAGGACAGCAGTGTGTGTTAGGCTCTCCCCCAAACTCGTTTTTGCATCCGCAGAATATTTTAGTTTTAGTAGCAAGTTCAATATGGACTTCAAGTCCGATAACTGTTTCGAAGTTCATTTTACGCACCTCCTTTAAAAGTTGGTTGACCCATTGGAGGTGAAGCTTGCTCCAGCGCGTAAGCGGCTTTGAGCATTGTAGGCTCGCCCATCGGTTTTGCGATGAGTTGAATGCCGATTGGAAGCCCTAAGTTGCTCATAGCGCATGGCACGGATATTGCAGTTAAACCCGCGATGTTTACGGGAACGGTGTATATGTCGGTCAAGTACATTTGCATAGGGTCGCTTTTTTCGCCGGCTTTGAACGCGGGAGCCGGTGCGCTCGGCGATATGATGCAGTCGTATTTTTCGAACAGTGCGTCGAAGTCCTGCTTGATGAGCGTGCGAACTTTGAGCGCTTTCATGTAGTACGCGTCGTAATATCCGGAGCTTAGCACGTAGTTACCGAGCATCATTCTGCGCTTGACTTCGTCGCCGAAGCCTTGATTTCGCGTTTGTGTGTATAAGTCTGTGATGCCGTCAAAGTCGCTTGCTCTATAGCCGTACTTTACGCCGTCGTATCTAGATAAGTTGGAGGTGGCTTCGGCCGAAGAGATGATGTAATACGCTGTTAGTGCGTACTCGAACGTCGGCAAAGTGGTCTCCTCGACAATCGCGCCTTGTGACTCGAGAGCTTTAACAGCAGCGCTGAGTGCATCTTTAACTTCGGTGTCAAGTCCATCAGCGAAGTATTCTTTTGGTAGCCCGATTTTCATGCCTTTTACGCCGTCCGAAATGCCTTGAGTGTAGTCAGGATATTCGACATCCATAGAAGTTGTGTCGCGTTTGTCATGCCCGCAAATTGCGTTTAGAGCAAATGCAGCGTCTTCCACCGATCTGGTAATCGGACCAATTTGGTCTAATGAAGACGCGAACGCTACGAGTCCGTATCTCGAGACAGCACCGTAAGTCGGCTTTAGACCAACTACGCCGCAATATGACGCAGGCTGTCGTATGCTTCCGCCCGTGTCTGAACCGAGCGCAAGAGGTGCGAAACTTGCCGATACCGCTGCTGCGCTGCCGCCCGAACTTCCGCCGGGAACACGGGATAAATCCCACGGGTTAGAAGTCGCTCCAAAAGCGCTGTTTTCTGTCGAGCTGCCCATAGCAAACTCGTCGAGATTAGCTTTACCGAGAGTGATGATGCCTTGATTCGCAAAGCGCTCAACTACGTGGGCGTTGTATGGCGGCACAAAGTTCTCCAGTATCTTTGAAGAGCACGAAGTTTTGATGCCCTTCGTGCAGATATTGTCTTTTATAATAGCGGGAATGCCATCGAACATGCTTTTTTGCGTGTTGGCTGCACGACGTTTATCCGATGCTTCTGCCTCTTTTAGCGCAAAGTCAGCACAAACAGTATTGAGTGTAGATACGCTTTGCTCTTTATCCTCAATTCGGTTAAGCAAACCTTTTGTTAGCTCGACAGCGCTTATTTGCTTGTTTTGTAGTGCATCGCTCGCCTGTTTGATTGTCATATCGTATAATTTCAATTATTCACCTCATTCAACAACTTTGGGTACGATGAAACAGCCATGCTCACTCTGTGGCGCGTTGGCTGTCAGTAGTTCGTTATCCATGCTAGCCTGCACGATGTCTTCTCGCGTCACATTCTCTAGCCCTTGTATATGTGCTGTGGGCGTAACGTCGCTTGTATCGAGCTCACTCAACTTCTGTGCAGCTTCGAGTATGTCAAGCAGGTTATGCTGGTACATTTTCTTTTCCTGCTCGCTTAGGCTGATTCGTGACAACGTTGCTATTTTTTCAACTTCTGAAATTGGAACTTGCATTGTGCCTCCTTTGTGTGCTATAAACTTAAATCATATATGAACGTTGCAATAAAGTTCTGCTCCGTATCAATAATCTCTTTTAGGAAATATATTTCGCTTGGCGACATACCCACCGAGAAATTGCCGGTGGTTGCATGCGCGATTGTTTCACTTACGCCGGTTACGATATCGTAGCAAACAAATCCGTATATGTAATCATCGACACCGTCATCGACAAAAGTTGTCGTGTAGTAAACCTTATTGCCGTTTTGCGAAAAGCTATAGTTCTCGATTTGCACATTTTGCGCAATATACGTGCATTGCGAGGTGGCGATATTGCAAAGTTTAAGGTTGACAGTTCGCTCTTCTCCTTCGCCCGCGAAAGACTCGAGAATCAGCATCGTCTTCCCGTCATCCGAAACAATAAAATCAACACCGCTCGTAATTTCTCTGCGCGTTTCGCCTATTTCATAAATTATACCGCCGTCAGCTACAATTTTGTCTGCGAAGAATATCCGATCCTGCGACACAATCAAAGTACCCGATGAACCCGGTGTTTCCTCTACGGCAAAAATATTTAACTCGTCCTCGCGCGATAGATCGCAGCCCATGAGCTGGGTCGCGCCTGTGCCCGAGCCCGTCATGGCAAACAAAGTGTTTTTTGTATCCGACCAGGCAAATGAATCTGTCAAATTGCCAAAACCCTCTTCGCCAAGGTTGTAAAACGACTCGGCTTCAAAATCGTATACATAGAGTACACTGTTTTCTATCGAAACGTCAAGGATTGCGATGTAGCTGCCGTCAAATGAAAATGCGGCCTTGTCAATCGAGAAAAACTCAGGTACGTTAATGTCTGCAATTCTGCTGTTTGGGTCTTGAATCCACAGCTTTTCTGACAGAAGATAGTTGTCCTGCTGCAAAGAGGGTTCATCCGGTTTGTAACTTCTGGAAAAAGCTATTCTTCCATCGGGAGCGGCTGCCAGATACTTTCCGTTCTCGAGCAGAAGCGGTGTGCTCATTAGCACGCCTTCCTTCATCACGACACTCATTTCATCAAGCTGAGGGTTGTGAGAGTCTATTTCGTAATTTGGCAGTGTACCCGGCATGAGCGAAATGACGTAAATTGTTTTGTCTAGTTGAGCGGAAGATAGGAATTGGTTTTTCTGTGCCATAAACTCTTGCGCAGCAAACTGCGTGGAAAAAGGCTTTGATATGAGCAATTTGTTTATTGAGTCTGAGCAAAGCACGGGCTGCATGTCGATGCTGGATGGCCATAACCCTTCTTGGTGTTCTAAAAAAGCATCCGTTACGCAAAAGAATTGAACGCCTTGCAGCGGCTCGCCCGGCATAAGCGTGATTACGAGGTTGCCGTCAATTTCTTGCACGGTATACGCTGCGGTTTGAGTTAATTGAATATAGAAAACTAAAGTGTTATTGTCGGCAGGAACTTCTTTAAATAAGTCAACAACAAAACTATTAAGTGCCCACGTTGGCTTTTCCTCGTAGTCCCAAAAGCTGATATTGTCAAGAACAATTTTCAAACGTTCCGGCTGCGCTAGCATAGAAATCTCGTACTCGGGCAAATCTACGAGTTTTGATTCGGTGTAGCCGTTTGCGCGACTTCCGCTAAGCATATATAGTGTGATTACGGTTTGCTCGTCATGCTGCGTGATGTCAATTTCTTTTACATTGATGTTGTCCGCAGGTTCGCTAACACCACCCGTTGTAGTTTGCTTGGGTGTCGCTGCGTCCTCGGGTTGATTGTCTACAGCTACGCAGCCAAAAAGCATTGCTGATATCACTATGATGAATATAACAAGTCTGCCTTTTTTCACTTATACACCTCTTTTACCCAAGCAGTTTCTTTGCTGAGCTGTCTGCTTTCGACATCACTTCGTTAATATCTAAGCGATTGAATTCACCGTTCTCGTATAAGACCTCACCAGCAACCATTGTAAGCACAACGTCGCTGTCGTTGCCGCTGTATACCATATGGTTAAGCAAGTTTGCGCTCGGGCAGTATCGCGGTCCGGTAGTGTCAAGTACGATGATGTCAGCTTGTTTTCCAACTTCCAGACTGCCGATTATGTCGTCCTGCCCTATCACTTTCGCGCCATTGATTGTAGCTATTTGCAACGCAGTTTTTGCAGGAATGAGCTTTGGATCGTAGTTGGAGCCTTTTTGCAGCATTGCGAGAAGCGTCATTTCCTCCATCATGGACAGGTTGTTGTTACTACCTGCGCCGTCCGTCGCGCAGCTTACAGTAATGCCACTATCAATCATCTTTGAAACGCGCGCGATACCGCTGCCGATTTTCAAATTGCTTTGCGGGCAGGACATCACGCCCACGTTTTTGTCCGCCATTATCTCCATATCGCTGTCGCTGACCCACACACAGTGTGCAGCCATAGTCGGAAGATCGAGCACTCCAAGACTATTTAGCCGTGCAATAGGCGTTATACCGTTTCGCTCTATACACCCTTCGTGCTCGCCCTTTGTCTCGGAAACGTGCACGTGGATTCTGCAATTATGCTTTTCTGCTGATTTAAGCAGCTTAGCGTAGGAGTCGTCGCTGACTGTATATTCCGAGTGAGGTGCAATTGCGGCATTTACCCTCTCGTTGTCCGCAAGCTGTGCAAAGAGATCGTCAGCTTCGGCAAGCCGCTCATCAATACTTTTTCCAAAATCGATTATTGTTGCGCCGATTACACCTCGGATGCCTGTTTCGTTTGCAGCGCGCAGAGTGTCGGACATGAAGTTATACATGTCGTTAAAGCATGTGACACCGCCTGCGATAAGCTCTGCCATGCCGAGCATACTGCCCCAGTAGACATCGTCGCCTGTTAGGCGCTCTTCCGCCGGCCAAATAGCGTTTTCCAGCCAGTCCATAAGCGCCAAATCGTTTGCAAACCCGCGGAACAAATTCATTGGAATGTGCGTGTGCGTGTTTACAAAGCCGGGAGAAATAATACCGCCGTTTACATCTATCGTTTTGTAAGCAGCAAAAGCAGGTGAGTCTTTCTCCGCTCCGACATATGTGATAATGTCATCAGTAACATGAACGCAGCCGTTCATAGTGCTGCATGTTTTGTCTGCCGTGATTATGAAACCGTTTGAAATGCATGTGTTCATTTTTACTCTCCGTACATGTATTTTTTCTGCCTGTCTGTCAATGCGTCAATTTCTATGCCGAGTGCTTCCAGCTTCAATTTTGCTACGTAGTCATCTATCTCTTTTGGTACGTTGTACACCTTGTTTTCCAGTTTACCCTTGTTGTCGATCAAGTATTTTAGCGAAAGTGCTTGCAGAGCAAAACTCAAGTCCATAATTTCGGCCGGGTGACCGTCACCTGCCGCGAGGTTTACGAGGCGTCCTTCTGCGATGATGTACAGCGTTTTGTCACCCAGCTTGTAGCTTTGAATGTTGTTACGCGCTTCGCCGGTTGAATCCGCAATTTTCTTTAGTTCTGCAACAGCGACTTCTACGTCGAAGTGACCTGCGTTGCACATGATAGCGCCGTCTTTCATGTCGGTAAAATGGTCACCGCAAATAACGTCTTCGCAGCCTGTTACTGTGATGAAAAAGTCGCCGATTTTAACCGCTTCGCTCATGGGCATGACAGAAAACCCGTCCATCGCAGCTTCCATAGCGCAAATGGCATCGACTTCTGTGACCACAACCTTTGCACCAAGACCCTTCGCGCGCATTGCTACGCCTTTGCCGCACCAGCCGTAACCTGCTACCACCACAGTTGTTCCTGCGATAACGAGGTTGGTGGTGCGCATGATGCCGTCCCATACCGATTGACCTGTGCCGTAACGGTTATCAAACAAATGCTTGCAATCGCCGTCGTTCACCGCGATAACCGGGAACTTTAATGTATTGTTGTTGTCTCTGATTTGGTAACGGAGAACTCCGGTTGTCGTTTCCTCGCACGCGCCGATAACGCTGCCTGCTTTGTCGCTAAGGAAAGTGTGCAGCGCTTCGGACAGGTCTGCGCCGTCGTCCATCACGACATCGGGACCGTTGTCAAGCGCTTTGGCGATGTGCCGCTCGTATTCCTCGTCTGTCGCACCGTACCATGCGTATACATCCATACCGCCAGCTGCGAGGGCTGCCACGACGTCGTCTTGCGTAGAAAGCGGATTTGACCCTGTGACCGACATGACTGCGCCGCCAGCTTCCAGTACGCGGCATAAGTACGCAGTCTTTGCTTCCAGATGAATCGAAAGCGTAACTTTTAGCCCAGTGAAAGGTTTGTCTGCTTCGAACTGCTTCTTGATTGCAGCGAGAACAGGCATGTGGCTTTGTACCCATTTGATTTTCATTTCGCCTTGCGGCGCTAGCTTAATATCTCTTATTTCTGACATAATTCCATCTCTTTCACTAATTTAATTAGGTATTCTTCAAAATCATCTTTAAGATCGTCACGCCCCAGCGCAAGTTCTACCGTAGCTTTTAGGAAGCCAAGTTTGTCTCCGACGTCGTAGCGCTTTCCGTCAAACTCGTACGCATACATACCTTGCGTTTCTGACAGCGTTTGCAGCGCGTCCGTAAGCTGAATTTCGCCGTTTACGCCCGGTTTTTGGTTTTCAAGAATGTCGAAAATCTCGGGCGTGATTACGTAGCGTCCGAGTATAGCGATATTTGAAGGAGCTTTTTTTGGCGATGGTTTTTCTACCATATCCAAAACTTTGTGCAGCCTGCTCGCATTCTTTGAATCATCGGGGCGTATGATGCCGTATTTGTCTACCTGTGACTCGGGAACTCTTTGTACACCGAGCACGCTGGTTTCGTGTTTGTCGTATACGTCCATCAGCTGTCCGATGGCTGCTTGCTGCGACACGATAATATCATCGCCGAGCATGACCGCAAAAGGCTCGTCGCCGACAAAATCGCGCGCACGACCAATCGCGTGCCCAAGACCTTTTGGTTCTTTTTGGCGCACATAAAACACGTTGACCAAGTTTGAAATGTCAGCTACGATGCTGTGCAAATCGCACTTGCCTTTCTTGACAAGCTCGGACTCAAGCTCGTAGCTTTTGTCAAAATGATCCTCAATATTGTGCTTGCCTCGCCCTGTGATAATTAGAATGCTCTCTATGCCGGCCGCTATCGCTTCTTCGACGATATATTGTATCATCGGCTTGTCAACGACGGGCAGCATTTCCTTTGGCTGCGCTTTTGTCGCCGGCAGAAAGCGAGTCCCAAGTCCTGCGGCCGGAATGACCGCTTTTTTAATTTTAGACATTTTGCCTCCATTTGGTTATTACTGTAGAGAGACCATTATACAACATACACGGATATTTGTGTTTACTTTTTTGTGAATATTGTCTACCAAATTCGTAGTAGATGTAACATTTAATTTTCCTGTGATGTAAAATAATACAGGTTGACGGAATCTTTGTTCGGGTATATAATTTAGTTAGAACAACTGTTCTGATTGGAGTATTGATGGACAAGGTTATACTGCATTGCGATTTGAATAGCTTTTTTGCTTCGGCGTCGTGCCTTAATCATCCGGAGCTGCAGCGTGTGCCTGTTGCTGTGTGCGGCGATGTCAAAAAGCGGCATGGAATTATATTGGCCAAGAACCAGCTTGCCAAACGTGCGGGCGTGAAAACCGCTCAGGCGGTTTGGGAGGCGCAGCAGACCTGCCCCGGTCTTGTTATGGTGCCGCCCGAATATCAGCTTTATATGGAGCTCAGCGAGACTGTGAAGCACATATATGAGCGATATACCGGCAAAATTGAGCCTTTTGGCATCGACGAGTGCTGGCTGGACGTTACGCCTGCGCGCATCACAAAAGACTATGGAACGCAATTGGCGCACGAGATAAGGCGAACCATTCGCAGAGAAACCGGGCTTACCGTGTCTGTCGGTGTGTCGTGGAACAAAATCTTCGCAAAGCTTGGCAGCGATTATCGGAAACCCGACGCTGTTACTGTTATCAGTCGCGAGAACTATCAGAAAATAGCGTGGCCGCTCCCTAGCTCTGAGCTGCTTTATGTCGGCAGAGCGACTAAAAAAAAACTCGATAGAGTCGGTATTAACACTATTGGCGAGATAGCCACCAGCCCGGAGTTGCTGCTAAAATCGCTGCTGGGTAAAAACGGGCTTACGCTGCACGCGTTTGCGAATGGCAACGATATGTCGCCCGTGCAGCCTGTTGACCACACTTATGGCGTAAAGGGCATTGGCAACAGCATGACGACCAAGCACGATTTGACCAATGATATTGAAGTAAAACAAGCGTTTTTGATACTTTGTGAGATGGTTGCATACCGCGCCCGCAAAAAAAAACTGCAAGGCAGCGTTGTCGGCATATATCTGCGCGATAAGGATTTGACACACATCACGCGGCAGGTCAGCCTCCCCCGACCTACATTTATTGCGGACGAGATGGTAAACTACGCGATGACGCTTTATAAGGCGAACTGGGACGCAGCGCAGCGACCGATACGCTCGATAGGAATTCGCATACACAAGCTCTCCCCCATCGGCAAATACACGCAATTGAGCTTTCTTGACCCGAAGCACATCTATCTGCAAAACCTTGAGTATACCAAAGACGATATTAACCGCAGATTTGGCAAGCAGGCGATTACGCGCGCGTGTCTGCTGAGCACCAAGGTCGCCGAGAGCAACCCTGAAGAGCAGCACGTTGTGCATCCGTTATCGTTCTTTAGGAGGTGAGCATCAACCGGGTGGCCATCCCATCGTGCGTCCGCCAAGCAGATGAAAATGCAGGTGGTCTACGGCCTGTCCGCCGTCTTTGCCAATGTTGGTGACGAGCCTGTATCCGCCTTTGAGACCAAACTCTTCCGCCAATCGTTTACCCACGCTCATTATGCGCGCGTAGATGTCCATGTCAAGCTCTGATGTGTCGGCAACCGAAGCGATGTGTTTCTTTGGGATAATCAGGATGTGCACAGGCGCCTGTGGGTTGATGTCGGTAAACGCAATCACTTTCTCGTCTTCGTAGACCTTGTTGCTCGGAATCTTACCCGCAACAATTTTGCAAAACAAACAGTCGTTCATATCAGCTCTCCTTGCATCGTTTTATTTGATATATCACCGAGCACAACTTGCTTGCACTCGTTTATTTGCGCATTTGCGGCAACGCGTATATAACGCGATGAGTAGCCTTCTGCCAAACCTTTGAACACTTTGGACTCCTCCTCAAAAAGGACGTTGTCGGTTTTGCCCTGCATACTCATCAGATAGTTGCTCTCTAAAGTTTCGCCAAGCGCGATTAATTCATTTGCGCGTTTTCTTGCTATATTAGTTGGAATTTTTGGTATCATGTCGAATGCTTTGGTGCCTTCTCTGGCGGAGAATGGAAATACGTGTATTCGCGCAAAAGCAGCATTTGCAGCGAAAGACATTGTATCTGCAAATTCCTCTTCAGTTTCACCCGGAAAACCTGTTATGATGTCTGTGGTAATTGCCGGTTTATCAAAGTTTTCTCGCAGCAATGTGACAAAGGCCATGAATGCTTCGGGTGTGTAATTGCGGTTCATGCGCTGTAGCACACTTTGTGAGCCGCTTTGCAGCGACAAATGAAAGTGCGGGCATAGATTTTTCGCTGTGGATATTTTGCGAACGAACTCGCTGCCGAGAACTCCAAGATCTATTGAGCCGAGACGAATGCGCACGTTTAATTTATCCAGTGACGAAACGACATCAGCCAAGCCATAATCGCCGTCTTCATAAGAAGCAATGTGTATGCCGGTCAACACAATTTCTTTTGCGCCTCCGTTTGCGATTGCTGTCGCTTCTGTGATGATGACATTTAGTTTCTTTGAGCGCGATCTGCCGCGAACGTATGGAATGATGCAATAGCTGCAAAAGCAGTTGCAGCCTTCTTGAATTTTGATGGTACTGCGAGTGCGGTTGCCCGACGTTTTGACCTGCATTTGCTCAAAACCGCAGCTGCCAATATCGTGAGTTGCGTTGATATTTGATTCGCCTGAGAGAATGCTTTTTGCAACCGTCACGATTTTGCTTCTGTCGTCTGTGCCAATGACAGCGTTCACACCATCCATTGCCAGAACCTGCTCTGCACGTTTTTGCGCCATGCAGCCAGCGACGATAACCTTGCCGTTTTTTGCAGCGCGGCGCACGATTGCACGGCTCTTTTTGTCGGCAGTGCCCGTGACAGTGCACGTGTTGACTACGACGATGTCGCAGGGTTGGCCAAAATCGACAACATCGAAACCGTCATTCAAAAATAGCTCCTGCATGTAGGTTGTGTCGTATGTGTTGACTTTGCAGCCGAGCGTGTAGAACGATACTTTTTTCAATATTCCATCTCACCTTTTGCGTAGAAACAAGCCGCCAAAACTGCAATACCTGCTGTTTCTGTACGCATAATTCGTCTGCCGAGCGTTACGGGAATGCCACCGCAGTCCTTCACTCGTTCTATTTCTGAGCGCTCGAACCCGCCTTCGCTGCCGATAACGATACCAATGTCACTTGCGCCTACTTGAAGAGCTGTGTATAGTTGACGCTGCCGTTCCTCTTCATCGCAGATGATAAGCAACTCGTGATTGCTCATTAGTTCTAGCGCTTGCTCGAAACTCTGCACGTCAGTAACATTTGGGATTATACTTCTACCGCATTGCTTGACGGCGGATAGCGCAACTTTTGATAGCTTGTCGCCTTGACCGCTTGGTCGCTTTACGCAGCGTTTTGACAGAAACGGTACAATTGCTGCTGCGCCCAATTCAACTGCTTTCTGTACGATTTCGTTCATTTTTGCCGATTTTGGATAGGCTTGGTATAGCGTAACGTTGATTTCTGGCTCCGCTTTGTTTTGTGATTTGCTGAGGATGTCGGCTTTGACGTCCTTGTCGATGTTTGTGATAGCGCAAGTGTAATCTATACCGCTGCCGTCGATTGCGATAAACTCGTCTCCGATGCTCATCCGCACGGCGTTTCTCATGTGGTTGGCTTCCTCGCCGGAAATGTATATGCTGTTTTTCGATACGTTTGTTGCAAGAAATCTACGCATTTGCTTTCCTTACTGCGAGCGCTCGCCAATCTGCCATGCAGAGAGTTTGCAGCACTATAAAATTGTTTTGCTCCAGCGAAGCAATTACATCTGCAAGTCTGTCCTCGATGATGCCCGAAACTATGTATGTAGCATCGTCATTAAGGTAGCTTGATATATCGCCGTTTAAGCGAATTACGATATCTGCGATGATGTTCGCGAGTACTATGTCGTATTGTTTAAGCTGTGCGTTTTGGAGCAAGTCGGATTGTATTGCAGTCAATTTAACGTTATTGGCTTTAGCGTTAGCTTGTGTTACGTCAACGCTGACTTGGTCGTAATCGAGTGCAAGAACTTCGGTTGCACCGAGCTTTGCGCAAGCGATGCTGAGGATGCCGGAGCCGCAGCCTATGTCCATCACTGACCAGTCGTCATCGCTTGGCTTATACCGCTGTACGAGCTCAAGACACATTTTCGTGGTTTCGTGCACACCCGAACCAAACGCCATGCCGGGATCGAGTTCGATAATGATGTCGTTTTGCTCTGCTTCGTATTTCTCCCAAGTTGGTTTAACCACGATGTCTCCGGCAGCACGAAATGTTTTAAAATGCTTCTTGAAGTTGGCGTTCCAGTCGCTGTCTTCGATTTCGTTTATGCTGATGAGCAGTGCACCAAAGTCGATATCGGCAGCAGACTTTGCAGCTGCAATGTGCTGCTTGATATAGTCAAGCGTGGCGTCAAACGAGGTGTCGCCATAGTATGCGATAACTTTTACTGTGTCGTTTGCAGGTGCCGGCACTAAATACTCATCTCTTCTTGCGACAGGAGTTTCGCCGCCCTCTATTTGCACACCCGTTGCACCCGCGTCAACCAAAACAGACGCGACAATATCGCACGCCCGTTCACTCGTTTCTATGCTAACCTGATTCCAATTCATCGTTATTTTCCTTTAACGCGATTGTAAAAGCTCTTCTTTGGTTTGCCTAAACCATCAAATTCTTTAATCAGCGTTTTCTGCTTATCTGAAAGTTTCCTTGGAATTTCTACAACAACCCTTACATATAAACTACCTTTTCGAATAGAGCGGAGGTTTTGTATGCCTTTGTCTTTAAGACGGAAAACGGTGCCTGTTTGAGTGCCTGAGCTCATTTTATATTTCGCTTTGCCGTCTAGCGTCGGTATCATCAGCTCGGCGCCGAGCGCTGCTTCCATAAATGTAACGGGCATTTCGAGGTGCAGGTCGTATCCATCGCGTTTAAAGAACTTGTGAGCAGGGAATCTGATGTGTATCTGCAAATCTCCCGCAGGTCCGCCGCGCTGTCCTGCGCTGCCTTCGCCGCGAAGTGTTATTATTTGTCCGCTGTCAATGCCCGCGGGTACTTTCACCTTCATGGTTTTCTGCTGGCGCTTTATGCCTTTGCCGTTGCAATCATGACACGGATCGGTGATTATAGTGCCTCTGCCGCCGCAGCTTGGGCAGTCTACAACGTTTACAAAGTTGCCGAAGACCGACTGACTCTGCTGACGAATTTGTCCGCTGCCACCGCAATGGCTGCACGTTTTTGGCTGCGTGCCTTTTTTGGCGCCGTTGCCGCCACACGTTTCGCACGTTGCGTCCTTGTTTAGACGAACTTCCTTTGCTACGCCAAACGCCGCTTCTTCAAACGTGATTCGAAGTTCCATGCGAAGGTCTGCGCCGCGAATTGGTCCGTTTCTGCGCTGCGATGTTCCTCCGCCGAAGAAAGAGTCGAAAATATCGCCAAAGCCACCTGAGAAGTCGCCAAAACCGCCGAAACCACCTGCACCGCCACCGCCGCCCGCGCCTGCTGCAGGGTCGAATGCTGCATGACCAAATTGGTCGTACTGGCTTCGTTTCTTGTCGTCACCTAAAACCTCGTACGCTTCGCTGACTTCATGAAACTTCTCCGCGCTGGCGTTGTCCTCGCTTTTTACGTCGGGGTGATGCTGTTTTGCGAGTTTTCTGTACGCTTTTTTGATTTCCTCGCCGGTTGCGTCTTTCTTTACACCCAACACGTCATAATAATCTTTTTTGTCTGCCAAAATATAAGTACCGCCTATATAGATGTTTTACACACAAACCAAAGCAGCATAACCGCTGCTCTGGTCTCGTGTAAGTATATTAATTTAACTAAACTTTATTCTTTGTCTTTGCCTTCGTCTTCGTCTACTACTTCATAGTCTGCATCGACTACATCGTCTTCGGGCGGCGTCTGCTCTGCACCTGCGTCTGCGCCTTGTGCACCTGCTGCGTTTGCTTGTGCATCAGCATCTGCATATATCTTGCCAAACGCCTCGTAGCTGACTTCGTTCAGCTTGTCAGTTGCATCTTTGATGAGCGTGCTGTCGTCGCCTTCCATTGCAGATTTAACATTTGCAACTTCTGCTTCAATGCTTGCTTTGTCAGTTTCCGCAACCTTGTCGCCAAGATCCTTCAAAGTCTTTTCTGTCTGGAAAACGGCTGCATCAGCGTTGTTTCTAATTTCAACTTTTTCTTTGTCGGCTTTGTCTTGCTCTGCAAACTCTTCTGCGTCTTTAACAGCTTTATTGATGTCATCGTCTGACAAGTTGCTGGATGCGGTAATCGTGACTTTCTGCTCGTTGCCTGTGCCAAGGTCCTTCGCGTGAACGTGCACGATGCCGTTTGCATCTATATCGAAAGCAACTTCGATCTGCGGAACACCGCGCGGTGCTGCCGGAATGCCCGTTAAGTTGAATCGACCAAGCGTCTTGTTGTATGTTGCCATCTCGCGCTCGCCCTGCAATACGTGAATCTCTACGCTGGACTGGCCGTCTGCTGCTGTTGAGAACACTTGACTCTTCTTTGTAGGAATTGTCGTGTTGCGCTCTATCAGCTTTGTGCACACACCACCGAGTGTTTCGATACCAAGCGAGAGCGGAGTAACATCGAGCAGAACAACGTCGTTGACGTCGCCACCGATAACGCCGGCTTGGATAGCTGCGCCAATTGCAACGCACTCGTCGGGATTGATGCCCTTGTATGGGTCTTTGCCTGCGATGGACTTGACCTTTGCCTGTACAGCCGGGATTCTTGTGGAACCGCCGACCAAAATAACTCTTTCGAGATCAGCCGATTTAACGCCTGCGTCTGCCATTGCCTTTTTTGTTGGACCTGCTGTCTTTTCTACGAGGTCTGCTGTGAGCTCGTCAAATTTTGCACGAGTCAGCGTCATGTCAAGATGCTTTGGACCGGTTGCGTCCGCTGTTATAAACGGCAAGTTTATGTTTGCCTGAAGCACGCCCGAAAGCTCTATCTTGGCTTTCTCGGCGGCTTCCTTGATGCGCTGCATCGCCATCTTGTCTTTGCTTACGTCAACGCCCGAGTCTTTCTTGTACTGTGCTACGATATAGTTCATGACCTTTTCGTCAAAGTCGTCGCCACCGAGACGATTGTTGCCGTTTGTTGCGAGCACTTCGAATACGCCGTCGCCGATTTCTAGAATCGAAACGTCGAACGTGCCGCCACCAAGGTCGAATACAAGTATCTTCTGGTCGTTGTCTTTATCCATACCGTATGCAAGCGCTGCCGCTGTAGGCTCGTTGATGATACGAGAAACGTTAAGCCCCGCGATTTTACCCGCGTCCTTTGTAGCTTGACGCTGGCTGTCCGTGAAGTATGCCGGTACTGTAATAACAGCGTCGTCAACAGTTTCACCTAGATAACCTTCTGCATCTGCCTTAAGCTTTTGCAGTATCATTGCCGAAATTTCTTGCGGCGAATAGTCTTTGTCGTCAATTTTGACGATTCTGTCCGTTCCCATGTCTCTTTTGATCGAGCTTATTGTATGGTCCGGGTTTGTAATCGCCTGGTTCTTTGCTACTTTACCGACTAGTCTTTCACCTGTGTTGCTAAAAGCTACAACAGATGGTGTTGTTCTGCTACCTTCTGCATTCGTAATTACAGTTGGCTCTCCGCCTTCCATAACAGCAACGCATGAGTTTGTTGTTCCTAAATCAATTCCAATTATTTTCCCCATAATAAATATCCTCCTTAAGATAAACTATATTATTTACTTACTATTACCATGCTGTGGCGCAATATTTTTTCACCAAGCATATATCCTTTTTGCACAACCATCACAACTGTGTTTGGTTGCACATCGTCCTCTTCTACCTCTATTTGCTGTATTGCGTGGTGCACGTTTGGATCAAAAGGTTCTCCAAGCGACGGAATTTCAGCTACATCCATGCCGGTCAGAATATCGACAAGCTGTTTGTAAACCATGGAAACGCCATCTGCAAACGCGCTGTCCTCTTGCTCCTCTGCGTGCTCGAGTGCCCGCTCAAAGTTGTCAAGCACCGGCAGCATCTTTGCTACTGTGTCGCACGCACCGTCCTTAATCGCGCAGCCGATTGCCGACTGATTGCGTTTCTTGAAGTTATTGAACTCGCTGAACGTGCGCTGATAACTGTCTTTGAATGCACACTTTGCTTCCTCAAGTGCGCAATTTTCTTCTTCTGCCTTTTTTAGCGCTTTGGTCAGCTTCGCAATCTTTTTGTCCTCCAGCTTGACAGGTTTGGTTTTGATCTGCTCTTTTGTATCCTGCGAGACATCAACTTCAATTTCGCTCTCGCTATTATCTTCGTTTTTTGCGCTGTCTTGCTGCTTCGTTTTGTCGTCCTGCATGTTTTCCTCCGTCTTTTCTAGTCGCCTATCTCAGTGAAATCAGATAGAATACTATTTAAGCTGTTACTAACGTACCCAAGTATCGATACGATTTTTGAATAATCCATTCTTGTGGGACCAATCACGCCGAATGAACCGAGTGATTTGCCGCCTATTTTGTACGTAGCCGTTACGACGCTCATGTCGCTTAGCTCCTCTGCCTCGTTCTCGTGACCAATGGTTACAGAGAACTCTAGCTGCGATGCCTTTTTCATCATGTCGTACAACATATCCTTTGATTCAAGAACACTGATGAAATTCTTCGCTTTTTCTACGCTCATGTACGCCGGAAAATCGATTATGTTCTGCGTACCGCCAAGCACGATGCCTTTTCTTCCGTGTGGTTCTACACTGGTTTCGATTGCTTCAACAATGTCATCTACAAGATCACTGTTTTCTCGCACATTTTCGTTTAGACCCGTAATCAAGTCTTTTTCAGCGTCCTCGAGCGTTTTGCCCGAAAGCTTGTCTGTCAGCAGACGCGAGATCATCTCCATGTAGTCTGAGCTGATGCCCTCCGGCACAACTATGACACTGTCCTTAACGAGCCCCGCGTTTGTTACAACAAGCAAGATTGCTTTGCGCTCGGTTATCTTTACCATCTGTATACTCTTGATGAGTGATTGTTTTAGTTGAGGACGAAGCACCATGGATATTTGGTGTGTCGTTTCGGACAACACCTGTGCTGCTTTCTCCATGACTTGCTCTATCTCGGACATCCTGTCTTCGAAATAGCTTCTGATTTTGCCTGCTTCCGCAGCATTCAGCCTTGCTACCTTCATCATCCGATCAACGTAGTATCTGTATGCTTTGTGCGACGGTATGCGGCCTGCCGATGTATGCGGCTGATCGAGAAACCCTAGTTCTTCAAGGTCTGCCATCTCGTTTCGTATAGTCGCCGAGCTAAGCTCGAAACCGTGCTTCTTTGAAATTGTCCTTGAGCCCACAGGAAAACCGGTCATGATGTAATCATCAATAACAGCTTTTAATATGCTTAGTTTCCTCTCGCTTAAGTCCATATTCGTCACCTCATTGCTTGTTAGCACTCAATCAAGTCGAGTGCTAACATGACCATATAAAAATAACACTATACAGCATCAAAGTCAATACTCTTGGTGCATATTCACATTTTTTTCATAAATTCTGAGATTAGTGTGTTTTGAAGGTCAAAACCCTTTATTGTAGGGTGAACTGAGCTGTCTGTTATTGTTATAAGACCTGCGTCCTTCGCAAAAGTGATTGCGTCGGCATATTCGTTTTGAAAACTCGTGTTGAATTTATTATAGAAATCGTCAAAAACAATACCTTCCACTAGTCGCAGGTGCAGCATTATGTAATCTTCGAGCATGTCGGCATTACTAAGGGTAATCGTATTTACTGTTGGCTTCTCACCGTTTGAGAGCATCTGTATGTATTGCATAAGGTTATCTGTGTTATTGGTTCTTGTATTCCCGTCATAATATGAATGAGCGGCAACTCCCAATCCAAGGTACTCCTCCCCTGTCCAATACTTCATGTTATGTTTGCACTCAAAGCCTTGCTGAGAAAAGTTGGATGTTTCGTAGTGAAAGTACCCTGTATCCGACAACATTTCTATTGCCGTGTGATACATCTCTCGGTCAGTTTCGTCATCAATGCCATAAAACGAGCTATATAGATTTGTCCCTTGCTCCAACTTTAGCGAATATGACGATATGTGCGTCGGTGAAAGCTCAATAAGCTGTCGTAACGTTTCACGAAAGCTTTCTAATGTTTGATTGGGCAGTCCAAATATGGTGTCAACGTTTATGTTGTCAAAGTGATTTGCTGCGAGTTTGTATGCTGTGAGAAAGTTTTGATATGTGTGACCTCGTCCTATGGCACGAAGGATATCGTTGTCGTGGCACTGAAGACCGATGCTTAGCCGGTTGATGCCTGCGTTTGCATATGCGGCGAGTTTTGTATCGGTAATAGTCTCCGGGTTGGACTCAATAGTGAATTCTGTTGGGTTGAAGTTAGGTAAGGATTGCAGACCGCAGACCAAGCGCTCGATTTGTGATGGAGAGAGCAGCGATGGTGTTCCGCCACCGATAAAAACTGTGTCGATTCTGCGCGAGCTAAAAAACGCGTCATTGAGCTTTGCTTCTGTCAATAAGGCGTCTATATATTCATCTATCGAGTTTTCCATGTTTGGGTATGACACAAAGTCGCAATAGTGACACTTGCGCAGGCAAAACGGTATGTGAACGTAAAGCCCCGGCATACTCATCAGTCCATCTTGAGCACGGACATGAACGCTTCGGATGGTACAGCAACGCTACCGACTTGACGCATACGTTTTTTGCCCTTTTTCTGCTTTTCGAGCAGCTTTTTTTTGCGCGTGATATCGCCGCCGTAGCATTTGCTGAGCACGTCTTTACGCATCGCCTTGACAGTTTCTCGCGCGATAATTTTACCGCCGATGGCAGCCTGTATTGGTATCTCGAACATCTGCTTTGGAATCGCGGTCTTTAGCTTTTCTGCGATGCTTCTGCCCCGCGCGTATGCTCTGTCCTCGTGAACTATGATGGAAAGTGCGTCGCACATATCGCTGTTAAGCAGTATGTCGAGCCGTACTAAATTGCTTTTCTGGTAGCCTTTCATGTCGTAATCAAGAGAAGCATATCCACGTGTGCGTGATTTTAAAGTGTCGAAAAAATCGTAGATAATCTCGTTTAGCGGCATAATGTAGTGAATGAGCACGCGCGTTTCCTCGATGTATTCCATGTTTTTAAACGTGCCGCGCTTTTCTTGGCAAAGGTCCATAACTGCGCCCACGTACTCATCTGGCGTCATTATCGTCGTTTCAACAATGGGCTCTTCCATGTAATCGATCGAAGTGACAGGAGGAAGATTTGTCGGGTTTTCGACAACGAGCTTCTCGCCTTTTACCGTCGTCACATGATAGCTTACGCTTGGTGCAGTGGTGATTAAATCTAGGTCGTATTCACGCTCTACGCGCTCTTGAATAATCTCCATGTGCAAAAGTCCGAGGAACCCGCAGCGGAATCCAAAGCCAAGCGCGATGGAAGATTCGGGCTCGTATATCAGTGAAGCGTCGTTAAGCTCGAGCTTAGCAAGTGCGTCACGCAAGTCCTCGTAGTCTGCGCCGTCTGCCGGATATATGCCGCAAAAAACCATTGGTGTGACATCTTTGTAGCCTGGAAGCGGCTCTGTCGCTCCGTGCTCTGCGCTTGTGATGGTGTCACCAACTCTAGTGTCCGAAACGTTTTTGATGCTGGCTGCAATATAGCCGACTTCGCCTGCTGACAGTGATTTAACCGGCAGCTGTGAAGGCAGAAAAACGCCGACTTCAGTAACTTCGAATTGATGATTTGTCGCCATGAACGATATCATGTCGCCTTGCTTCACGCTGCCTTGCACGACGCGAACATAGCTGATTGCGCCTTTATAGTTGTCGTAATAAGAGTCGAAAATCAGCGCTTTTAGGGTGTCGTCCTCAGTCTCTTTTGGTGGAGGAAGATGCTTGATTACAGCTTGAAGTACGTCTTCAATCCCTATGCCTTCCTTTGCGCTTATTCGCGGTGCTTCTGATGTGTCCAGCCCGAGTACATCTTCTATCTCTTGGCATATTTCGTCCGGTCTTGCCGAGTTTAAGTCAATTTTGTTGATAACGGGTATAATTTCAAGATCGTTGTCCATTGCGAGATACACGTTGGCGAGCGTTTGCGCTTCTATGCCTTGACTTGCGTCTACGACGAGAATTGCGCCTTCGCACGCTGCCATGCTGCGTGAAACTTCGTATGTAAAATCGACGTGCCCGGGTGTGTCTATAAGATTGAGCGTGTATTCCTCGCCCTCGTACTCGTAGATCATGCGAACTGCCTGCGATTTTATAGTTATACCGCGCTCTTGCTCGAGTTCCATCGTGTCTAGTATCTGCTCGTGCATGTCACGCTGCGACACCGTATTTGTTGCTTCGATCATGCGGTCGGCCAGCGTGGATTTACCGTGGTCTATGTGCGCAATAATACAAAAGTTTCTGAATCTGCTTGATCCCATCAGTTGGTTTCCTCCGAATATGCAATTAAATCAATTGCATCTGCTAATTTTGTCTAGCACTATCATATATAAAACAGTTTGAAAAAGCAATCAGTTCTTTTTTTACGTATGTAAATCGTGTATGATAATAGTATCAATATCAGGAGGCAAGTATGGACGATATAGTTAAAGCAGTTGAAGTATTTAATAAAAAGGGATACAAAGCGATTTGCGTTGATAATGCAGCGCCGGCTTTGAAACATGTTTTGAATGTGATTAGCGCGGATGATACCGTTGGCATGGGCGGAAGCGTTACTCTTGACCAGATAGGGATAGTTAAAGCGCTGCTTGAGCGCGGCAACACAATATACAGCAGCGCGGTTGCGCGAAAACTCGGCAATGACCCGGACGAAGCGCGGTTGCTCGCCATGGGTGCTGATGTGTTTCTCAGCTCGTCAAATGCAGTGACGCTTGAGGGCGATCTGATTAATATAGATGCAATCGGTAACCGCGTGGCCGGAATGTTCTATGGTCCGAAGAAGGTCGTGATTGTTGCCGGACGGAATAAGATTACGACCAATCCGCATACGGCTGTGCTCCGTATCAAGAAGTTCGCGAGTCCTCAAAACACAAAAAGGCTTGGGCTTGATACGCCATGCGCAAAGACAGGCAAGTGCACAGATTGCGACAGTCCGCAGCGCATATGCAACGTTGTGACGCGAATACAGTATCCGCCTTGGGGCAAGGAAATTCATGTTGTGTTGATTGATGAAGACTATGGGTTCTAGTAAAATTAGTTATTAAGGATTACTTTTCAAAATGATACAGTTAGTACAATAATCCTGCTAAGCGAATTATTGAAGGTTCGCTGCGTCGATATCCTTTTGGATTTGCTCTGATAGCTGCATTGTACTGTCAAAGCGTATTTCGTCACGAATGCGCCTTTTGAAAGAGACAAAGATTACTTCATTGTAAATATCCCTGTCAAAATCAAGTATGTGTGCTTCAATCGTTCTATGTGCATGCTTTTCGATTGTTGGGTTGACACCAACACTGCAAACGCCGCGCAGCTTTTCTTCCCCAACTAATACGTCTACGCTGTATACGCCGTTTTTCGGCACAATTTTTTCTTTTGCTACGCTGATATTGGCTGTCGGAAAACCGAGCGTTCTGCCTATACCTTTGCCATGAACAACCGTGCCACTCATGCTGTAATTGTAGCCAAGCAAATTGTTTGCAGTTTCTATCTGCCCATCCCATAAGCATTCCCGTATTTTTGTCGAGCTTACGGGGATTTCATTAACCAAAACTTCCGGAATAACTTCTACATTGTACCCAAGAAGCGCACCGTCAACACGGAGCATTTCGGCTGTACCCTCTGCGTGATGGCCGTATGTGTAATTGTAACCCGCGATTACATTAACTGGTGAGAAATAATCTACAAGCAGCTTTTCGAAATCCAGCTTGCCCATGCCTGCAAATGATTTGTCAAAATGCGTAACGCAGAGATAGTCGATGTCAGTTCGCTCGAACGCTGCGATTTTCTCTTGCATTGTGAAGAGCTGCATTGGTTTGTGATGGGAGCGAAAAAGGTCAACCGGCAGAGCATCAAAAGTAAACGCTACTGTATCGCCGCAATGCTTCTTTGCCGCGTCAATCAGCGCTATGTGACCAGCATGCAGCCCGTCGAAGGTCCCAAGAGCCACGCTCGCTCGGTCGAATTCTATTACTTTCGCCTGCTCAAGTGTGATAGTTATCATGTTTATTCATCCACCAAACGTGTTGATATTTTTAACTGTTCGTCTGTAATGCTGCCCAGACCCATCAGCTCGTCCCCCGCGTATATAACGAGCGTTTGCGAGTTTGCACCTTCGAAAGGTACTCTGCCGCCATGAAATAATGCGGTTCTGTGTTGCTGATCGGCAGTAACTGATGGCAAATCTTTTAGAAAGTGTTCCATCGGGTGCAAAATTTCGTTTCTGTTCTCAATTGCCTTAATCTCGTCTGCTGTTACGCTGTCGTTGATATTAAGCCCGGCGCATTTTGATCTTGCCAAAAAAGACATGTATGCAACTGTATCAAGGCGCTTCGCGATGTCTTCGCACAGCGTGCGTATATAAGTGCCTTTGCCGCAAACGATACGTAATAAATGCGAATTATCGCTTGTTTGGTTAAGATATTCGATGTCTAGTATCTCAACTTGTCGTAACTTTGGAGCAACCTCGATGCCTTTGCGCGCAAGTTCGTATAGCTTTCTGCCGTTGTGCTTTACCGCAGAATATGCAGGAGTCTGTTGAGTAACGTTGCCGATAAACTCGCTCAGAACACTCTCAATTTGCTTTGGGATAATGTCGCAGGTTTCGGTAACTTCGCCATAGCTGTCACCTGTATCGGTCTTTATACCGAAAGTCAGCTCTGCGATGTACTCTTTCTCATGACCCATCATGTACGAGGATATTCTTGTTGCCTTGCCTACACAAATCGGCAGCACACCACAAGCACCCGGATCGAGCGTACCTGCGTGACCGGTTTTGCAGCCCAGCAATCCTCTTAAAAACACGACCGCACCGTTTGAAGACATGCCGGGCGGTTTTAGGAAGTTAATAATTCCGTTCATCCGCTATACAATCTCCATCAAGCTACCCAGTAACTTTTTCTTAGCATCGTCCATTTTACCGCTAATGCAGCACCCGGCAGCGTTTTTATGACCGCCTCCGCCAAAGAGCTGCGCAATCGCACAAACGTCCACTTCGTCCTTTGAACGCATGCTGATTTTGACGCCGTGTGGTATTTCTCTAAAAAAAACAGCGACTTTCGTTTGCTCTATCTCGCGCGCGTAGTCCACAATATTCTCGCAGTCTGCGCTTGTTGCACCAATCTGCTTCAAATCGCTTTGCGTTATTGTAAGTGACGCAATTTTGCCGTCGTTATATAGCTCTAGCGTGGAAATTGCGCGACCTATCAGTTTAGTGGACGCTAGCGAGCGTCTTCTAAACAAAATGTCGGCAACCGCCCTTATGTCGATATGCTCGACAAGAGATGAAACATATGTTAAGCAATTCTTATTGGTGTTAGAGTACGTGAAATTGCCGGTGTCGGTCGAAATTGCGATATATAAATATAATGCAACGGCTTTGCCAATCTGCGCTTTCATGATGTCTATCAATTCGAAAATAATCTCGCCGACAGAGGACGCTTCTTTTATGTAATTTGTCTTTGCAAATTTGTCGTTTGTGATGTGGTGGTCTATGTTAATTGTCTTTACGCTCTTCTTAAAAACCTTCACCGATTTGCCAAGCCGAGCCTTGTCGGCGCAATCGAGCGCAATCGCAGTGTCGTAACTTTTTGTAACCGCATTAGGAGTTTTGATAATGTCGTTTGGGAAGAGTTCTACGTATTTGGCAGGTACTAAACCGTCGCAGCAAATGTCAGCGTTTTTGCCCATTGAGCAAAGCGCCTCGTGAAGCGCAAAACAAGAGCCCAGCGTGTCTCCGTCCGGCTGAGTGTGTGCAATGATCAGAATACTATCTGCGCTAAGAAGTGCGTTTTTAATATCAACCAAACCTTGCGACATTGCATTACACTTTCTTTAGTATTTCAGAAATCTTGTTGCTGTATTCGATAGAGCCGTCTAGAATGAACTTGATTTGAGGCAGTCTCCTTATACGAATTCGTCTGCCTATCTCATTCTTTATGAAGTGCTCTGCGTGTGTCAGCGTTTCGATTGTCGACTTCTTTTTCTTTTCCGTATCGTACACGCTGATATATGCTTTTGCGTACTTTAAGTCCTTTGACAAATCCACGTGAGTAACGCTAGCCATCTCTGACACTCTTGGATCGTCAATCTCCAAACGAATGATTTCTGAAAGAGCTCGTTTGAACTCCGTTGTTATTCCTGATAATCTGTCTTTAGCCACTATCTTTTAATCTCCTGCATCTCGAAGGCTTCGATTACGTCGCCCACTTTGATATCGTTATAGTTCTTTATTGTTATGCCGCACTCAAATCCTTGTTTCACTTCTTTTGCGTCGTCCTTGAAGCGTTTTAGAGAAGCCAGGACGCCTTCGTGCACAACGATGTTGTCGCGCAGCAAACGCACTGAAGATGTTTTGGTGATTTTACCGTCACCTACATAACTGCCGGCAATCGTGCCGATGCTTGAAACGTTGAAAGTTTCTCGTACAGTAGCGTGACCAATAACAGCTTCCTTGAACTCAGGTGCGAGCATACCCTTCATTGCGAGCTCTATGTCTTCAATCGCTTTGTATATGATGCGGTACATGCGAATTTCAACTTTTTCTTTCTCTGCTTCTACACGCGCGATGCTGTCCGGGCGCACGTTGAAACCGATAATAATCGCGTTTGAAGCAGCTGCGAGCATAACGTCCATCGCTTTAATTGCGCCAACACCTGCGTGAATAACTTTTACTTTTACCTCTTTGTTCTGCAGTTTCTCGAGCGCTTGACGCACTGCTTCTACAGAGCCTTGCACATCGGCTTTAATAACGATGTTGAGGTCTTTGAGTTTTCCTTCTTCGACCTGACCAAACAAATCTTCAAGCGAAACTTTTGATAAGTTTTTGAGCATGCTGGCTTTTTGCTTATCCTTGCGCTCTTCTGCAACCTGCCTAGTCAGTTTATCCTGCTCTACCGCGTGCATCACGTCGCCGGCTATAGGAACTTCTGAAAAACCAACAACTTCTACAGGCTGAGAAGGGCCCGCTTCTTGAACAGGCTTGCCCGTGTCGTCAACCATTGCGCGAACTTTACCGAAAGCGACGCCTGCAACTATCATGTCAGCTACTCGAAGTGTGCCGTTTTCAACAAGCACGGTAGCGACAGGACCTCTGCCCTTATCCAACTTCGCTTCAACAATAGTACCTTTGGCAAGTTTCGCCGGGTTCGCTTTAAGCTCTTGAACCTCTGATACGAGTATAATCATTTCGAGCAGCGTATCGAGCCCCTCTTTTGTCATCGCGGAAACAGGAACCATAACGGTGTCGCCGCCCCATTCCTCGGTTACCAGCTCGTGCTCGGTCAGTTCCTGCTTGATTTTTTCTACGTTTGCGTTCGGTTTGTCTATTTTGTTTATTGCGACGATAATCGGCACCTTTGCCGCTTTTGCGTGATTGATTGCTTCGACAGTCTGCGGCATAACGCCGTCGTCTGCAGCGACAACCAGTATCGCAATATCCGTTACTTGAGCGCCTCGTGCACGCATCGCTGTAAACGCTTCGTGACCCGGAGTATCTAGGAACGTGATGCTGTTGCCTGAATAGTCAATCGTATATGCTCCTATGTGCTGTGTGATGCCCCCCGCCTCGTGGTCTGCTACTTTTGTTTCTCTTATTGCGTCAAGAAGCGATGTTTTACCGTGATCTACGTGACCCATTATAGTAACGATTGGCGGACGGTCCTGCAAGTCCTTGTCGTCCTCTTCGAGATGACCTTCGTCCAGAGCGTCCTCTGCGGTTTTGTCGAGTTTGAGCTCGAGCGTGATGTCAAACTCGCTGCAAATCAACTGCGCTGTATCAAAATCGAGCTCAGAGTTGATTGTGCACATCATGTTTAGCAGCATCAACTTTTTAAGCAATGCCGCAACGGGTTTACCAGTTTTCTCGGCGAGAACTTTGACAGAAATGTATTCTGTGGTCATAACCGCTTTGTCGATTACGATGGGCACGATTGGTACAACTTCGACCTTTTTCGTGCGCTTCCTGCGTCTATATCTATCGTCGCCTTCGAAAACACCTTTTTCTTTGATTTTCCTGCCGCGACCGGATCTGTCATCCCTACCATAATTGTTGTACTTCTTGTTGTAAGGTTTTTTGTTGTCAACATGTACAAAACCGGAAGTACCGCTGCCCGGTTTCTTTGTCTGACCTTGCGGTTTTGTCTGACCTTGCGGTCTTGACTGACCTTGTGGTCTTGACTGACCTTGTGGTCTTGACTGACCCTGCGGCCTTTGTGTACTGCCGGTGGTCTGACCTTGCGGTCTCTGCTGTCCGTGCGGCTTTTGGAATCCTGCAGATTGCGCAGTCGTTTTCGGTTTTAAGACTGGCTTGGGTGCTTCGGCCCTTACCTCAGCTTTTAGCGCTTCCTTTGGTGTTTGTGCTGCCGGTATCTCAACAGCTTTTTCTTTATTAATCTGCGCCGCAGGTTTTTCTTCTACTACTTTTACTGCGCTTTCCTTTCCTGCTTTAGCTTTAGCTTTTTCAGTTTTCTTTGCTTCCGCTTTATCCAATTTGTCCTGGGCAGCTTTATCCTTCTTTGCTTGTGCAAGCTCTGCTTTCTCTTGCTCGGCGGCAAGCTGAGCCTGCTCTGCCAGAGCTTCACGCTCCGCTGCCAGCTTCTTTTCTTCTGCCTCGGCTCGTGCAATTTGCATCAAGTCGGCTTCTATACGTTTGAGTGTAGCAAGATGACCCTGCACACTTTGCTGCAGCGTCTCCATCTTTTCAACGGTCTCTTTGCTTGCACTTTTTAATTGCTTGTTAAGATCTATAATCTTTATTTTGCTCATTACTTGCCACTCCCTTTAATACTATCCTCTTTATTTATTATCGCATTTTTTAAACCAACGTCAGTAATTCCTATCACCATTATTCCCGGTCTGCCAATAGCTTCGCCGAGAGGCGCTTTCTCCATAATCAAGGCCACGTTGTTTCTTTCACACAGCAGTCTGAAATGCTTTTCGCTTCCCGCAGATATTCTATCCTGCAAAATCAGCAGTTTGACTTTACCATGCTTTATTCCTTTTTCGCATGCTGCCGTGCCGCAAAGCGCATTACCCGCTTTGAAAGCCAGACCGACATACGCCAGTTTATTTGATGTCACGCCGCAAAATCACCCTTTTTATCGCGTTGTACGCACTCTCGCTCATCGGTGTGCTAAGCTGTCTGTCAAACGCCTTTATCTTTTTAGCCTTATCGAGACACTCAACTGTCGGACATAAATACGCGCCTCTACCCTGCGCTTTGCCGCTCTCGTCAGCAATGAGCTCATTGTCGCTCGCTACAACACGCACGAGTTCTTTTTTAGGTTGTCCCTGCCTGCACGCAATGCACATGCGCCGGGGTATCTTTTTCGTTTTCAAGAAAATCGCCTACTTTTCCTCTTCTGTTTCTTCGACACCGGTATCCTCTGGCTCGGTAGTATCTTTTGACTCGGCAGTATCTTCAGACTCGGCAGTATCTTCAACATCTTCCTGCGTCTGCTCATTCTCATCGGCAGGAATCTCTACATCCTGCTCCAACGCTTCATCATCTTGTACTTCATTATCGAACTCACCGTTTTCATCGAACATTTCGTCATAATCGTCGCCTTCATCCGCATCAGACATATCATCTTGGTTGTCAAACAGCGTTTCCTCGATTTGTGTTTGGCTCTTTATGTCTATCTTCCAGCCGGTCAGCTTTGCTGCGAGACGTACGTTTTGTCCTTCTCTTCCGATTGCCAACGAAAGCTGATAATCGGGCACGACAACTTTCGCTGCCTTCTCGTCCTCGTTGATTTGCACCATCAACACTTTGGCCGGGCGAAGCGAGTTCGCAATAAACTCTATCGGGTCGCTGCTCCAAGGTATAACGTCAATTTTTTCGTTGCCAAGCTCGGAGACGACTCTATCAATCCGCGAGCCCTTTTGCCCGACGCAAGAACCTACAGGATCCACGTTCTCGTCCTCAGACCAAACCGCGATTTTTGTACGTGAGCCTGCTTCGCGCGCGATGCTCTTTATTTGAACAATGTTCTGCATAATTTCCGGTACTTCAATTTCGAACAGGCGCTTTAACAGCCCCGGATGTGTTCTCGAAACGACTATCTGCGGTCCTTTGGTTGTTTTGCGTACTTCCATGACGTAAACTTTAATGTGGTCGTTTACATGACAGCGTTCGCTTTGCACGCACTCTGACGCCGGCATAACGCCTTCTGCGCCGTCCAGTTCCAACAATATGCTGCCTTTGTCTACGCGATGAATGACCGCGTTCATGATCTCTCCCTCGCGCTCAATGAACTTTTCAAAAACAACGCCGCGCTCTGCTTCGCGCAGTCTGTGCACTACAACCTGTTTGGCTGTCTGAGCCGCTATCCTGCCGAACGAGCCGGGTTCAACTTCCATCTCGACAATGTCTTCCTGCTCGTATGCGATGTTGATCTTTTGCGCATCAGCGAGCGAAATTTCTTGCCGCTCATCCTCTACGTCATCTACAACAACCTTTTTTACAAACACTTTAAAAGAGCCATCATCACCGTTCATTTCTACGCGAACGTCTTGGCTCACATTGTAATTTTTTTTGTATGCTGAAACGAGAGCATTCTCTACTGCGTCCAGCAGTACGCTCTTTTCAATACCTTTTTCTTTTTCTAACGCACTTAGTGCACTGATAAACTCAGTGTTCATTTACGCACCTCCATTTTTATATCTCTATATGTAATCGTACTATTGCTGTGTCTTTGTATGAAAATTCTTTTTCAGTATTCTCAATTTGTAGCACAAAACCATCATCATCAAATCTTAACAATTGACCTGTAGCTGATTTGCTTCCATCAACGGCGCGGTACAGCTTAACGTCAATCTGCTTGCCAATACTTCTTTCGTAGTCGGCCTGCTTCCTAAGCGGTCGGTCGAGCCCCGGAGAAGAAACGCATAAATAATACCCTTCCTCTATTGGGTCGGCATCCTCTATTAGTGGATCAATCACACGACTGATTTTCTCACAGTCCTGCAGATCCAGTCCACCTTTCTTATCTACATATATAATCAGCTCGAACTCATCTGCGACTTTCTTAACTTCGGTATCGACATACTCGTACCCAAGCTCAGTAATTATTGGTAAGACGATGCGCTCTACAGCTGATTCGATTCTTTTTGACATTCAAAAAACTCCTGCCATACAAGTCAAAAGAGCGGGAAAACCCACTCTTCTCAATCAAAACACTTTCTGCTACAGAATAATAACATATCGTATAAAAAAGTGCAAGTATTCAGGAGATTTTGTCAATAGAATAGATGCTTTAGCTAATTGTGGCCAGCGGCAGAGTTATTGTAAACTTAGTGCCGACTCCAAGCTTGCTCTCAACATCAATCTCACCGTTTTGAATATTAACAATATGATTAACGATAGAGAGCCCTAGACCAGTACCTCCTAGTGCGCGCGTTCTGCTTTTATCGACACGATAGAAGCGTTCAAAAAGTCTTGGTATGTCTTCCTTGCCGATTCCAATACCGGTGTCCTCAATCGTGATAATAGCTTTGTTATCTTTCTTAGTGAGACTGACAATGATTTTACCATTTTCCTTGTTATACTTTATCGCGTTACTTAATAAATTAATCATCATTTGATCAATACGGCTAATTTTTGTAACAACCAAAACTTCTTCGCTCGGAACCGAAATAGTAATATCTATGTTCTTTTTGTCTGCCTCGATCTTAAGTAATTTGACACTGCTTTCGACTTCAAATCTAATATCCAATGTGCTGCTAGCAACAAAAGATTCTTGCTCTAACTTTGATAAAACCAGTATTTCATCTATCAGCTTTGACAGCCTGCTAGACTCCTGAGCAATTATATCAAGAAAGCGGTACGCATCATCTTTTGGGACTTTCTCAGTTCGCAGCGTTTCTATAAAACCGCTGATTACAGTTAGCGGGGTTAGAAGCTCATGAGAAACATTTGCTATAAATACTGTCTGCATGTTTTCAAGTCTACGTATTTGTGTAATATCCTCGGCCAAAATAATGACACCGTATAGAACACCTTCGTTATGAACCGGTACTGCGTACACTCGTAATAGTATATTTTTCGATTTGCCTTCTATGGTTATCTCGTCACGAACCACGCCGCTTGCAAACATCGCTTTTCTAACAATAGATTTTAGTCCGGCATACTTTTGCATATCCAACGTCTTATCGTTCTTGCCTCTTTCCCTAAACAAAAACATCTCTATAGCAGCAGGATTTGCCAAGGTAACAAACTCGTCAACGTCAAAAGTCAAAACACCCCCGGGTATTGCTTCAAGCACTGCATTTAATTGTGAGTTCTTCTCCGCCAGATCCTTGATATTGCTATTTTGCTTTGATACCATGTTCTTAATTGCGAGCGATAATGACTGAAATTCGTCACCTGTATAGTCAAGTGCAATGTCATTAGTATCACCGGTCGAAACTCGCATTGCGTCATTCGTCAGCTTAATAATCGGATTTGTTATGCTTCGAGATACGAAAAGAGCTACAACCAAACACATTAATACCGCAAAAATAATTATAATGAAAAAGGGCAGCAGCACACTCATCGCAAGGAATTGAAAGCCACGCATGTGGGCGGAAGTTCTGATGATATAATCTTTTGTGGAGAGAACTGCAACGTACATTCTTGCTTCTTGCATCGGCTCTACAAAACGTGTGTTAGTGCCATTGCCGAGCTCGATTGCATCAATAATTTCTGGCTTTGAAAGAAAATCAAGTTTTTCGACAGGGTAACCCTCCGTATTAATAATAACGGATCCGGACAAGTCGATAATTGTGAAACGCAAATCACCACTTGAGTCTATATAGTCTGTTAAACTTGCTAAATCATCAGAGCTTTGGATGAGACGACTTATCATTTTTGTTTCTCTTGTCAGATTATCCTCTGTATCCTGTCTGTATACATAGTTAAAATGAAACACTGCACCTGTAGCAGCAACAATTAAAATACACAAGAATAAAATGGTTATTTTAAATGCAATTTTCTTATATATACTATTCATCTTTGAACCTATAGCCCACACCGCGTATGGTTTCAATGTTGTTGCCGTAGTCTTTTATTTTGCGGCGAATATTTGTAATGTGAACGTCAACTGTACGCGTTCCGCCGTAATACTTATAGCCCCAAACCTTATTTAATATGGCATCCCGTGTTAAAACTTTTTCTTTGTTGGATAGCAGCATTCTTAGCAACTCGAACTCTTTAAGAGTCATTTTTATTTCGATTTCCTCTATGAACACCTTGTAATTCCTGTTGTCGATTATTAAATCCTCATGTGCAATGTCTGTCATTGTTAGGTGCGCGTCCACAGCTGTCCTTCGCAAGTTGGCCTTTATTCTTGCAGAAAGCTCTCGCACGCCGAAAGGTTTCGTAATATAGTCATCTGCGCCAAGTTCAAGTCCGACAATTTTGTCAATCTCTTCAGATTTTGCAGTCACAATAATAACAGGAATGTCTCCGAACTCATGCATAAGGCGAATCTTCTTTAAAACTGCAAGACCGTCTATACCGGGCAGCATTTGGTCAAGTAATATTATATCCGGTTTTTCGGCAACCAACAGCTCAATAGCCTTTTCACCGGTGTCCGCAAGAATAACTTCATAGCCGTCATGCTTTAAATTGTAGTCTAGCAGCTCGAGAATGTTAGGTTCGTCGTCTACAACCAATACTTTTTTATTCACAATTAGCTCCTTGCTGATTAATTTGAATAACTGCGGCCATTGCACCTGTTTCGCCATTGTCTCTTCGGTGTGAAAAGAAGAGGCGTCGGTGCTCGTATGTACACAAATCTGACAAAGTTATGTTGCCGCTTGGAATCCCGGCTTCCAGCATATCAATCACACATGCCTTTGGTAAATCCAGATACGTCTTTGAACCCCGATACTGCAAAACATCTGCGCCAAACGTGGTCTCAAACACGCCGGACACATCTTGCTGCACTTCGAAATGAGCTGCGCTGATGCATGGACCGACAGCGCAAAGGATGTTTTTGGCAGCGCTGCCGAGGTTCTCGAGCACGGTAATCGCTTCCTTAATAATGTGCAATGAGACACCCTTCCATCCTGCGTGACAAATTGCTGCAGCTTTGCGCACAGGGTCATAAAAAAACAAAGGAGCGCAATCGGCATGGTACGTAATAAGCGGAAGCGCAGTTTCGTCTGTGTAAAGTCCGTCACAAAAAACAGGCAGATCGTCTTGTGTTATGCCGCTTCCAGAGTCGGACCATCTAGCTTGATATAACGAAGCACCATGCTCATACTTGTTTGCTATAGCGCTCTTATACTCAAACCTCGCAGAGGCACCGAAACGTTGCATGTTCTTTAGAAAGTTATCTTTGTTTTGCTCTCTTGCTTGACTGAAGTTTAAAGTGTTGTATGGTCGCGGGCTTACACCGCCGACTCGGCTTGCCATAGCGCACGTTACACTACCGGCACGCTGAAACGAAGGTATAGTAAAAAACCTGACGCCCCTTTTTTTCCATAGCGTAAAACCGTGGTTGATTTCACTCATTTATTTTTCTTCCAAAATGTTTAGCAGTTCTTTCATGAAGGTGTCGACATCCTTAAAGTCCTTGTATACTGACGCGAAACGTACATATGCAACGTCGTCCAAGTCCTTAAGACCTTTCATGACAAGCTCGCCAATCTCATTTGATGTGATTTCCTGCCGCAATGAGTTGAATATCGACTTTTCAATCGAATCAACAAGGGCTTCTATCTCGTGTATTGATACCGGCCGCTTTTCACATGCCTTGATTAGCCCAAACTTGATTTTGTCCGAGTTGTACGGAACTCTTTCTCCGTCCTTTTTGACAACAAGCAAAGGTAAACTGTCAAATTTCTCGTACGTCGTAAATCTCTTTTTGCATACAAGACATTCTCTGCGTCTGCGAATCGAGCTTCCTTCGTCAGTTGGTCTCGAGTCGACTACTTTGCTGTCCAGATGACCACAATAAACACATTTCATAACATGCCCCTTATTATTTTATGTTTCTATTATAACATAGAAATTATGAAATACAATTTATTCCTAATAAATATATACGCTAAAAACAAGCTTTATTGATAAAACAGCTAATTTTTATAGCTTTCAATAAGTGTATGTGCTATTTCATGAAGTCGATTACTTTTCTCGTGAAAGCAGAACTTGTGCCAAAGCGCTAAGTTCACCAGCTTTGCTGCCAAAGACGGACAGTGCCGCAATTGCCTGTTGCGTTTTGTCTGCTGCAAGACGTTTTGATTCCTCAATTCCGTGCTGAGATACGTAAGTTTGCTTGTCGGCTTCGCTGTCCTTGTGCAAAGTTTTGCCAACTTTGAGTTGGTCGCCCTGCACGTCCAGTATGTCGTCTACAATCTGGAACACCAGCCCAATGCATTCACCGTACTCAGATAGAGAATCAATCTGCAGAGCGCTTGCACCAAACAACACCGCGCCGGATAAAACAGAAGCGCGGATCATGGCCGCTGTTTTGCGTTTGTGTATGTATTCGAGAACGACATAGTCTTTCTCCTTGCCTTCGAATGCGATGTCGGCAACCTGCCCCGCTATCATTCCGTTTACGCCTGACGCATTTGCGATGATTTGCATGGCAGAAAGATAGTTATTTAGGTTGTCTTTGTTGCAAAGAGCATCGCCAATCATAACCTCGAATGCGAGGTTCAGCAGTCCGTCTCCGGCGAGGATGGCATTTGCTTCACCAAAGACAACGTGGCTGGTAGGTTTGCCGCGGCGAAGAGTGTCGTTGTCCATGGCAGGCAAATCATCGTGAATCAACGAATATGTGTGTATCATCTCGAGCGCGCAGGCGAAGTCAATTGCCTTGTGTTGGTCACCGAAAAGTGCTGCAGACATCAAACATAGTGACGGGCGCAGACGTTTGCCGCCTGCCATCAAGCTGTAGCTCATCGCTTCTTTAAGCTCGCCGTCCGCGCATCGCTCATCTAGCAGCACAAGCAAACGTGTATTAATTAAATTGCTATGCTCCTTTAGCCGTTCTTCAATCACTTCTCGCTCTCCTCTATATCAAGTATCTCGATTTTCGATTTATAGGTGTCGAGTTTTTTCTCGAGCTCGTCAGCCAGCTTAACTCCCTGCTCGTACAGCTCCATGCTTTTTTCTATGCCTTCGCTGCCAGATTGAAGCTTGCCTGATATTTGCTCCAGTTTTTTTAAATCGCTTTCAAATGTAGCCATAATCAATCCTTCCTGGTTACCGCAACTCTGCCGTCATTAAACTCGATGTCCATGTTCTGCTGGTTTCCTTTGGCAGAAGTTATTATACTGCCGTTTTCGTCATAGACGAGCGCATAACCTCTATTTAACACTCCTTTTGGGTTTAGATCAGTGAGACTGTTTGACAACTTGTCTAGTGTTAGGTTAAATTTTTCTATTGAAGAAGTAAGGTACAATTTCATCATACTTTTCTGCGAAGTAATTTTCTGCGAAACCCCGGAGATTTTTATGTTGAACGGATACGATTTCACGTTACCTTGAAGAAGCTTAAGTGCGCTGTCACTCGTATCAATCATAGTTTTAAGCGTGGTGAAAAGTTGCTTCTTGTAATCCTGCACGTATTGCAGTACAGCGCTTTTGTCAGACACAACAAGCTCTGCCGCGGCAGAAGGCGTTGGCGCACGCAGATCCGCTGCCATGTCGCAGAGCGAGAAGTCGGTTTCGTGCCCTACTGCCGAAACGATAGGGATTTGCGAGTCAAATACGGCTCTGGCTACGATTTCTTCATTGAACACAAACAGGTCTTCGAACGAGCCGCCGCCGCGTCCGACGATGATTACGTCTACGTCGCCCTTTTCATTGAAATAGTCGATACCGGCGCAAATTTGTGTTGCTGCACCTGCGCCTTGCACCTTGGACGGATAAACGCTGATGTGGACGCCGTCGAACCGTCGTGTTGACACGTTGATGATATCATGAACAGCGGCACCTGCCGCAGAAGTTACCACACCTATATGAAGCGGAAACTGCGGAATCGGCTTTTTGTGTATCGCGTCAAAAATGCCTTCTTCAATCAGCTTAGCTTTGGTCTGCTCGAACTTCACATACAAATCACCTTTGCCCTGCGGCTCTGCAAGCGATACCGCCAACTGTATGCTGCCGCTTTTTTTAAAGTATGTGACTTTTCCCTTTGCTTCTATCAGCTCTCCGTCTTTAACGGCTTCCGTGTTTTCGTTGCTGTGATAATCGTATACGATGCAGCTGAGCATACCGCTGTCGTCCTTTAGCGAGAAAAATGCATGACCGGTCGACGACATGCTGAAGTTGGTCACTTCGCCCATCACCAACACGTTGCTTAGGAATAAGTCGGTGTATAATTTTTTGCTTATGTACTCATTGATTTGTGATACGCTGAATACAATATCAGCCATGTATTTTCGCCGCCTCCACAGTATTTTCGAGCAGCATTGTGATAGTCATAGGACCAACGCCGCCCGGCACAGGAGTAATGAACGCAGCCTTCTTCTCGGCTTCACTGAACAGCACATCGCCTTTCAGCTTTCCGTCTACTCTGCTTGTGCCTACGTCAATTACGATAGCGCCTTGCTTTACATACTCGCCTGTAATCATCTCGGGGCGACCGATTGCCGCAACGAGGATGTCTGCACCTGCGCATACTTTGGCGAGGTCTCTAGTGCGCGAGTGGCACATAGTGACCGTCGCGTTTTGCTCCATCAGCAGCATGGATACGGGTTTGCCGACGATGTTGCTTCGCCCGACAACTACTGCGGTTTTGCCCGTTATATCTATGCCGGTGCTTTTAATCAGCGTGATTATTCCTTTTGCTGTGCAAGCGACAAAGCCTTTTTCGCCAACGAACAGTTTGCCAGCGTTGATGACGTGGAAACCGTCTACGTCTTTGTCGGGGTTGATTGCGCGAAGTATTGCCATTTCGTCGATATGATTCGGAAGCGGAAGCTGTACTAAAATGCCGTGTATTTTGTCGTCGGTGTTGAGACGCTCGACAAGCGATAGAAGCGTTTCCTGTGTGGTTGCCGCGTCCAGCCTGTGCACTTCTGAGTAGAGTCCTGTATCTGTGCATGCTTGCTCTTTATAGCGAACGTATATGGCTGATGCGGGGTCATCACCGACAAGCACAACGGCTAATCCGGGCGTAATGCCCTCTTCTTTTAACTTTGCTACTTTCTCGGTTAATCCCAGTCTGATTTGACCTGATATTGCTTTTCCATCAATTATGCTCACGTTATTCTCCCTTGTTATATATAATTTGAGTACCCAGCGCAACACCACACGCGTTATCACTGCAATACATTTTATCTGTCATAATGCATTCTGCCGTTATGTCAGTGCAAGTTTTATTAACTGCTTCTCGTATTACATTGTTGCACATCACACCGCCGGTAAAAATGTACTTATCCATATCAGCGTTTCGAATCAGCTGCGATAGCGTTTCTGCAACGCAGTCGATTACGCCGCTGCAAACACTTGCAATATCGCGCCCGCCAGATAATGCTTGCAGGCTTTGCGTTTCTGCACCCGAAAGGTTTGTGTACAATCCGTCAACATTTACTGCGAAACTCTCGTCGTTGCTGACGTACATGCTTTCCATTTGCTTGCCGGACGGAAACGTCAGCCCTGCCGCAACGCCTACTCTGTCGATGAGCTGTCCGCAGGTTATGTCGAGCGTACCGCCGATTTTTTCGATGCTTGTGATTTTACCTTCGATTTCTACTTTCAGCAAGTCCAAAGTACCGCCAGAAACGTGGAATGCGCAATATGTTTCGTCCTTAATTTTGCCGGTGACAAACGCGCTGTATATGTGACCGTGCTGATGCGTTAGCGGAATTGCCTTCACACCCATCGTAGATGCAATAGACACTGCAAGTGATTCGCCAACGCAGAATACCGGCATGTATGAGTCAGCACGCTCGCAAGGTTTAGCGCTGTAGCCGACCGCTGAAATCCTACTATGCTCAAAATCTAAAAAAAGCTGTTTCGCATTCTTAATGTGAGCAAAAACAGCTTCTGATTGGCGCAGACCTCTGCTGCCCTTTGGCACATTTAACATGATGCGCTTATCCGCAATCACTTTGCCTTCGCTTACGAGCGCGATTGATGTGGTGTACGCGCTTGTGTCGATTGCAAGAAAGCACGGTTTAGGCTTCATCTTTGCTTTCCTCTACAGCCTGCTGCCTATCTTTTGCAACGTTGATTGATTTTGATATCGCGCCGAGCACGCCGTTTACAAAACGCGATGATTTTGTGGAAGCGTATTTTTTTGCTAGCTCTACACACTCGTTCATCGTAATGCTTTCGTGAATGTCATCGCAATACAAAAGCTCTGTAGTGCCTAGCCTCAAAATAGAAAGCTCTACCTTTGCCATATGGTTGATTTTCCAACCGGTCGAATTTGCCTCTACAATGGTGTCAACTGACTCAATGTTCGCTTGGTACTTTTCCAATACGTCAGAAACGTAGCTCCAAGCATTCTCATTCATTCCTTTATCAAAACAATCCCGCATGATGTCCTTCGTTGCGGGATTGAACTCGCCGACTGTAGAATACTCAAAAAACAGTCTAAACGCAGTGTCTCTTGCCGACCTTCTGCTCAATTTGTCCTCCTCTATTTGAAAATATCAGGCAGTATTTTGTCCAATATCGCAAATAGTTTTTTCTTAAATTTGTTGTTCGACCCAAAGAACGCGCCTATACCCGCACAAATAGCAATCAGAAGCGTTGCAAAAAAACCGATTGTAAGCAACAGAATACCGACAAGCAGCCCTAGGCTTATGCCGATAATCACGCCTTTGTGGGCTTTGAAGAATTTCAAAAACCCATTTTCCTTTTTGTCAGCCACTATTCTACACGCGCCTTTACAACTTGCGCGGTTTTCTCGACCAGCAGAACGATTTTGCCGACCTCTACACCCGCGTAGGTCTCGATCTCTTGCTTCGTGCTGGCTTGAAGCGATTGCAAAACCTCGGGTATGTTAGTGCCCTCCGCTACGGCAAGCTTTACAGTCAAGTTCACTTTAGCTTCTTTTGAAGATACACCGACTTTAGCGTTTTTGATTAGGTCGTTGGCAAGGATGTGTTTTGATGCCATCTCTTCAATTGCGCTTAATGAAATAGAAATCGCTCCCGTGCCTGTCTGCGTAATAAGCGCAGACTTTGCTTCACGCTTTCGCGAACGCGCGAACATGAGCGTAAAGCAAACTGCAATTACAATGATACAAATCGTGGAAACGATAACCTGCGTCCACACATTGGAGTAAAGCTCGAAAGTCCACGCATGCGGATAGCTGATGTCGATTATGTTCCAAGCGCCGAAAAGCAGTATCACTGCAATAAACAGCATACATAGCAAAAATAGCGTCAAAAGGATTCTCATAAAAATACGCATATTGTCCTCCGTATATTAGTAATTAAAACAAGTCATCTGACAAACAAGGAGCTAATGAACCCGTTTGTCTTCTTCCTTTTTCTCTTTGTCAATGTGTACACCCTGAATGTGGACGTTTGTTTCGATTACTCTAAGCCCGGTCATCGTCTCGACAGCTTTTTTAACGTTTGCCTGAATCTTCTTGCACATAGCAGGAATATCGCTGCCGTAGTCTACGACAACGTACAGGTCAATCGCGCATTCTTCTTTGCCGACCTCGACCTTAACGCCTTTTGTCAGGTTTTTGCGACCCAAAAGCTCTGCAAGACCGCCGGAAAAACCGCCGCTCATACCGGCAACGCCTTCGATTTCTACTGTAGCAAGCCCGGCGATTGTAGCGACTACGTCGTTAGCAAACGAAACGTTACCATGCTGCTCTTCTCTTGTGTTTATATTATTTGTGCTCAAACATCTCACCTCTTCTTAAAGATATCCTAATTATAACAGAATGTTGTGCTAAAAACAATCTTACATTCTTTAATAAACTATTAATGATGAAGTCTAGTTCTTACCTTTTAACGTTGCCTATAACGAAATGTTATAGTAAATCACTCCTGCGCCCACGCAAACGAGCGTTTTACTGCGCGTTTCCAACCTGAGTAAAGACTTTCTTTTTGGTCGACGTTCATGTTTGGCTCAAAAACACGTGCCACTTGCCACTGTTTTGCAATTTCCTCTTTGTTTTTCCAAAAGCCTATGCCAAGACCTGCCAAATATGCTGCACCGAGTGATGTCATTTCAGTAATTACGGGCTTTTCGATTGGAATGCCTAGAATGTCTGCTTGAAACTGCATAAGGAAGTCGCTGGCAGTTGCACCGCCGTCTACACGCAGCGAAGTAAGCTGTTGGCCCGAGTCTTGCGTCATGCACTCCAGAACGTCACAAGTTTGGTATGCGATCGCTTCGAGAGCGCTTCTTGCAATGTGCTCGCCCGTTGTGCCGCGCGTCATGCCGACTATCGTGCCCCGTGCATACATGTCCCAATACGGTGCGCACAATCCTGTAAATGCAGGTACGAGGTAAACTCCGCCGGTGTCACTTACGCGGCTTGCAAAGTCGTTCACTTCATCCGCTGTTTTGATGATTTTTAGTCCGTCGCGTAGCCATTGTATAGTCGCGCCGCCCATGAACACGAGTCCTTCCAGCGCGTACTCGGGCCGCTCGCCAACCATCCACGCGATGTCGCTGGTGAGTCCCGTTTTGCTCATTTTGAGATCATAACCCACGTTCATCATCATGGCGAGAGCTGTACCATAAGTGTTTTTAGCCATGCCGGGTTTGAAGCACGTCTGACCAAACGTTGCTGCGTGTTGGTCTCCCGCATCGCCCGCTATCGGTATTGCTTGCCCGAAAAACACATCTTTGTCTGTTTCGCACATCACTCCGCTTGACGGCATTAGCTTTGGCAGCATGGATTTCGGAATATCGAGTGCGTCAAGTATTTTGTCGTCCCACTGCAGTGTGTGAATATCTAGCAGCATTGTGCGCGATGCGTTGGAGTAGTCTTCTACATGCGCCGCGCCGCCCGACAGTTTGAACATCAAAAATGAATCGATGTTTCCAAAAAGTATTTTGCCTTGCTTAACCTTTTCTTTAACACCGTCAACGTTGTCGATTATCCATTTGATTTTGGTTGCAGAAAAGTATGCGTCGATAAGCAGCCCTGTTTTTTCGCGCACGTATTCGTCAAGCCCGTCTGCTATCAGCTCCTCGCAAATCGCAGCGGTTTGTCTGCTTTGCCAAACAATTGCGTTATACACAGGTTCGCCCGTGTCTTTGTCCCAAAGCACAGTGGTTTCGCGCTGGCACGTGATGCCGATTGCTGCGATTTCGTTTGCGTTGGTGTCACCGAGCTGCATCGCTTCGGCAGCGCAGATGATGGTGGTGTCCCAATACTCGTTGGCGTCATGCTCTACCCAGCCGGGGTGAGCGAAAATTTGCCGAATTTCGCGATAAGCGGTGCTGTGCATACGCCCGCGCTCGTCAAAAAGAGCAACACGTGTGCCTGTTGTGCCTTGATCTATCGACATTATGAAACGTTTGCTCATGTCTGCCTCCAACTAAATAACAACTAAATCCAAAATATCCATCGAACACCAAAGATATCAATAAAATCAACCACAAGTGTTGAATAATCCGTTTTATGTATAGGTCGGATAATCCGAGAAGTTTCACAAAACTTACTAAAAACTTTCTTAAACTCGGCTTCATCACTAAAGCGAATACTAAGAGAAAGTATACCCTCCTCAGACGATTTTTGACTTCCGCCAAAAGAGTCTGAAAAAGTAACCTTTTGGTTATACAAATTCATTTCGGCATGAGCTACTTCACTCTCTCGCTCTGCCGCAGGGCTCATAATTAATGTTTTAACCTCTGCATTAAAAGCATCGTTGTAAAATTCAATAGCTTCGAGGCATTTGCCATCAAAGTGAAAATGCATATTAAGCTCCGCTTCCATTTTCATAGAACTATTTCCTTTCATACGCTAATATAACTATACACACTCAAGAAAAAATGAAGGCAGTATCGCCCTCATTTATTATATGTATTTTACTAGTGCCGCGCTTCCCTGTCGTATGGTGTACCGAGAGACCCCGGCTCGCGTTGCTTGATCTTCGAGTTTTTGCCGAACTTGCCTGTAGAGAATATCAGCACGACGATGGTAAATATGTATGGAAGCATTGTGAAAAGCATCTCCGGTATTTCGATGCCAAATGCTTGCAACCGCAAACCCAGTATTAATATGAAACCGAACAGGTATGAGCCGAGCATGGCTTTGATTGGGTTCCATGTAGCGAATATGACGAGAGCAACGGCTATCCAACCTTGACCGCCTGTGATTGAGTCCATCCAAGATGAATTAAACCCAATCGATAAATATGCGCCTGCCAACCCCGTTAATGCACCGCCAATCAAAGTGTAGATGTATCTTGTTGCGAACACGTTGATGCCGAGCGAATCTGCAGAAGACGGGTTTTCACCCACAGCGCGCAGCTTAAGCCCTGCACGCGTGCGATATATGAGTATCCATGAAATCGGCACAAGCAGAATTGATACATATACGAGTATGCTTTGGTTGAAAAGCGCTTCGCCGATAATCGGGATTTCGCTGAGCAAAGGAATTGGTATTGCTTGCAGAGAGGCTACGCGTACTGTGCCTACATAGTTTTGTCCGAGAAAGTTTGCAAGACCGACGCCAAAGATTGTTAGCGCCAAACCGGACACTACCTGACTGGCTTTGAGCGTAACTGTGATAAAAGCGTGTATCAACCCCATAAGGGCACCCGCAAGCAATGAGGCAGCGATTGCGAGAACGAGGTTGCCCGTTGTTTGCACAACTATAAACGCAAAAACCGCACCGACAATCATCATACCCTCCAGCCCGAGGTTAAGAACACCTGATTTCTCGGTAAGGATTTCGCCGATACACGCAAGCAGCAGCACAGTACCCATTGCGATTGTTGCCGAAAGAAAACCTGTTGTTACTTCTACCCAACCCATTATACAGTCTCCTTTCGAGCAAACTTAATACTGTATTTCGTAAGAAAATCGAACGCAAGTACACAGAAAAGTATGATGCCTTGAATCACTGCGCTGATGGCGGCAGGCAGCTGCAACACGCCCATCGTTTTGCCGCCTACGGCAAGCGCTGCCATGAACACTGACATAATAATAATTGCTGTTGGGCTGAGTTTCGCCAGCCATGCGATGATAACGGCAGTGAAGCCGTACCCGCCCGATATGTCGGGCTCTAGCCTGTGCGATAAACCTGAAATTTCGATTGCGCCCCCTAGACCAATGAGTGCGCCCGATACCGTCATAACTAAAATGACGTTGAGTTTTACGTTCATGCCAGCGTACTTTGCGGCTTTTGGTCCATCGCCAATTGCGCGGACTTCGTAACCCCACTTGCTTTTGTTTAGTACAAAATAGTATATGACTGCAATAACAATTGCGATAATGATACCTATGTGGATGTTGGATTCGCCAAAAGACGGCAGCCAACCGTTTTCAGATATAATCGGTGCCATTGGAAAGCCTTTTTGGAGCGGGTCTTTCCACGGACCTATTATAAGAAATTGTAGCCACAAGAGTGCAATGTAATTGAGCATCAATGTAACGATCGTTTCGTTTACACCGAGCAGCGACTTTGTGATTCCGGCTATCCCGGCCCAAATAATGCCGGCCAGCATACCTGCGACGAGCATCAAAAGGATGAGCGGGAACGCAGCCATGTTAGGGAACGCCATTGCAACGCCTGCGGATGCAAATGCGCCCATTGCGAATTGTCCCTCGCCGCCGATGTTCCAAAGCTTCATTCTAAACGCGATTGCAACACCCAATGCGCAAAAAATCAGCGGAATGGTTTTAACTATAGTTTTCTCAAGACCTTTTGCGGTAAACAGCGTGTCTATAAACAGCTTTTCAAACACGCGCGGTATTTTCGCTATTTCAAAACCTGCAATCATCAGAACAATAACAGTGAGTATAATGGCCGCGACAATCGCAATAATTCGTGCCAAAACGACGTTGCCTGTAAAACCTTCCATGCGCTTTTCTATCTTAAGCCTGTATTTCATGATGCGCCCTCCTTATTGCCGCCCATCATAAGTCCAAGCTCCTCGATTTTGGCGTCCTCGCGGTTTATTATGCCTGATACGCTTCCTCCGTGCAGCACCATGATTCTGTCGCTGAACTTTATAAGCGCGTCCAGATCTTCGGATATGAACAGTATTGCGCAGCCTTTTTCGCGCTGCTCCAGCATCAGGCTGTAGATTTTCTCCATTGCGCCGATGTCAAGACCGCGCACGGGATACGAAAGTACGAGAACTTTTGGTGACAGCGCGATTTCTCGAGACAGCAGAAGCTTTTGCATGTTGCCGCCCGACATCAACCGCACAGGCGCTTTAGGGTCTGCCATCAGTACGTCGTACTCAGCGATTGCGTCGATAACATCGCTTGTCGCTCGTTTGTAGTCAATAAAAACACCTTTATGCGTGTAGTAACTTCTAAGAATGCTGTTGTCTATGCTGTTCATGTTGCCGATAAGTCCAGTTCCCAGCCTGTCTTCGGGTACATATGCCAATCCTGAATCGAGCTTGCTTCTCACAGTGCACTTCGTGACGTCCTTATCGCTTAGGCATATGCTGCCCTTAGTTGCAGTCCGCAGTCCGCAAAGCACTTCTCCGAGCTCTTTCTGACCGTTGCCCGCAACGCCTGCAACGCCGAGAATCTCTCCCTCGTGAATCTCGAAGCTTACGTCGCACAGCCCTTGCAAACCTTTATCGTTACGTGCGCAAACGTTTTTGACATCCAACAGCGTTTTGCCAATGTTGCTTTCCTGCGGAGTCGTGTTGAGCACAATATCGTCGCCTATCATTAATCGGCTTAAGTTGCTTTGGTTGATATCCTTGCCTTTTGCAACTCCGGCTACTCTGCCTTTTTGAAGCACGGTTACGGTGTCTGCTATCGCGACGATTTCGTCCAGTTTGTGAGAGATGATAACAATCGTGCAGCCTTTGTTTGTCATGTCGCGCAGCGTTTCGAAAAGTGCGTCTGCTTCCTGCGGTGTAAGCACGGCAGTTGGCTCGTCAAGAATAAGTATGTTAGCGTTTTTGTGGAGCGATTTTAGTATTTCAACGCGTTGCTGCTCTCCGACAGAAATCTGAGATATGTATGCGGAGACGTCGACATCAAGCCCGAACTCATTAGCGAGCTTAGCTACGCTTGTCTGCATCTTCTTTTTGCTTATAAATAAGGAGCCTTTGTCGCCGAGAAGTACGTTTTCTGTCACCGTGAAAGCGTTTATAAGTTTGAAGTGCTGGTGTATCATTCCGATACCGCTGGCAATTGCGTCTTTTGGCGAAACGAAGTTCTTGACCTCGCCGTTGATCAGTATCTCTCCGCTGTCCTGTTTGTAAAGACCGACAAGAACGTTCATCAATGTCGATTTTCCGGCACCGTTTTCGCCAAGCAGCGCATGAATTTCGCCTTGTTTTAACGTAAGGCTGACATCGTCGTTCGCCAAAGTGCCGGGGAAAGTCTTCGTTATATTTTTCATTTGTACAACTGCTTGCGGCATACCATGCTCCCTATAAAAATATATTGAATAGCTAAGCAAAATATACACTATCTTGCTTAGCTATTCAAGGCTGCCCTCATGTGACAGCCTTGACATAGTTTATTAATATAATCTTATGCTAGTCTACTGAGCCTATTACGCCTTCAACAAAGAAGAACATTCCGAGCATGTCGCCATCGGTCATTGTGTCGTATTCTGCAACCACAATGTTGCCATCCTGGTCTGCAATTGGACCGGTGAATACGTGCAAACTTCCGTCCATGATAGCAGCTTCGGCTGCTTCGATTGCCGCAACAGCTTCAGCTGAAATTCCGGGACCAAAGTCTTCAAGTAGCACAGTGCCGTCATTGATGCCGCCCCAGAATGACTCAGGTGCGTATGTGCCGTCGAGAATCGACTGAACTGCCGCAACATAGTAAGTACCAAGATCCCATACAGCGCCTGTAAGGTAAGTGTCTCCACCGTATGCAGCCATTGGCGAGTGATAACCAACGCTGTATTTGCCTGCTGCAGCTGCTGCTGCTATCGGCTCAGGTGTGTCCTGATGCATTGCGATAACGTCGCAACCAGCGTCGAGCAAACCTTCTGCTGATGCTTTTTCGATTGCAGGGTCATACCATGTGTACGTCCAAACAACCTGAACTGTTGCGTCCGGGTTAACGCTTCTTACGCCGAGTGTGAAAGCGTTGATTCCGCGGATAACTTCCGGAATTGGGAATGCCGCAACGTAACCAATTTGGTTGTCCATTGTTGCATATCCTGCTGCGATACCAGAGAGGTATCTAGGTTCGTACATGCGTCCGAAATAGTTGCCAAGGTTAGTGTCGTTGATTTCCCAACCTGAGCAATGGAAGAACTTGACGTCCGGATATTCGGCCGCAGCGTTCTTTGTTGCTTCCATGTGTCCAAAGCTTGTAGCGAAAATGACATTGCAGCCTTCGTCTATAAGACTCACGATTGCGTCATAGCATTCTGTAGTTTTTTCCGGAACGTTCTCGAGATAAAGTGTCTCGACGCCCATAGCTTCAACAGCTTGTCTGCCTTGATCATGCATGTAGGTGAATCCGCCGTCTCCAACAGGTCCGATGTAGATAAATCCGGCTTTAACGTCTACTGCCGGCATCGCATCTTCAACTGCATCTGCAGCTTCGTCAGCAACGTCTTCCACTGCGTCCTCTACAGCTTCTACTGCATCTTCAACAGCGTCCTCCACTGCGTTCTGAACAGCTCCGCCGCAGCCAGCCAAAACAAATGATGCTACCATGACAAGTGCTAAAAGAATAATTAGTTTTTTCATATTTCCCTCCAATAATTTATATTATCAACTGCGCCGAATATTGACTCTTCACAGATGAATTTCTCTTAGTATACTCAAAAAAAGATCCGTTAATCTTAAATTAGAAAATCTACAACTAAAAACGAAGAAACAGATAATTTGAACCCCATTGTTGAAAAAACTGTGTTACTTCGAATAATTACACTATATAATGTGTTTATGATAACACAAGTGCACAGTTAGGTCAATCACTGATACATTAAAAATTGAGCTAATTTCCTTAGTTTTTTAACTTTATGATGGTCGCGTAATTGCGATATTATACCGTTGTATTTGTGTTAGTATAACGATATGTTTTCAATCCCTTGTTTTGCATAGTTGCAATTGTAGTGCTATCTGCCCGCTTTTGTTATTTTTATGCAATAACTGTTACAGCATGTTCATAAAAAAACAACACCTACGGAGCGATATTATGTTATAATGATGCAAAATGTGAACGGGATAATTGATATGGCAAAACACAGAAAACCTTCATTAATAATACGAGTAGCGCAAAAGCTTGGCGAGTTCTTCGGTTTTATAGGAGATCGTATTAGCTATGCAGGCAAAGCGATTGCTCGCCTATTTAAGAAGGAATCGTCCAAGACAGCACCTGCTGATTCTGATATCAAGACATCTCAAAGCACACAAGTTTTTGAAAGTGTCGCTTCATCTAAAAGCGTTAAGAGGAAGGGCGAAGTGCAGCATAAAACGCGCATTTTACCTCATATTTCTAAGGAGCATTTATCGGGAGAAGGTCAGGACCATATCAATATGTTCCGCCCGCAGACAAGAAATCGAGGTTTTATTATTGGTACAACGCTGACTTCGCTTAAGCTGCTAATGATTGTTATTTTTATGGTTGGCTCTGCCGGAATCGGTACGCTGGTCGGCGTAGCAAAAGCTTATATGGAAACGACACCGACGCTTGATACAGGAAAGATTGAAAATCAGTCTGAATCTTCGTATATCTATGATAACAATGACGAATTGATTACGGCTTATACCGGTATTGAAAATCGAGACTGGGCTTCGATAACCGAGATACCTTTGGATCTGCAAAACGCTGTGATTGCAATTGAGGATGTCCGGTTTGAGTACCACACCGGAGTAGACGTTAAGAGGCTGCTTGGCGCTTTCCTAAGCAATCTGATGAATGACGATGTTCAGGGAGGCAGTACGCTTACACAGCAGCTGATTAAAAACCGTCTGCTCACTTTTGACAGAACGTACGAGAGAAAAATACAGGAAGCGTACTTAGCTTTTCAGCTTGAGCAAGCATATTCTAAAGAGGATATACTTGAAGCGTATATGAATACTATCCACTTAGGTGCATCCAACTACGGTGTAAAAGCCGCAGCAATGGACTACTTTGGAAAAAGTTTGGATGAGTTAACGCTGCGTGAGTGCGCAATGATTGCCGGCATCATTCGATATCCATATTACTATAACCCGCGGCGAGCTTACTATAGTGCAGAGCAGCCGGAAATTATCAACGATCGAACAGATGACGTTTTGTATCAAATGTATATTTCCGAGTTTATTACTGAAGCTGAGTATCAAGATGCACTCGCCGATACAGTTGCAATTGTAGAGGAGTCGGTTGTGCTCGAAATGTACGATATGCCGTACTTTGTTGAATACGCCGTATACGATGTAATCACACACTTTTTGAAGCAGCGCAATATGCAAGATACTTCCGAAAACCGCGCGTCTATTGAGAACGAAATCCGTACAAACGGTTACAGAATATACACGACAGTTGATACGCAGATTCAAACAATTGTTCAGGACAGCCTAAGCGAGTGGGATAATTATCCAGCGCTGGAGGATGAAAGCGGTTCTGTAATACGTGAAGAGAATGATGGCACTATTACGCAAACTATTCAGCCTCAGGCAGCAGTTGTTGTTATGGATCACAGCACCGGTGATCTTTTGGCTGTTGTTGGCGGAAGAGAGACGCCTTTGGCTAAGAAAACTTTAAACCGCGCTTATCAAACGACGATGCCTGTCGGAAGCTCTATCAAGCCGATCGCAGTTTACGCGCCCGCAATTGACAAGGGATATTCTGACGGCAGCATTGTGCCTAATCTGCCTTTGCCGATTGACGGCTGGGATTCTGCAAAAGGGTTTCCATTGGGTGGTTCTTCAAAATATGGACCTGTGCCTTTGCGAACCGCGCTTGTAAGCTCGCTAAACAGCGCTACCGCGTACACGCTGCTCGAATACGTCGGGCTTGCTGATTCTAAAAACTATCTTATTAATCTTGGTGTTAACCCTGCGCACATAAGCGAAACAGGCGCAGGGCTTGCACTCGGCACCTCCGGCATAACGCCGATTGAAATGGCCGGTGCTTATGCTACTATCGCAAACAGCGGTGTGTATCTTGAACCGTTGTCTTTCAGATATGTTACCGACAAAGAAGGAAATGTTATATTGAGCGCTGAGCTGATTCGCGAGAAACGACAAGTGTTCAAACCGTCAACAGCTTGGTTGGTTGCCGATATGTTGGTTGACGCAGTTGAGTATGGCACAGGAACAAGAGCACAAATTGAAGGCATGACTATTGGCGGAAAGACCGGCACAAATCAAAATGCAACCGGTGTTTTCTTTGCGGGAATTTCGCCGTACTATACAACAACACTTTGGATTGGTCACGATATGTACGATCCTCTTGCAGACGATGTTTATGCTTCAAATTCGGCAGCGCCGCTTTGGCAGTATATTATGAGTCAGTTGCTTGATGGTCTTCCAAACAAAAGTATAATCGAAACTTCTCCGTTGTCGCTTGACCTCGTGTCTGAACGTATATGCACAGTGTCCGGGCTGCTTGCAACGGACGCTTGCAACGAGGACCCTGGTGACCATACGCCGAAGAACTATTGGTTCTTGGACGGAACACAGCCAACGAAGGAGTGCGATGTGCACGAAATCTACACATTCTGCACAATAAGCGGAAAAATTGCGTCTTCATATTGCCCAACAGACCTTGGGATTCTTGAGGAACGTTGTTTACTGTTTCTTAAGCAAAGTTCGATATACTGGGATCTCTCGCAAGATAATCGCGATAAGTACCTGCCCGGCACATTCATGGCACTGAATGGACTAACTGTTGCCGAATTGACACCCGACATGGAGAATTACCACGAGTATATTTGTGATGTGCATACCGAAGCTTGGCACACCAATCAACAAACGCTGCTGGCTGCAATTGAGGCAGCGACCGCGCAGATCGAGGTATCCTACGCAGTTCTGAACGACGAGTCTTTGGGGCTGTCAGAGCAGCATAAGCTGGATCTTCAAGCGAAGATAACCGAGCTGGAGGAACTGATAGCAAACCCGAATTCTACACTTGTTGCTATAGAGCAGGTTACGTTGGAACTGCAAATATTGACAGATACACTGCTAACTTTATACAATCCCCCACCGGCGCCAGAAGGTGATGAAGGTTAGAATTTTGAAGTACACTTTAGAATAATTGTACAAAAAAAGCGCCCATTATTGGGTGCTTTTTGTATTGCTTTAGATATTTCGGCTGCCGGGCTTAACCGCAGGAGTTCCGCTTTTACATAACGGGCAGCTTTCCGGCTCGAAGCTGACTACTTCCATGCTGAGAACAGCTTCAAAAGGCACTCCGAAGTCTACCTGTCCGTTTGACCTGTCAACAATGCTGCCGACGCCGACAACGTTTGCGCCTTTCTCTTGCACTAATGCTACCACCTCTTTGACAGATCCGCCCGTAGTGACAACATCCTCTACCACAAGAACGTTCGCGTCCTGTGGGATTTCGAAGCCGCGACGCAGCGTCATCGCCCCGTTTTGGCGCTCTGCGAATATGTTCTTGACTTTGAGCTGCCTGGACACTTCATATGCCAGAATGATGCCGCCGACTGCAGGCCCGATAACGATGTCTACACCCTCGAACTTGACTGCGAGCTCTTTCGCGAAAATTTCTGATATGTTTGCGTTTTGAAATAGCTTTGCACACTGCATGTATTTGTCCGAGTGTCTGCCCGATGTCAGCAGAAAATGACCCTCCTGCATAACGCCCGTGCTTTTAAATATCCGTAAAATTTCATTCTTATCCAATGTTAAACCTCCAATGCGCCTGTGAGCGCGCTTATTTTATCTATTTCCATCTGCTCTGCGTACTGTTCAAGCTCATCTAGTATCGTTAGCGATGCGCTCGGGTCTATCAAGTTTGCTGTACCCGTCATCACGGCCGTTGCGCCGCACAACATGAACTCTGCCACGTCTGCGCCCGTCATAATACCGCCCATGCCAATCACGGGGATATCAACGGCGTTTGACACGTCGTACACCATTTTTAGCGCAACAGGCTTGATACACGGGCCCGAAAGACCGCCGGTCACGTTGCCGAGGATCGGTCGTTTGGTATATGCGTCAACTGCCATTGCAGGAAGCGTGTTGATAAGTGATATCGCATCTGCACCCGCGCTTTGCACAGCTCTCGCAATAGCTGATATATCGCTCGCCGACGGCGTCAGTTTAACAATAAGAGGTTTTTTTGACACAGATTTAGCTGCGCTGACAACGCTTACTGCCGCTTGCTTTTCTACGCCGAAGCTAAGACCGCCTTGTTTTACGTTAGGGCAGGATATGTTCAGCTCGAAAAAGTCAATACCGGTATCGTTAAGCTGCTCAATGACAGTAACGTAATCGTTGATGCTGCTGCCTGCAACATTAGCTATTATCGTTGTGTCCAGCTTTTCGACTTTTTGCATAGTTTTACTTAGAAATGCTTCTACGCCGGGGTTTTGCAGACCCACGCTGTTGATAATCCCCGATGCTGTTTCAGCTATGCGTGGTGGTTTGTTACCAATACGTTTTTCGGGTGTGAGTGATTTGAGCGCAATTCCGCCTAGTTTGCTTACATCTATGAACCAAGAGTGCTGCTCACCAAAGGCAAATGTTCCGGATGCTGCTATGATTGGGTTTTTAAGCTGTTTGCCGCACAGCGTTATATTCATATCCATTTATAGCACCACCTCGTTTAGATCGAACACAGGACCTTCGATGCATGCTTTCTTATAATCGAGTCCGGCGCCGTTGTTGATAGCGCAAACGCACACAGCGCATGCACCGAATCCGCAGCACATACGCTGCTCGAGAGAAACTTGTGTTGGAATGTTGCCGACAGCCGCCTTTAGAGACTTTAGCATTGGACCCGGTCCGCACGAAAGAACAACATCCGGGGTTACTTCCAAAAGACAGTCTGACAGCGAGTCGGTTACGAAACCTTTGATCCCTACCGTGCCGTCGTCTGATGAAATATAGGTTTTGTCGCTTACAGCTTGAAAATCTTTGCTGCAATATGTGCAATCTTTGCTGCGATAACCAAGAAACGCGTGGTAATCTCTGTCCGGCCATTTTTTTGTGACGGGTAATAGCGGCGCAATGCCAACGCCTCCGCCGACCAAAAAAACAGTTTTGTCGCTGGCTTTGAGGTTGAATCCGCGTCCAATCGGCAAAATCGATTTGATTTTCTCGCCGGGCTGCGCGGACAGAAGTGCTTGTGTGCCTTGCCCAACCGGTTGGTAAACCAACGTAATTAATCCTTGCTCCACGTCCACTTTGTTTATACTTATGGGGCGCTTTAGCAGCAAGTCGCTGCGGTTTGGTATGTCGATGTTCGCAAACTGACCAGGCACGAAATGCACTAAGTCAGCTTCATCGCTTTGCAGCACGAGCTCGTATATGCGGTTTGCGATCGCTTTATTAGAAACAATTGTTGTAACTACATTCTTAAGCATATATATCCTTATCCTTGTGTCATCATGTCAATAAACTCGTCAAAAAGATACGCCGAATCCTCCGGTCCCGGTGAAGCTTCGGGGTGAAACTGTACGGTGAACATGTTGTGATCTGTGTATCTGAGACCTTCGATGGTCATATCGTTCCAGTTGCGATGACTAACGACAAGCCCCTGCGGGAGTGTGTCTTCAATGATCGTATATCCGTGATTTTGTGATGTAATATACACCCTGTTCTTGTCCATATCCTTGACAGGATGGTTTGCGCCTCTGTGTCCGTATTTGAGCTTCTGCGTGTCTGCACCCATTGCAAGAGATAAGAGCTGGTGACCTAGGCAAATCCCGAAGATCGGCGCCGTGCCGACAAGCTTTTTCAAGTTAGCAATAACTTCCTCGTTGTCCTTTGGGTCACCGGGACCGTTGGTCAGCATTATACCGTCAAAGTTGCCCGCAATGATGTCGTCTGCGCTTGTGCGTGCGGGAAAAACAGTGACTGCACAATTTCTGTTTTCCAGGCTGCGGATTATGTTTCGCTTTAACCCGTAATCGAGCACGGCGACTCTTAAACCGCCGTCGCAATATTCGTACTTCTCACCACAAGTTACTCTGTCTACAGGCAGCTTGCACTCGTGTATCTTCATCGCGTCGATTTGCTCGTCTGTCGGCTCACCCTGAGTGATGATGCCGCGCATTGTACCTTTTTCTCGAATTATCTTTGTGAGCGCGCGAGTGTCGATGTCGCAAAAACCGCAGATGTCGTGCCTGGTGAGATAGTCTTCTATAGTGCCTTTGCACCGCCAGTTAGACGGGGTTTCGCAAACTTCGCGTACGATGAAGCCGTTTACCTGCGGACGCGCAGATTCTATATCTATATCGTTTACACCGTAGTTTCCGATTAGCGGGTAGGTCATTGTAACGATTTGTCCGCAATATGACGGGTCGGTGAGTACTTCCTGATAGCCCGTCATGCTCGTATTGAACACAACCTCTCCGGTTATATCTTTCTTGGCACCAAAGCTTTTTCCGATAAATCTTGTTCCGTCTTCCAATGTGAGTATTGCCATTGTCTCTCCTATAACTCTACGCCGCATCGCGAGAATGCAGCCAATATATCCTGTTTCATGTCAAGCACAGCCTGCCGCGCAGCTTTGCCGGGTACATTGCTGTACATCTCTTTCTTATACGCCAGCAGAATACCGCGCGATGAATTGACCACGCCGCCGAGCCCTTGTTTGTCAAAGTTGACAGCGATGTCGTCCGCACCTGCACCCTGCGCGCCGTAGCCCGGCACCAGAAAGAACGTCTGATTCATGCGCTGCCGAAGCTCTTGCGCCTGCTGCGGATAGGTCGCGCCGACAACTGCGCCAACGCTGCTGTATCCGTAATCTCCAACCAGACCGCTTCCCCATTCGCTCACTTTGTCTGCCATAACTTGATACAGCTTTTTGCCGCTTACATCAAGGTCTTGGAACTGCCCGCCCGATGGGTTGGACGTTTTAACTAGTGCGAATATGCCTTTGCCCGTTTGCTCGCAGTCTTCAAGAAACGGCTGAATACCATCAATTCCAAGGTATGCGTTGACTGTAATGAAGTCTGCTGCGCTGTTTACTATATAAGCTGTCGAGTATGCCTTCGCCGTGCTGCCGATGTCGTTGCGCTTTACATCCGCAATCACTATCAGCCCGTTGTCGCTTGCGTAGCTCATGGTGTCAAAAAAGCACTTCATACCATGATACCCGTACTGTTCGTAATATGCAACCTGTACTTTGACTGACGGTGCGATGTCTTTGACCGCGTTAATTATGTCACAGTTGTATTTATAAATACTTTTGGAAATTTCGCTGTATGTTGGGCTATCTGACTTGTAAGCATCCGTCAAGTACTCGTAGCTCGTATCCAGCCCAACGCAGATAGGGCATCTTGTTTTCTTAATTGCATTGCACAAATCATCAATTTTCATTTAATTCGCCTCGTATACGAGCTCGCCATCCACAATTGTGTGCGTGACAACCCCTTTTAGTTTTTGACCGATAAACGGTGAGTTCTTACCTTTTGATATGATGCTCTGCTCAGTGAACGTGTACTGCTTGCTCATATCAGCTATTGTAATGTCAGCAAAACTGCCGTTCTCGATTACGCCGCTTTTCTTTTCTATAATTCTGGCCGGGTTTACGCTGAACAATTCTGCAAGTTTGTCGGCATCGTCAGTTAGATTCGTTACAGCCAGAGAAAACGCCGTTTCGAAGCCGCTTATACCCGACGCAGCAAGCGCAAACTCAATCTTTTTCTCGTCTTTGTGGTGTGGCGCGTGGTCTGTTGCAATAGCGTCGATTGTGCCGTCCAGCAGCCCTGCTTTGACAGCCTTAACATCGCCCTTTTCTCTAAGCGGGGGGTTGACTTTTGTGTTTGCGTCAAAACCGGCGCACATGCTGTCGTCTGCGCTGAAGTAGTGCGGAGCGCTTTCGCAAGTGACACGAGTACCTTTAGCCTTGGCAGCTCTTATCAGCTCAATACCGCCCGCTGTGGACACGTGTTGAATGTGCAGCTTTAGTCCGTAAGTCTGCGCCAAAAGCAGGTCTCTGGCAATCATAGCCTCTTCCGCAACGCGCGAGATGCCCGGCATACCAAGCACTGTAGATTGGTAGCCTTCGTTCATGATACCTTCGCCTTTGATGGAGAGGTCTTCCTCGTGTGCCATTATCATTTTGCCGTATGTTTGCGCGTACATCATGGCTCGCCTCATCATTGCGCCGCTCTCTATCGGGTGACCATCGTCGCTGAACGCTACACAACCGAGGCTGCTCATTTCACCCATTTCGGTGAGCTCTTTGCCGCTGAGACCAACCGAAGCTGCACCGACCGGATATACCTTTGCCGGGGCGCGTCTGGCGCGGTCATTAACGAGCGCTACAACGGCGGCTGTGTCCATAACAGGCTTAGTATTTGGCATACAGCATACGGCGGTATAGCCACCCTTAACCGCAGCTTTCGTGCCGCTCATGATGTCTTCCTTGTACTCCTGCCCCGGCTCTCGCAAGTGGCAGTGAAGGTCTATGAATCCCGGGAAAACTGTTAGCCCGGCTGCGTCGATAACGCGCTCAGCATCGCCGACATCTTTGCCGATGGCACTAATTTTGCCGTCTTCAATCAGAATATCTAGTTTGCCGAATTGTTCACCCGCAGGATTTACAATATCCCCGCCTGAAATTTTAAGCTTCATTATTCTTACTCCTTGTTAGTATATAAAGCAGTGCCATTCGCACGGCAACGCCGTTAGTGACCTGCGTGTCTATCACACTAAAATCTGCATCCATGACCGCGCTGCTAAGCTCTACCCCTCGGTTAACGGGACCCGGATGCATTATCATTACACCTTTTTTGCACTTGTCAATTACATCGTCATTTATGCCGAAGAAAGTGTGATACTCTCTGTTGGATGGCAGCAGTCCGCCTTTTTGACGCTCTTTCTGAATGCGCAGCGCCATTACAACGTCTGCATCCTTAACCGACTCGATAAGGTTGTTAGATACAGTGACACCCGTCCGCTCTATTGCGCAGGGCATCATAGTGTCCATGCCGCAAATTGTTACGTTTGCGCCGAGCTTTGTCAGTCCCCAAATGTTGCTTCGTGCAACGCGGCTGTGCATGATATCGCCGATTATCGTTACGTTTAGACCCTTTAGTTCGCCAAACTTCTCTTTCATGGTAAACATATCGAGCAAGCCTTGTGTCGGATGCTCGTGCATACCGTCGCCTGCGTTAAGCACGCTGCCGCTAAAGTTGTCACCAAGAAACTTGGGCGCGCCTGCAAGCGGGTGGCGTATAATCACGATGTCTGTGCCCATTGCTTCAAGTGTTTTGCCCGTGTCGAGAAGCGTTTCGCCTTTTTGTACGCTGCTTGTCGAAACGCCAAGGTTGCTGACAGTTGCGCCAAGATATTTTCCCGCAAGCTCGAAGCTCATCCTCGTTCTCGTGCTGTTTTCATAAAACAACGACACGATGGACTTGCCCTGCAAGTGCGGCATCTTTTTTGCGCTTTGCATAAGCAGCTCTTTCATTGTGGCTGCAGACTCGATAATGTAGCTGATCTCCTCGCTTGGCATGTATTGCAGACCAAGCACATCTTTACTTTGTAATAACATTATTTACTCCGTTTTGGTTGTGCGAAGGGAGTCTCCTCCCCTCGCCAACTCAGTTATTCTTGTATTACTTCTCTTCTTCTGTTGCAGATTCGTCTGTTGTACTTTCTTCTGCCAATTTTGCTTCCTTAGATTTATCAAACTTGTCTTTACCCGGAAGCACAGCGTTAAGTATAATACCTGCAAACGCCGCGAGCGCGATTCCCGATATCGAGAAGCTGCTGTTGATTGGAACTGTTATGCCAATACCAATGATGAGTACTATAGACAGTATCAACAGATTCCTGCTGCTTGTGAAGTCTACCTTTGCTTCTGCCATAGTTCTGATACCGATGGCCGCAATCATTCCGAACAATACGATGCTCATGCCGCCGATGACAGGCTGCGGTATGCTTTGCAGGAATCCGGCAAAGTATCCGATTACAGACAATACCATCGCATATATTGCTGCGATTCTGATAATCTGCGGGTTATAGTTCTTGGTGATAGCAAGCACGCCTGTGTTTTCGCCGTATGTCGTGTTTGCCGGTCCGCCGATGAGTCCTGCGAACATAGTTGCAACACCGTCTCCAATGAGTGTTCTGTGAAGACCAGGATCTTTGAAAAAGTCTTTTCCCACAACGCTGCCGTTTGTTGTGATGTCGCCTATGTGTTCCATAAACGTTGCGATTGAAATCGGTATAATAAGCAGTATCGCCGTCCAACTGAACTTGGGCAAGTGGAAGTTTGGCAGTTCAATAATCCTTGATGTAACGATAGGCTCAAAGCTCATCAATGCGCCTGTGGTTTCCGGAACAGCTACTGTAAAGTGCAGTATAACTGCTACAATGTAGCCAACAACAAGACCTAAAAGAATAGGCAATAGCTTGAAGAACCCTTTGATGCAGATTGACACAACAACAACCGTTACTACGACAGATGCGGCAACAACCCATTTCGTCCAGAGCAATCCACCAACAAAGTCGGCAGTGATGTCATTAAACAGCACTGTCGGAGCTAGTGTAAGACCGATAACGATGATAACCGGTCCTGTTACAATTGCAGGGAACAGTCTTTTAATTTTACCTGGACCAATAAGCTTTGTTATTAACGCAAAGATAAGATAGCAGGCACCGGCGCAAATGATTGCACCAGTTGCAAATTCTTTTCCTTCGGTTTCTACAACAAACTTGATTGCCATCATAAACGCAAAACTTGAACCGAGAAATACCGGCACCTTACGTTTTGTGATGAAGTGAAACAGCAGTGTTCCGCCGCCCGCCGCAAATAGTGCGACAGCAGGATCGAGCCCTGTGATTGCCGGTACTACGATTGTAGCACCAAACATGGCAAACAGATGCTGCAACCCCAGTATTAGCTTGTGCCCCCAACTTTGGTTCGCTTTTTCCATGATGTACCTCCAACTAATTATGTATTATTTCGCGGTTGTTAACCGCATTAAAAAAAATGACCCTCAAATGAAGGTCATTTTAATTCGTTGATTGCTACGTTGTCTACGCCGTCAAACTCTTTGACGCGGACTTCGACGATTTCGTTGTTTGATGTCGGTAAGTTTTTCCCGATGTAGTCTGCGCGGATTGGGAGTTCCCTGTGACCCCTGTCAACAATGACAGCAAGTTGTATATAGTTTGGGCGACCGAGATCCATCATTGCGTCTAGTGCCGCACGTACCGTTCTGCCTGTGTACAAAACGTCGTCGCAAAGCACAATTGTTTTTTTGTTGATGTCAAACGCGATGTCTGTGCCTTTTATGATGGGATGGTCTGCAAGAAGCGATAGGTCGTCTCTGTAGAACGTGATGTCGAGTGAACCTATGTCTACTTTCTCGCCTTCGAATTCTAGTATGTATGCAGCAATTCGTTTCGCTATCGGAACACCTCTGCGATGAATGCCAATTAGTGCCACGTTTTGTGCGCCCTCGTTCTTTTCGATAATCTCGTGTGCGATTCGCTTTAGCGCACGCTCTAGTGCCAAGCTGTCCATAATTAATGCTTTGTCCATGCTTTGCCTCCCTTACATTCACCCGAAACTCCTTCGTCGGGTGTCCGATAGTACAAAAAAACCTCGCCGGTCGGCAAGGTCGCATAGCATAACTAATTTGACACCTTGCCGGACTCTCTGATCCGATTTAAAGGATGTTGTACTGCTGGAAATAAGATATCACAAGGCAGTGTGTTTGTAAAGAGTAAATTGAAATTAACGTACAATTTAATTGCTTTGTAATATTTGTCGTGAGCTGGCGCTAAATTGTCGTTTGCCAAAGTTGCTTTTCTACTCCCGCCACTCCATGTTACCGATTACCCAGCCGGTTACCTCGCCGAGCGATGGGTGAATAACCATAGATTTGTACATTGGGTCGAACGTTCCGCCTTCAACGCGAGGGCTTATGGGGTCAAGTATATCGTCATCGTGCACGTGCTTTAGCTTGCAAACGAACTCTGTGTTCATCAAATACACGAACGCTTGAATGAGTATTGCCGCGCGCGGTCCGATGATATGCGCGCCGACAATTTTCATGTGCTCATCTGCAAGCAGCTTTACAAACCCATCGTCATCATCGCCCTTTGCATAGCCCATCGCAAAGCCTTTCGCCACAGATGAGTAGCGGTTAGTGCCGACCAGAATCTGATCGTGTGCGTCAAGCGCTTGGCTTTCTGTCATGCCGGCGTGTGCTATCTGCGGGTTTGTGAATATCGCCCACGGCACTTTTGTGTAATCTGCGTCACGTTTTTCGTCAGGATTGAAGATATTGTTGTTGCATATTTCAGCCTCGTAGTTAGCTTTGTGACGAAACTGGAACTTGCCGTTAATGTCACCGTACGCCCAAATATTTTGCACGGATGTTTCTAAAAATTCATTTGTAGCAATCCAGCCTCTAGCAGAAGTCTTAACGCCTGTATTTTCTACTTTTAAAAGGTCTGCGTTAGAGCGTACACCTGATGCGACTAATATCTCTTCGCACACTATCGATTTGGTTTCACCAGTATTGACGTCTTCAACGGTTACTTGTTTCAGATTACCTGATTTTTGTGCAGAGACAGCTTTGTGATTCAGCAGCACGTCAATTCCGTTATTAACGAAATTTTTCGCGAGCGTCTCACTTATTTCCTCCTCTTCGAGAGATACCATGTGCGGCTGCATTTCTACAACCGTGACCTTTGTTCCGAATGCAGAAAAGATGTGGGCAAATTCTGCGCCGATTGCGCCTCCTCCGATAATGACCAGACTCTTCCACGGCTTTTTTGGAAACTTGTCGCCAAAGAAACTTTCGGAAATAACGTAACCCGTTTCCTTGAGACCTTCTATCGGCGGAACAAAACTGCGTGCACCGGCAGCAATTACAAACTTTGCGCCTTCAAACTCTTCTGAGTAGTCGCCGTTTTTATCCTTGACGTGCATTGCGAACGGCCGCGTGAACTCCCCTGTACCTTTGTATACGGTTAAGCCTTGCACATTCGACAAGCTTTGCTCGATGCCCTTGTGCTCGTCTATGGTGTGCCACATCCGCTCTGTTATCAGACCCCAATCGACTTTCGGTTCGACAAACTCTAAACCGACCTTTTTTGCGTGCTGAGCTTCACGAATCACGTCGGCCGGATGCACAAGTATCTTTGAAGGAAGGCAGCCGCGGGTTAAACACGTGCCGCCAAACTTGGAGTTCTCAATCAGCGCGCAGCTCATACCGTTTTGAAGCGCGGCTGATAATGTGGATAAGCCTGCTCCGCTACCGATAATTACGATGTCATATTTTTTCATGTTTTATCTCCTTGATATATAGAGGTCGATGATATAAAAATGCTGTAGTCGTAGGGAATTCTTACTTATTATAGCATTTGCGTGACGAGATCGCAAAAACTAATGTTGAAAATAAATGTTGACAATACGTTTTTCTACATCTATAATACTTACAACAAAAGCTTTGATGGAGAACAGTAGTTATTTGAATGCTTTGTAGAGAGTCGTCGGGTGGTGAAAGATGACAGGCAAACAATGATGAAGCTCGCTCCTAAGCTGCTGCGGTGAATGGTTGAGTAAGTGCAGACGGTGTGGCTCTACGTTATAAGAGTACGGGCATTATGATGTGCCCTGATAAGCTGGCGGTATTTATTATCGCAAGCAGAGTGGTAACGCGAGTCCTTCGTCTCTGTAATGATGAAGAGGCTTTTTTTGTATCTTAAAACGCGATACTGCACAAAAATAAAGCGAGGAGGCAAACAATGAAAACGATTAAGATTTTTGACACAACACTGAGAGACGGCGAACAATCACCGGGGTGCAGCATGAACCTGCAAGAGAAGATTGAGGTAGCTCGTCAACTGGAGAAGCTGAATGTTGACGTTATTGAGGCCGGGTTTGCCATAGCTTCGCCGGGCGATTTCCTATCGGTGCAGACGGTTGCGCAAACAATACGAAATGCAAAGGTTGCGAGCCTCAGCCGCGCGCTCACAAAAGACATTGACAGGTCTTACGAGGCATTGAAAGATGCGGTTGCGCCCAGAATACACACGTTCATCGCGACGTCGCCTATACATATGAAGTATAAGCTGAAGATGGAGCCGGATGACGTGTTAGCTCAAGCAATTGAAATGGTTACATACGCAAAATCGCTTTGCAGCGATGTCGAGTTTTCGGCAGAGGACGCTTCACGAACCGAGTCGGAGTTTTTGTACCGGGTTATTGACGGCGTTATCAAAGCAGGCGCAACGTGCGTGAACATCCCCGACACAGTTGGCTATTCTACCCCTGATGAGTATTACAACATTATCTCGGGCGTTATGAGCCATGTAGCCGGTATCGAGAAAGTAGACGTGTCTGTGCACTGCCACAACGATTTGGGGCTTGGTGTTGCTAACTCACTCGCGGCGATTCGAGCGGGCGCTACGCAAGTCGAGTGTACTGTGAACGGAATCGGTGAGCGGGCAGGAAACGCTGCGCTGGAAGAAGTGGTGATGGCGGTAAGAACGCGGCATGACATTTACGAGTGCAAAACGAACGTTGACACTACGCAGATATATAACTCGTCGAGGCTCGTGTCAACGATTACGGGCGTGTCAGTACAGCCAAACAAAGCTGTAGTCGGCAAAAACGCTTTTGCTCACGAAGCAGGGATTCATCAGCATGGGGTCTTGGCAAACAAGGAAACTTATGAGATAATGACGCCTGAGTCAATCGGGCTTGCCGAAAACACTATAGTGCTGGGTAAGCATTCGGGCAAGCATGGATTTGCGCAAAGGCTAAATACACTTGGTTATGAGCTTGACGATAAGCATTTGAAACGCGCGTTCTCTCAGTTTATAGAGCTGGCTGACAGAAAAAAAGAAGTCACGGATATGGATTTACGCGCGCTTGTCGAAACGGACAGCATTGATATCCCGAACGAGTACGAGATTGATCAATTTGTTATTACAAGTGGCAATAAGATGACTGCTTCGGCGGAGATGACACTTGTTCACGGTGGCAAGCAAATCAAGGAAACTTCGAGCGGAGATGGTCCTGTGGATGCAGCGTTTAACGCGATAGAGCGGTGTATCGGAACGTCGTTTAAACTGGATGACTACATCGTTCGCAGCGTCACAAGCGGTAAAGATGCGCAGGGCGAGGTTGTTGTTAAGCTGACTACTGCAAATAACAAGAAAGCAACCGGCAGAGGGCTTAGCACGGACATTGTTGAAGCGAGCGTGCGAGCGTATATTGACGCCATTAACAAATATTATTACGAATTAAAATTGGAGGATAGATAAAATGGGAATGACAATGACACAAAAAATATTGGCAAGCAAAGCGGGTATGGATGAAGTTCATGCAGGTCAGTTTATCGAAGCGAATATCGATTTGGCGCTTGGCAATGACATCACAACACCTGTTGCGATAAACGAGTTTAATCGCTCGGGACGTGCTAAGGTGTTTGATAAAAACAAAGTTGCGATTGTGCCCGATCACTTTACGCCTAACAAGGACATCAAGGCGGCCGAGCAGTGCAAGTTCATTCGCGAGTTTGCATTGGGCCAGGATTTAACCAATTACTTTGAAGTCGGGCAGATGGGTATTGAGCATTGTCTCATCCCTGAAAAAGGGCTTGCTGCGCCCGGCGATGCGATTATCGGTGCGGATTCGCACACGTGCACTTACGGTGCGCTTGGCGCGTTTTCTACCGGCGTTGGCAGTACGGACTTTGGCGCAACAATGGCGCGAGGCAAGTGCTGGTTTAAGGTTCCGTCAGCAATCAGCTTTGTGCTGAAGGGCAAAATGAGCAAAAACGTTTCGGGCAAGGATTTGATACTACACATCATAGGCATGATTGGTGTTGACGGTGCGTTGTATAAGTCGATGGAGTTCAGTGGTCCGGGCGTTGCGAATCTTACAATAGACGACAGGTTTACTATCGCGAACATGGCGATAGAAGCGGGTGCAAAGAACGGCATCTTCCCTGTCGATGATATTGCTATGGAATACGTCAACGACCACGTAACCAAAGAGTATACGGTGTTTGAAGCTGACTCGGACGCGGAATATGACCAAGTTATCGAAATTGATTTAGCAGAACTTCGACCGACTGTTGCTTTCCCGCATTTACCGGAAAACACGAAGACTATTGACGAAGTCGGCGATATCGACATTGACCAAGTCGTAATTGGCAGCTGCACAAACGGGCGTATCACTGATTTTAGAATTGCAGCGGATATCATGCGCGGCAAGCAGGTCAAAAAGGGTGTGCGCGTTATATTGTTCCCCGGAACGCAGAAGATTTACTTGCAGGCGCTTGATGAAGGATTGATTACGGATTTCGTTAAAGCTGGCGCGGTGTTCTCTACGCCGACATGCGGACCCTGCCTTGGCGGTCACATGGGTATACTCGCGGCAGGAGAGCGCGCGGTGAGCACGACGAACAGAAACTTTGTCGGGCGAATGGGACATGTCGAGTCTGAAGTTTATCTCGCGAGTCCGGCAGTTGCGGCAGCGTCTGCACTTACCGGAAAAATAACCGACCCTGACAAACTATAAGGAGAAAACAATGAGCAAAGTATATAAGTACGGCAACAACGTTGATACTGATGTGATTATCCCGGCGCGATACCTGAACACCGTTGACCCAAAAGAGCTGGCTGAGCATTGCATGGAGGACATCGACACCAATTTTGCTAAAACGGTGCAGACGGGCGACGTCATTGTGGCAGAAAACAACTTTGGATGCGGCTCTAGCAGAGAGCACGCCCCTATCGCTATAAAGGCGTCGGGCATATCGTGCGTAGTCGCGAACACGTTTGCACGCATATTCTTCCGCAACTGCATCAACATCGGACTGCCGATACTCGAGTGTCCGCAAGCTGTGGCAAACACGGACAGCGGCGACGTGCTCGATATCGATTTTAGCAGCGGCGTTATCAAAAACGTAACGAAAAACAAGCAGTTTAAGGCAGAACCTTTTCCTGAGTTTATGCGCAAAATTATTGATGCAAATGGTTTGATTGGATATATCTGCGAGGAGGCTTAATATGAAACTAAGGCAGTTGCTGTTTGCGGCATTGTTCGCAGCACTTATGTGCGCTACAAAGTTTATACCACCTATTCAAATCATACCTAACCTGCCAATAACATTTCAAACTTTTGTTGTTTTTTTGGCAGGTTTGATGTTAAGACCCCTATATTCATTTGCTTCCATGATGACTTATACCGCTCTGGGGCTTATAGGACTACCGGTTTTTACTTATGGAGGAGGCATAGGTTACCCTCTTGCTCAGCCTTCGTTCGGCTTTATAATTGGATTTAGTATTTGCGCATTATTGATAAGTTTATTTGTACGTAAAAATTTAATAATGCTTACTTCAAAAAATCAGCATAACGCAAAGGTTTGTGTAATAGTAAAAATCATCTTTTTTTCATTATTGTCAATCTGTGTGTTATATGTAATCGGAATAGCTTACCTGTATGTTTGGCTTGAAAAAAATACTGAGAACGTAATGTCAATTTGGACTGTAATAAAAACATATACCGGTTTTTACTTACTGATAGATATAGTTAAATTCGGTTTTGCGATACCTTTAGGATATGCTGTTCTCAAAAGATTGCCCCCTAAGTTTAAACAGATCTGAGAATACAAAAAAAGACCCTGTGACTTTACACCGTCGCAGGGTCTTTTATTATGCGATTATTTCTGTTTTTCAGCTAATCCATAAACAATTGGAATTTTGAAAATACTGTTCTGAGTTGCTTTGACTATGCAAATGATAGAAAGCACGATGAAGCCAACCCATGCCAGATAACTAACGATGCTAAAGAAAACCCATAGCCCGCGTACGTTCCAAAAAGTTACGGCCATCAAAATGTAAATTATCACTATAAAAATGATATATGCGATTCCAAGAAACAGCGATTGCCATGCATGCAGTCTAACAGTTTTGTCGTTCTTTTCGGTTACCAATAATATAATTGCACTAATAATTGAAATGACATATGCAAACCAACTTGCTGTCTTTTGATCCATGCCCAATGAATTTTTACTTTCAGCCATTATGTATACCTCCGCTTTTTTCTTTATTATACAACAACGCAAATACAAGTGCAATTAATTCGCAGTATATTAACACCTTTGTAAAACAAATATGCTATTTTGTACGTTTTGTGACAAAAAAAGACTAAGCTTTGAGCTGCATGAACATTATCAGCGCGTCTTCTTGAGTGTCTGCGTAGTAATTTTCTCGTATTCCCTGCTGCGTAAAACCAAATTTTTGGTAGAGTTTTATTGCATTTATGTTGCTTTGACGAACTTCTAGTGTGTATCCGGTTACTGTCTCTTGTGTTAATGTCATAAGCGTTTTAACCAGCCCCTGCCCCACACCGGCGCGCCGAAATTTTGGCAGAACAGCGACGTTATTGATGTGGCACTCGTCAACGACTAGATGCGCGCCGCAAAAGCCAATGATAGATTTGTCCACTAGTGCTACGATGTAGATAGACACCGAGCTTAAACAGACGTCATAGAGCAAAGATTCAAACAACCACGGCGATGAGAAGCTTGATTTCTCAACGCGAAATATGCCGTCTAAGTCGTTATTCTCGGCAAGGCGATATTTAACTTCCATTTGGCTTCCTGTTTCGCTTAGCGTACTCGCGCTCTGCCTGAGTTTGCCGCAAATATAATGGCTCTAGCTCGTATGCAGATACTGCGTTGCCACTTTGCGCAAATGCCACAAGCCCGACTGAGCTTGCTCTGGGGAGTGCAATACCTATGTGCGCAACTTTGAATCCTGCCTGCACAATTTCTTGCTTGAAATTTAGAGCAGCATCGCCTATGAAAACGACTTCGCGTCCTTTTAACTCATCCAACAAATCGGTTAGCTGTGTCGCTCGGTAGTCGCTGACTCGATTGTTATCAGTGTATGATGCTGTGTAGACATCACCGCGCCGCGCGTCGATAACCGGACAAACTATACGCGCCTCACCCAGCAAGTTTTGTGCCAGAGCATCAAGAGTATTCACACCGACACACTTTTTATTTAGCGCCTGACAAAAGCCTTTTATCATGCTGACACCGATGCGCAGACCTGTGAAAGAGCCGGGTCCGATTGCGCATGCGAACAGGTCGATGTCGGACAAACTCAAATCTGCCCGCTCCAAACAATCGTCAATCATAGGTGCAAGCATTTGCGAATGCGTTTTTTTATTGTCTACGTACACTTCCACCAATACTTTCTTGTCTTGCAATACCGATACAGCGCACACGCTGCCCGAAGTGTCGATAGCTAATATATTCATATCTTGATTCCTTTTATTTCGATTGTGCGCTTATCATTGCCTGAGCCGTTAAAATGTACATTTATGTTGGCTTGCAAATCCTGCGCGTTTTGTGCCCATTCGATGACGCAAACTCCGTCGCTGCCCAAATAATCGTAGAATCCGATGTGGACCAGCTCCTCTTCGTCCTCAATTCTATACAAGTCAAAATGGTGCAGTGTCAAATCACCTGCATACTCTTTCAGCAGCGTAAATGTTGGGCTGACAACTTCATCGCTGATATTCAGACCGCCGGCGATGCCTTTTGCAAACACCGTTTTGCCGGCACCAAGTCCGCCGTACAGCGCAACGACATCACCGCTTTTCAGCGAATTTGCGAGTTGTTGTCCAAGCGCAAGCGTCTGCTCATGACAGTTCGTTATCATCAGGCTCAATGGTTTTCTCCCGTTTAAATGATTTCTTATGTAGTATACTTGACAGCGGCTTGTAAAGTAAAATCACAAGCACCGATTGCAGCACCGCTTTGATAGCTGTCAATGGAATAGCGCCTTTTGCAATATATCCGCCAACATCAAAGCCTTCCGGCAGATATTGTATGAAAATCGGAATCAAAACATAATAGTTTAGAATCGGTGCAAGACCTGTCATCAGTACTGTTCCGACAGCAAGACCAATTATCGCTCCGCTACGTGATTTCTTAAACCTATAAATCAGCGTTGCCGGAAGCACCAGAGCGATGGCAAGCGTGAAGTTTGCAAGCTCTCCTACACCACCTGTTCCTGAGTTCTTTAAAACGAAGCTTAGCCCTATCTTTATCGCTTCAATAATAATGCCTGCGATTGGACCCATCGCAAATCCACCAACTAACGCAGGTATATCTGCTATGTCCAACTTTAGCCAAGGATAGACCGGGAAAATCGGCACTTCCAGAAACATTAGTACAACTGCAAGTGCAGAAAGTACGCCGATTTTTGCAATTGTTGCAATTTTGATACCTTTTGGTTTTATACTCATTTTTTACCTCCAAAAAAACTTCCGTATATAGCTTCGGAAGTTTCATGAACGCGCTTACTTAAAAACGAGAACTTCACCTTCTCTCATCCAGACTTTAACTGTCGGTTACGGAATTACACCGTATCGGCTAACGCTCGCGGACTATCACCGCCGGTAAGGGAATTGCACCCTACCCCGAAGACATACGTATTTATTTATATGCACATCATACGATAAAATGCGCGTTTAGTCAATTGCAAATACAGTTTTTGAATTGCGTATTCAATTACTTTTTAAAAAACGCCGTTATGGTATACGTTTTGAACATCGTCGCTCTCTTCTATCATATCGAGCATTTTTTGCACGCTGCTCGCCTTTTCCTCCGAAATCTCGACAGTGTTCTCTGGCACCATCTGCAGCTCTGCAAAAACGAACGTGTAACTAAGCGCTTCAAGAGCGTCGTGCACCTTTGAGTAATCGTGCGCTTGTGTGGTAATCTCGAAAACTTCGTCGTGTGTTTCCATATCGGCAGCACCGGCTTCCAACGCCGCCATCATAAGCTCGTCCTCGTCTATATCGTCGGTCTTTTCGATAGCAAGCACGCCCTTGTACTCGAACATCCACGAAACACAACCGGTTGCGCCAAGGCTGCCGCCGTACTTATCAAAACCGTGACGCACGTCCGAAGCCGTTCTGTTGCGATTGTCTGTAAGCGCCTCTACGATGACCGCAACTCCGCCCATACCGTAGCCTTCGTATGTGACCGACTCAAAATTGATGCTCCCAAGCTCGCCCGAAGCTTTCTTGATGGAGCGGGTAATCGTGTCGTTTGGCATGTTGTTGCTTTTCGCTTTTGTAATGGCATCACGAAGCCGCGAGTTATCAGCCGGATTGGAGCCGCCTTCCTTTACCGCAACCGCAATTTCTCTGCCGATTTTAGTAAATATCTTACCGCGCTTTGCATCAGTTTTGCCTTTTTTATGCTTTATATTCGCCCACTTTGAATGACCTGCCATGTTTCACCTCAACTAAATTATTGTTGCTATTGTAACATAAAACATGCCCAATTTCAACCGACAGAAAGTGCGTAATCTTGAAAATGGAGCGTTGTTATTCGCAAATTATTTTGTAATTTGAACGTTGATTTGCCAACCACAAGTGACGGACGAATTTGGCGCAACGTGGCGCAGCAGCTCGCCCGTGTTGATGGCGTCCGGCACCGCTGTCCACGGCTCTATGCACGCGCAATCGGCGAATGCTGTGCAGACAGTCAGCACTTCGTGCAAATCGTCTACTACAATTTGCGCGTTATAACCGTCGGCATAATTCTCGAGAAGCATGCGTTTATCTCCGATGCCTTTGTAAACGTGGTCAAGGGGCTGTGACAGATCGATAGTGTTTCCCTGCACTTCGCCCGATTCACCGTCTAGATAACTTGTATAATTAGCAAAGTCGAAAGTAAACTTCGTGTTTTTCTTAGAGCCGGTTCTAAAGTAAGTATGCCAGCCGATGTAGTACGGCATTGGTGTGTCCGACAAGTTATCGATTGTTGCATTTATAAGAAGACTTTGCCCAGATACTTTATACTCGATATGCAATACAAAATCAAAAGGATAGTTTTCTTTTTTGATGATTTCGTTTGGCACGGTGTAGACAGTTACCGAGCTATTCGTCTGCTTTTCGAGCGAGAACGACATATCCTTAACAAAACCGTGCATCGGCATGGTGTATTCCTTACCGTTCACGATGTATGTATCGTCTTGAGTCGTACTGCAAAACGGGAAAAGCACAGGTATGCCGCCCGCCAATAAGTTAGCAACACCAAGGTCACTTTCGTTCATATACAAAATCTCTACGCCGTCCACAACAAGCGATGAAATAACTCCGCCAAAATCCTTCATCACTACTGCTTTGGTGTTTCCGTCGTTTATCTCAATCTTTTTCAAATGTCAATGCTCCAAATCATTATATTTTATACAGTTGTTTTGCGTTGTTGTAAAAAAGATTCTCTGTATTGTTTTTTGCATCGTCGATGTTTAAATACCCATCCGCAATCTTCTCATCCAATACTGTTGCAATTACTCTATTGGCGGCCAGCCTTGCACCGTAGCTCTCCTCCGAAGTCCATGTGTCGCCGCCCCAGCAAATTTTGGCGGCTATCCCTAGTTCGATGTGCTTGTGCAATGATTCTTTTGCGGTTGTGGGAGACAGCAATGGCAACCAGCAGATATCGCTGTATACATTAGGACAGTCGTGAAGCAGCGCCAGAATATCATCACACCACGGAAAACCGGCATGAAATAAAACGAACGTTGTGTCTGGGTTTGCTGTGATAACCTCGTGCATCGCTATAGCGCGGGTGTCGTCAAGACAGCCTTGACCCGTATGGCACTGCATCGGAATATCTAGCTCTGCAGCAATTTTGCAAACCTCAAAAAAGAAATAGTCCTGGAACGCGGTTACGTCTGCTTGCGTGTAATTCTTGTCATTGAAAACCCTGTTTGCAGCTTGCTTAGTTGTCTTTCTATAGCGAATGTTACGGTCGTACGCCATTGCGTTTTTTAGACTCACGATACCGCTGCTAATTTTTTTGACAATAAGAGCACGAACAAATGCCATATACTCGTCTATATCGCTGCTTTCGTTTTTGTAAAAATCGTATGCATTATGACCGTTGTGGTTGAAAACACTTTTATCAAAACCGAAGAAAAGACTGTCAATTCGAAACGTTGAAGCGAAAACTTTGCTGTCACCGTTGTCGCTTCCCGGATCCCAATAAGCGTCCAGTATAGATTTTTCATAGTTGCAGTGCTTTGATAGTATAGTTTTGTGCCAGGTGCTGTTTTTGTGCGCCTGCTTAATCGCCTGCGAGTATTGCTCCCAGTTATCGGCGGACAAGTTCTCATCGATGTTATATAGATTTTTGAGCGCAGCTTGCAGATACACGAAGTAACTTTTGTATCTCACTTTGCTTAAATAGTTTTCTCTCGATTCACGCGTACTGTCAAACTCTACATCGCACCACGCTATATATGAATCGCGCAACAGTTTATCGAGATTAAAATCTGCGAAAAAATCGTCCGGATAGTGATGCGAATGTGTGTTGAGGACTTTTGCGGATGACACAAACTCGTGAATTTGATCAAACATATTGTACACCCCATTTGATTAATTATATTATTATAACACATAGGAAAGGCAATTATATACCGAATTTAATGCGCGCCAGCGAGAAACCCCGTTGAGTAAGCGATTTGCAAATTGTATCCGCCTGTAAGAGCGTCAACATCTATTACTTCACCTGCGAAGTAAAGCCCAGCGCAAAGCTTGCTTTGCATAGTTGACGCGTCAATTTCCTTCACGTCAACACCACCGCGAGTAATCACTGCCTCTTTCATTGGTCGCTTGCAGTTAATAGTAAGAGTAAGATTCTTTAGAGTTTGCAACAACAGCTTTCTCTCACTCTTTGTGATTGAGTTTGCCTTCTTATCCGCGTCAATGCCGGTCATAGCAATAACTAAATCTATGAGCTTGCCCGGTAGCAATCCGCCAAGGACGTTGCTGAAGTTTTGGTTTGCGCGCTCGCTAAAATCGCGAACTAATCGTTTATCGAGCGTCGCTTCGTCAAGCGCAGGTTTTAGGTCAATCAACACAGTATAGGCTTTGCCAACGTCCATGTATGCACTGGCAGTAAGAGCCAATGGGCCCGATACGCCTGTGTGCGTAAACAGCATTTCGCCTTGCTGCGAGTAAACATTGCGGTTATTTTGCATAAGAGATAGGTTTACATTTTTGAGTGTTAGCCCAGCTAAAGCGCTTACATCCTCTTTAGTCTGCAAACCGACGAGTGATGCGGTTGGGGTCTTTATAGTGTGTCCGGCAGATTTCGCAAAATCTAACCCGTCGCCGCTCGAGCCTGTTGACGGGTATGATGTGCCGCCGGTAGCGATAATTACGCTGTCAAAGCGCATATCCTTACCGTCAGCAACGATGCCGACAGCACGGTTGTCCTCAATAATTAACCGCTGTACGACCACATTAAGTTTTACGTTTACGTTAACGCTGTGCATTGCCTTTTTTAGCGCTGAAATTACGTCGCTCGATTTATCGGAAACGGGAAAAACGCGACCGCCACGCTCGACCTTTGTCTGCAATCCGAAGGAGTTCAGCAGTTCTATTATTTGGGTGTTCGAAAATGTGTAAAAAGCGCTGTATAAAAAAGAGCTGTTAGTAACAACAGCGTCAAAAAACTCTGAAATGTCTGCATCGTTTGTGATATTGCATCTGCCTTTGCCGGTGATGTAAAGCTTTCTCCCGAGCTTATCGTTCTTTTCAAAAAGAGAAACGCTGTGACCGTTAAGCGCAGCAGAATAAGCAGCTATCATGCCCGCAGGACCGCCTCCTATCACGCAGATGTTCTTCATTTACTCGTCATCCTTGCCCGTGTATACGTGATGCCTGTGCCACAAGTCCTCCAGCATCTCGAAGTTGTGACGCAGACCGTCCTGTTTTCGCATTCCGACAAGAAGCACCAGCATATTGATAACGCTGATGGGTGCGACTATTGAGTCAACAAACAAGTTCATGTCCGTGTTGATAAAAATACACTCGTCCGCAATATCGCTTAGGGGCGATTGCTCGTTGTCGGTTATCGCGATAATTTTTGCGCCGTTCTTTTTGGCAAATGCCGCGCCGTCAAATGTGCGCGTTGAGTACCTTGGGAAGCTGATACAAACAACAACGTCGTCGTTTTTGGCATGCATCAAGTTGCCAAACACATCGCTGAAACCAGATGTCGCAAGCTGTGCATTGTCTACTATATAGTTAAGATAGTACCATAAAAACTGTGCAAGCGGCGCGCTTGATCGCAGCCCCATTATAAACAATTTACGAGAAGAGATGATGATGTCGGCAACCTTTTCGACTTGCTTATAGTCGAGTATTGATTTTACGTGCCGCAAACTAGTTATATCTGTTCGCAGTGACCACTTCATCAAGTCTTCTTCTGACATGTCGATCGCAAGACCCATTCTCTGTACGTTGGTGAGCCTTGTTTTTATTAGTTTTTGGAGGTTTTTTTGTAACTCGGGGTAGCCGTCAAACCCAAGTGCACAAGCAAAACGCACAACTGTCGATTCGCTAACACCAACCGTGTCACCCAGCTTTGATGCGGTAATGAAAGCGGCGGAGTCGTAGTGTTCTAAAATATATGAAGCAATGGCTTTGTGACCTTTACTCATTGTGTCTGAATGTTTTTCTATGATTTTAATAATATCTGCGTCTTGCATATTTCCTCCTCATAGTGCGTTTCATTCGATATATTGTATCATATTCTAGGAGAAATGCAATTTTATTTTGTCAATCTTGCAAGATAACTGCGAAATCTCTTCTTTTGCGGTCAAATCGTATTTAATCGGTGTCACAGAAGCATAGCCGCGCCTTACAAGACTCACGTCTGTGTCATCGACAACATTGCTTTCAGTGAGCTTTCCGGCCATCCAGAAATACTTATTGCCGCGCGGGTCTACTCGAACCTCGATAGCGTCCTCATACACCGTTATGCCCTGCCTCGTTGCCCGAACACCCTTGATTTGCTCCAAAGGAAGGTCCGGTACATTAAGATTATAAAGTGTCCCATTTGGAGGACCGTCAAACAGACCCTCGTCGATAAGACGCGCAGCAACTTGTGCCACCGCATCAAAATGAACAGGTGTGTATGAGCTGACAGAAACCGATAATGCCTTGAATCCCATAATGACAGCATCCAGCGCAGCCGCGACTGTGCCTGAGTATAGTATGTCTGAGCCTAGATTGTGTCCGTGATTTATCCCCGAAACAATCAAGTCTACCTCCCCTTTGGTTATATGCGAAAGCCCAATCTTCGTGCAGTCCACAGGAGAGCCGTCTATCATATAGCAAGGCAGACCGCCCATCAAGTTTGGGCGCACTTTTGTGACACGAAGAGGTCTGTTAAGCGTAACAGAATGAGATGTTGCGCTTTGCTCTGTTGCCGGTGCAACTACTGTAACCTCGTGCTTTTTTGCCAATTCAGCCGCTAAAAACCCTATACCTTTTGCGTTAATACCGTCATCGTTTATAACTAAAATCCGCATATATCTGCCCTCCGATTCTCATTCTACAGCAGCAGTTAATTTGTGTCAACGATTTGCGCCAAAGTAAGAATGTTGGCTTGCAACTAGGCAATTCATCCGTACTAAATTGTTATTACGACGTCAAGTATTGTATTTGAGTTTGATATTATATATAATAAGTACATGAAACGAACGTTGATTAAAACTTCATTAGTTGTGGGAACCATCATGGTGGTTTTGTTAATTCTGCTCATTTCATGCTCACGGTCGCAGTTTATTCAGCAGGCAGAGCTGAATTTGGTTTCGGCGCACGTTGAGCCGCAGCCCGTGCTTGCGTCGCGCAGCTCTGTACTGCCGCAAGTAGTCATAAATTCTAATACTGAACCTGAAACTTTGGCGAACGAGATTATACACACCCCGGAGAGCTTTTTAGCTTATTTCGGAACTCAGGAAATTGATGAAGCGTACAAAATTGTGTTGACGGATGAATTCGTAGCTGAACTTATCGTATATCAAAAAGAGAAATTCGGAAATATTTATGCTGATGAAGCGCCGCCTTTACCAGTTGTTCGAGACATATTGCTGTTTATGGAGCGCGCTGTCGGCGGTCATTATATCTTTGGCGGGCAAGGCGATGTTTTGACAACGAAGCTGCTATACAGTACAAATCGTTTATACCCCGATTATATGAACGCCGGACGGCTTGAGTATTTTCTGGAAAGAACTGTCCCTATTGGCTTCGAAGGTATTGATATCCCACCTGTTTATCCAACGGATTTTGCTTGGGATTGCAGCGGTCTTTGGTGGGATTGTGTCAACACACTTGATCTATTTGAGACGTATACCGACAGAACTGCCATGACAACGTTTGAGGACTATTGTACACCTATCACAAAAGAAGAACTGCGACCCGGTGATTTGGTTTTCTATCGGCTGCCGAGTGGTAGAATATCGCATATGGGCATTGTCGGATACGACGGGTATGTTTATGAAGCGGCAAGCGGGTTTGTAGGCGTTGTTAAGACACAATCACTAGATGTGCGAATTTACGAGGATCTCGTGCGCGGCGGTTACTTGATTTTTCCGTTGTGGAACGAGTTTGGACGCCCGACTATCTACGAATAGAGTGAAACAAATAAAAACAGCGTTGCAATATATCAACGCTGTTTTTTTAGTTTTATTTATTCTGTCATTTCCTTCATAACGTCGCTGACATAGAAGAGCGTGTCGAGCGCTGTCATAGAATGCTCGCCCAGCTCAAAAGCCGCTTTCTCCCCAGCCTTTCCGCAAATATACGCGCCGTAAAGTGCAGCTGTAAAGCAATCTCTTCCGCACGCCATTTGACCGCCTATAACGCCTGTCAGCACGTCTCCGCTGCCACCCTTTGCCATGCCCGGGCTTCCCGTCAGCACGAAAGCTGTTTTCATGCCGTCAGTAACGATTGTTGTTGCACCTTTTAGCAGAAGTGTAACGTTATATTTTTTGGCGAATTGCTGAGCTTGCTGCAACGGATTGACGATTGTCTCACCGCAAAGTCTCGCAAATTCAACTATATGCGGTGTTAATACAATGTCTCCCGCTTTGCTAAGCAGTACATTTGTGTTGCATGATATGATATTTAATGCGTCCGCGTCGAAAACTTTACGTATATCATAGTTGACAATCATGTGTTCCACAGCCTTTTTTGCACCTATGCTTTGCGATAACCCACAGCCGGATGCTAACGCACTCTTACCGCTCATCAGCTCATCAATGCCTGGTAAACAGTTTTCTGACAATGCGCCGTCTTTGTCGTCCAGTGCATAAGTCATGCACTCCGGAACGCTCGCGCTGAAAATTCCCTGCAAACTGCTAGGAACACCAATCGTCGTTATCCCGGCGCCCGACCGCAGCGCGCCTTGTGCACACATGATGCCCGCGCCCGACATGCCCTCGCTTGCAACCACGCACGCCAGCTTGCCAAAGTTACCCTTGTGCGCGTTCGTTTCTCTGCGATTTAGCGTCAACCCTTCGCTGTATGCACTCATTTCGCCGAGGTCAAACTCGCCGAGAATGCCAATCTCTTTTACGCTCAGTTCCCCTGTGTGTTTGCGTCCGGGGAATATGAAATGTCCGCTTTTGGCACAAGCAAACGTGATTGTCTCGTCCGCCATAACGGCGGTGCCAAGAACCTTGCCGCTGTCCGCTTCAATGCCCGATGCAATATCACACGCAATAACATATGCGCCGCTGTTGTTTATATTCTCAATAACATCGGCATGCAAACCGATAACTTCTCTGGATAGTCCAATGCCGAAAATAGCGTCAATTATGATATCGGAATCGTTGAAATTAACTTGATTAGCGTCTGAGATTTCAACTATATATTCATTAACCGTATCTGCGTTTGTTTTGGCGTCGCCTTTCAGTTCTTGTGTTTTGCCAACGAGATACACGCGCACATTATATCCTTTTGCTTTCAGCTGGCGCGCGCACGCAAAACCGTCGCCACCGTTGTTGCCAACTCCGCAAATAACAGAAATTTTAATGTTTGCGTCAAACTTGTCGCACACGGCAGAAGTTATGCCAAACGCTGCGTTCTCCATTAGAAGCAGTGACGGTATCATCATTTTCTCAATCATGTGGTTGTCAAGCGATTGCATCGCCATTTTAGATACTACTTTGATCATATGCGCTTCCCTCCGCGATTGCCTGCGCAGCCGCAAACTCCGCTATGTGCGTAATAGATATGTGAATGTGCTCTGCGCCAATTTCCTGTGCAAGCAGTTTCGCTTTACCGTGAAGGATTATATACGGCTCACCCGATTCTTTGCGCAGCACTTCGATATCTATGAGCGGCATATCGAAAAGCCCGTAACCGAGACATTTGAGAACCGCTTCTTTTGCTGCGAAGTTTCCTGCAACAACTTCAGGGTTGCTTTTTCGTGACTCAAACATTGCGATTTCGTCGCCGGTAAAGTTTTTTGTAAAGAAAAGCTCTGTCTGCATCGCTTTTTTGATGCGCTTAACTTCTATTAAGTCGAGACCTGTACCTATGATCATGATTTGCTCACCGCGTTTTCTATAGCTCTTGCCGCAACCTCTGCCCCAGCTGCTAGAATAGCGTTTATATCGCTCTTCTTTTGCCCTGTGCCAAAAGCGAAAACTGTGTCACCGTCGAACATGGTGTGCGAAGGACGAACGCTTAGCGCGATACCATCCTGCCCAAGCTGCGCTAATTTGTTTGCCTGTTCTTTGCTTAAAATAGCGTTTGTGCCGACAACGCCGATTGTTGTGTTTTTGCCCGAAAAGTCGAACTTGGCGCCTTTGAGGAGCACGTTGTACGTTTTCATACCTTTCATTCCGGCAATTTTTTCTCCATTTGTGTGGTCATATATATCGCCAAAAGCGTTTACTGCAAAACATGCCGCGACAACAATTCCGCCGCCGAGACTGATTGACGCCGTGCCAAATCCACCTTTGCCCGCTAGTAGTTTGCCTGCTGCTTTGCCTGTTGTCGCTCCGGTACCAGCACCGACTTTGCCGGTTTCAATCACGTCATTCACAGCGTTTTGGCATGCGGTGTAACCGTTATCCGCGGTTGGGCGCACGTCCGCGCTGCCTACGGCGAGGTCGAACAGCACGGCTGCGCCTACGATGGGCACCTTGGCGACTCCTGTGTCAAAGCCCTGTCCGTTTTCCTCTAGGTAGCGCATCACGCCGTCAGCGCTCGCAAGCCCAAAAGCACTGCCTCCGCTAAGCACAAATGCGTTTGCTTTTTGCACCATTGCAGTCGGTCGCATCAAATCGGTTTCGCGCGTGCCCGGAGCGCTGCCGCGCACATCTACTCCGCACACACCGCCATTGTCTATAATTACAACGCTGCAGCCCGTCTTGTTTTTCGCGTCAGTATAGTGCCCAACCGACACACCTTCTATGTCTGTGATGCTGCCTTTATACATATCCGTTCTCTCCTCTTAGCGATATTTCTCCTGCAATAAAGCGATGTAGCTCGCCATTAATATCTATCACAATTGCGCCTGTATCGTCGAACCCAATAAGCGTTCCTTTGTATTCTTGGTTTGGCGCTGTCAATGTTACAGTACCTTTTATGGCACTTCTGCGCTTGAACTCTGTCATAAACGCAGTTAAACCCTTCTGCTGATACATATCGTATCCTTCAAAAAACCCGGTCACAACACGATTACATAATACCATCTTTTGTCTTTTTGTGCGAATACCCAGCGAATCGGCCTTGCTCGACAGCTCTACGCCAAATTTTTGATTTGTGTTGATACCGATGCCACAAACAACACGCTCAACTCCTTGCGCTCCAAAAACACTTTCAGTCAGTATACCGCAGACTTTTTTCCCGTTAACCAGCACATCGTTTGGCCATTTGATAGTGCATGATACGCCGCAAACACTCTCTATCGCGTTGCAAACCACAACAGCAACCATCAATGTTATACCGGGAATTTGTGCTGCTTCAATTGTCGGGCGTATCAAAAAGCTCATGTAAAGCCCTTCGTTCAAGCTAGACTGCCAAGCTCTGCCTTTGCTGCCCTTACCGGCCGTTTGCTCATCTGCAACAAACACAGCCTCGGCATCGCCGGCTTTTTTCGCAATATCGTTCGTCGAAGTAACGCTTCCAAGATATTTTATGTTTTCAATTGCTTTCTCGTGCATCAGTCCTCATCATCCTCAGACAGTATTGTATTGATTATATCATAGTCGAATCCGCGTCTTGCAAGTGCGGAAAATATTTTAGTGCGTTTTTTGTAGGCATCCTCATTCTGATACTTTTTATTTAGCGACAATAAATGTTTTTTTGCAGCTTGCTTCTCTTCCTTACCGGACAGCGCCTGCATCACTTCTTCTAAGGTGTCGTCATCTATACCCTTTTGCTTCAGTTTATATGCGATAACTTTTCTGCCGTACCTTCCTGCTTTTATCGCACTTTGCACATACTCATTAGCGTACTCCACGTCATTCACATATCCGTACTTGTCCAGCTTTTGCATGGCTGCATCAACAGCCTGCTCGTCTATCTTCTTGGCGATCAGCTTATGTGTCAGTTCGGCTCTTGTGCGCATTTTGAAGGACAGCAGCGATATCGCGCTGTCGAAAGCGAACTGTGTGTTGTCGCTCATCACAGCGCGTTTTAGCTCGTCCTCTGCGATTTGCTTGCCGGGCTTTATATCGAAAACTACGCAGCTGTCTGCGCTTAGCGAGCATGAGTACTCGCCGTCTATATAAACGTTGTAGCGATCCTTCTTCTTTTTTTGCGGCTCAAGCGCGCTGATTACATATGTATTGTCCATAATACTAATTATATATCAATTCTTAAGAAACGAAAAGTGTCTATTTATTGCTATTTCGAACGATACGAGTAACTATGCAACCTTTTTTTCTAACGTTTTCTCTGCTATTTCTTTATTATTCATTCCAATTGCTAATATATCTTAATTATTGCAGTTTCTCAGATATTTATATATGCTTTTTCATTTGGTACCTTGCGTTGTGTGGTAGCGTGTGTTACTATGTATTCATCAAATAATTATAGGAGGTGCAAATTTGAACATACAACTTAAGAAAGGCGTGCTGGAACTGTGCGTTTTATCTCTTCTAAACTCGACGGACAGATATGGATACGAACTCGTAGCTGAAATATCAAAAACAATCGAAATATCTGAGGGCACTATCTATCCCCTGCTGCGACGTTTAAAGAATGAAAAGTACGTAGAGACATATCTGGCAGAATCGAGCGAAGGTCCGCCAAGGAAGTATTACAAGCTAACCGAGAAAGGCGAGCAGACAAGAGGGATATTCTTAACTGAGTGGAACGAGCTGGTTGCCGGCATCAATACTATTGTAGGAGGTACTGCCGCATGAAAAAGCAAGAATTCATGAAAAAACTTTCAGCGCATCTAAAGAAAATGCCTAAGCTGGACAGAGACGATATATTGGCAGACTTCGAAGAATACTTTGATGCGGCACAAGCAGAGAACGAGAATGAGGAAACTTTGTGCGAAAGGCTTGGAGACCCGAAGAAAATTGCAAAAGAGTATTATATGCAAAAGTATATCGAGGAAGCCAACATGCAGAAGAGCTTCAAGTCGATGTCAAGAGCATTCGCAGCATCGGCAAGTCTGGGTATCGTAAACTTTTTCTACGTATTATGCGTAGTAATCGTTGGATACATCGTGATCTCTGCGTTGTACATCGCGATATGCTCGATTGGTCTTGGTGCCATCGCAGCGTTTATTGCAGGGATTATCTTTGGCGGTATGTACGGACCGCTGGCACTCTGGCTTGTTTTGTTTGGCAGTGTTGCCTTGCTCGCGCTTAGCGTTCTTGGGTTCATTGGCATCATGAAGCTGGCCAAGCTATTTAGAAAAGCCAACATGCGCTTTTTGAACATGACGAGAAAAGGAATTATTAGGAGGAAGAACTATGAGTAAAACAGCAAAAGTCATTATCGTATTCTCATCGATTGCATTGGTATGTTTAATCGGCGCGGGCATAGTGCTCGGTGTATATTTTAACGGTAGCAGGGATTTTGTGAGGTTCAGCGACATACTTGGGAATGCAACCGAAATTGACGAAAGTGCGCAGTTGTCTTTAGATGATATTGATGCACTTGATATAGAATGTGTTTCGGGAAATGTAGTCTTTGTAGAGTCTGACAACGCGCGGGTCACGCTAAAAGGTAGGATTTGGATCAAAAATCCGCTTGACAGTTATTTGGCAGTCTATGAAGAGGGAAGCAAGCTGCGCGCGGTTTTTGAACTCGAGCGTCAGCAGCCATTCAATTTTGTTAATGCGGACATCGAGATGACAATCTATCTGCCAAAAGAGAACATGCTTGACTTAAACGTCGATAATACATCCGGCAGTATTGAAATGGATGATATGAACTTTGACGACATTACAATAAAGAGCAGCAGCGGAAACGCGGTCATTACTAATGTAACTGCATCGAATGTCGACTATAGCCTGACTTCGGGAAATACGACAATTAGCTCATCGCAGTTTGATTCGCTAAGCGTTAATTGCTCCTCCGGAACTGTGAAAATTTATGACACGGTTGCTGATACAAAAGTTGTGTGTACTTCCGGCAGTGTAGTTGTTGATGGAATTGACGGCGCTGTAGATGTGAGAGCTGCTTCGGGAAATGTGACTGTAACCGCGGCTAAAGTGGAAATAGAGCCAATTACTATTCGCATAACCAGCGGCAATTGCAAGCTGTACTTGTATGAGGGCAGCGCGTTTGATTTGGAGGCAAAGGTTACCTCGGGAAATATCAATTTCGATATGCCTGTGCAGATATCCGGCAACCAGAACCGCAAAGAAGTTAACGGAACTGTAAACGGTGGCGGAGTAACGGTCGATCTGAAATCAACATCAGGTAATGTAACAATATCAACGATAGACTAAGCAATAAAAAAGCGTACGAGGTATTTATGCCTTGTCCGCTTTTTTTATTTACCTCAAACTTGCAGCAGAGCACTTACAGCGAGATAGTATGACGCAAACCCAAAGCCCGCGATCTGCCCGACGCAACCGGCAGCCGTTACTGACTTTTGTCGAAACTCTTCCCGCTCTGCAATGTGGCTGAGGTGAACTTCGACAGCAGGAATTGCAACCGCTTTAAGCGCGTCCAGTATCGCTATGCTATAGTGTGTATATGCGCCGGGGTTGATGACAATTCCGTCAAAGGTGCCCAAAGCAGATTGAATTTTATCGACGATTTCGCCTTCAATGTTAGACTGATAGGTGTCAATGGCTACATCGTTTTTGACGGCGCAGTCAGCAAGACCGCTCAGCAGCGCATTATAGTCCTCTTTTCCGTAAATGTCCGGTTCCCGCACTCCGAGCATATTGATATTGGGTCCGTTAATTACGAGTATTTTCATGTTTGCTTTCCTCCAATTTATTGATAATGTTTGCAATACAGCTATTAATATCCGCCGAGTTGACTGCGATAATGTCTGCATATTTGCGGTACAAGCCATCTCTTTGCTCGTGCAATTTGACAAGCGCGCTTTTGCCATCGCTCAGCAGAGGTCTGCCGCAAATCTCAATATCTTCAAGCAGCTTATTAAGCGGTCTGTCGATAAACACAATAGTTCCGATTCGGCTTAACTCTGCCATGTTACGCTCGTCCAGTATTATCCCTCCGCCGGTCGATATCACAACATTCGAGCGATTTGCGGCTATTTGTGCCGCTTTGCGCTCGTAATCTCGAAATACGCTTTCTCCTTTTTGCTCGAATATCTTAACAATGCTGCCGTAATCCTCTTCAATAAGCGAATCGGTGTCGACAAAACCCATGTTTAGGTTGCTTGCTAATTGCATACCTATAGATGATTTTCCGCTACCCGGCATACCTATCAACACGATGTTGTCTTTGTGCTGTTTCATCATACTTCGCACGTAATCGAAAACATCTGTGTATATCGCTTGGCTGTACTCCCGGCTGGTCCAAATCTCCTGCGCTTTAATTGCCTGAGCAACCAGCATAAGCAGCCCGTTTGCAGTTTTTATGCCAAACGATTCTGCTTTTCTCAACAGAAGCGTTTGCATCGGATTGTATATCAAATCGACAACCTGTGCACTTTTTTGTATCACACTGTCGCTAACAGTACAAACATCTACGTTAGGGCTCATACCAGCAGGTGTTGTGTTTATCAAAACGTCGATTAAATCGAGTTCGTCAAGTTTATCATACCCTATCGCGCACAGTTTCATGTCCGCTTTCTGCGGATTCCTGCTGACGACAACCCTCTCCCCTGCGCCAAAGTCGGCGGTTAGCTTATATGCACACTTTGCTGCGCCGCCTGTGCCCAGGATTACAACTCGTTTATCCTGCACATCTATTCTGTTTGTGCTCAGCAACATCTCTAAACCGTAATAGTCGGTGTTATATCCATATCGTTTGCCGTTTTTGAAGAGAATCGTGTTAACAGCCCCGATTTCACTTGCTTCTGCCGATATCTCATTTAGGTATTGCATCACTTCTGTTTTGTATGGAATCGTGACATTAAGACCGGTATAACCATTCTTTTCAAGATCATCCAGCAACGCAGAAAGACCGCCGACGGGCGTTTCAAACAGCTCGTAGCTTCCTTTTATGCCTGCAGTTTTATAGAACTTTTTATGAATTGCCGGAGACATGCTGTGCCCCAGTCTTTCGCCGATAAGCCCCGATTTGATCATTTATACGCTCTCTTTCGGATAGCACCCAAGATACGTGTACCCTGCCGACTGCTGCTTTACCCGCTCTATCATTTCTGCGATGTCGCGCTCGTATATACAGCCTTCAAAATCGATGTGAAACTGATACTCAAACTGTCTGTCTTTAATCGGCCGCGACTCCAGCTTTAAGATGTTGACGTTTGAGAAAACCTCCAACATTTCGTACAGCGCGCGCGGTTTGTGCAAAAGCATGATTACGATACTGGTCTTGCTGCAATCGTCGCCTTTATAGGGTTGCTTTGCGACAACGACGAACCGAGTGGTGTTTGTGTCCTCGTTTTGTATGTCGTGTGCAAGCACCTGTAGTCCATAGATCTTTCCGGCATGTTTTGATGCGATACAGGCGGTACTTTTTTCTTGCATATCCGCAACAGTTTTAGCGGCGTGGGCAGAGCTTAGGCTGGAATACGCCTCGTACTTGTCGCCCAAAAACTCGCTGCACTGCGCAATCGGCTGCGGGTGAGAATACACTTTTTTGATGTCTTCGATTTTTGCACCGGGCACACCGAGCAGGCAATGCGCTACAGGCAGCATTTTTTCTCCCACGATATAGTAACCGTATCTCGCAAGCGCGTCAATTGCCGAAGCCACGCTCCCTGTCTGCGTGTTCTCTGTTGGCAGCATCGCATAGTCAACCTCGTCATTTTTTAGCCCTTCCAGTATCGCGTCAAAGCTTTGGTAGTTCTTAAGCACCGCGCTATCATCAAAACTCTCTGATGTCGCGATGTGCGAGTATGACCCTAGTATTCCGAGATACCCAACCCTTGCATTTTTTATCTCTGCAAAACGGCTTTTAACAGGACTTGCGTCCATCAACAGCTTTCGTTGGTTCTTTTTGCTGATGTCCATAATCGCGCGGAAAAACTCTTTTGTGGCCTGGCTTAGGTTTTTATCAACAAGCTGCGACGTTGCGCGCGAGATAACGTCGTCCTCGCGCTTTGCATCCAGCACATCCTTGCCGAACTGCTGCTTTAGCTTTGCAACGTCATCAATCGTTTTCATGCGCTGCTCGTAAAGCGACACCAGCTGCGAGTCTACATCGCTTATTCTTTCACGCAGAACTTTGATTTGCTCGTCATACCCCATTAGTGACCTCTTTCCATCATCATATCCAGTATGCAAATGCAAGCAGCAGCTTCTATTACGGGAACAGCCCGCGGTACAATACACGGATCGTGTCTGCCTTGAACTTTTAGTGTTTCCTGCTGTTTGCTAACCAGATTGACAGTTTGCTGAGGCAGGGATATTGAAGCTGTCGGTTTGATTACCGTACGGAAAACAATCGGCATTCCGTTTGTGATGCCGCCGATCAGTCCGCCATTGTTGTTGGTTTTTGCGGTAATTTTATCCCCATCCATCGTGTAAGCATCGTTCGCTTCACTGCCTTTCATGCCGGCAAATGCGTTTCCTGCGCCAAATGACAATGCTTTGACAGCTGGTACAGAGAATATCAGCGAAGACAATCTGCTTTCCACACCGTCCATCATAGGGCTGCCAATGCCAGCAGGAACACCGAGCACTGCGCATTCGATCTCGCCGCCGACAGAATCACCAGCCGACGCCGCATCCATGATACACTGCTCCATTTTCTGCTTGCAACCCTCGCTATTGAGTGCAAGCCGCATTGTTTTCAGCCTGTCCGATTCTTGCTTTGTTATGCTAACAAGATCAAAAGCGTTGTCGAAAACACCCGCAATTTGTGAAATGTGCGTTGCGGCATATATGCCTTTATCCTCGAGAATCTGGGCTGCAACAGCGCCTGCAAAAACAAGAGGTGCTGTCAACCTTCCCGAAAAGTGACCTCCGCCTCGCGGGTCGGCAAATCCGCCATATCGGACATTACCTGTGTATTCTGCGTGACCGGGGCGGTTGATGCCTTGCTGATAGTCTTTCGACTTCGTGTCAGCATTATCCAGCAACATACACAACGGCGTTCCAGTCGTTCTGCCGTTGTAAAAACCGCTTACAATGCGCGGGATGTCCGCCTCTCTGCGTTTTGTTGACCACGTTTCGCCACCAGCGCGCCGCCTGTCCATAAACGCTTGGATTTTGTCCATATCGAGCTTAACGCCACTTGGCAGACCGTTTATTACTACACCAATATTGCTGCCGTGCGACTCACCAAAAATGTCTATTGTAAAAGTATGTCCGTATATACTGCTCACGATATTTTTCCTCCTACCGATACATAATCTTCGAAAAACTTCGGGTATGATTTGTTGATGCTGTCTTCTCCGCTGATGTCAACGATATCTGATGCGCAAAGCGCCGCCATAGAGAAAGCCATAGTGATTCTGTGATCATTGAACGAATCTATGCAGCCGCCCGAAAAAACTCCGCCTTCAATCGTTATGCCGTCGCTAAACACGGAAGTTTCAATGCCTAAATTGTTCAAATTAGTGCTGACTGACTCCAGCCTGTCCGATTCTTTTATACGAAGGCGCGCGGCGCCTGTAATCTGCGTTTCTCCTTTTGCCAGCGCAGCCGCAACTGCGATTGGCGGAACGATATCCGGGCATTGCGAAACGTCAACTTCTATGCCGCGAAGTGCCGATTTGCGTGCGCCTAAACCTTCGGTTGTGTATTCGATATTGCCGCCCATGCGACGAAGTATATCGACAATTGCTTTGTCTGGCTGGAGCGACTTCTCGCTTAGCCCGCGCACACAGATGTCGCCCGATATGCAGCCGCCGGTCAAAAAGAACGCCGCTTGAGAGAAATCGCCCTCAACGCTCATATTTTGTGGCTTGTACTGCTGATTGCCGCGAATCGAGAACTTTTCTTTAGCGCAAACTATTTCTATTCCAAACTGCTCTAACACGCTTAGCGTGATGTCAACATAGCCTTTTGATTCAAATTTATTTACAATCGTAATGGTTGAATCAACATCCAGCATCGGCAGCGCGAACAACAAGCCTGTGATGTACTGCGAGCTGACGCTTCCGTCTATTACGTAATCCCCGCCCTTTAGCGTACCTTGCACAGTAAGCGGCAAGTTTGCTTCAGCCGGCTTTTTGTAGACGATACCGTCCTGCTCAAAAATCTCGAAGTACGCATCAATGGGTCTGATTGGTAAAAGTCCACTGCCGCTAAAGACCTTTGTGCCGCTTATCGCACATGCAATCGGTATCAAAAACCGCATTGTTGACCCCGATTCACAGCAGTCGATTTTCGCAATGTCGTTAATATGTATACCGCCGTTGACAATAACCGTGTGATATGGTTCACCGTGCACTATTGATATTTCGCAGCCAAGCGCCTCACATGCGCGGATAGTTGCTTTGATGTCGCTGGATAAGTCAATATTAGAAATCTCGCTTTTACCGCGTGATAACGCCGCGGCGATAATCGCCCTATGAGCTACGCTTTTTGACGGCGGTATCGTAACACTTCCGTGCATTTTTGATGGGTAAACTCTCATTTGAGATACCTTTCTACTTCGCCGCTGTTTATTTCGTGGATATACACTTTGCCGATTTCATCAATTAATATGATATTCAGCATCTCCGCCATGTTCTTTTTATCAACAAGAATCCCCTGCAATATTTCGTCCTTGTCAAAACCGTCAATATCAGTCGGCAGTTCTTGCTTCTTCAGCACAGCGATTATACGCTCTGTTGTGCCGGGCAGCGTTTGCCCAAGCGCTTCACTTGCCGCAGTGATCGCTGCCATTCCGCGTGCTACGCCCTGCCCGTGTGTGATATGTCTGCCGCTTTTTGCGCACATGCGCTCCAGTCCATGTCCTATTGTATGCCCGTAGTTGAGTTTCATGCGCTCGCCTCTGTCAAGCTCGTCCTCAATGACAACATCGCGCTTGATTTGCAGGCATCTGACAATAAGTTCTTCGAGAATTTCTGAATTTGCGTCAATTTTATCCGATTCCTCCAGCGTTTCAAACATTTGAGCGTCCTTGATTGCAGCGTATTTAATCAGCTCTGCCATGCCGTCAGCGAAATCCACACTTTTTAACGTTGTCAGAAAATCCATGTCAATATACACTGCGCTAGGTTGATAGAATGCTCCAACAAGGTTTTTGCCTTCGGGAATATTGATTGCAGTTTTGCCGCCAACGCTGCTGTCTATTTGGGCAAGAAGTGTTGTTGGTATCTGCACGAAGCTTATTCCTCGTAAATACGCCGAAGCCACAAAACCGGCGAGGTCGCCAACCACGCCGCCTCCGAGCGCCACTATAACATCCGCTCGATTATAGTTCTTTTGTGCAAGAAAGCTGTTGATATCGCTGAATACTGACATGCTTTTTGACTTTTCGCCTGGTTTTATGGTAATCACATCATAGCGCAAATCAAGCTCGTCAAACGTCTTGGCGATTTCTTTTTCGTAAAGCGCACTCACGTTGTCATCGGTGATGATTGCAAACTTTGATTTTGGGTACGTTTCTTTCAGCAGCCCCGCAATCTTGTGTTTGAACCCTCTGCCAACGGACAAAATATATTCATTTTGTGCTGTTTTAACTGTTATGCTTTTCATTCATTCTCCTTATTGTCGCCGGACATTTCGGTTAAAAGTTTCTCCAGCTCATCTCTGTCGCCCGATTCAATTTTCTTCTCAAGCCGATTAAGCTGTTTTTTAAACTCTCCGATGCTTTGCAGCAGACTATCTTTGTTGTCGCTCATTAGCCCTGCCCAAAGCGCTGCGTTGACATCAGCTACGCGCGTTGCCGACTTATAGCTTCCGCCCGCAAATTGAGCGTTGTTGCTTTGCGGATACATCGCCTTTAAGGCAAGCGCAATTACGTGCGGAACATGGCTAACGTGTGCAATCATCTCGTCGTGCGTTTTTGCAGCAAGCTCGACAATTTTCGTACACCCCATAACCTCTTGCAGAACACTCACCCATTCTCTGGCTTTCTCCTGAGTTCGGACACTTGGCGTTATCACTAAAGTTGACCCAACAAACATGTCACCTTTCGAATACTTATAGCCCGTTTTCTCGCTGCCCGCCATTGGGTGAAGCGATAAAAGCTGGTGCGATTTTTCCATTGCGTCGTTTAGCTGCTGTATCATCACCGTTTTGATACCGCCGACTTCTGCGAAAACACCGTCCTGCTTCATAAGGTATGCTACCTCTTGATACAGCGGAATCACATAGATGGGCGACAAGCAGCAGAGTACGAAATCGAACTTCGCCATATATCCGTCCAGCCTTGTAAAAGCCTCGCTGATAACGCCTTCATCTTTCGCTTTCTCCAGCGTGTCTAGGTTGTTGTCATATCCGTTTACGTCTGTAAACCCATAGTTTTTCAGCGCCTTTGCTATACTGCCGCCTATAAGACCAAGACCGGCAATTAGCACACGGCTGTTCTTTACATCCATTTTATAGTTCTCTCCCCATCATATCCGCTGCATCCTGCAGCTTGTGAACAAGCGCCGAGAATTTCTCCGGCAGCAGCGATTGCTTGCCGTCTGACAGCGCTTCCGAAGGGTCCTCATGAACCTCAATCATCACGCCGTCTGCGCCAACGCAAATGCCTGCCACAGCAAGCGGCTCGACCGCCCACCACAGACCAGTTGCGTGGCTTGGGTCCACTATCACCGGCAAGTGACTAAGGCGCTTTATGACCGGCACAGCGCTCAAATCCAGCGTGTTTCGCGTGAAAGTTTCGTATGTACGGATGCCTCTCTCACAGAGTACCACATTTGGATTACCGCCCGCAACAATGTATTCGGCAGACATCAGCCATTCCTCAATTGTTGCAGACAGACCGCGCTTTAGCAGCACCGGTTTTTTCGTTTTACCAAGCTCGCTTAAAAGCACATAGTTCTGCATATTGCGTGCACCGACTTGAATCACGTCAATTTTTTCAACAAATAGCTCGATCAATTCGACATTCGTAATTTCCGTTACTATCGGCAACCCGGTTTCAGCTCTTGCAGTTTCAAGATACTTGATTCCTTCCAAACCAAACCCTTGAAATCTGTATGGGTTAGTTCGAGGTTTAAATGCGCCTCCGCGAAGGAAATTTGCACCCGATGCTTTTACTTTTTTAGCCAATGAAACAATCTGCTCTTCACTCTCTACAGAGCACGGGCCCGCCATCACAGCGAGCTTATTGCCGCCAATCTCAAAACCGTTGCCTTTAATAATCGTGTTGTCGGGATGGAACGCTCGGTTTACCTTTTTGTAAGGCTCCTGAATACGCATCACTTTCTTGACAACTTCCTTCTCTCGAATCGATTCGATTTCGAGCGCGACTGTGTCGCCGACCAGCCCCAGAACAGAGTAGTTTACACCATCAATTCTTTGAACTTGTATATTGTTGCTCTTCTGTAAATTATCTATAAGTTCTTGTATCTTTGCCTCGGGAGCGTCCGGTTTGAGAATAATAATCATTGTTAGTGTCCTTTCGTTGTTCAAAATATAATATAAAAGGGAACTCGGTATGAGCTCCCTTGGTTACATAATTTCCTGTTTTACAGCTCATCCGATATCATTTTTTAAATTTTCTAAACGCAAAAAAACTAAAGCTAAAGTAATAGCTCTGGCTAAAAAACTTATTTGCATTTGCGGATGTCGCTGCGTTCATGTGGTTCTCCTTTTGATACCGTTAATTATACGCATAAATATGCGGTTTAGTCAAGACAATTATACAAAGTAATGAATACTATTTCGGTAATGAGTGGTATAAGCTCAGTTATTTAGACTTTTTAGAAAGTTTTGAGCGCGCAGCAGCATTTCGCCTGGATCGCTGACGTCATGTGCCAGCTTTTCCATCGGGCATTTGTCGTTACCCTCACGATTTTTGATAAACGGTACTTTTATCTCATACTCAGCATCAATACCATATTGTTGAAGCACAGCAAGTGCCGCCTCCGAAATAACATTTGCGTACAAAACTTTGACACCGCAATGTGCGCATAAAAGCGCTGCGGCCTTGCCAATCACTTTGTCGGCTAAGAAAAGTTCATTTCCTCCGTTGTTCATATCGCACAGCTCAACAAGCGGCGCAATGCCTCTTTGCGTGGAGAAAAAGAATAAATCGTCATTTTTGAAAACAACTAATGCATAATCCCTAAGCTCTCGTTTTAACTGATTGCGATTCAAATAACAGTCCTCCACGTTTTAGTAGTAGGTATATTGCTGGAATCAGCACAATTTGCAGCGCTATTCCCGGTAGTCCGGTGATTGTCGATGCTGCCACGGCGTCAATCGGACTCATTGGCAGCTTGAACAACCACACGCCGACGTACATAGCTAAACCGCCTGCGACTCTTCCTGCTATCATTGCAATAATTAGTTTTGGGTATATCGCCCATCTTTTGTTGTCGTATTTGATGCCAAAGCGTAAGAATCCGGCAACCGCGCCGTATACTGCGAGCTCAAACATCATAAAAAACACTATGGGTATCGCGGGCATGCCCGCAAATGCAAAGCTGAGCAATGGCGTAATCAATCCCGCTATCATACCCTGCCAACCTCCGACAATAAATCCTATTAGAAATATACCGAGGTGCATGGGCAAAAACACACGCCCAACTGCCGGTCCTCCTATTAAATGAAATATCTGTGGCAGAAGTACGCTGATAGCAATCAGCAGTCCGGTCACTGTAAGTTTTCTTGTTCTCATCTGTTTCTCCTGACATATAAAAAGCCGCAAAGCTATATTTTATTAGCTTTCGCAGCTATGACATGCCTTCGTGGCACAAATGAATATTACCACGATTATAGCGTTTTTGCAACAATTTTTGCGTTTTTTGTTTCATAAAATAAATTGTGTTTATATATATATGTTAATGAGATATTGGTTATTATTTTTTTATTGTTTTTAACTGAATATTTTGCATAAATACTGAACTTTTCACTTGTTTGGTCGTTGTTATATATGAGAGGAGAACATTGTGTGCGCGCTAGATAAATTAATTGAAAAATACAAAATTGGAGATATCGAAGCAATGAGTATTCTTGTCGAAACCTATAAGGACGAACTTTATAACCTGTGCTTTAGACTAACGTTTAATAAGCACGACGCAGAGGACTTGTTTCAGCAAACTTGGATCAAGGCTACTAAAAATGCTACAAAATTTAAAGATACGGCATTTAGAGCGTGGCTGTTCAAAATTTGCGTGAACCAACATAAGGACAACTATCGACAGTTGATGAGACGAAAGAAGTTCCTTAAAGAGGACTTTAAGACCACGTATGCCAAGGATTATGTATTGGTGGTGTCAAACCGGGGAGAATCAGTAGAACAGGAAGTAGAAAAAAAGCATATTCAAGCGCTACTTATATCTAATATTGATAAACTGCCCGAAAAACAAAAGATTCCTGTTGTGCTTCATTATTATCAACAAATGAAGTATAGCGAAATCGCCAATACACTCGACATTCCGGAAGGCACGGTTAAGTCTCGAATTAACGCAGCTAAGAAAAAGCTGAAAAGTGTAATGGAAGGTGAATTGTATGTTTGATATTGATAAATATTTGGACGATATGAGAATAAAGGAATTTGAACCGTCAGAATCTCTCGTTCAAAAAACGAAAAAAGAATGCGAAAAAAATATGAAACCGCAAAAAGCACAACGCAGGTATCACAAGCAGACGAGCAGAAAATTCGGCAAGGGCGCGCTTATCGCAATCCCTGCTGCGGCGATGCTGCTTGTTGGAGTGTTTCTTGGGGCGTTTCTATTTGGAGAGAAAACAGACCCGTCTGTCGTGGCGTTTTATACGGTAGATATTAATCCGAGCGTCTGTGTGAATGTTGACGAAAACGAGATTGTGCAAAGCGTAAAGTCGCAAAACGAGGACGCAGAAGCGCTGCTCAAAACCATCGATTGTGTTGGGCTTTCTGTGCCCGAAGCAGTTGCGAAGATTATCGAAGCAGCTAAGCAAGCCGGGTTCCTTGACGGCGATCAGAAGTATGTGCTGATTGGACGGTTTGGAGAAGGCAACGAGCAAGCGCTTAGCGATTTGCAGACGCTCCTCGATACTAAGCTTGGTGATTTGATTGATTTGCTGATTGTCAGCGGGTCGCTTGAGGATAAGCTTAATGCGGATGGTTTGCATGTGTCTGCCGGTTTGCTGATACTAAGCCAAATGGCTGACGGCGTAGAGATCACCGGTGATGATAAAGTTGCCGATGTGGTTGACGAGGTAAACAACACCAACCAAGAGAAATACCTTGCGCCAACTTTGGAAGCCGGAGCAAACAGCGAAGGTGTTGTGCTTGAATGGAATGAGCTTGACTTTCAGAAAATGGGCTATACCGGCAAGGTCAGCTATCATATCATGGCAAGCAACAGCGAGCTGGGTATTAAGAACTTTGACGCTGTAAAAATTGGAAAACTGGACTTCATGTCTACCGATGATCAGCCTACGAGATATTTCATAGACGTGGAAAAATGCGGTGTGAACGGCGAGAAGTATAAGTACTACGGTATTTACGCGGTGTATTCGGGCGACATATATGTGCAGAGCAACGTTGTTAAGGCTATTGTGCCGGGTCCCGAAGAGTCTCCGAAGCCTTCCCCGTCAACATCGCCCGAACCATCAGAAACACCTGCGCCCGAGCCTGCAGAAGGTTTGGTAAGCGGCTATGTTGATGGCGAGTTTGTGAAATTGAGCTGGGAGAAAAACTCAAAAGACGGTTTCACAGGGTACAAGATTGTTGCATCCAAGACGAACGAGAATCCTTCGTATCCCGAAGATGGGTATCTGAAGTATATTACAAACGAGGGTACGACCAGCAAGTCGCTTTACGAAGGATATGGCGGTCTTAAAGCTAACACGTACTACTACTTTAGCGTGACCTACCTTTACAGCGACGGCAGCAAGATTATCGGTAACGCAGTTTGGCTAAAGGTACCTGAAAAAGAGGAAGAACCCGATCCAACTGACCCGCCGAGCGGCGATATGGTAGCTACTACAATACGCGGCGAGATGGACGGAAGTGCGGTTTACGTAAGCTGGGACAAAATTGAGCATGATCATTTTGCCGGATACAAGGTAGTATACTCATACTTAGACTCGACACCGGTGTACGGCGAATCCAACGTCTACTATACGTATATTACGGATCCAAACGTCAACAGCAAGGTATACAGTGACATCACAGCGCTCAAAGACTATTCATCCGGCGCAACGTGCTACTTCTCGGTGACTGTGCTGTACAACGATCCAAGCACAAAAGTTGCGGGCAACGTGATTTCATTTGTAGCACCAGAGTCGGTACCGTATCCATCGACGAATATCAGCGTTTCGCTGAGCGGTAACAACGTTGCGACGAGTTGGACAGAAATTACTGACGAGCGGCTGCAAGGATACAAAGTCGTTGCTTCCTTCACGGATTCATCACCAAGCTATCCCGAAAATGGGTATGCTACGTGGATTACCGATACAACTGTAACCGGCTATACTATTCTGGAAAGTTACATCAAATCACTTGACGGATATGAACCAGGTGCAACGTGCTACTTTGCAATCACGGCAGTATACGACGGTAAAAAAGTGACCGGAGATGCGGATTCACTGGTTTACCCTTAGCGACAATAACCAATTAGAGGGGAAACTTAATAAACTCGTGACCCTAGAGGGACAACGCAACAGTCTGCGTTGTCCCTCTTCTACTAGCACGAATATTTAATATACTGTTAATGTTTCGTCTGCCTGTATATTTCATAGCGATTGCATGGTATAATCAAGTTATATCGAACATTAATTATTTTATTGGAGGACTCGCGTGAGGATCGTTTTCGACGCAATTCAATTTATAGAAACTTCGCTGCTTTTCTCGGCATTCTTATTTTCGGCTATCATATATGCGCGGACAAGAGACAGCTTAGCTAAGCGAACGTTGTTCTTTCTGCTTCCGATATCCGCGGTTTTGTTTATATCGTATATGTACCGAATAAATCAAACCAATACGTTTATCGCCGACTCCAATATGCAGTGGCTCTCTCCCCTGTTTGCCTTACTGATCATCGGACTAATCATGGTTTCGATCTTTGCAATAAGCTATTATGTTATCCAGCTGTTCCCTTTGAATAAGAAGCAGAAACGCAGGGCGCTTGTAGTTTCTGTGTTTCTTGTCAGTGTGCTGCTGATTGTCACAGGTGCATTGGTGATGTTTATCTCTAAGGCGGACTTATCCCAAGCAATCACTAACGCTTTGTGGGCGTTTTATCCACTATGCTCCTTAGTATTGTTTATTCAGGCGATAACGCTGCTGTTCGTTTATAAGAAAATCGATGACAAGAAAAACAAGAGAATGGCTCGCTTTTATATTATAGCGTTCCTGCCGCAGCTTTTGTTCAGCGTTGTTGACTTTTTTGTGCTTAAAAACAGCGTGTTCCAGTTTACTCATCTTTCCTACACGTTATTCTCGCTGCTGGCGTTTGTTTACCTTGGCGAGCACTTCTTTAAGCATTACAGCAGGGACACACGCGCATTGCAGGACACAGCGCGCTTAAAGCAGCAGTTCGCTTTGTCTGAGCGCGAGCTGGAAGTAATCCCTCTTCTCGTAGAGGGGATGTCTAATCAAAAAATTGGCGAACATCTGCACATATCGGTTAATACGGTAAAGTCGCACGTTAACAACATCTATAAAAAGCTGGAGGTTTCTAATCGCTTACAGCTAATCAACCGTCTTGGCTAGGCTTACTCCCCTATCACCCAAAAGTACTAGATAAAAATCACCCGAAAATACAATATAAATCATCCGAGCGGGTAATGGTTGTTGCCTGTTTTTTTGTGTACCATTAAATTAGCACAATATATGTTGCTCGAAGGAGAAGGAATGGAAAGAATTTTTAGTGCAATCGTAAAAAGGAAGAAAACAGTCATTATCGCTTTTGTTGTTATTTCAGTAGTTTGTGTTTTTCTGATGCTTGGAGTTGGGCAAAACTATGACATGTCAAAGTATCTGCCGAGCGACAGCGAATCAAAAGTCGGTATTGATATATTAACGCAGGAGTACGCATACAACGGCAGCGCTGTCATGATGGTGCAGGACAAAAGTATTGTACAAATACTAGAAATGAAGGAAAATATCGAGACAATCCCGGGCATTGAACGCGTTGTATGGCTGGACGACATTTATGATTTGAAACAGCCAATTGAACTTATTGACGAGGAGATACGCAATAACTATATGGTCGGTGACGACGCTTTGCTTCAGCTTGTTTTCACCGAGGACGACTATGCAGAGGGTACGCAGGCGGCAATTGATGAGTTAAAGGTCAGGTTTGGGGATGATGTTCTGATTTCGGGCAGCGCTGTTGACGCTTACATGAGCATCAAAATGATAAGCGGTAATATCTTAACAGGTATTTTGGCTGCTGTTGGTGCCATACTGCTAATTCTGCTGTTATCAACTACGTCATTCTTTGAAGTGTTCCTGTTTCTTGTTACCATCGGAGTCGCGATACTGCTGAACATGGGCACAAACGTCATTTTTGGCGAAATATCTTATATGACGTTTGCTTGCGTCGCGATTTTACAGCTGGCGATATCGATGGATTACTCCATATTTCTGCTTCATCGGTTTGAACAAGAACGCAAAACGGAGCCGATTGCAAGTAAAGCTATGGTGAATGCACTAAAGGCCTCGTTCACCTCGATATTCTCGAGCGGGCTTACAACGATCGTTGGATTTCTGGCGCTGATATTTATGAGCTATACCATTGGAGCTGATATGGGCCTCGTGTTTGCAAAAGGTATCTTCTTTAGCTTGTTGTCCGTGTTGACCTTTTTACCTGCGCTGGCCGTGCTTAGCGTAAAGCTTATCGACAAAACCAAGCATCGTAAAATACTGCCGTCTATGAAGCGTATTCAGCGGCTGCTTGGTGGCAAAGTAAAGTACGTAGTTCTTGGTTTGTTAGTGCTCATTTCGGTGATCAGCTTTATGGCACAAAGCAACAATACCTTTTTGTACTCGGCAGAAAACGGCGAAGCGGATGACGAAGTAACTGCATCACAGGTCATTGAGGAAAAGTTCGGCTCAAGTAACCTGTTTGTAGTGCTTGTCCCAAGAGGCAACGGCGCAGCGGAGTACGACATGTCTAGAGAGCTGGAGGATATTCCGGTGGTAAAAAGTGTGCAGGGATATTATTCGTTTATAGATTATGCTATGCCTACGCAGATTGTGCCTGATGATATAAGCAGCGAGTTTTTTAGTGAAGGTTACTCGAGATATATTGTTGAGGTCGATGTCCCTATCGAAAGCGATGAGTCGTTTAGGACTGTAGAGCAGGTGCGCAGTGTTGTAGGGTCTCGCTTTGACGAAGCGTACGTTACGGGTGCAACGCCCGTGACATACGATATCAAAGAGTCAGCATCGGGCGACTTTTCGTTGGTTACGTTGTTGTCTATACTTTTCGTAGGTATAATACTTCTGTTTACGTTTAAGTCGGCAACTCTGCCAATAATACTGCTGTTCGTAATCGAAACTTCGATATGGCTTAACATGTCGTTCCCATACTTTAGCGGGTCACCAATGAACTTTATCGGATTCATGGTCATTAGCGCGGTGCAGCTTGGCGCAACAATAGATTACGCGATACTAATGACCACCTTCTATAGAGAAGGCAGGCTAACCTTGGGGAAACGTGAAGCAGCAGAATACGCCGCAGACAAGGCGGGAGCTTCCATACTGGTGTCCACGCTCGTACTCGCTTCGGCAGGCTTCATTGTCTCGTTTACATTGGTCATGCCTGCGATGTCACAACTTGGGGCGCTGATTGGAAGAGGCGCGCTGCTCTCGGGAGGTATTACGATAATTATGCTGCCTCAGCTGCTGACGCTGCTCGATAAAGTTATAACTAAAACTACCATAAACAGAAAGTTGTTTGTTTCAAGGAGGAGAAAATGAAAATTAAAAGATTAATAAGCGTTGTCGTGATTCTGGTGCTTGTGCTAACTGTCGGTATAACATCGACCTATGCCGAGAAAGAGAAAAATGAAACGGTGTATGCGGTTCTCAACTATGACGGAAGCGTAAACGACATTTATGTTGTCAATCAGCTGTTTGGCGAGTATGTTGACTACGGTGAATACACAGACGTAAAAAACCTGTCTACTGACAGTACACCAACAATTGATGGTGATAGAATTGCCTTTGAGGAGACTGAATCGCAAGGCGGTCTGTACTATCAAGGAACGATGATTGGCGAGCTGCCGATGACTTTTGATATCGAGTATTTTATTGACGGCGAGCAAGTTGCCGGCGAGAATCTTGGCGGAGAAAGCGGACATTTAAAAATAACGATTGATTTCGCTGTCAATGAAAAGTGCGACGCGCAGGTTAGCGACGCCATAATGGCGCAGATAATGCTTACGCTGAACATGGATATCGCAGACAATATCGAAGTGAATAACGGCACAAGCGTTATCGTTGGCAACACAATGACGGTCAATTATACAGCGCTGCTTGGAGAAAGTGGTACGGCAACGCTTGAAGCGGACGTTACCGATTTTGAAATGGCGGCAATATCGATTTCGATGCTCAAAAACACGTTTACGTTGGACGGTTATGAGGACACAATTGACGAGTTTAAGGACGGCTTTGCTGACATGGAAGATGGAATGGTTGAGATGATTGACGGCACAACTGAGCTAAAGGACGGCACTGTTGATCTTATAGACGGTATTGGCGACTTAAAGAACGGACTGAGAAGGCTCAAGTCATCGGGAGGCGATTTCGCTGACGGTATGACAGTTTACGGTGACGGGCTGGGGCAGTACCTCTATGGTGTAACTCAGCTTGAACCGGGCTCTGCACAGTTTGATGACGCACTAAATGCGTTGGCACAAAACGGCGGTGCTGTGTCAAACGGTGTGTCTCAAATCAGCGATGGCCTCTCGCAGCTCGCCGGTTCTACAGCCGAGCTTGAAGCGTTGGCTACGGCGCTATTGTCCAGCACAGACCCAAGCGTGCAGGCGCTTGCTGCCGGGACACTAGAGACTTTGGCGACGCTTGAAGCGCTCTCGGGTGGTTTGAATACCGCAAGCAACGGAGTAAGCGAATACGTTGGCGGTGTAAGCGAAATAGCGATTGGCTATGGTGTGTTCCACGAAGGCATTGTTCAGCTTAGCAGCAATGCTGATGCTATGAATGTCGGGTTTGAGCAAATTGCGTCCGGATATAACGAATACCTTACAGGAGTTTCGAAAAGTTCAAGCGGAATGAGTAAGTTGTACGCTTCTATAAAAACTATGCCGGACGATGTGCAGCTGCTGATAGACGGGCAAGTAGATTTTAAAGATGGTATTTCGGAAGCAAGCGAGTTGATTGATGATGAGCTGAGTGTGTTTTCTGCCGGTGACTCTGCAGCAGTGTCATTCACATCTCCTGAAAAAAACAATCCGGCAAGCGTTCAGTATGTTCTGACTACACCTGAGATTCGTGTGAACGAACAAGTAACTAAAGAGGATACAACCGTGAAGCAGGAAAACTTCTTTACGCGGTTTGCAGATTTGTTTAGATAATTGTTGAATAAGTAAAAAAGATTAGTATTTAAGAAAAGCCGTTAATCAAGCGGCTTTTTCTGCACAAAAATAATGGCGTAAAGCCTGTTGATTTCATGAACAGATTATATAATTTGTGCAAGTTTGAAATCTGTAAAATCACAGGAAACGAGGTGGTACTCTACTCCTCTGAGCTTACCGGTTAGAACGCAGTCGGGATTAACAGAATGCAGGTGACCGTACACTACTTTGTAAACGCCGAATTCTTCAAATAGGTCGGTAAACAGCGTTTGCGAACCTTGCGCGTCGGTTGGCGGAAAGTGCATCATACCAATCAGCTGTTTGTCCGGCGCAATCTTTTTTGCGTGCTGCAAAGACATCTCAAGCCGTCCGGCTTCACGAAGATACAGTTTTTCGTCAACTTCTTTGTCGTAGCCGTTGCTGCCGGGGATAATCCACCCGCGCGAGCCTGCAAAAACATAGTCGCGCACATATAAGCTGTTGTTTTGTATAATATACGTTTCGTTTGTAAGCAGCGCTTCGACTTGACTCAATGAGCTCCACCAATAGTCATGATTGCCTTTGAGAAGTATTTTTGTGCCCGGCATTGCGCAAACCCCGTCAATGTCGACTTTCGCTTCGCTGAGTTTCATTGCCCACGATAAGTCACCCGGAAGCAACACAACATCGCCGTCCTCCACAATCTCTGTCCAGTTTTGCTTTATATTTGCCCAATGCTCGCTCCAATGCTCTCCAAAAATGTTCATCGGTTTTGGCGTGAACCCAGACAAGTGCAGGTCGCCTATAGCATATACCCTCATAATGCTTTTTCCACCTCGTCGAGCATCGCTTCTACACCAATTTTCTTGAGTGCAGATACAGCGATAATCGGATAATCTATGCCTGCGCCTACTTGCTGTTTGATATCCCTTAGGCGAGCAAACCGCTTTGTTTTCGCAATCTTGTCCGCCTTTGTCGCCACGATAATGACATGCAGACCAAAATGCGCTGCCCACTGAAACATCAGCTTATCGTCTTCGTTCGGCGCGTGCCTAATATCAATCAATATCAAAAACGCGCGAAGATTCTTCGCAACGTTAAAATAACCTTCCATCATTGCCGGCCACGAATTCTTCTCGGTTTTGGACACCTTTGCATACCCATAGCCCGGCAGGTCGACAAGCATAAACTCCTCGTTAATTACGAAAAAGTTGACCAATCTCGTTTTTCCGGGGCTGCCGCTAATCTTCGCCAGCTTTGAGTTGTTGGTAAGCAAATTTATTAGCGAGCTTTTGCCAACGTTGCTCTTCCCGCAAACCGCAATCTCGGGCAAATCCAGCTTTGGGTAATCTCTTGTTTTTTTCATGCTCGTCAAAAACCGAGCTTTTTTTATTCGCATAACGTCCTCTATTTCTCTATCGCAATTTTCAGAACTTCGCTAAGCTCTGTTATCGGGATAAAGTTAATTTTTTTGCGCAGCAGTTCAGGCATTTCTGCAACATCCTTCTCATTTTCGGCAGGAATAATTATCGTTTTGATGCCCACTTTTAAAGCGGCAAGCGATTTTTCTTTCAGCCCGCCGATTGGAAGCACTCGCCCCGTCAGCGTAATCTCGCCAGTCATGGCAATGTCTGCCCTCACCTTTTTGTCGGACAGAACGGAAACCAGCGCCGTTGCCATTGTGATGCCTGCGGAAGGACCGTCCTTTGGTATCGCACCCTCCGGCAAGTGTATGTGAATGTCGGTGGTGTCGATAAACGCTTCCTCTATGCCAAGCTCCTCGCTGTTCGCACGAACAAAAGACAGCGCCGCTTTTGCGGATTCCTGCATAACGTCACCAAGCTGCCCCGTCAGTGAGAGCTTGCCTTTGCCGTGCATTTTAATAGCCTCGACAACAAGCGTTTGACCACCGACCGCAGTCCACGCAAGCCCCATTACAACGCCCACACGAGGCTTCTCTTGAGCCTTCGTCTGCGAAAACTTTGGCGCACCGAGATATTTGTGCACAAGTACTTTATTAACCGAAATCGACTTCTTGCTGCTGCTCGACAATTCGACCACGCATTTCCTAAACACAGTTGCTATTTTGCGCTCCAGATTTCGCACACCCGCTTCTCGCGTGTACCTGTGTATAATCTCAAGCAAAGCTGTGTCGAGTATCTTGGCTTCCTTTTTCAAAAGCCCATGCTCTGCTCTTTGCTTCGGAATCAAGTGATTTTTTGCGATTCCCGTTTTTTCTTGCTCGGTGTAGCTAGAAAGCTCGATTATCTCCATCCTGTCAAGAAGCGGCGCAGGAATGCTACTGTAGCTGTTCGCCGTGGTTAAAAACATCACGTTTTCGAGGCTAAACGGTAAATCAAGGTAATGATCGCGGAACGTTGCGTTAATCTCCGGGTCTAGCACCTCCAGCATTGCGGACGCCGGGTCTCCCCTAAAGTCGCTCGACATCTTGTCGATTTCGTCCAGCAAGAATACCGGGTTTACTGTACCCGACTGCTTGATTGACGATATTATACGACCGGGTATCGCGCCGATATACGTTCTTCTGTGTCCTCTTATCTCCGCTTCGTCGCGCAAGCCGCCCAATGAAGCGCGTACAAACTCTCGCCCGAGCGCTCGTGCAATCGACTTCGCTATTGAAGTTTTACCTGTTCCGGGAGGTCCTACAAAGCACAGTATCGGGCCTCGCATGTTTTGCTTGCGCTCCAGAACAGCAAGAAACTCTATGATTCTGTCCTTGACCTTTTCGAGACCAAAGTGGTCTTCGTCGAGTATCTTCCTCGCGTGCTTCAAGTTTAGGTTGTCCTCTGTCATCTTGTTCCACGGCAGCTCGATTATAGTCTCAACATACGACATGATTACTCCAAGCTCCGGAGAGCCAAGCGACAATCTTTCCATGCGGGAAATCTCTTTTTCTGCTTTTTCGCGAACCTCGTCACTCACATCAATAGCCGCGAGTTTTTCTCTCAGCTCGTCCGCGTCGGACAACACGCCGCCTTCTTCACCAAGCTCGCTTTTGATCGCGCGCATTTGTTCACGAAGCACGTACTCTCGCTGCGACTTGTCTATCTGCTTTCTGACCTTGCCGCGAATCTCGTTTTCGATTACTGCAATATCAAGCTCGCTGGTAAGCATTTCTATTAGCATATCCAGTCTTTTAGAAGTGTCGATACATTCAAGCACAGTCTGTTTGTCCTCGAGCTTAAACAGCACGCTGGATGCGATTATGTCTGCCATCTGCCCAATGTCGTCAACGCTGTTTACTGATGCCATTGTTTCAGAAGATACTTTTGGGCTGATGTCGGCAAGCTGCTCAAACGTGTCCATCACCATACGCTTTAGCGCTGATTCCTTCACTTTGTCTGTCGATACTTCGTCGAAAACAAGCTCGCTCACAACAACGCTAAGATGCTCCTGAGTATCCAAATAGCCATCTATCCTTGCTCGGTAGACACCCTTTACAAGTACGCGGATAACGTTTCCCGGCAGTTTTAGAATCTGCTTGATGCGCGAAACTGTACCGATTTCGTATATTTCATCCGGCTTTGGGTCTTCGGTGTCTCTATCTTTTTGTGCAGCAAGAAAGATAATCTGATCGTTCTCCATAGCTTTCTCGACAGCCGCGACCGATTTGTCACGACCAACCTCGAAATGCAGCGCCATGTGCGGAAAAACAATTACGTCTCTCAATGCTACCATAGGTATATTCTTGCTCATAGTCCCTCCAATTTGTGTTCGCTGTATTATACAGCAAAATATATTCGCCTGCAACTTGCATGTCGCTCTTTTTACAAAGGTTTCATAATTGCGCTGCGCTTACTGCACACTTTGCATTTGCTACAAAGAAAAGACTGCCACTTATGTGCCAGCCACTTACATCAATTTGAAATAATTGCGTGTGCTTACCTTACCAGCTTTGCACCCGCATCAAATGCCTTCTCGTTTAGCGCAATCAAATGCGCTTTGCTTTTGCCTAGGAACTTCTTGATTCCAATCATAATACTGTCTTTTGTGACCACGGCAGTCGCAGTCACATACGCGCCCAGCATAACCATGTTGGTTACTTTCGAGTTGCCGAATTTGATTGCCATTTCGCTGGCAGGTATGTTGTAGACATCGATATCCTTACGTTTCGCTTTTTTCTCGACAATTGAAGAGTTGATAAACAACTTGCCACCCGGCTTAACCGTCTTTTCAAATTTGTCCAGCGAAGGACCGTTAAGCGCAATCACCGCGTCAGCATTAGTGACGACAGGAGAGCCAACAGGGTCACTAGATACAATAACGTTGCAGTTTGCTGTGCCGCCGCGCATTTCCGGTCCATATGACGGCATCCAAGAAACGTGCTTGTCTTCTATCATTCCGGCATAAGTTACCAGCTGCCCCAAAAGCAACACACCCTGTCCGCCAAATCCTGCGCTGATTAACTTGTTGATCATTCCTGTACCTCCTTGTATACGCCAAGTGGAAACACAGGTATCATGTTCTCTTTCATCCATTCTATCGATTCCACAGGTGTCATTCCCCAGTTTGTCGGACAGTTGTTCAACATTTCTACCATGGTGAACCCTTTGCCCGCTAATTGTGCCTCGAACGCCTTCTTAACGGCTTTCTTGGCTTTGTTAATGTGTCGCACATCATGCAGCGAAACGCGCTCTATGTACGCGCTGCCGTCTATCGTAGCAAGCATTTCGGACATGCGTATCGGCGAGCCGCAAAGCTCCGGATCTCTGCCAAGCGGCGAAGTCGTCGTCTTTTGCCCAATCAAAGTAGTAGGTGCCATTTGTCCGTTCGTCATTCCGTATATTGCGTTGTTGATGAATATCGCCGTAATTTTCTCTCCTCTGGCAGCTGCGTGCACAATCTCGGCAGCTCCGATGGAAGCCAAGTCTCCGTCACCTTGATACGTAAACACAAGGTTTTCCGGGTGCACACGTTTTGCGCCTGTTGCAACTGCCGGTGCTCTGCCGTGCGCTGCCTCGTACATGTCAATGTCAAAATATTTATACGCGAACACAGCACACCCAACAGGTGCGATGCCTATCGCTTTTTCTTTCATCCCAAGCTCTTCGATACACTCCGCAACGATTCTGTGCGCGATTCCGTGGGTGCATCCCGGGCAATAATGAAACGGCACATCTGTGATGACATTGCTTTTCTTAAATACTACTGCCATTTTACATGCCCTCCTCTATGTCTTGCAGCTCTTCCAAAACCATTTCGGGTGTTGGAACCATGCCGCCGGTGACGCCGACAAACAAAACAGGCTTTGCTCCGTTTACCGCCAGCCGTACGTCTTCGACCATTTGTCCCGTGCTCATCTCTACCGCCACAAAAGCTTTGCATTTCTCCGTGGCTTTCGCTATCATTTCGCTTGGGAACGGCCAAACCGTAATTGGTCTGATCAACCCAGCCTTTATACCAAGCTCTCTTGCTTTCTTGACAGCGTTTTTAACAATGCGAGACGTCGTACCATATGCGACAATGCATATGTCCGCGTCATCCATCATAAACTCTTCGTATTGCGTTTCTTTTGCAGCAATTTTGTCATATACGCACTGAAGTCCCTTGCATACCGCGCTCATCTTTTCCGCCTCGATATGTATCGAGTTAATCTGCGCTCTTGGTTTGGTGCCGTCATTACCTGTCGCTGCCCAGTCCTTTGGCGGCTGCTTTCGCTTTGTAATGGGTTTGAACTCGACCGGTTCCATCATTTGTCCAATCATACCGTCTGCCAGAATGAGCGCAGGAACACGATAGTAATCCGAAGCCTCGAACGCTTCCATCACACAGTCCGCTGCTTCCTGTACAGACGCCGGCGCGTATACAATCAATCGATAGTCGCCGTGTCCTCCGCCTTTGACAGCTTGAAAATAGTCTGCCTGTGCCGGCAAAATTCCACCGAGCCCCGGACCGCTTCTCATGATATTGACAATTACGCACGGCAGCATCGCACAAGCGATATAGCTGATGCCCTCTTGCTTTAGACTTATACCCGGAGATGAACTGCTTGTCATAACCCGTGCACCTGCGCCGGATGCGCCGTAAACCATGTTTATAGCCGCGACCTCTGACTCTGCTTGAAGAAATGTGCCACCTACTTCAGGCATTCTTTTTGCCATATGCTCGGGAATTTGGTTTTGAGGGGTAATCGGGTATCCAAAAAAATACCTGCACCCGGCTTTAATTGCAGCCTCTGCAATCGCCTCGTTCCCTTTCATTAAAATCCTAGTCATTATATAATCACCTTGTTAGTCTATTATTTTTCGATTACAAATACAAAATCCGGGCACATCTTTGCACACGAACAACATGCGTTGCAAAGCGACATGTCCGTCACTTCAATCGGGCTGTAACCTTTTTTATTCAATTCTGATTCGCTGAGAACAAGTATTTTCTTTGGGCAGACTATCTCGCATAGACCGCATCCCTTGCATGCTTCTTTATCTATAATTACTCTAGCCAAAATGTTTCTCCTTTGCTTAGGCTTATATCCTTCTGCTCAAAAATAATATCATGAATACTGCGAACAAGTCAACGTATGTCAGCACTTTTTCTCGGTTGTATTGCATTTATTCACAGTTTGTTTTTATATTACAAATTCATAAAATTTTAAGCCAAATCGTTAATAAATTGTCAACATTCATATAGCACGCATTCTAACTGTTGCTTATCCTCGTTTCGAATGGTAAAATAGCCAAGTTAAAACAAACACAAATTGCTAATTTATATAAAGGGGTCATATATGGGAATTGTACGAAATCTTTTGGGCGGCAGCAACGAAGCCAAAATAAAGAAACTTAGGAAAACCGTGGACGCGGTCGAGGTGCTGGAGCCTGATTTTGCTGCGCTTAGTGATAATGAGCTGCAGACAAAAACTGACGAGTATAAAAAACGCTACGAAAACGGCGAAAGTCTTGACGATTTGCTGCCCGAAGTGTTTGCACAGGTAAGGGAAGCTTCTGTGCGTGTGCTTGAGATGCGGCACTTCCGTGTGCAGATTATAGGCGGCATAGTGCTGCATCAAGGACGCATCGCCGAAATGAAAACCGGCGAGGGTAAAACGCTTGCTGCAACACTTGCCGTTTGTTTGAACGCGCTTGCCGGAAACGGTGTGCACGTAGTCACGGTAAACGATTATCTCGCAAAGCGTGACAGTGAATGGATGGGTAAACTTTATGCGTTTCTTGGGTACACAGTCGGGCTGATTATACACGAAGTGCCGGCGGAGCTTAGACGTGAGAACTACCGGGCCGACATCGTTTACGGCACAAACAACGAGTTTGGGTTCGACTATCTGCGCGACAACATGGTAATCCATAAAGACCGCATGGTGCAGCGCGATCTCCACTACGCCGTTATCGACGAAGTGGACAGCATTTTAATAGACGAAGCGAGAACGCCGCTTATCATCTCTGGCGCAGGCGATAAAAGCACAGATATGTATGAGCGCGTCGACAGGTTCGTGAAAACGCTCGTTTTTGAGGACGACTTCACCGTTGACGAGAAGCAAAAAGCGATCAATTTAACTGAATCGGGCATTGCTAAATCCGAGCGCGCGTTCAATGTAGATAATTTGGCTGACATTGAGAACACCGAGCTTAACCATCACATCAACCAAGCGCTGAAAGCCAACAATTTGATGAAACGCGATGCCGATTATGTCGTAAAAGACGGCGCTGTAACCATCGTTGATGAGTTTACAGGACGCATGATGGTCGGGCGGCGATTCTCGCAAGGGCTGCATCAAGCGATTGAAGCAAAAGAGCACGTGCATGTTAAGCGCGAGAGCAGAACGCTTGCAACCATCACGTTCCAAAACTATTTTAGGATGTATAAAAAGCTTGCCGGCATGACGGGTACTGCAAAGACCGAAGAAGACGAGTTTTTGGGTATATACAACCTTGATGTTGCGCAGATACCGACCAACATGCCGATGATACGCGAGGACAACAACGATGTAATCTACGGCACGGAGCTAGGTAAATTCAAAGCTGTTGTGCAGGAGATTCTGCGCGTCCACGAGACAGGCAGACCAATCCTCGTGGGTACGGTATCAGTCGAAAAATCGGAGTACTTATCCGGTTTGCTGATGAAAACAGGCGTGAAACATCACGTGTTGAACGCTAAGCATCACGATAAAGAAGCACTTATCGTTGCGCAGGCGGGCAGGAAAGATGCTGTTACAATTGCAACCAACATGGCCGGTCGTGGTACCGACATTATCCTTGGCGGCAACCCGGACTTTTCTGCGCGGGCAGACATGCGGCGCGACGATTATACAGACGAAATGATTGAGCAGGCTGTCGGTCACGCTCATACAGATGACAAAGAGATACTAATCGCACGACAAACATACGCTTCGCTTTTGTCCTCTTATAAAAAGTCCATGCAGGCAGAGCACGACACTGTCGTAGAGGCGGGCGGATTGCACATCATCGGCACTGAGCGCCACGAGAGCAGACGTATCGACAACCAGCTGCGAGGTCGAAGCGGACGACAGGGCGATCCGGGCTCTTCTGTGTTCTTTATTTCGCTGGGTGACGACTTAATGCGGCTGTTTGGCGGAGAGCGCGCGCAGGGAATTCTTAATAACGTAAGCAAAGACGACGATATACCGCTGGCTTTTGGGCTGCTGACAAAGCAAATTGAAGGCGCGCAAAAGAAAATCGAGTATCGAAACTTCGAAATACGAAAGCACGTGCTGCAATATGATGACGTAATGAATAAACAGCGCGAGCTTATATACTCGCAGCGCAGATTGGTTTTAACGGGCGCCGATGTTAAGCAGAACATACTCGACATGCTCGACACTTTGATAGAGGAATCGTTCCCAATATACTGCCCCGAAGGCGCGTTCGCCGAAGATTGGGATTTGGATGGGCTGATGGAGTACTATCATAAGATATTCCTGCCAAAAAGCCTTGAGCTGTTCAAGAAGGCTGATTTCGAGGATCTACATCACGGCAACGCTCTTGATACTATCAAAAACACAGCCTTGAAGCTTTATGCGATGAAGGAAGCTGAAATGGAAGAAGCGAAGCAGAGTATGCGCGATATCGAGCGCATATTGCTGCTGCGCGTCGTTGACCAAAAATGGATGGCGCACATTGACGCGATGGATCAATTAAGACAGGGAATCGGACTGCGGGCGTACGGTCAGCGCGACCCGATTATCGAGTATCGGCGCGAAGGCTTTGACATGTTCGAGGAGATGGTGCACGAAATTCAGGACGACACGGTCAGCATGGTTTTCCATGTGAAGATAACGTCGAGACCAACGCAGCGCGAAGCTCCAAAGCCTGTTGTCAAAAAGGTTGTTGATGCAAAGGGTCACAAGGTCGGCAGAAACGCGCCGTGTCCGTGCGGCAGCGGCAAGAAATTCAAAAACTGTTGTGGAAAGCAATAAGGTGATATAAATTGATGCAGCTGGATGAAGCAAAACAACAACTTTCAAAAATAGAAGCGCTTGCCGAGCAAGCAGGGAGTGCTCTTGGTCTTGAGGCCTTGCAAAAGGAGCTTGATGAGTTGCGCACGAGCATGGAGCAGCCGGGTTTTTGGGATAACGTGAAGCAGGCGAACAAGGTTAACAAGAAGATTAAACCTATTGAGGACAAGCTAAACCAATTCGATAAAATCAGCGGCAGGGTATCCGATGCTGCTGTGATGCTTGAGTTGCTTGAAGAGGAATACGACGAGGAGTCTGCTAATGAGCTGGAAAGCGAGCTTTCTGCTCTTGAGAAGGACACTACGGAGCTGCGGCTAAAAGCGCTGCTTAGCGGAGAATATGACTCCAACGGTGCGATACTCTCGCTGCACGCGGGCGCAGGCGGCACAGAAGCGCAGGATTGGGTGGAAATGCTGTATCGCATGTACACGCGATGGTGCGAGCGCAAAAAGTACAATATAAAGGTGCTCGACTTTTTGTCTGGCGATGACGCAGGTATCAAAAGCGTTACGTTTGAGGTTACCGGACTCAATGTTTATGGATATTTGAAAGCGGAAAAAGGCGTTCACAGACTGGTGAGAATATCTCCGTTTGATTCGTCCTCGCGCAGACACACTTCTTTTGCGTCGTTGGATGTTATGCCGGATATCGAAGATGACGACTCTGATATAGAAATTGCATCTGACGAGCTGCGCATAGACACTTATCGAGCTTCCGGAGCAGGCGGTCAGCACGTTAACAAGACAGACTCTGCCATACGGCTTACTCACCTTCCTACCGGTATTGTTGTGCAGTGCCAAAACGAGAGATCGCAGATGCAAAATAGAGAGACTGCTATGCGTTTGCTAAAATCCAAACTCGTTGAGAAACGTGAAAGCGAAAAAATGCAGGAGATGCAAGAGCTTAAAGGTGAAATGAAGAAAATTGAGTGGGGCAGTCAAATTCGATCGTATGTGTTCCATCCGTACAGTATGGTAAAAGACCACAGGACAAGCGAGGAAACGGGTAATGTTGCTGCCGTTATGGACGGCGACATAGATGCGTTTATCAACGCTTACCTGATGGGGGTTTAATTATGTATAAAGCAATCATTTTCTATTTCAGCGGCACAGGGAACACTTGGTGGGTGGCTGGCAAGATAAATATTATGCTTGATGCCAGAAGCGTCAATGCTGAATCTATATCGATAGAAACACTGATTGATGATGATATCGTCAATGTCAAGAAAGCCGATTGGCTCATAAAGGCTTCCGACCTTGTTTTTTTTGGCTGGCCCATGTACGGCTCAGATTTGCCGCATACGATGAAGCTTTTTATCGACAGCCTTGCGCCTCTGCAAAAGCAAAAGCATGTACACACTTTTTGTACGCAAATGATGTTCTCGGGCGATGGTGCATGGGTGTATCATAAACACTTTGCGGCAAAGGGATTGATTATCGACAGCTGTGCGCACTTTAATATGCCAACCAACATGAGCGTATTGCACGGACCATTGTCACCTCCAAAAACTGATAAAAAAGCACAAATGATAATGAATCGCTGCGAACTGCGCATAGAAACCTATATCAATGATTTGCTTACCGGTAAAGCTCGTAGAAAAGGTAAATTTTCCTATCCGCTTGGCATATTGCAACGCGCGCCGCATCGTCTCGTTTGGAATAAACTACAAAATCTAGTTGGTGTAAATAAGGAGTTGTGTACAAAATGCGGACTGTGTGCAGATATCTGCCCAACTTCTAACATCGTCATGCGCGATTATCCTAACTTTTCAGGCAAATGTGCATTATGTTTTCGCTGCTATTCCTACTGCCCTGCCGTTGCAATTACCGCGTGTGGGAGAGCACACAACACAAAGCAGCACGGTCTCCCTTATCGCCTTCGCGACAAACGGTTCAGCCCCTTTTTGCTAAAACCTAAAAAGAAGTAATAATCTGATTCGAATATTGCTTGCCTTTATTGACCGGCATGACATCCTTAAATTGGGGATATCCCGTGTTAAAATATGTTATTTTACTTGCATAGCACTTTTTTATATGAGATAATATTCGCGTAGAGGTGACACACCCGACGTGGTTTTGTGAGGAATTATGAAAAACAGAAAAGTAAAACTTAGATTCAAGTTTTTAATACTTGCCGTATTTCTAACCTATGCCGGCATCGCTATCTTTGGGCAACAGGCAAAGATCAACGAGCTTAAAGCGCAGCAGGAAGCTTTGACCATTTCTGTTGAGCAGGCGCAGACCGAGTTAGACCGGCTAAAGCACAAAGAAGCTTACATGAACACGAACGAGTACGTTGAGAATACCGCAAGAGAGCGGTTTGGTCTCGTCTATGAGGACGAGCTTATTTTGGAAGACAATGAAGCAAGCGAGGATTAGGCGCGATAAGCGTCTATTTTTTTGCAGCAAACGAGACATACACTGAAGCGGAGGTAATCGCATGCACAAATACGCAGTCGTTGATATCGGTACCAACTCAGTCAGGCTTATGATTGCGCGTGTGGACGATGGCTGTATTGTGTCGGAGTACAAGACATTGCGCACTATCCGTGTCGGCGAAGGTATGAGCGGACACCGCAGCATTAGCAGTGATGCGATGAAGCGTGCGCAAATCACTATTGATGAGTATATTAGGTTGTGCGCGGATTGCGACAACTTCTTCTGCTTTGCGACCAGCGCAGTAAGGGACGCACAGAATTCACGCGAATTCGCGAAGCATATTGAGAGCAACTGCGGCGTGACTGTTGACGTGATTTCGGGCGAGGACGAAGCGTTGCTCGGGTTTGCGGGCAGTATCGTTGGATATGGCGGCATGTTTGACATCGGCGGCGGCAGCACCGAGGTTATGACTGGAACGCTGAATAATGTGGAGTACAAGCGGAGTTTTGACCTGGGAGCTGTCAGGTTGCTGCAAATGTTCCCGAGCGTCGATTTTGCGGATTGCGATGCATATGAGCAGGCGCACGCATTAGCGTCCGAATTCTTAGCAAATGTCCCCCCAGCAGATGGTTTTGCTTACACGGGCATTGGTGGCACAGCAACTGCGATTGCCGCAATAGACTTGGAGCTTGTGCCGTATGACGCAAAACGCGTTCAAGGTCACATGATTAGCTTTGAGCGCGCATGCTCCCTATGCGATATGCTGAAAAACAAAACCAAGAAGCAGCGCGAGAAAATCGACAGCCTGCAAGACTCACGGGCTGACGTTATCGTGCTTGGTGCAATTATAATGCTGGAATTTATGAAAGCCTCGAAAAGCAGTTATATTACCGTTAGTGACAGCGACAATCAAGAAGGGTATCTAAAAAAGAAGCTTGGATTGTTATAAATCCGATTTTGGCTGATTTTGCTGAAACTCCGCAACTTTCTTCTTATTAAGAGTGTACTTGATAGTAAAATACAAAGCACCCAGAAAACATATTATAAAGCCTACAGGCATTATCAGACCAAGTTTGACATAAACCGAGTTGTCCTGCACAATATCGGCGTTAAACTTGATAATGTCGAGAAGAGCGCCGATGCTGAATATGGCAATCGCTTGAGATAATTTGTACATAAACGTGGCAAATCCGTAAAATACACCTTCTTTTCTAACTCCCGTGTTGTATGCATCCTTGTCAACTGTGTCCGATATCATGGAATACGGCAGGGCGATACTTCCGCCGATTGAAAACCCCATAACGACAGAAAGGGGCACTATTGCCAAATAGTTCTCTGAAACCCATACATTATTTAGCACGTATATCAGAAACGCAATCGCTACGCCGAGATTTATAAATAGACACGCCTTTAGCGCGGTCTTCTTCTCAAACCGCCTTGCGATAATCACCCAGATAGGCTGGGCAATGAGTGCCATTGCAAACAAGCTCCCCAGAACAATCATCTTTTCTCTGTCACCCAGATAAAACGTAAATGAGAAAGTATGCAAACCGGCTGCACTAACAACTCCCATCGCCATATTGACGAAAAGCAGGGTGATGCTTATATTCCTGAAATCATTACATTTTAATGCAATTCCCGATTCCTTAAGAAGCCCGATAAAGCCGCTTCTTCTGGTTTTCTTAGCACTCGGAAAAAGGCTTTTGCGGCGCGAAACCGCTATTGAAATAGCAGCGCATACAATAATAATTATTGAAGTGGTTAATGCAAATAATGAGAAATTTTCTGTATTGTCAGTTACTTTAAATATACCGAGACCCACAATGACAGGGAACATGAAACCCAGGAAATAGAAGGCGGTTCTAAACGATTGTACCGATGTTCGCTCGTCATAGTCGTTTGACAACTCTGCACCGAGCGCAAGATATGGTGTAGTAAAAATTGTCGAAAAGGTTTTAACAAGTATCAGCATTAATCCAAGTATGACTGCCTTTGCAAGCCCGGGCAGCTTTACATCTATGCTCCACAAGAAAAAATTTGATATCGCCAAACCAATTGCACCAATAAAAACGTAAAAAAGCCGCCTGCCAAACAATACCTTTGGACTGGTTTTGTCAGAAATATATCCCATTATCGGGTCGGTAAATGCATCCCAAAAAATACTGACAGCGATAATTGTGCCGGACAGCGTACCCGAAATGCCAAGTACTGAGTTAGCATAAAAAAGAAAGAACCCTGAAATGATTTGAAAAGGTATGGCGTACGATAATGCACCGATGCCGTAACCCAGCTTCAACTTAACAGGAATCCTAATTTTTTTGCCCATATGAGCTCCTAAGATAAATAGTGCGGCACGCAGGGTTTGCGCACCGCACACATTCATTTTTATTTTTTAGCTCTGCGCTTTGCGTGTATCTTCTTGGTAAAGTAGACACCAAGGAAGCATACAATCGAATATACTGCAAACAACGCAAACGTCACCACAAACAAATTAGGTTTATTTTCCGCCCAAGCCGTAATCGGAATTGCCAGTATCATCATAAGCGGAACGCCTATTATTGCAGCAAACCCGCTGCCGAGAACCAAGCTCTCCGGCACGCTCGTTTTACCTTTCGGATCAACTTCTTTTAGCAGCGCCATTCCTGTAACTATCGTGCCTGTAAACATTCCATAAAGCGCGACAGTATGCTCCATCTTTTCTTCTCTGTACATCCATTTCGACATTTTGTGCGAGTATATCATCGTGAATATGCCGCCAAGCGTCGAGAGTATAAGCAGAGGAACAATGTATTCACCAATCGTCTTAAGCGAAATCGCGCAGATTGACGCAATAATCATTACGTCGAAAGACGAGGACGCGACACGCTGAAGCAGATAGTTGTCGGCGTAATCGACTTTGACAATTTTCCTCTTCTGGAGTCTGTTGAGAACCATGCGGACAAGAAGCGCGATGAGCGTTCCCCATATGAACTGGAATCCCCATAGCACGGTCATTAGTGTAGACCCTTTGCCGAGTATCGCCTGCAGCCCTATTAAGAACAGATATGTAAGCAGGAAGCATATGCCTATCAATACAATCTGTACAGTTAAGTCGTCAAGGAACAGCGTCCTTGGTACGTTCGCGGTGTGGTCACTAAGGTCCGGATCAACTTCTGCTGTTAGTTCATCCATGTCTTCCTTTTTCCGCTTATACTTTTTACGAAGAATGTTCATAAAAGGTATACCTGCAACAATGGCCCAAAGGAATCCAAAAGTCGCGAGCGCCATCCCTGCTTGAGCGCCGTTGGACATGCCAAGAGCCTGCAGCGATTTACCGGTAGACAGCGCCTGCCCCGGACCCTGAGCAAACGAAAGCGGTAGCAGCACGCCGAATATGTTGTCAAATTGCGGCAATGCGAGCACAAGCAGCATCATAGCCCCAAGACCAATTATTGCTTGCAGAGTATATGTGTTGATTATTGCAAAGCCTGTAACTGCGATATTCTCCGTGTTCTTTTTAGGACGTTTTTTAAGCGCCATAGCGATAAACCCGACTGACATCGCGTGATATACAAGGTTTTGCAGCAGCGAAGTATCAAAGATTGGCTCCCATCCGAAGACCGGCCAAAGTACTTGTCCAATTACAAAACCGAGAAGCCCGCCAAACAAAGTTGTCGGTACAAGATGCTTTTTAAAGAACCCTATGTTGGCTTTAATAATCAGCGATATCCCTAGAAGTACCATCAAGTATGCAAATTGTCTAACCGGCGCCCAAACACTCTGCCAGTCAGTATCCTGATCAACTTCCTCTACCATTTCCGAGATCTGTGCCTCTTCGGGCAGCCCTTTCGAAGCTTCAACTATTTCCGGCAATGTGCTGAGTATAAACATTGCGAAAACTAAAACCACCGAACCAATAATAATTAGAATTTTCTTCATCGTTAAATAGCCTCCTCCATATTACCAATAAATATTTTTATTATTCTACACCATTTGTAAACGGAAAATTGATTGTTATCAAAAGAAACTCTGTAGTCCATAGATTTGTGGCGGAACGAGACATGCGAGCTCATATTGACAGCAACACCGTATACATCGGCTAAATCAAACTTCTTATCACCGATTCTAAGTCCATCTTTCGCAATCGAAATGCTGCCTCTTGCAGCTTCCATAAACGGGTGTGCAACGTCGATCGCGCTTGTCAACAGCGCGCCAGGGTTGGTCATATAAACGTCTTGATCACTCTGCAGCTTTGCGTAAATCTCTTTTAGTTTAGTTAGCTGCCACTCGTTTAGCTCATCAACTCTGCCGGAAGGAAGCAGCCCTCTCTTGGAATGCAGGTACCCGTACTTGTCGATAACGTACAGCGCATCGCACTGCTTGCAGTTGATTTCACTGCCGGATGTGACAAAGCTGTCCATTGCTCCGCACTGCGGGCAGGTATAGAGTAACGCTTCGAAGCCTTCCGCCAATGCTTTGCCGCGAAAAGCAATTTTTCTGCTCTCTTGCCAGTCATACTCGTTATGATACAGCTCATCTGAAATCGTCTTCTCTATCTGCTCAAGCGACATGTCAGCTAACGTCTCAGCGTCAATCAACGTTTTTATGTCAATCTCAATCTTGCCGAAACGCTGCGACTTTGACCATCTTGGTTCAGAAAGATACGCGCCTCTCATGTTAGCTGTAACAACAGGTATCTTAAGCAATTTTACCAGTTTGAACGTTGCCGGCGCAATTTTTACTGTTTTACCGTCCCAGCATCGTCTGCCCTCTGGGAAAATGCCAATCACTCCCCCGTTTTGGGATATTCTTATAATTTGCTTGATTGCTTTTGTGTCGCTGACAAACTTCTTTTTTGGTATGTAGTTGACAACCGAAAAAATCTTTCTTACGTTCGGGTTTTTGAACACGCCATCGGAAATTACATAATGTATTGGTCTGCCGACAAGTCCCTGTATAAAAAACCCATCAAACGTGTTGCAATGATTTGCAAGCATTAGAGATGGTCCCCTTAGCTTGAACCCAGGCTCTTTGATTAGTTTCGCACGATAGGCTAAAATCAAGTACGCGCCGTAAGAAACTTTGAAAATCCCGAGTAATATATAATGAACTGTAATTTTAACAAGCCATATTCTACGTTGCTTGGATTGCCTACTCAATTTAGCTACCCCTCATATTTATCTGCGAATTAAATTTATTATAGCATTATTGCATATCTAAAAAAAGTTAAGCTTGTATGACGCTTTGCTTGCTGATGCAACAACTTTGACACTTTATATACAATACTTTACAATCTAGCCGATATCAAATTATCATTATTAAAAAATGTATTTCTCAATTTGCCCGATATTTTTTTTTTTGAATCGGTGTACAACACAATCCTTAAGCTATTTTCTAATCTTATAGCTGTATCGCGGCTTTCTTCTTTTAGTAAATCTCTTGCGTTTGTGTTTCTTTGCAGAAATTACTCTAATCACCAGAAAAGCTACCAATCCGGCGGGGATAACCAACAGAATTAGCAATATGTTATTGCTTCTTTCCTTTTTTTCCTGCTCCTGTATCTGGATTTCCTCTGCAACTGTGGGTGGCATTGTCGCAACAGCCGTGTCCCCAAAATCGCCGTCTCCCCCGCTACTGTCCAGCACATCTCGCGATGCTACTAAATTGCCGCTGAGTATAACTGCGCCCGTTGTTTTGCTTTGGTACAATACCGAGCCAACCACGTCGTTCTCGTATATCGGAGCTTGCAGCGGCAGCGGATCGTTGTACGTTTCCACTATCTCAATGGTGTCATCACCACTTGTAATGATATCGGCTGTTTCCTTGTCCATTGTAATGTAGCGCTGCGTTGGCATCGGCTGTTGAAACTCGAGCAACCCATCAAAAATATCATTGTCCGCATAGTTTTCGACATGCGCGCTTATAGGCTCGCTCATATCAACGAGCGTCAAAACGTCCAGCGTGACATAGTTATCAAACCCAAAATCAAATAGGTCTTTTACTACCGACCAACGCAGTGTTTTTCCATTTGACGTATCTCCAAAAACTACACAGATCAAGTTTGTGGTGCTGCCCTGCTCCTCTTTGGTCGCGCTGGACACAACACAGCCGCCGGCGCCCGGTGTAGAACCTGTTTTCATACCGTTGCCATATTGATAGAAAAACTCGCTATCGCTGCGAACTAAAAAATCAAAATTCACAACTTCCCTTTCCTTCTGCATGTTTGTTGCGGGAAGTCTGAACGACTCCAAACCTACGATGTCCATAAATGCAGCGTTTTTCATTGCATATGCTGCAAGCAAAGTCATGTCTCTCGCAGTCACATAATGCTCTTCATCGTCTTTACCGTGCGGGTTAGCAAAATGACTTTGTGTCATGCCGATTTGCTCTGCCAACTCGTTCATAAGTGCAATAAAGCCTTCTTCAGTCTCGCCTACATGTTCGGCAACGGCTTTTGCTGCATCGTTTCCCGAGACAAGCATCATTCCGGTGAGAATATCTCTTAAAACAAACTCCTCACCGGCTCTAATTCCTAGCTTTGATTCGCCCCCAGAAGCTTTAGCCGCATATGAGCTGACAGTGACTATATCGCTTAGATTGCTCTGCTCGATTGCCACAAGACACGTTAATATTTTTGTTGTACTTGCCGGTTTAATTTGTACATCGGCCTGCTGCTCGAACAAAACTCGACCGGAGTCTGCGTCGATAAGAAGCACAGCTAAATCGCTGTCAACATCTCCGCTATATTCTACAGCTGCCAAAGCGACACCCGCGAACATGCTTAAAACCATAAAAAAAACCAAACAAATAGATGCAATTTTCTTCAAACTCTACATCTCCTTAAAATACCTACTAAGCCAAAAACAAAGCTGTACGCTCTGAGCTGACTATTATTTTTTAAACTAAAGTCTGATTGAGATTATATCAGTAAAGCGTCGATTTGTATATAGAGAAATAATTGGCAGTGTAAACTCTGAATAATATACTTATGCTCACATTTGCGCATCTGTGTTTTTAAATAAAAGCCAATGAATCGTCACAAATGCCAAAAGTGTGATAATTACCCATATCGACGCAAATAATAGACTTGCGTGCGTAGTGGAGTCATTGTCAACCATAGCAATTTGAAGCGCTAGAGGCGCTTCCTGCGGGCTGTGAGGTGTAGTTTCTGGCAACGCGGCCGCAAGTGCCGGTTTAGCCACATCTTGCGCCGCAATCAAAACGCCTTCAAAAAATACAACCCCTGTGTTTCGATTGATGTATGTAACGCTACCAATAACATCCCCTTTAAAAATGGGTGCTGTTATATTATCGTATATTTCGCACCTAGCTTCAATTTCTCCACAAAGTATATCGTTTGCTGCAGCATTGGTCACCACTATATTGTGCTCCTCTATGCTTGGATACTCACACAATACAGTACTTTGCGCATTTGCAACGTTAATTTCTACCTGCGGTAAATCAAGCACCAACTCTCGGGCGTTCAATGTCGTATAGCGACTAAACCCGTATTCAAACAGCGACTTTACGATTTGCCATCGGGCTGAGTATCGGCTTGAACGATCGTTCATCACAACACACACCAAATCAATCCCATCCTTGCGCGCAGTTGCCACAAGGCTCCCCTTCGCCCTCGAAGAAGACCCGGTTTTTAGCCCGGTAATGTACTCATAGAAAAAGGGTGATTCCTCATCAAACAACAGATTTGTGTTGTGTACGGTTCTTTTAACGTTTTTGTTAGTTGCCGGCATATCATACTTGGATTGATTTGTAATAGCAGTAAGCTGCTCATTGCTCATCGCGTACAGAGCAAGTGTCAGCATATCTCTTGCCGTAGAATAATTAGTGCGGTCAGATATGCCAATCGGGTTTGTAAAATTTGATGAGCTCATGCCAATCCGCTGCGCTGTTTCATTCATCAGCTTGGCAAACTCTCGCTGGGAACCCGAAATATGCTCGGCTACAGCGTTTGCGGCATCATTGCCCGAGACCATCATCATGCCGTTGAGCAGATCCTTCATTTTAAGCTGCTCGCCTCGTATCAACTGCAAGGACGACCCGACACGACTGGCAGACCTGCTGCTGATTGTAACTATTTCGTCCATATCGCTGTTTTCGAGCGCAACAATACACGTCAGGAGCTTTGCCGTGCTTGCTGTTTTGGATCTTGTGTCTGCATTCTGCTCAAACAGAACCTCGCCGGATTCGGCGTCAAAAAGTATGATGCAAGCATCGCCTCGAGCTGACAGCGACTTTATCACATCGTCTATCGCCGGCGGTACATTTACTTCATCTGCAATTGCGGTGCAAATTGGCATCATAATTATTACCAACACCAATAAAAGCGCTACTTTTTTAACATGCACAATTATCTCCTGCTTTTAATCAACGATATTGACAAAAACACAATGACGCCTATCAGCAGCACGCCAAGCACCAGCCATAGCCATCCGATACCTAGCACAAAATTGCTTGATTTATCTTCAGTATCATCCTGCGGCTGCGGTGTCATTGTTGGCTCAAGCGGCTTTTGTGTCTCCTGCGTCACTTCAACTACAACTTCACCCATTATGTCTACGTCACGTGTAGCAGTAAGCTCTGCCTGACATATGATTTCTTGGTTTATCGTGCTTCTGTACGTGACTATGCCAACCGTGTCTCCCTGCATGATAGGCGCAACAAGCTCATCGCCGCTGTAAAACTCAATTGTCGTTTCATACCCGCTATTGTTTAAAATGTCCTGAGCAACGCTTTTTTCGAGCGTTATCAGCTCATCCCCGATGTTGTGTGCGCTCAGCAAAAGAATATCCTCATCCTCTACAGAGTTTGCGACCTGCACGTTTGTTTCAGGCATATTGTCGATTATGCTTTGCACGTTGACAGTGCTGTAATTCTCAAAGCCAAACTCAAACATATCCTTTGCCAGCGGCCAGCGGTCAACACCGTTTTTCGTCTTGTCACCAAAGATCAAGCACAAAAGTTTGGTGTCGCCGACCTGTGCAGCACTGACAACACAGCGATACGCTTTAGGAGTCGATCCGGTTTTGATTCCGATTGCACTCTCATAATATGAGTCCTCATAATCAGTGCGAAGAAGCAAATTTGTATTTTGTATGGTGCGCGCTTTATTCTTGTTCGTAGCAGGCATGTCATAGGTTTCTGTCCCCACGATTTTCATAAAGTCTTCGTTTTGCATAGCATATAGCGTTAGCTTCGACATGTCTCTCGCGGTAACTTCGTGGTCGTCCGTGTCAACGCCGTGCGGGTTGACAAAGTTCGTGTTGCTCATGCCAAGTTCGCTTGCTTTCCTGTTCATTAATCTTGCAAACGCGTCCACAGAACCTGATATATGAACCGCGACCGCTTCGGCAGCGTCGTTACCCGACACCATCATCAGCCCGGTTAAAAGGTCTTTCATTACAATTTCTTCGCCGTACCGTGTCCCCAGCAGCGAGTATCCTGAACCTGTCCAGTCGCCTTCGGGTCCCACAGTTACCACTTCGTCCATCTCGGAATTCTCGAGAGCTACGATACACGTCATAATCTTTGTCGTGCTTGCGGGACGAATCACTTCGTCAGCGTTTTTCTCAAAGAGTATCTGCCCAGTTGTAGCATCGAGCAGCATTACAGCGTTCGGCGTTACATCGCCATCGTATTCCGGCGCGGCTAAAGCTGTGCCGATGCCAAGCGCGAATACCATTAAGACTAAGCAAATTACTACTATCTTCTTCAATTTGTACCCCTTTAACGTTAATATACATGACAGTATATCAGCTTTGTGCGCATTTGTGAACAATTTGTATGCGTAGCCGACAAGAAATATTTTTTTGTTTTCAAACATTGTCATTGCATGTATAATAGAGTAATTAGGTAACCAACGGAGGCATTATGTATAAGCTCATAGCAATTGATATCGATGACACTCTTTTAAATGACGATATTAAGATTACCGACCGCGTTTTTGGCGCAATCAAAGCAGCACAGGACAAGGGCGTTATAGTCGTCCTTTGCACAGGGCGCACGCTCAAAGGCGGCGAGAGGTTTTATGAACAGCTTAAACTCGATACGTTATTCATTACTTCGGGCGGCGCAGAGATTTATGACAGCAACCGCAGCCGAGTTTATGAAGATGAAGTTGATCCGGTGCTGGTTAAGCAAGTGTTGCAATACGCTTACGACAACGATATTCACGCCCAGGTCTACATTGACGGCGAGCTGGTCTACAAGGAGCGCAACAAGTATTCTGCGCTTTACGAAATCCCGTACGGGCACCCCGGAATACTTATCCCTGACCTTATGGAGCACGATGAGATATTAACGCCAAAGGTATTGTACGTGCTGGATGCGCACAGAGCGTCTGCGGTTAAGGAAGATGTGCAGCGAAAGTTTGCTACTCTCGCTATCAAGACGAGCAAGCCGATGTTTATCGAGTTCGCTTCGGTGGGCGTCAGCAAAGCCGTTGGTCTACAGTTCGTTGCTGACTATTACAACATTGAGATAAAGGACGTTATCGCCATTGGCGACTCTCAGATTGACGCGCCGATGATTGAACTTGCAGGGCTTGGCGTTGTTATGCAAAACGCGCCGGAGGCACTTAAAGATATTGCAGATATCATCTGTCCTTCCAATGAGAATGACGGTGTTGCGTACGTAATAGAAAAATATATTTTGGAGGCATAACCCATGAAAATAAAGCTAAACATCAATGAAATGGCTAAGGATTTAAAGCTGAGCGTGCTCTATCAGGGAGATGTTGAGTACGTTGAGATAAACACGTCCGACCTCAACCGACCGGGTTTGCAGATGGCCGGCTTTTTCGAGTATTTTGCCGACAATCGTTTTCAGCTGTTCGGCATGGTCGAAATGACGTATCTGCAAAACCTTGACCCCGATTTGAAGGCACAGAGGCTCGATCAGTATTTTAGAAGCGGACTGCCTTGCGTGTTGATTGGGCGTAATCTGACGCCTCCCGAAGCGATGCTGAATGCAGCAAAGAAGTATAACACCCCCATTCTTATGTCCGGGCTTACAACCACAAAACTCAGTCACAAAGCGACTGTTTATTTAGATAAGGTGCTTGCGCCGAGCATATCGCGACATGCAGGTTTGATGGATGTTTACGGAGTGGGTATAATGCTGACGGGCGACAGCGGTGTCGGAAAAAGCGAAACTGCGCTTGAGCTGGTCAAAAGAGGACATCGACTGGTTGCCGATGACGTTGTAGAGATTCACAAGCTGGCGGAAAACCAGCTTATGGGACGCTCTCCCGAAGTAATCCGTCACATGATGGAGATTCGCGGACTCGGGATAATCGATGTCTGCACGCTTTACGGTCTTGGCGCTGTTATGCTGGAGAATCAGATAGAGCTTGCTATTAATCTGGAGCTGGGTGATGTACAAAATGTGGATCGTCTTGGTACAGCGAACGAGTACTTAACTTTGCTTGGCGTAAAGGTGCCGACCATCACTATCCCCGTGCGCCCGGGCAGAAACCTAGCCATCATAATCGAAGTGGCTTCGATGAACTTCCGGCTAAAAAGCATGGGCGTTGTGACAGCAGAGCAGCTGGACAGCAAACTGCTCAACATCATCTCACCGCCGGACAAGGGAGAATAGTATGTATTTTGCAGGAATAGATGTTGGAGGCACGAATTTAAAAGCAGGAATTGTAGACGAGGACTTTAATCTTGTTTGCACGGCCAGCGTGCCTACGAACGTTGGCAGAGACGCAAGAAAGATCATCAAGGACATGGCCGACCTCGTTAAAACACTTGCGAAGGACAGCGATATCGCGCTTACCGATATAACCAGTATTGGGATAGGTATCCCCGGCGTTGCAAAAAACGGCGTTGTCGTAGCGTTACACAATCTTTTTTGGCAGGATGTACAGCTGAAAAGCATATTTAACGAGTATTTGGATATTCCCGTATTTATAGATAACGACGCAACTGTTGCTGCGGTTTACGAGTATCACCTCGGTGTGCTTGCAGGCTGCAAAGTCGGCGTTTTCTTGACGCTCGGCACAGGCGTAGGCGGCGGCATTATTATAAACGGCAAGGCGTTTAACGGCGCGCATGGGCTGGGCGGAGAGCTTGGACACATTGCAGTAGTCCCCGACGGGTTGCAGTGTACGTGCGGCAACAAAGGCTGCCTGGAGGTGTACGCCTCTGCAACAGCACTTGTGAGGATGGGACGGCGCTGTGTGATAGAGCGCCCCGACAGCATGCTTGGCATAACCGCTGATGAGGATTATCACAATGTAACCGCAAAAATGGTGATTGACGTCGCAAAGCAGGGCGATCGCGTTGCCATATCCATCGTGGATGAGTACGCGAAATTCCTCTCTATCGGCATCACTTCTATCATCAACACGCTTGACCCCGAAGTTATTGCGCTTGGCGGCGGCGTTTCTCACGCCGGGAAATATCTGCTTGACAAAGTGATTGCTGCTTGTGACGAAAAGGGCGTGTTCGAAAACCAAAAGTATGCCGAAATCAAAATTGCAAAGTCGGGCAACGACGCCGGCATTATCGGCGCTGCTATGTTGACCGAGTAAATCAAGTTAATTTTAAATAAAAAGGCGACAGGTATATCCAACCTGTCGCCTTTTATATTGTGATTCAAATGCTATTGCTTAATACTGTACCCGCTTGATTGAAGAGCTTCTAGCGCGAGCTGCAACTTTTTCTGCTTTACCAAGATGTAATCCGTGTCAAATGTCGATACTGCAAATATGCTGATTTTCACATCTGCCAAAACGCCGGATATTTTTGCAAGAATGCCTGTCAACGAGAAGTCGAGTACATCTGCGATACGCATCGCCGCAAAGCCCTTTTCGGCATCGCAGTCGGGCGGAGTTAACCCCTCTTCGCAAACCATCGAGATTTCGTTGTCCGTAACAGTCAGCGATAAAAGCGCTGATGTTTGCGGAATCTGCGGCAAGGCACTCAGCTTGCACACTGCATAGCTGCCCTTTATCACTTCAATCGTCATTTTCTCTCCCTAAAAGAAAACAGAGCAACCAATGTCGATTGCTCTGTAGTGTACGCTATTTTGTTACTTTTCTTCCGCTTCTTTTTGCGCCTGCTCAATAACTTTGGATGCAAGGTTTCCCGGAAGCTCATCATAACGCTCGAAAGACATTTTGAATGTACCTCTGGCGTGAGACATGGAGCGCAAGTCGGTAGCGTATTTGAACACTTCGCTTAGCGGCACTTCTGCGACAACTTCCTGCTTGCCCTTTGCCGGGTTCATGCCGAGTATTCTTCCGCGTCTTCGGTTGATGTCGCCGATGATGTCGCCCATGAAAGCA
>JABGQS010000040.1 GCA_018648645.1 Clostridia bacterium
CCGTCTCCGATATAATGGTTCACCGCTCCGGGCAGATGTCCATCGGCGTACAGTGGTGACACATCCACAATCACCAAATCGGGTGTTGTGTCAATCAAATTCTTTGCTTCCTCCGGCGTCAAATCAATATATCCCGCCTCGGTCACAACGCCGATCATTTTCTCGTCTTCGGTCATATCCTTCTCTTCGGTCATATCCTTCTCTTCGGTCATGTCTTCCTCTTCGGTCATGTCCTTTTCCTCGGTCATGTCCTTTTCCTCGGTCATGTCCTTTTCTGCTGGTTCAGCTACAGTTTTTGGTGCCTGTGTGCACCCCGCCACTAATACCAGAACAAATACCATGACTATAATCAACATTAAACTCTTTTTCATCGTGGTTTCCTCCCTTTTATCTTTACTTACATAATACGCCGATTATATTAATATTTCTGTATTTTTTTGTTAATAAACTATTAATGATACTGACAGAAAAGTATCAATCTTTAAATTTCATTTTCTGCACTAAGAGTCTCATTGTCACTTTCATCAAGCAATAACGCTACCCTTAACGCATGATTAAATCGGCATACAAACTCCGCATGATATTGCAACGCACACATATCATATCGTGTCGTCATGAACATTTTTCAAGTGTGCTTCAACCCATCTTTCTGATGCTTCACCATCACAGACGGGTTGGTGTAATAGCCGTCTGGTTTCGGACAGCTAAACACAAAGTAGCAAGATGTATGAGTCACAACAACAAATTCGTCTGCGATTGTAACGGTTTTGACCGGAGCGCGTTTTCCATCTTCCTATATCGTTTTGATAAATCAATGCCTTAAAAGCTGTCAGTTTCCATAAATAAACCCCTAAAATTCCTAGCACAAATAATCGTACAGCTAAGTACAATCAGTAATCTCCATATGCCATATGCTATTTCGTAAATAAACCTTCAATTTGCGCTAAAAGACTCTCGCACAATATATCGCCCGAATCAGGACCGCACAACGTAGAAGCCGGCTTAGAAGAATAGCTTCCCCCGCTTACCGCCGCCTCGGTTGGCAGATATCCACCCGCAGCGTCCGATAGCTGCACAATCATTGTTTGGCTCGATTTTGCCCGCGCTTTGATTCGCAGCCCAAACTCTACAAACAGCTCAAACGGGTTTGTGGCAATGGCGGTGTCGCCTATTCGTATAACATGAAATGTGTAGTCAACAGTTTGAGACCTTTGCTGCTGCCGCCACCTGTTAATGATTCCGCACGGCTCAAACATTTTCACCATGTCACTCGCCTGCATTCTTTTATCGGGCAAAAAATGCTTAATATATTCCTCGACCTGCTTTTCTGCTTGCAGCGCCTCAGATTCGCTCACTTGTCTTATCGGAAACTCTATCGTTGTGACCTTGTGCTTCAAAGCGATATCATAGCCTACGTTGTCTTTCGCTTTTATTAAGCCCCGCATAACCGCATCACTGATGCGCATGCCGATATCAACACACTCTTGCTTCATATCAATATTACGGTTCACTTCGCCCGCCTGTGCATTCCAAAGCGCAAGCTCTTTCTCGTTGGTTTTAGATATCCTGACCAAATCCAGCGGATTTTGATCACCGGCAGCGCCGCAAAGCGGAAGTACAAAAATGCTGCCGAGTTTTTCTCTCAGCTGTACCCTCACCTCGTGCCAATAGTCCGAAGAGATGAAGCTGTGCAGCTCGTACACCTGCGAAGGGCAAGGTATATTGACCATCACTCCGGTCAGATTCTTGTCCACGTCCCACGTATACAACATTTGCGCGCTGTGGTCTACAGTATCCTCAAATCTCCTGAAATTTTCTTTGCTTGCTGCGCCGTACATCACGGATTCGTCCTGCCCGTTTTGGTCTCTGAACATTGGGCGTCGGTTGAACCCCACCGCAGCATAATCAGACGCGCTGCTGATGCCTCCCGGGCGCCTGCTCTCCCAAGCAGCTTTAATCAGCTCTACAATTTTCTCGGTAAGAAAAGCATGGCCCTGCTCATGCGTCATCACATTGTCGGGGGTCGGTATGCTTGCTTGAATTTCCTTTGGCAGTATTGCCTTGTGCGGGAATAGCTTCTTTGAGCCAAAATCATACGCGTTGTGCGTGTGCGTCGCGCTGACAGTAATTTTACTTGTATCCAGCCCATCAATACCTTCGAGCTGTTTGCTCACCTCGGGCATAATCTGCTCCGGCGGTATCGTCACATCGAGCGATACGATAATCGCCTGTTCATCGCCATTTTGCACAACCAAAGTTGTGCCGGTTAACGGCTCTTTCACATACTGCGAAACCCGCTCATACAGCTGCCCAAAAATCATAACCGGTCGCGGTGGTGTGATGTCTATTTGCGCCCATCCGATATTTGTCTGTTTACTATTCGCCATGATTATTTCCCTCTTAACGAATTAAATAACTTCGATGCCCAGCAACCCGCATAGGTCGACTAATGCCTCTGTGTGATTTCCGTATGCCACAAGAACGTGCTGGGAGCTAACCTTGCGCGCAAACTCTTCGACTGTGCAGCTGGTTGGTTCAATTTCAAGGCTTGGGAGCTGCGGAATCGGGTCTGTCCACCCGTACTCAGCCCATGACGCCGCTTTTTTTGCGTTGCCCTCGTAAAGATGCATATAGTAGCCGTCCTCTTTGTAGACGAGCCGCGCACACGTTACTTCACCGGTCTTTGGCGAGGATACATTAAGCAACGACATAGATAATTTACCGAATGCAGCAGGCAATACCTTGATGTCGCCGTCAGTTGCCGCCGCAGGAATATAATCAGGAACACCTGCCAACATACTGCCGCTAAAGAACTCGTAATACTCGAAATACGGGATTGTATCGCCAGTAATGTATTTTAACATCAGCTGCGTCACATTACCCATAACATCGTTCTCCGGCACAGTCTGTACGCCGCAGTAGTGCTCAAGAAGCATAAACACCATCGCCGGCGGAAACCCGAGCAGCTTCTTCATTCCGTCAACATCGTTCAGCGTTATAGCCTCATAGCCTCGCTCGTCAATCTTCTTCTTTAACGCCAGTGCATACTTCACACCGTCTTCAAGCACATCATCGTCGCACGGCGCTTCAAATTTCCAGTTCTCCTTGATGTAAGCTACGCCCTGCGCAATATCCTTATTATCGAGAGTGTCAACGTTCTGCACCATTTCCAGCATCTCAAACGGTTCTACCTCGACACCGATCTGTTTTCTCATGCTGTTGCCTTCAAACTGCGTGCCATACAAAAGCATATCGCGATATCCCATTGTGCCAACCCGCGCGTGCCTTAGCATCGACATCGCATAGCATGCATTTATATAATCTTGCACCTTTTGCTTTGGCATCGGCTCGCCCATAACGCAATAGATAAACTTAAACTGATACCCCATCGCTTCAAACGCAGGACGTATGCCGCTTGTGCCCGCCTGTGCCGCTGTAGTAAATATCCGCCCGTCCTCAACCCAGCCGCACATTCCGAAAAGTATCATCGGCGTGTTTGCAAACACGTCTGTCACCTTGATGACCGCGTGCGTTGGAATCCAACCGGCCACACAAACGAAAAGGCAGTCCATGTCATAACCTTGTAGCTTTTCGATAGCTTCGCCCGCCGTTTTATATTCGGGATCATCCAAAACAAGACCTGCGTCCAGCACGTCCATGTCATCTATCGACTCTAAAAAACTTAACCCCTCTTTGTGTTTCATTTTCAGATGCTCGTGCGGCGTATTTACCTCGCCAAAGCAAACGTACCCGACTCTTTTATTTCTCAGCATAAAAACCACCCCTTTGTAGGATATATTATAACACGCTTCATCGCAATATCTTATAAAAGATTTCTAATATTTTTATAAGCCATCTTTAATAAAATGGAGACATTAATCTCGAATGAAACGTAAGGCCCTTGTTTCTAAGTAAACCTGATTTGCTGCTGCACGAAACAACCCAATTTATAAAATAGTGTGTCAAAACAAACAAAGACCACCTCACAGCGCTCTTTTTATCGTGGTGGAGCATAGCGGAGTTGAACCGCTGACCTCTGCATTGCGAACGCAGCGCTCTACCAGCTGAGCCAATGCCCCACATATGAATTATTTTACCCGATTCGCCGCCCTTGTGCAACAGTATATATTCCGTCCTGCGCTCACGCATCCATATCCAGCATCTTCGCCGCCGCACGCCCATAACACTTCTGCTATACTTCTACTTTCCCGAATTATTCATACTGCCAAAATGCAATAACTCTCCCATCCTCACCGTCAATAATAGCGTACGCACTACTGCTGAGGATGTCGTCCTGGGAGTTATCTTGAACCTCCCACAGGTTTCCTAGAACCAGCCAATGGTCATTCTCCTTATCAAAACGAACTATATATGGTCTTTGTCTCAATATCTCCTCAGTTCCATAAGCATCTAACCACACTCTTTCTGCATTAATAGCTGCTTCCTCTGCACTTTCTATTTTGCCGGTTGCCCCTTGTTCTTCAGCGCTCTTTGTGCGCCAAAATTCATTAATTTCAAATTCATAGTCTTCAAGAGAGAATGCTCCGAGAATATCCACAATTAATTCCTTTTGCTCTTCATCTCGTTTACTCGAGCAGCCTCCTAACAGCAAGAGCACTGCTAAACACACAATAAAAACATTAACATATATTTTTTTCATTGCATCCTCCTTGAAACCACAGGTCTGACTCAAGTGGCCTCAACCACTTAAATATACATTTTATCAATCTCTCTTTTTCCTTCCCAAAACTGTTACTCTATAAGCTTAAAGTGTTTAGCTAGTTTCGGCATTGCTTTGTCTATAAAGCATTCATCTAAATTGTCTCTAATTATTGTATAGCATCCGCAATTAAGATACATATCATAATCGCTTTTATGATGTAATACCTGTCCTGCTATGAAGTTTTCTTTTACCTCTCTTGGATTAGGACATTTATTAATTTGCTCAAGTAAAAACTTTTTATCCTCATCTTCTCTATCAAAAAACTTATTTACAGCCATTGACTCATTCGAGAGCATAATTGCTATTTGATGATAATCAGCTATTTCATTAAGTATATTTATCGGAATATTTGTATCTACAATAACTTTCTTGTTTTGCGATAACCTGATAATCTCAGCAATTTCAAAACCAAAAAGTTCTTTATCGTTTCCCTTAACCCATTTATGATAAACTTCAGGTGTCCTATTCAGATATTCTTCCCAACTTTTCTTCGTATTAAAATAACTAAGATTGGGTTGGTCCTCTTCATTAATCACATTAAAAATAACATCCGAATTATAGTTTTCTTCGCAATGCACTAAATCGTACTTTTCAGCAAGCAATTTACACATCGTTGATTTACCAGCATAAGCTGTTCCATTAATAAAAAGTGCATTCCTCAGATAATGCTTTATTATATTATTCTTTATTTCCATAATTACTCCATTAATGATTAGTTACTTTATTAACTTTTTATCGTATAATAATACTTAACTACCTCTCGCCTCACGCATCCATATCCAGCATCCTCGCCGCCGCGCGTCCCCTAACCCGCCAAACCAACACAATCAATATGCCTCCAAACACAGCAATCAGATACAATATCGTGACAACCATAGTCATCGACGCAAACAGCACCGGCACAACCGCCACCGCGCCAAACAACAGCCCGACCAGCATGTGCAGCAATACGTTCACGTTCTGCTTTATCGCCTGCTGCTCGTTCATCCAGTTTAGCTTCGGGTGCGACACGTCTATGAGCGTTCCCGCAACAGCAACCACCGCGCTGACCAGCAAGCTCAGCACCAGCGCAATCAACGCAACGCCGACGTTCATGCCAAGCACAATGCCGACAATCACGATAATCACGATGCCAATCACAGAGAGAAAATACCCCGTCAATATCTTTGCAATCAGCTGCTTGCTCATGTCTAGCGGTATGTATTTTGTCACATAAAGCTGCTTGCCCTCTCTCGAAATCGCGGTGCTCGCGGTCGCGTTGCTCGACGATACAAACGCGCTCATCCCAACCAATATCGCAATCATCAGCCCGCCGTCCATAGTGACCAAAAGCGTCTTCACCATCTCCAGCGACCCGCTGGTAAACATCATCACCACCAGTATCGCCGGCCAAATTAGGTTCATCATCACGCAGTTGAGGAACGCAATCGGCGAGCGCACAAGCAGTCTAAACTCTTTTCTGATATACGAGAGCGTTGCAGATATACGCGCCGCTTCCTTGCCTAGGTCACTGACCCCTTTGCGCTTTGCAGAAGACTCAGTAACCCCCGCCACGCCTTTGGTATATACCAGCTGCCCGACGCCTAGGAATGCCGCTATGCCACCCGCGCTGCACAAAACGAACAGCGCCAAGTTTATGACCCCGCTTATCGAAGCACTGTTTATCAGCGCCCGCGACGCAAATATTATCCCCGGGAAAACATTACTGACAGTAGACACCAGCGAAGTTCCGCTTTCTATCATCTGCACCAGCTGCTCTTCCGACCGATTCCCTCCGGTCAAAGCTTGCAGCCCGATATTGAGCCCTATCGCAATCCCTACAACGAGAATGCTCCCCACAAACTTAAACACTTGCTTGTTCTTGCCAAAGCTGGTGAACCTCATCACAACCATCACAAGCACGCTCGCTATGCTAAGCGCGATAATCGGCGTAATCGCCAGCAGAATTATGCAGTACACGATATACGTAACTCCCACTCCGCTCTTGACGCCAAAAGCCACCATCACAGGCACGAGTATAAACGCTTCCATGATATACTCATACACCACCAGTGTAATAAACTTTGCGCTCAGCATCTGATACGGGCGAATCGGCAGCGACGCCAATAGCTCGATATCCTTCGCGTGATACATGGTAGACACCACATAGAACACGCCGAATATAAACACCATGATGCATGTAGCGCCAAACACCAGTGGCAATATGATGTCGGCCTGGTTCACTGAATCCAGCGCATCAAAAATCTCAAACGTCAGCATCACCATCATTACTCCAAATACAGCGAACGAGAGCCCCAGCACCAACGGTATCAAATACTTTGTCCTTCTCTTCTTGCTCATCGAAAACGCGCCGCCGCCCTTCAGCAGCGTTTTTGCCAATATAAATATCTTACGCATGTTCCGTCATCTCCAAAAACATCTTCTCAAGCGAAGTATCCGCTTTTCTTTTCAAATCCGCCATGTCGCCGGCATAAAGTATCCTGCCTTCGCTTATCACCGCCAGCTTATCGCACAGCTTTTCCGCCACCTCCAGCACATGCGTAGAAAAGAACACGGTGTTGCCCAGCTCCGCGTGCTCCCGCATCATCTTTTTCAGCTCAAACGAGGATTTGGGGTCAAGCCCCGTCATTGGCTCGTCGAGTATCCACACTCTCGGCCGGTGCATCAGCGCGCCCATAATCACAATCTTTTGGCGCATCCCGTGCGAATAGCTCTGTATCTTGTCCCCAAGCGCGCTGCTCATCTCAAACCGCGCGCCAAGCTCTCTTATTCTCTCTTCGCGCTCGGCCGACCTCACCTCATACATGTCCGCCATAAAGCTCAAGTATTCAACACCCTTCAATCGCAAAAACACGTTGGGATCATCCGGCACAAAGCCTATGTTTTTCTTGCTCTCTATGCTCATAGCAGGCAGTCCGTTCACCAAAACGCTGCCGCTGTCCGGCTTGATTATGCCGGTCATCAGCTTTATCGTGGTCGTCTTGCCCGCGCCGTTGGGTCCAAGAAACCCGTATATACACCCGTCGTCAACGCTCAGCGAAACGTCGTCCAGCGCCTTCACCTTGCCGCCGTATATTTTCGTAACCCCTTTTAGCTCTATCATAAACATGCCCTCCGCTCGTTTTGTATCAGTTAAGAAAAATTGCCTCTATATTATACTATACCCGTGCACTCGCGTAAAGCGTACCACTACGTAGAATAGCGCGATAAAAAAATCTCCCCTGCTTTCGCAAAGGAGACAAAAAACTTGTTTGGATTTCTTTCTAAAATCCTATTTAACTATCCCATACGGCCAAGAATTAATACCGCCAAGGTTATAAAGGTTGATGTACCCAAGATCCCCAAGCATCTTGCACGCCGTCCTTGAGCGCATGCCGGACAAGCAATACGCGATAATCGCCGTCTCTTTATCACTCGGCAGCTTACTCTTGCTTTGAGTTATACCACCAACGGGAATATTTGCACTGCCCGCAATGTGTCCGTATCTATACTCGTCTTTTTCTCTCACATCAATCAGCACAGCATTCTTGTCTGCACTCATCATTTCTTTGGCTTCCCTCGGGGAAATCGCACTATAATTCTTTTTAAACAACATTAATTTTTACCTTTCATATTCGTATTAACGTTATTTTATTACGCTATCAAAAAAACGTCTGTGATAAAGTCACAAACTGCACATTTGTGATTGACATATTCGCGCATTTATGAGAAAATATAGTCAGAATCGCATCGGTATACACATTTTACAAGGAGTTTGACATGAATTTAGTTATCGAAACCATAAAGGAGCGCAGAAGCATCCGCGGATTCAAGCCGCAGCAAGTCAGCAGTTCCGATTTGCGGACCGTGCTCGATTGCGCGCTTAGTGCACCGTCCGCCTGCAACAAGCAGTCCTGGCACTTCACCATTATTCAAAATCCCGAATTGATACAGTACCTGAATGATACCGCAAAGACCAACCTAAAGAAAAGCGACGACCCTTTGTTCAAGCAATACGGCGAGGACGACACCGTGCTTTTGTACGGCGCGCCCACCCTCATTATGGTGTCGGGCGATGACGAGGATTACGACGCAATCATCGACTGCTCTGCTGCAGTGCAAAACATTCTGATTGCTGCACAAAGCCTTGGTCTTGGCACGCTGTGGAACGGGCTGATTAACTTCGCATTCCAAAACGACGATGTCAAAGAAAAAACAGCCATACCCGCCGGCTACACAACCTACTTTGGCATCGCCATCGGATACGCAATTGACGGCGTAGAGCTGATGAAAAAGCAAATCCTCACGGACGGCGTAATCGACTACATCAAGTAATATACTGCGCACGCACTGCCCCGGTTTTGTGCTGTGCTTAAATATCAAGCTGTTGCTTATAACCTCGCTAAACCAAGCGTGGTTTTTTTATTCACATTCTATCATATACCCACTTGCTGCGGCACACGCGGCGTTTTGAGGAGAAATGCCTCCCATCTCACCAACTCATAAAACTCGCGCGCAAACCTTCTTTTATAACGTATCGCAAAACGATTCCTTCAATTCCGTTTCAATGATTCTCTTTTACCGCCCGATATGATATGATAACTTCCAGACATAAGGGAGCGCGAATGGATAGGAGCAGCATCTTCGAAAAAAAATCAGTCATGATCATCGCAGCGCTTTTCTGCTGTCTGCTGTGGGGCAGCGCTTTCCCCTCCGTCAAAATATCGTACTCTCTGCTAAACTTAGCAAACGAGTTCCAAAAAATACTTTTCGCCGGCATTCGGTTCACTATCGCCGGGCTTGCCGTGCTCGTTTTTGCCAAAGTCAAATTAAAGATACGCATCAAACCCACGCGAAGCGAGATGCCTTTTATACTGCTGATTGCCATGCTGCAAACGTTTGGCATGTACACGCTATACTATATCGGCATCGGCAACACAACCGGCGTCAAAGCGTCCATTCTCGTTTCGATGAGCGTGTTCGTCGTCGTCATCCTCGCCCACTTCGTATTCAAAAACGACAAACTCAGCTGGAGGAAAATCATAGGACTGATCCTCGGCATCGCGGGCGTAGTTCTGGTTAACTTCTCGCTGCTCGACGCCTCGCTCTTCTCGTTCAGCTTAACGGGCGAAGGCTTCATCGCAATCTCCAGCCTGTTCAGCGCAGCCACCGCCATCCTCATCCGCAAAAACGCAGGCAAAGTTGACGCGGTCAAGCTAAACGGCTGGCAGCTTTTCATCGGCGGTCTGCTATTGATGACAGTTGGCTTCATCGGCTACCCGCACTTTCCCGCATTCACCTGGGCGACCGGTCTGCTGCTAATCTACCTCGCAGCCATCTCTGCCGTAGCGTTCACCGTCTGGTTCGTTCTCATACGCCACCACAACGTTTCCTACCTGTCCCAGTTCAAGTTCGCAATCCCCATCTTTGGCTCCCTGCTCTCCGTCATCTTCATCCCCGAAGAGCACCTCGGCCTCGAAATCCTGGCGGCAATCCTGCTGGTCGCCCTTGGCACGCTCATAGTAAATCGCCGCAGCAAAAAGAACCTCAAGCTTGAATAGTAACGAAGTTTCTATATAGATTTTTTAGTTGATTTTTTGCTTCAAATCACCCATAAATTGAGCATTGTTGGTATAATTTAAATGTAGCATCGCTAGTAGAAAGTAGTCATATGTTTTGTCATATATTTTTTCTAAGCCTTTTAAGTCCAATTTCGAAATATACTCTTTTTTCTTTGCACCCTCTTTATTATTGTGTCTGATATGACAATTATTAAACAAGAATCCTAAATCACTTGCGAGTTTCTCGCTATTTTTATTTTTCTCAAGCCTCTCTCTTATCGGTTCAAACTCATTTGCAAACCCCATTAGTAGTTCCTTCTTCCTCGTAGTATTTCCTTTAAGATCAATTCTCTTATACTCCTGGACTACTTCAGAAATTTGTGGGTATAATTCTGCTACAGCTATTGTGCTTGCCTCTTTTGAAACTAAAAATGTTTCTTTATCATCATTGATGGCATTATAGCCTAACTCATCAAGATAAGCATTTATTAGCTTTTTTATATGAGCAATTGTATTTGTTATTTTATGGTTTAACTCCACATCAATAGCCTCATTTTTAAAAACACTTATTATGCGTTGAATACAAGTGAGAACGAACTGAGAATATACTAAAAAATCCCGTTTTGCAATATAGCTATTCCTCTCCACTTTTTCCTCGATAGCTATAATCCCTAGATTTTTCATTACATCTTCAAAATAATGATAGTTAATAAATAAATCCCAATTTCTCATTGAATCACAACATAACGAATGCACTGATGTAGAGCCATCCTTTATACGTACACCGTTTCTAATTCTGCAATCAATCGGCTGGTAAAAAAGTGTCTGAACTCCATCAAATTTTTTATATAATGATGTTTCAGAATTAATGTTTTTAATGTTAATAGATATTTTTTCAATCTTCACTTTATCACTCCGCCCCTACTACCCCTTCAATATCTTATCCGCCACATAAAGCCCATGCGCCGCCGCGTGAGACAGCGACCGCGTAAACCCTGCCCCGTCGCCGACCGCGTAAATGTCCTTGCATCCTCTTAATTCAAAGTCATCGGTTGCAGGCCGCGCCGAATAATATTTGCACTCCACACCGTAAAGCAGCGTATCGTGGTTGGCCGTTCCGGGTGCAACGCCGTCCAGCGCGTGCAGCGTCTCGATAATGTTGTCAAGCTGCCGCTTTGGCATACAAAGGCTAAGGTCGCCCGGCACCACGTTCAGCGTCGGTCTCGTTCTGCTTTGCGCCAATCGCGCTTCGTTTGTGCGCCGCCCCGCCTCAAGGTCACCTAGCCTTTGCACCAGCACGCTTCCGCCGCTGATAAGGTTTGCAAGCGACGCCACATACCGCGCATACTCAATCGGATTCTTGAACGGCTGAGTAAACCTGCTCGTGCTAAGCAGCGCAAAGTTGCTGTTCTCCGTCTTTCTTTCCTTACCCTTGTACGAGTGCCCGTTCACGGTCAGCACGCCGTCCGTGTTCTCCATGACAACGTGCCCGCGCTCGTTAAAGCAAAACATGCGCGTCACATCGTTATAAATACGGCTTCGATACAATATCTTCGGCTCGTATATCTTCTTGCTAAAGTGGTTCCAAACCAGTGAAGGCAGCTCTACCCGCACGCCGATGTCCACTTGGTTGTTGGTCATTTGCACGCCGTGCTCACGGCACCATTTTGCCAGCATACGGCTCCCAACGCGCCCGACCGCAAACACAATCTTGTCCGCTTTCAGCTCCCCATCAGACGTGGTCAGTTTGTGCGTGTCTTTGTCTACGTCAATCACTTCTGTCTTCGTCAATATCTCAATCTTGCTCGCAACGTCCGCCACCATTCTTTGCATGGTCGCAAAGTTATCGTCTGTGCCAAGGTGCTTTAGCTGCGCCTGCTGCATGTGCAAATCGTGCGTCAAACAAAGCCGCTTTAGGTCGTCGTCCGGGTAATACCTATCCTGCGTCGCGCCGTATCCCACCAGCATCGCGTCCGCCTGCTCAATGTAATCAATCACTATTTTCGGGTCAAGAAACTCGGTCAGCCACCCGCCATACTCGGTCGAAATCACGTACTTGCCATCGCTGAACGCACCCGCGCCCGCCATGCCTTCCATAATCGCGCAATACTTGCACCCGATACACGTCTCTGCTTTTTCGGTAATCATCGGACAGCTTCGCTCACTTAGCGGCTTGCCCTTTTCAATCATCACAATTTTCAGCCCGCTATTTGCGCTGCTTAATCGATGCGCAGCCATAAGCCCGCCAATTCCTCCGCCGATAATCGCAACATCGTACTTATTAAGTTTACTTTTCATGCCCGTGTCCTTTCGCCCTACCTCGCTTGATATATAATCCTTCGCGGCTGCCTACTCTACCCTGCCGCCCAGATGCTCTGCAAAAAACGCTTCCATTCTGGTATAAAACTCATTTCGCGTTTCGATCGAGCTAAACCCGTGACCTGTGTCTTTAAACACGATATACTCCACAGGTATCCCTGCAGCTTCAAGAGCCGCTACCATTTGATCCGACTCGCTCTGCACCACGCGAATGTCGTTATCACCCTGCACAATCAACAACGGAATTTTGATATCCTCCGCGAAATAAAGCGGAGAGCGCTCTGCCATAAACTCGGCCTCCGTCTCAGGGTCTCCCACCGATCTGATAAGATCAGGGTAAGACGTCGACCACTGCGGCGGTATCGACTCTACAAACGTTAACAGACTCGAAGGGCCAAACGCATCCACAGCGCACTTAAACACATCCGAGGAAAACGCGGCACAAACAAGCGCTTCATACCCGCCGTACGACGCTCCGTACACCCCAACTCTATCCGGGTCAGTCCACCCCATCTCAATCGCGTAAGCCACCGCGTCCAGTATATCCTGGTGCATCTTGCCGCCCCACTCCTTGTCGCCGGCCAATATAAAGTCCTTCCCGTACCCTGTAGACCCTCTAAAGTTTACTTGAAGCACCAAATAACCTCTGTTTGCCAAAAACTGCGTTTCCGGGTTAAAGTCCCACACATCTCTGCTCCACGGACCACCGTGAACCATAACCACTGTAGGCAAATTCTCTCTTCCCACACCAACAGGGAAAGTCGCATACCCTTCAATTTGCAGCCCGTCCGTTGCCGTATATTCTATCGGCTCTACCGGCGCAAACTCATACTCGTCCAGAGACGCGCGCGCGTTGAACAAGAATGTCGCTTCCTGCGTTGCCATATCGTACAAATAGTAGTCGGCATCTTTCACATCCGAAACATACTGCACAAGCCAAACCTCGTCCTTCTCGCTCGAGTCCACAAAGTTAAACACACCATCTCCGATTCCCGCCAGAACATCATAGTCGCTCCTAAAGCTCTCGTCCAATATGTCCCACTCTACCTTCTGACCGTACACCGAAACCGCAACAACCTCTTCGAGTTCTAAATCAATCCACATGCCATCGACATCATAATCAGGATGATTGTACACTTTGCTCGACTGCCCGGTCTTCACGTCATATGTATATACTGTCGAGGTGTTGCTGTCCGCAGTGTCAATATACAATATGCGCTCGTTGTCCGGCATAAATCCACGCAAACCACTCGTCTTGGCATCCTCATAATCCCAAGAAAACACCAGCTCCCACTCGCTCTCTTTAAACTCTTTATTGTCGTTGTCCACGTCCTTCTTCAGCCAATAATGAAGCCCCGCTTCATCGTCCGTTGTCCCAACACCCCAAAGAACCCCATCGTTATCAAACACAAAAGTGATGATGTCTCCGTTGTTTCGCAGCACCAGATTGTTTTCGCCCGTGATATAATTCAACAAATACAAATCAAACAACGACGTATCAAAGTTAAACTTCATTATATATATTTCCTGAACATCGCTCGGGTTGTTTGCAATGTACATGCAGTCGTTACTCCCCGCTTCAAAAATCGTTCTCGTCTTTCCTGTGTCAATGTCCGAAGTGTATATGCCGGTGTTCTCGTCACCTCTATCGTCCACAAAGAACAGCACAGTCTCGCCATCCGGCGCAAAATAATACCTTGGTATACCATAAACATTTGGCCAGACGACAGTGGTTTTTTTGCCCGTTCTCCACTGCTCCACAATAACATCGTCCCCATAATCGCTCATATGCCGATACATGATTTCGCTTCCGTCACTGCTAACTTGTATGTTCGCATACTCGCTGAATCCCATCAGATCATCAAACGGAATAATCTTCGCGGGCTGCCCCGTCTCCAGCGCCGCGCTGCTGTCATCTATCCCATCATCATCAGCTGCAATGGCGTCGTCCTGCTCGCCGGCATCACTTTGCTCTTGCAGAAACTCGATTATATCGGTAAAATCGTCGCATCCCCCGGCCATCACCAATACAAGCACCATCAATATCGATAATCCAACAGTAAAAAATCTTTTCGCCATGTCAACACCTCACGTTATCCGTAGTTTATTTTGCCATTTATCTCATTATTATATCATATTTTTCTGGCACAACATACTTTTTTTGCGCCGATACACTACCCCGCCCAATTATTCACTTTTCGTATCAGCTTTAGCGTGGTATAATCAACCATAACAAAAAGAGGTCTTTTTAATGAGAAAAACACTAATCGTATTAGTCTGTATCGTTGCCGTGGTTGTCAGTCTTTTGGGCGCCGGCTCTGCTATGCCCATCGAGCGCACAGCGGCGGCAGCGGCAGCAGAGCAAACCACAACGCCCACGCCCACGCCCGCACCCACGCTGATTCCCGCGGGCACACCTATGCCTACGTCCGGTCCCGAGCCTACGCCACCGCCAACAACGCAAGCAAGCATAATGGCGGTCGGAGACTTGATGTGCCTAAGCGCACAGCTAAGCTCAGCGCGCATAGGCGGCGAGTACGTCTTCGAGCAATCCTTTGCGCAAATCAAGCCGATCATCAGCAGCGCCGATCTTGCAATGGGCAATTTAGAAACATTGGTGGCACAGGACTATCCGTTCACCGCTCGGCGTAAGTACGAGGAACGCACCATTACTCCGGAAGACGGTCCTCCCTACACAGTTATGGTCAGAGTGGGCGGCAGTTCAAGGATAAACGCACCCGAATCATACCTTAGCGCAGTTGTCGATAGCGGTTTTGATGTGCTTGTCACCGCCAACAACCACGCATTTGACAGACACGAGCATGGTATCGAGCAAACGATGCAAAAGCTTGACGAGTACGGTATCGCGCACACCGGGTCATACGCATCGCCCGAAGCTAAGCAGCCGTTGGTTGTCACCGTTAACAATATAAATATCGGTATAGTTTCGTACACAGACATATCCAACCAAAAGCCAAACAGCTCGCAGGCATACGCGCTTGACAGATACAACGAAGAAAAGCTCACCGCCGATATCGCTGCCACAAAGCTGGCGGGTGCAGATTTTATAGTCGTGTATATCCATTGGGGCAACGAGAACACCCACAAAGTAACCAGCCGCCAAAAGCGAATGGCACAGTTTATCGCAGACGCAGGCGCCGACTTAATTCTAGGCTCTCACTCACACTGCACCCAACCGATGGGTCTTATAGAGACGCAGCGTGGCACCACACCCGTAATCTATTCAATGGGCAACTTCGTCGGCAGCATGGGCAGAACAATCAACACCGACGGCGTCATTTTAAACTATGTGCTGGAGAAAAACTATGATACGGACGAAACCACCCTCATAGAATTAACTTACATACCCACGCTGTGCAGAGGCACGGATGAGGGTAACTTCATCGTTCTCCCGGCAGACCTGGCTTCCATCGAGACAAGCATATACGCTTCGTCCTTAACAAAATCGAGAAACCGTACAATTGACGTTTTGGGTACCACCATCGCTCAGCCGCAATAGGAGGACACATTGAAGAGCAATATCACCGAGCTAATCTGCCCAAAGTGCGAGGCAACCGGCAGCAAGGAAATCCAGAAACGCATATGTATCCACGAGCACATGGACTTCAAGCAAGACATCATGAGCGGCGCCTTTTTCGAGTGGGAGTGCCCCGGCTGCAGCGAGCGTTTTTTCATCAAGAATCCTTTCTTGTACAACGACAGCGAGAATCGTTTCATGGTATACTACATTCCGGATTTTGAAGAACGTTCGCACAAAATCCCATCGCTCATCAAAACAAAAAGCGAATACGACACAGATTCAAGCACTCTTAGAATCGCTGCTGATTATGTCACTTTTGTCGAGAAAATCCGAATACTCGAATCCGGCCTGGATGACCGAATTGTCGAAACCGTTAAGCTGCTCTATAGCAAATTGACGCAGCAGGAGACCAATAACCTGGTATACAGCATGGTGTTCGAGGGCGGGGGCGTAAACGACGACCTTCGCTTCGCTGTCTTTCTCAAAGATAATGATTTTGAAGCCGTCATACCATACACATTATACGAGAAAACCCGCGATGACTTTTCGCACCTTTTTACGGACGAGACTGCCGAGCAGTTCATCGTTGTCGACCAGCAATGGGTGCTGGATATGCTCTCGTAGTATTCTTGCCTTGTTTCTATTGACGAAGTGACAGCAAACGAATATAATGAATTTTGACGCTTGATGCACAATTGCTCGGCGCCACGCTTATCGGTTCATTATTGGCAATACTAATTTTATATTTACATCGGGATGTAGCGCAGTTTGGTAGCGCACTTGACTGGGGGTCAAGGGGCCGCAGGTTCAAATCCTGTCATCCCGACCAAGCATACAAAATTAGCCGTTACGTATACAAGAGTAATGGCTATTTATTTGCATTATTGGAGATCAATATGCATTAATGTTGGCTATTTCGCCATTTACGGCTATATATTCACTATTTCATCCGTATTTACGTAAATATCAGTTCTAATAAATTCGATCGTTTTTTTGGCCTTCCGGTCTAAAACCGCCTAAATCTGGCTAAACCTATCCGGGTGGCACACATTTGGCAACTAAACCTCTAATTAAACTCATGATATTTTCGATAGATACTTTCTATATCAGTGTCAATATAAAGC
>JABGQS010000041.1 GCA_018648645.1 Clostridia bacterium
ATTTTAACCGAGGTTGAGCTCTTTGGCTCTTTTTTATTTGAATTCCCTTTTTACACCATTATACGGACTTTATCAAAATACGATGTTATTTTGTTACGATTTAGTATCGAATATCAAAATCTGTTGAAACAGCTAATATAAAATGATATTATTATATATCCGTATCATACATTTATAAATATATTAGGAGGCCAATAATGAGACAGATTAAACGATGGCAAGAGCCGTTTTATGGCATAGGCGGTTTTGGTACCGGCTTTATGTTGATGGTGGCTATGTCGTACCTGGCACCATTCTATCTACCGCCGATGGAAGAAATTACAGGAGGAGCTATTAACCTCGCTCCGGTAATTCTCTTTACTGTGCTTTTTACGATATCGCGTGTAATAGACGGGCTTATCGATATACCGATTGCAAGCTGGTCTGACAATCTGCGAAGCAAATGGGGCAGAAGACGTCCGCTTATACTGCTTGGTATAGTGCCGATGATTGCGGCTTATGCGTTGATGTGGTTCCCGCCTGTGAAAGACACAAGCTGGGTAAACGCCGTTTATGTCGGAATCCTCAGCGTTATATTCTTTTGCTCGTATACACTTAGTACAGTGCCGTATCTGTCCGCGCTTTCCGAGATTGTACCGGACGAGAAATCGCGTGTGCGTGTTGCAAGCTGGCAAACATTTTTTAACACCATGGGATATGTTTTGGCATATGTGCTGATGCCGATACTGTTTGGTCTATTAGGTAAACAGATGGCTGTGCTCGTACTTGTGCCGTGCATGCTGACGATACTCATCCCGGTGTTTATCATCAAAGAAAAATCGACAAAGGGCGAAGGTGCGAAGATGCTTGGCGCAGAGCCGAAAGTGCCGCTTTGGACGAGCTTTAAGATGACAATACAAAACAAAAAGTTCATGAGGTATCTCGTTATGTATGCGCTGCTATGGTTTGGGCTGTCGGCGTTTCTTGGCGGACTATATTACATGGCAAGCGACATGATGGGACTTACAAAAATCGTTGATGGCGTAGTTGAAGTTGACGGCGCACAGCTTGCTATTATGAATGCGGCCGCGTTTGCGCCCGTGCCGATTATGCTGCTGATTATGAACGCCATTGTGAAGAAAAAAGGAATTATGCTCGCCTTGAAGATTGGACTTGCAGCGTTTGCGGTTGCGATGAGCATATTTATTCTCAGCTGGACAGGCTGGGGTATTACCATGTTTAAGGGCTCGCTGTTTACGCTGATGGGGGCGCAGGTTACTCAAGCTGTGCTGCTGGGCGCAATCGCCGGGTTCTTTGGCAGCTTTGCGATTGGCGTGTTCTTTACGGTGCCGTACGCGATTCCTGCGCAGATTGCCGCAGAGGAAGCGGCGGTTACAGGCAAGAACAGAGCCGCGATGTATTTGGCTGTGCAGGGCGTTGTAAACCAGATAGTCGGCGCGCTTGCCGGAACGCTGTTTGTTGTAAATGTGGCAAAGATATATCTTGGGACGGCGAACGCGACAGGCATACTGCTTGTGCCGCCGGTGGTTATCATCGTAAGCATCATCTCTCTGCTGTTGGTGAACCGAATTAACAAAGCAAAAACGATATCTTCGGAAAGCGCCTAAGGATATATGTGGCTGAGACTATTCATAAAAATACAAGTGTTGCCTTTTCTGCCGACGTTCTACTTTAAGACTAAAGTCGTCGGCAGAAAAAACAAGAAGTTTAAGGGTAATGTGATACTGATGGGCAACCACACCAGCATGTGGGACGCCGTGTTGCTGTTCTGCACGTTTTGGACGAAGACGTTTTATTTTCTGTCGGCTGCGTTATTGTTTAACCGCAGCAAACGCTTCACGTGGTTTATCAGCACGCTTGGCGCGATTAAGGTGGAGCGAACCAAGACAGACATGTTTGCGATTAACAGCGCGATAGAGACGTTGGAGAAAGGCAGGAACCTGATGATTTTTCCCGAGGGGCTAAGGTCGCTTGACGGAACGATTCTCAAGTTTCAGCCGGGTGCCGCAATCGTTGGGTTGATTACAGGCAAGCCGATTATCCCTGTTTTTATCGGCGGCGGCTATGGGTTTTTTAAGCAGGCAAAGCTGGTGATTGGCGAGCATATTGTGCTGGAGCGGCGCGATAAAAACAGGTATCCGTCGCAGGAAGAGATTGTTGAGGCGACGCAACTGCTACGAAACACGATTATCGAACTTTCGAAAAGGTTATAACCAAGTAGAAAAAGAGGGTTTCAGAAAAAAGTTTATAGATTATAGAAAACCGCCGCAAGTCAAAGCACAATGTGTTTTTGCCTTGCGGTGTTGCATATTCTTGCAAAAACCTATTGCACACCCGAATATAATACGACCTTTTGCAGGATTATACGCTTTGCCTTGCAGGGTTTTTGCTGTCCGCCAAGAGTATTGGTTTTGTCGGCAGCAAGAGGTGTTAATTAAATATATTATTAGTGACATTCTTGTAAAGGCATTTTGCGACCTGAAAAGAGGAAACTTAATTATATTCGGAAAACACTATTAAATTTGGCGTATTAGTTAAGAAAACAATGGATATTAGTACATTTAGTTATTTTGTTATGAAAAAAGCAATCAACAGCACCAATAGCGCAAAACGCTTGCAGTAGCCATACGAATTGATTATAATCAACTCGAAGAAACAGAAATCTGCAGCTTGATGAGTAGACAAAATATACGAAGTAACCGCTTTGGTTTTGAATAATAATTGATGATAGCTCGCCCGCAATGCAACACGACTATCAACAGTTAAATAAAGATAAAGAGGTGCACAATGAGCAAGAAGTATAATCCGTATGAGCAGGTTATAAAAACGATTGATGACACGGCGAAGGTTATGGGGCTGAAAGAGAGCCAGTATGTTACCTTAAAGCATGCCGAGAGAGAGCTGACTGTGTCGCTGCCTGTAAAGATGGATGACGGCACGGTGAAGGTTTTTAAAGGATATAGAGTGCAGCACTCTGCGCTAAAAGGCCCGTGCAAAGGCGGCATCAGATATCATCAAAGCGTTGAGATAGAAGAAGTTAAAGCGCTTGCTGCTTGGATGACGTTTAAGTGTGCTGTGGTAAACATACCTTACGGCGGCGCAAAGGGTGGAATTGAGGTTGATCCGAGCGAGCTAAGCAGAGACGAGCTTGAACGATTGACTAGAAGATACACCGCTTCGATACTGCCGCTGATTGGTCCCGAGAAGGATATACCGGCGCCGGATATAAATACAAACGCAATGGTGATGGGCTGGATAATGGATCAGTACAGCATGTTTGCCGGATACCCCGTTCCGGGTGTAGTCACCGGAAAGCCGATTGACATCGGCGGGTCGCTAGGCAGAAGCGGCGCTACCGGGCGCGGCGTTATGTTTATGACAAGGGAAATTATGCACAGAGTCGGCAAGCCGATTACCGGAGCAAGCGTTGCGATTCAAGGCTTTGGTAAAGTTGGAGCGACGGCAGCAATTGCTCTGCAAAAACAGGGCGCAAAAATTGTTGCAATCAGCGATGTGTCGACCGGGCTTTATAACGAGCAGGGGCTGGATGTGATAAAGCTGAAGGAATTCACAGAAAGCGGAGAAAAAGCGAAGCTGTTTAAAGACTATAAAGACGGCGCGAAAGCAATCAGTAACGAAGAGCTGTTGACGCTTGATGTAGACATATTGATACCGGCGGCAACCGAAAACCAGATTACCGAAAAGATTGCAGCCAACGTGAAAGCCAGCGTTATTGTGGAAGGCGCTAACGGACCGACGAGCATCGAAGCGGACAAGATACTTACGCAAAACGGTGTGACGATTGTGCCGGACATATTGGCAAACGCAGGCGGTGTTATCGTTAGCTACTTCGAGTGGGTGCAAAACATACAGTCGCTGATGTGGGATATCGAGGAGATTAACCGTGCGCAGGAGAAAATCATGATTCGCGCGTTTAACTCGGTTTGGGACACGGCGCAGGAAAAGGACGTTACGCTGCGAACGGGTGCATACATTGTCGCCATCGACAAGCTGGTGAGAGCGAGAGAAATCCGCGGTCAAATGATGTAAGCAGCAAAACGAGCAAACGAGCCTTGTGTCTTGATGACGCGGGCTCGTTTTTTTGTGCAAAAAATTTACTCAAAGCAATGCGAATAGAGTATAATGGGAAAAGGAAGCTAACCAATTGATGCACCGAAGAAGGAAAGCAGAACACAGGTGATTGGAGAAAAGATGGATATAGTAAGAAAAGAATTCGAAAACAGGGGAATACAAATATCACCAGTGTCACTTACATTTTATGATGAGGGCACAGCAATTGATATGATACTTCGATGCAAGCAATTAGGTTATAAAATAGTTGGTATTGACTCGTTCAAGATAGAAGGAATCACTACTCAACCATTTATGGAACATAGTATAGATTACCTATATTCTGAATATGGATCCAAGGGGTTTGGATGTTGGGATGAAGCAATAGAGTTCATAAAAAGTAAGAGGAAGTATGGATTAGTTTTTGATATTTTCTATAATGAAATGGAGTATTGAGAAAAGACGGGAAACAAGAAAAGGGCGCAAAGGAGCACAGCATGAAATATAGGAAATTTAGCAAAACGGGAATACCGATAAGCGAAATCAGCCTTGGAGCAGAGCATCTTGAGTTTGAGGATAAGAAGCTGCTGCTTGATGTCGTGAGCGCTTGCATAGACCATGGAATCAATTACGCGGACTTCTTCATGCCGTCGCCGAATGTGCGCGACTATATGAAAACTGCGTTAAAGGGGCGGCGGGACAAGATGATGGTTGCGGGGCATCTTGGTGCTGTGCAAAAGGACGGGCAGTATGAACGAAGCCGCGATGTGAAGAAGTGCGAGCTGTATATTGAAGATTTGCTGACTCGGCTTGATACCGACTACGTGGATATGCTGATGCTGCACTATATTGACGACGCTGACGACGCGCAGATTGTGCTTAATGATGGGTTATTGGCGCTGGGGCAACGGTTGGTGCGGCAAGGCAAGGCGCGGATGCTCGGGTTCTCCAGTCATATGGTGATGACGTCGCAAGCGTTGATTGAGACGGGCAGCTTTGACAGCGCGATGTTTAGCATAAACCCTGTGTTTGACACGATGAATGTTGACACAGACATGGATGGGCTTTTTGAGAAGGAACATCAACAGGATGAGATTGGGCAGGAGCGCCAGGCGTTCTATAGATTTTGCGAAACGGAGCAGTGCGGTATTGTTGTTATGAAAGCGTATGGCGCGGGTAGGCTGCTCGACAAGAACAGCGCGTTTCCAATTACGATGACAACAGACCAGAGCCTTGAATACGCGCTGACGCGACCGGGTGTTGTGTCGGTGGCGGTTGGGTGCAAAAGCGTTGCAGAAGTGGACGCGGCGGCGGCGTATTGCGAAGCGAGCGAGCAGCAGCGCGATTATTCCGGCGTGATTAAGAAGGCGAGCATGGCAACGAGCGGGTTTTGCATGTACTGCAACCATTGCTTGCCGTGCCCACAAAACATCAACATCGCAAAGACAATCGGCGCGATTGACGCGATGGAGCAAGGCGACAAGGGCGGCGTGAGAATGTACGAAGAGCAGAGCGAGGTCGACTGCATAGCGTGCGGTGAATGCGAGGAGCGGTGTCCGTTTGGCGTGGAAGTGATTGACAAGATGCAAAGCGCGGACGATTTGTTGGACAAATTATCATAGAAAGAGAAAGCGGAGCGACTCGGTTTGATATCGGGTCGCTTTTTTGATACGAAAAAAGTGACCCGTTTGGTTTTGGTGTTGTGCAGCCTTTGCGCTTATGCTAGAATAAGTAAGAACATTTATTTGTGTGATAAATAATGAATTGCATCATGAGGGAGCGGCGCATGGAAAAGGAACGTCTGCTAAAGCAGATATTTGGGTATAACGAGTTTTTGACGGGGCAAGAAGCGCTTATAGACGGCGTGCTTGGGGGAAACGATGTGGTCGGGATAATGCCGACGGGCGCGGGCAAATCGCTGTGCTATCAGATCTCGGCGCTGTTGCTGGAAGGGACAACGCTGGTGGTCTCTCCGCTTATATCGCTGATGAAAGACCAAGTTGGTGCGCTCGTGGAAAACGGCGTCTCGGTCGCGTTTATCAACTCGTCGCTGTCATACGCACAGACACAAAGAGTGCTGGACAACGCAAAGGCAGGCAAGTATAAGCTGATTTATATTGCGCCCGAGCGGCTGGACATGTCGTCATTTTTGGCGTTTGCGCAAAGCGCAGATATATCTATGGTAGCGGTGGACGAAGCGCATTGTGTTTCGCAGTGGGGGCAGAATTTTCGTCCAAGCTATTTGAAGATAACCAATTTCATTGATAAGCTGGGCAGAAGGCCTATTATTGCTGCGTTTACAGCAACGGCAACACAGGTTGTTAAAAAGGACATTATAAAAATTCTGCGACAGAAAACCCCGACTGTTATTGCGACAGGGTTTGACAGAGAGAATCTATTTTTTGAGGTGAGGAAACCGCACGACAAGTATAGCGAGCTTGCAGCTTATGTCGGCAAGAACAAGAACGCAAACGGGATTGTGTATTGCTCTACCAGAAAATCGGTAGAAAAGGTGTGTGCAGATTTGGTGCGAGACGGATACCACGCAACGCGGTATCACGCGGGGCTAAGCGAGCAGGAGCGAAAAGACAACCAGGACGATTTTCTGTATGACCGAAAAAGGATAATGGTGGCGACCAACGCGTTTGGAATGGGGATAGACAAAAGTAACGTGGGATTTGTCATACACTTCAACATGCCAAAGGACATTGAGAGCTATTATCAAGAGGCGGGCAGAGCGGGCAGAGACGGAACGCGCGCCGATTGCTTGCTGCTATACAACGGCAAAGATGTGGTGACCAATCAGTTTTTGATTAATCAGAACGAGCGGAATAGCGATATGGATGCGCAGCAAAGACGGCGAGTTATTGAGAACGATCGGCAGCGATTGAAGCTAATGACGTTCTATTGTCACACGAATGATTGCTTGCGAGAGTATATATTGAAGTATTTTGGGGACACGCCGGAAGGGTATTGCGGTAACTGCGGCAGCTGCTTAGGCAATTTCGAGCAGGTGGATATTACAACTGACGCACAAAAGATAATCTCGTGCGTGCACAAAACGCGGCAAAGATACGGCACGACAACTATCGCGGCGGTTCTTCGGGGCAGTAAAGCGCAAAAGATACTTTCTTGGAGACTTGATGAAGTTTCGACCTATGGGATTTTGAAGGACACAACTGAAAGTAGAATTCGCAACATAATTAACCACCTTGTTATTAAAGGATATTTGGTGCAGACTGACGACGAGTTTCCAATAATAAAGCTTGGGGAGAATGCGAGAGATGTGCTGCTTGGCGGCGAAACGATTCTAATAAAGCTGGCAAAGGAGACCGAAAGGAAAGCAAGCAAGCAAAGTAGTAAGCGTAAAAATAAACGCGGCAGCGGCAGCAGTAGTATAGACGACATCGACGGCGAACTTTATGAGGCTTTAAGGGAGCTACGTTTGGAGATAGCGCAAGGAAAGGAAGTCCCCGCATTTGTTGTATTCTCTAACGCGACGCTGGTTGACATGTGTAAGAAGCAGCCACAGAGCAGGGGTGATATGCTTGAAGTTGCGGGGGTTGGGCAAGTTAAGCTGAATGAATATGGTGAGCAGTTTATATCGGCAATACGAGCATATCTGAATAAATAAGGAATACATCTAAACGAGCCAAGTGTCTTGATTGTATTGGCTCGTTTTGATGTGGAGGAATAAATCGGTGTAAATCAATCTGACAAAGGAAAACAGAACGGCACAGCGGTGGCAGCGTTATTGCTGCTTGGTGTTGTGCAGACTTTGTGGCTATGTTAGAATATGCTTAATAACCAAAAGGAAGAGGAGTATGCAGATATATTTTTTGCACCACAGCGCGGTTTGCGTGGTGATGGACGAGGCGCTGCTGGTGTTTGACTATTTTATGGGCAATCTTGGCGACGGGATGGCAAGCGGGTCTATCAGTGACGAGGAAATACAAAGTGCGAAACGGGTGTACGTTTTTGTATCGCACAGCCACGGCGATCACTTCAGCCGAATTGTATTTGATTGGGAAAAGTTGAGCCGCAATGTGACTTATTTGGTTGACGATACGGTGAGTTATCCGCACGAGAGTGCAGTAAAGATGAGCCGAGGCGAAACTTTTGACGACGGGTATTTGCACGCGATGGAGTTTGGGTCTACCGATATCGGCGGCAGCTTTTATGTGGAGTGCGAAGGCAAGCGGTTGTTCCACGCGGGAGACCTCAACTATTGGCATTGGCGGGACGAGGGCGACGCGAACTATTCGCGCCAGATGCAGCTGTATTTTGACCGAGAGATGAAGTATTTGCGGGCAAATGTGCAGGATATCGATTTTGCGTTTTTTCCGGTGGATAAGCGCCAGGGCAGCGGCTATGACGAAGGCGCGGACATGTTCATCGATATGATGAAGCCGGTGAGCTTTATACCGATACACTTTGTGAACTTTGCGGATACACTTGAGTTTGCTGCAAAGCATTTGAGTGGAGATACTAAAGTTTTTGCCGTGAATAAAAACGGCGATAAATTATTATAGATACAAAGGGTGGAGGAAGAAATGTTTAAGATTGATCATGTGAATATTAATGTTGGCGATATGGACAAGAGCATAGCGTTTTATGACAAAGCGTTTGGGCTGGAGGAGCTGAGAAGAAACGCTGCTGCGGACGGCAGCTTCTTGATTGTGTATTTGACGGATGGTGATTTTGTGCTGGAGCTGACGTGGCTAAGGGAGATGGACAGACCGTATAACCTTGGCGACAACGAAAGTCATATTGGCTTTGCGACGAACGATTTTGAAGCGGCGCACGAGCTGCACAAAAAGATGGGTATAATATGCTATGAGAACACTAAGATGGGTGTATATTTTATAGAGGACTTGGACGGATATTGGCAGGAGGTTAAAAGAGCAAAATAGTGATAGATATTAAGAAGCTGGAAGAGATATTACCGAGCGTGCTGAAACCGGCGAGATATACCGGCGGCGAGTTTGGCGAGGTAAATAAGGATATTGAGCAGAACACTTTGCGCTATGCGATGTGTTTTCCTGATGTGTATGAGGTTGGGATGTCGCACATGGGCAGCGCGATTTTGTATCACGTGGTCAATACAATGGACGGCGTGTTTGCAGAGCGGTGCTATTGCCCGTGGCCCGACATGGAGCAGGCGATGAGCGAGAATGACATTCCGCTGTATTCGCTGGAGACGAAAACACCGCTTAGTGAATTCGACATGATTGGGTTCAACTTATCGTACGAGATGTGCTATACCAATGTGCTGGCGATGATAGAAATGGCGAGGATTCCGTTGCATACGGCCGAGCGTACGGACAGTATGCCGATTGTGATTGCAGGCGGAGGGTGCACATATAACCCTGAGCCGCTTGTCGACTTCATCGACGCGTTTGTTATCGGTGAAGGCGAAGAGGTTTTGCCCGAGCTGATTGCGCTAAGGAAAAAGCACAAGACACGGCAGGCGTTTTTGGACGCAGCGGTGAGAATTGAAGGCGTTTATGTGCCGAGCATGTACGACGTGACGTATAAGGACGACAACACAATTGATGAAATTGTGCCAAAGGGCGATGCGCCAAAAACGGTGACAAAGCGTATCGTGGCGGACTTCGAAAACAGCGCGTTTCCCGAAAGTCCGATTGTACCGTATCTTGGCGTGGTGCACGACCGTGTGACTATTGAGCTAATGCGCGGGTGCAGCAGAGGCTGTCGGTTCTGCCAAGCAGGGTTTGTGTATCGGCCTGTGCGCGAGCGAAGCGTAGAGAAGCTGGTCAGCCAAGCGAAAAACAGCATAGAGAACACGGGGCACGAAGAGGTGTCGCTGTGCTCGCTGTCTACGGGCGACTATACCGACGTTGCGCAGCTTGTTGGCGGTTTGTCGAGCGAGCTAACAAAAAGCGGCGTGTCACTTGCCGTACCGTCGCTGCGGGTAGACTCGTTCAGCGGCGAGTACGCGGAGCAGCTGAGTGCCGTGCGAAACAAGAATCTGACGTTTGCGCCGGAGGCAGGCACGCAGCGCATGCGCGACATCATCAACAAGAACATTACCGATGAGGATATTTACGAAGCGGCGCGACAGGCGTTTGCTTCGGGTGTAAATGGTGTAAAACTGTATTTTATGATAGGGCTTCCGGAGGAAACGGACGAGGACATTTTGGGCATCGTAAGCACGGTCGCGCAAATTAGGAAGCTGTTTTACGAAGTGCCAAAGGAGAAGCGCAAAGGCGGTCTGCGATTGACGGTAAGCGTGGCTTGTTTTGTGCCAAAACCGCACACACCGTTCCAATGGGCAGCACAGGACAGCGTGGAGACGTTTGAAGTAAAGCAGCAAGCGCTTCGAGACGGGTTTCGGACAGTTAAGGGTGTTAGGTTTAACTGGCACGATGCGAAGACGAGCATACTGGAAGCCGTTTTTGCGCGGGGCGACAGGCAGCTTGGAGCGGTGTTGGAAACGGCGTATAAAAAAGGATGCAGATTCGACAGCTGGAAAGAGCTGTTTAGCTTTAGCAAATGGAGCGAGGCGTTTGAAGAAAATGGCGTGGACACAGCGTTTTATGCGCAGAGGGAACGCGAGCTGAGCGAAACGCTGCCTTGGGAAACGATAAGCTCGGGGGTTACCAAGCAGCTGCTTGCGGATGAGTATGAGCAGGCGAAAGACATGGCAACAACGCCGGACTGCCGCGAAATATGTACAAGCTGCGGGCTGAGAAAAGCGGGGCTGTGCGTATGAGAATCGGGATAGAGTTTAGCAAAACGGGCATGGCAAAGTATATTTCGCACCTCGATTTGCAGCGCGCGTTTAGCAGAGCGATACGGCGAAGCAACCTTCCTGTGAAGTTGTCGCAAGGGTTTAATCCGCATTACGTGGTGTCGTTTGCGTCGGCGCTTGCGCTTGGGGTTGCCAGCGAGTGTGAGTGCGTAGAGATGGCTCTAAGCGAAGACGTAGACACAAAAGTGTTTTTGTTTGCGCTTAGCAATGCGCTGCCGCCGGGTATTGAAGCGAAGAGCGCGGTGCGGCTTAATGACAAGGCCCCAAAGCTGATGGCGGCGATGCGTGAGGCAGAATATACGGTTGCTTTTTCGGATGTAGATATTGACATGATAAATGCGGCGGTTTGTGATATAATGGGGCAAGCACAAATTACTGCCACTAAAAAAAGCAAGGGCAGGATTAAAGAGTTTGACATGCGAGCGATGATCGTTTCGCTGGAATCCAGGAACGATGCTTTGGTAATGCGGCTGGTGGCCGCGCCGGCGGGTTCGCTGAAACCCGATTTTGTATTGGACGAGATCAAAAAGCGCGCCGGGGAGTTCTCGGCCAGCGTGACCCGCACAAAGCTGCTTGCTCACAGCGGCGGCAAAGCTGTTGACCTATTAGCAGCCTGCTCAAAAATCTGATTATAAAGCAATGCACATGTTTGCAATGCTTTGAATATATTTTAAATAAGTTTGGAGCTTTCTTAAATGAATAAAAAAATCGTGGCGGATGTAGGTCCGCTTGAGGCTAGGATTGCACTGCTTGAGAACGACAAGCTGGTCGAGATTCATGTTGAGCGAAGAGGCAAAGAGCGTCTGGTCGGCAACATCTATAAGGGCAGGGTAGCAAACGTTTTGCCGGGTATGCAGGCGGCGTTTGTGGACATCGGTCAGGATAAAAACGCATTTCTTTACGCCGGAGATATTCTGGCGGATACTTCTGATTTTGAATTTGAACAAAAGGCAGAGCACCCAAATCTTGCGCCTAAGAGCATCGAAGATATGGTCAATGAAGGGCAGCAGATTATGGTGCAGGTGCTAAAGCAGCCGGGCGGCAACAAAGGCGCGCGAATTACCACGCACGTAACTTTGCCGGGGCGCATGCTCGTTTTGATGCCGACGGTTAATCACGTTGGGGTGTCAAGGCGCATCGAAGACGAAACGGAGCGCGACAGACTGAAAGAGATCATGGAGCGCATTAAGCCAAAGGACATGGGCATAATTCTGCGAACTGCTGCAATCGGCAAAAGCGAAGAGGATTTTGTCGGCGAGGTGAAGTTCCTCGAGAGGCTGTGGCACAGGATAAACAACAAATCGAAGATATTGACCGCGCCAAGGCTGATACACGCGGAGGAGTCGCTAGTGTTTCGGACCGTGCGCGACATGTTTACCACTGATGTGGATGAGTTTGTAATCAACAACCAAGAGTATTTCGACAAGGTGGTCGCTGTGGCGGGAATCATTGCTCCGTTTATGACAGAGCGGGTGAGGATGTATGAACACGGCGCGAATATATTTGACGATTACGGTATTCAGGCGCGAATAGACAAAGCGCTGGAGAAAAAGGTTTGGATGAAAAACGGCGCGTATATCATCATAGACGAGACGGAAGCGCTGACGGTGGTGGACGTGAACACCGGCAAATTTGTCGGTGATAACAACTTGCAGGAAACGATAGTTAAGGTGAACTGCGAAGCGGCAAAGGAGATTGCGCGGCAATTAAGATTGCGGGACATCAGCGGTATTATCGTTATTGACTTTATTGATATGGAGATTGTGGCCAACAAGCAAAGGGTGGTAGACGAGCTGGAAACGGCGCTTGCCAAAGATCGCACAAAGACGAACGTGCTTGGCATAACCGAGCTTGGGCTTGTTGAGATGACGCGCAAGAAGGTGCGACGCAAGCTAAGCAGTCTTGTGCAGCGCACGTGTCCGTACTGCGGAGGCAGCGGGCTGGTGAACAGTGAAGAGACAACCGCGATGAATATAAGGCGGCTGATTTTGCGTCAGATTGAGCACACGGACATGAAAGACTTCTTGGTGGAGGTTAACCCGTCGGTTGCGCGATATATCGAGAAAAAGAACGAAGAAGGCACGCCTATTATACCGAAGATGGCGGGGTATACGTTCTATATTATGGCAAGCGAAGGCACGCATTTGTCCGATTATAAGGTGGTCGAGCTAAGCTCGGCTAAAGAGCGCGACAAACTGATCGGAAAAGCCAAAGTGTTTTGTTGACATGGGCAGTAGTTTGTGATATTATTTTTAGCTGAGCCGCACAAACATGGTTCATAAATTCTCGGCACTGTCCGAGATACCATTATGGCGAGACTGGGATGAGGAGGTAACAGCTATGTATGCAATTTTTGAAACAGGCGGAAAGCAGTATAAAGCGCAAATCGGCGACATTGTGCAGGTAGAAAAACTGGACGCGGATGTCGGCAAAACAGTAAGCTTTGACGTGTTGGTTGTAGCAGATGGTGATGACGTGCAAATCGGAACACCACTGGTAGCCGGAGCTAAAGTAAAAGCGAAAGTAACCGAGCACGGTAAAGATAAGAAGATCGTTGTTTATAAGTTTAAGCCAAAGAGAAAGTATCGCAAGAAGCAGGGGCACAGACAGCCATACAGCAGAGTGAAGATCACAAGCATCGCACTTGCGAAGGAAAAGGCGGATGCGACAGCGGCTAAGGCAGAAGTGAAACCGGCAGTAGCAAAGACAACGGCAGCTAAGAAGCCAGCGGCTAAAACAACGGCAGCTAAGAAGCCGGCAGCTAAGGCAACAACGGCAAAGACAACGGCAGCCAAGAAGCCAGCAGCAGCTAAGGCAACAACGGCAAAGACAACGGCAGCCAAGAAGCCAGCGGCAAAGACAACAGCGGCAAAGACAACGGCAGCCAAGAAGCCAGCAGCCAAGAAGCCAGCGGCAAAGACAACGGCAGCTAAGACAACAACGGCAAAGAAGCCGGCAGCGGCAAAGAAGCCACCGGTAAAATAGACAGAAGATAAGAAGTACGATATACAATCCAAGTGTGAAAGCGAGGCGAGAGAAATGGCACATAAAAAGGGTGTTGGAAGCAGCAGAAACGGTAGAGACAGCGAGAGTAAACGACTTGGCGTCAAACGCGGCGACGGTCAGTTTGTGCTTGCGGGAAATATACTAATGCGTCAGCGCGGAACAAAGCTGTATCCGGGTAACAACGTTGGACGCGGCGGAGACGACACACTGTTTGCGCTTATTGACGGCAACGTGAAGTTTGAACGCAAGGGCAGAGACAAAAAGCAGATTAGCGTGTATCCCGAAGCTAACTAAGCTAATAACAGACAAAGCAGGTTTTGCAATTGCGAAGCCTGTTTTTTTGTGCTTTGTTCCAGCAAAGACCAAAGGGCACGTGCCCTTTGGAAACCCCGCAATTTTTTGAAAAAAATTGAGTAAAACTTTCGTAATTTTGCTACGCAAAATATGATATAATTCGCATATGGACATTACATATGAGAATAATAACATGTATATAAGTGGTATAGACCACTTTTCGCTGGAGCAGACGCTGCTTTCCGGTCAGTGTTTCAGGTGGCAACAGGACGGCGATGGGTTTGCGGGCGTTGCGCTTGGACGGCAGGTTTACGCCGAGCAAAACGGCAGCGATGTCACGATATTCGGCGCGCAGAAAAACGACGGGTGGGAAGAGTACTTTGACCTAAATCGCGATTACGGCGCTATCAAGCAAAGCTATAACGGTGACGAGTATTTGCGCGATGGCATGGCGTTTGCGGGAGGTATCAGGGTTCTTGCTCAGCCGCCGTTCGAGACGCTGATAAGCTTTATCATATCTGCCAACAACAACGTGAAGCGCATCATGGGCATTGTTGACAAGCTGTGTGCGCGCTACGGGCAACCAATTGGCAAGGATACGCGCGACTTCCCGACACCTTTGGCGCTGGCGCAGGCGAGCGAGGACGACATCAAAGCGTGCGGAGCGGGGTATCGGGCGCGATATATCATCGAGACGGCAAGGGCGGTGCAGAGCGGGTTTAGCCTTGATGCGCTTAAAGCCAAGCCGTACGGTCAAGCGAGAGCAGAGCTGACGGCGCTGATGGGCGTTGGCGGCAAAGTCGCCGATTGCGTGTGTCTGTACTCGCTGGGGTTCATGCAGGCGTTCCCGAACGACGTGTGGATGAACCGCGTGCTTTGCGGCGCGTACGGCTACACGGGCAAGAACGACAAACAGCTGCGCAAATTTGTGGACGAGACGTTTGGCGAGTACGCCGGGATAGCGCAGCAGTACTTGTTTCACTACGCGCGCAACCACCCGGAACTGATATGTAAGGTATAGAAGTTTTACTTAATTTTTTGCCTAAAAAATTACGGATTGGTAAGGCAGAGCCTTACCTCGCTGTTCGCAAACAGCGAAATCCCTATTCTTATAAGCGTATTTTAAAGGTGAATTTTGAGCGAAGCGAGAAAGAGGAAGATTTTCCAAGAGAAAATTTTCTTTTTAAGTTGAGCTAAGTTATAATTAAGCCGAAAGGCTATTTTTGATTGGCATATTCTCAGTTATTGTCTTTTCCTTAATATGATAATCGATATTGTTTTTTGTACAATAGTCAATAGTTTTATAAGCTAATTCATTGTAGAATTGCTTTTGATTTTTGTATTCAGAAATTATCTTATTATAATTTGTTCTACCAAATATGATTTTATCAACAAAAGAAATTGAATCCAAAATATCATCATAATTCTGTTCAATAATATTAGGAGTAGGGTATGGTTCTATGCTTACCCATGTTTTTACTCCTTTATCATGTAAATACTTCAATGATTCTATTCGATCAATATAAGGTGATGCATATGGTTCGTATTCCTCTCGATAACTTTCATCTAAAGAGACAAGAGTAATTCCAAATTCATTTACTGTATTTAATTCAGCTAACTCATTTGGTAGAATTCCTTTGGTTAATGTAGTACATTTAATTCCAGTCTCATTTAGTTTCTTAATTATTTCAATACTCATTTCTGAAACTTCATCATAACCAAGCATGAAGGGATCAGTAGTAAAACATAAATGAACTTCCTTGATATCATCTTTAAATTTAGGAATTTCTTTTTCAAGTATTTCTAATGCGTTAATCGCAATTTTCGGTTGTATCCATTCTTCGTATGATTTGACCCTTCCGAATCGCTTAGCCATTAAAAAGGCATAGCAAGGATATTTACAGCCATGGGAACAGCCCAATGCGTGGTTGATGGTATAGTCTCCATATTCGACGCCTGTCTTATATAGAAGCGATTTTCTTTTAATGCTTTCCATTAGGATTCTCCTTGAACTCTATGGTATCCGCTTTGCTCAAACCAGTTCCGTTTGGTTTACTAGTAACTGGTATCCGAATTATTTCACCGTTCTTAATCATTGTTTTTAGTGCTGTTCTAATATCCTTTTCTATGAAAGGTGTGTCATCTATAATTATAGCGATAATTTCATCAAATGAAAGACTTTTATTTTTCCAAGAGGGGTTTCTGAAAAAATTAGTAATAAGATCTTCTTTATATTCGGGCAGATCAAAAAATGAAAGGTCTTTTCCCTTGTTCCCTGAATATTCCAATCTACCTGAGTTATGCTTTGCAAAGGCGGATTTCATAATGTTGCATCCCTTGAAATGATTAGTAAGGTGAACTAAGTAATAATATGTCCTGTTTTGATCTGGAAATTTTAATTTATAGGCATAAGAATAGTTCGAAAACATTTTTGTTTGCTTTTTGTATAAGTTAATAATGCTGTCTTCTCTATCTGCTCCTGTTTTAGGCCTTATTTCTTCCCACTTGCTTGTACCGAAAAGCATATTTAATCTGTCTGCTTCACTGGGTATATTAATTGACCTATTAATAAAATTGAACATAAAATTGATAAGTACTTCCGATTTTGGCACGTTCATTATGCGTTTAATTGTATCCATTTTTATGCTGTATCCGAAAGGATCAACAAAGAAAAATGTAGGTGCTAGTGTTGAGCCTTTGCCTTCAAGCTCATCCAATAAATCATTAATTGCTTTATCAAAGTTCTCATTAATATAGATAGGCTTTGCCTCTGGAACGATAAAGTCCGTATAATGGTGTAAAAAGGGAATTCAAATAAAAAAGAGCCAAAGAGCTCAACCTCGGTTAAAATAA
>JABGQS010000042.1 GCA_018648645.1 Clostridia bacterium
TTTCTCACTTTCCTTCATTATCAATCTAGTTGGGTAAGGTCATTGTTTTCAATTGTGGTCTGGTGGAGGCGAGCCACACCTTGTTTTTACCACAACTTTTCTTCATCCTAATAATCGCAGTTCGTCTTGTTGATTTGTCAACAGAATATCAATACTGTAAAAAATCACTTTCAATGCTGACCAGTTCTACGGGACAAAGTCATCAGCCAATACAGCCAACTCGTCGATTTAGCTCTAGTTCAAACTCTCGATACCTTCTTTGACTTTTTCCTCGTCAAGCTTTCCTTCAAAGAACCCTAGAACGTGCCCTAAGTCGTCTATTAAAACTATGGTAGGCAGAGTAACTACCCCATAGTCCGCAGCCATTTGGTACAATACTTCTCTGTCAGCATCAGAAATATTTTTCGAATCTGTGAATATGCTTAAAAGCTCTCCCTCATACTCTTTCATTATTTTTTTCACTTCGTAGTTATAAAGCCCTGTCTCCGCCATGGAAGAAACACAACACAAAGTGAAGTATGAAAATACAATCATTCTTGGCTGCTTTGCTTCTTTAAACGTTTCATATTGCCCGTATAAATCCATCTCGGCAATATCGACGTTGGTAACCTTTTTGAAAACTGTAAACTTCAAAGTAAACGTAACTGCCAATATAACCGCAACCGCGCACACTATTATTATTTTATATTTTCTTTTCATAATCGATCATTCCCTAAATTAAGCTATCCATATGAGATATACTGCAACACCAATCATAGCCACGCCCGCTATCTTTTCAATTATATAGTGATATTTAGAAAAAGCCCTGAACTGTTTAACAAGCCCCGAAAACGTGCCCACCAAAACTGTAGGAATACTTTTGCCTATAGCCAAAATAAACATTAAAAGCGCCCCAAACAAAAAGTTCCCTTTGATAGCGGCGTATGATAAAATCGAAAATGTTATCGGTAATGTACAAGCAGAAGCTGTTATCCCAAAAGGTAGTCCCATCAAAAAAGCCTTTAAATAAACTGATTTAAACTTATATACCTGCGGATTAGTGCCTCTTTGCATAAAGCTTAAGTCGACAATTCCCAGCTGCCAAAACCCCATTACTATCAGCATTGCGGCGATGACGTAGAAAAATATCGGGCTTTGCTTTATAAAGCCAGCAAAACCGCCGGTTAAAAGTCCCAATGTAGTCAAAATCAAAATCATACCGGATACAAAACACAGAGATATAAAAAACCCCTGTTTTTTTGAAATCTCTTTTTTCCCGGTTACATATGCTCCCATTAATATAACAGAAGGGAAGCAACAGGGTGCAAAAGCTAAAACGAGCCCCGATACAAACGAGACACCCATCGCTGCTAGTAACCCTGCACTTAAGTCCAAGCCCATAATTTCTTATGCTGCCTTTAAATATTATTTATATCGTATTCAACATCAATTAGAATTACTTTCATTTGATTTTGATTTAAAAGGGTTCAGCAATATCCTTCTATAATAATACTATTATAATAACTGCTTGTCAAAGATTACTGTATTATCATCTTCTTTCGGTATTGAAATTGATTACTGTCTTTTGTTACGTCAATCCGCTGTTAGTAATAATCAGCAGCACGTAAATCTAACCCTCATACATTCGCCTTAGATTCGTGTATGAATTCATTATTTTCACGGGCAGATTCTCACGCTCCACAAACCCTTTCCCCGGATAGCTTATAATACGTTCCACTTCTTTAAACAACAACAAAATAAGGTTCTCTCCATTTAGTTGAAACAATGATAATTCTTTTTCAAACGTTGTCTCTGGCGGCATATTGCATACTGTAATTTTTGGTAGTTGCTTTTGCAGCGTGAGCCATACTCGCCTCTGTCTATACGGTGATGCTACTGCTATAATGGTCTCAATCCCATTATCGAAATTCATGCTGCTGTTGGCTTCTCTTAAAACCCTTGCACTCACCACTATATTTTCGCCCGTGTTTGTCGAGTCGCTCTCGACGATGACATCACTGCACGGAATCTTTTGAAACTCAGACTGAAGCACATCGCAAAACACTTTTGCTTCCGCTTCCGCAAGGCCTGCACTACCCGAGCCTCTCCCCCCGGTAAAAAGTATTTTCGGCGCAGCTTCTCTTTGATAAAGATATGCACACTGTCTTGGAATTTCAAGGTCGAAGTGCCCAAAGCCCATGATCAGGTCAGCATGGACACAATTGGCATCTCTTATATACAAATATTCAAATAGTTTTTTAGCATTATACAGTCTTTCGGATTCCATCATTTATCCTCCGGCGAAAAGCAGCTTAACCTTTCAAATCAAATGATTACCTCTTATAAAAAGAATACCCGAACAAATAATCTACCTCATCTCAGTATATCCACCCATAACCGTTCGAGCGATTATACAAGTAGCTTTTCGTACTCGTTACACAGTGGGTAAACGACAGGCTCATCTTCCTCAATTTCGCCGAATCTAGGCATTGTCGGATTGAATCGATTGTCCACATTGTCATCGTTGACAGATGACACCTCGCCAACCACTAAGTCTCCCGCGCCTTTCAGCGCCCAAAAACTATGATACAGATAGGGTGTGAGCGTAATGCTGCCCCCGACATGTACGCTTACTGTTTCTCCGGCACCAACAACATGTCTAATCCCATCCATATAAACAGTAACATCGTTGTCGTAATCAATGCTTTCGTCCTCTTTTGCATTGTACAACTTGAGAGCCAGCACACCACCCGCGCGATTTATTATATCCTCTGTCTTGCTATAATGAAAATGCGTCGGCAGCGCTTGCCCTTCTTCCAGCAATATATATTTCTCCGCATACGGCACACCAATGGTCTTATCATTTTGATCTCCGTTGCGCACAGTAAATAACACTCCGCCTATCTTTTTATAATCGTTTAGTCCATAGTCTGTTACGTCCCAGCCGAGCATTGTCTTTCGGATTGTGACCGCTTTATCTGCATTTGCACGCCACTCATCGCGCGTCCATTCGGCGAAAATCGGTAAAGCAATGCTGTTGTCTTCCAGCAGTTTCCTCGCCCACTCAATGGCGGTGTTCACTTCAGATCTTTTCATGCTCCGTCACCTTTCATGCCTCTTAGTGCTCCTATTCCTCGGAATCTGTTTCCCCTTCATAATCCTCTACATCGTACAATCCATAACAGCACAGCGGAAGGTCAATTATAATCTCTTCGCTACCAGTCTCATTTCCATCGCCGTAAAGCTCAATTTCATCATATGTTCGTGTGTTTACATCGTCTTCTGATACCTGCGATATATCGGACACCACTACAATGTTGCCGTATATCATCCCCATCCAGCAGGTATAAAGTACTTTGCCCTGTCCTGTCGGAGTAAACTCAATAATATTCTCCCCGATTTCGAGTTTCTTCTCCACACCGTATTTTGGGATGGTGACCGGGTTGTTGCAACCGTTTAAATCGCCTTCTTCCACATTAATTGTCCACTTTACAGGGATTCCTTCCTGAACAGCTATTGGCTCATATTCGTTTGGTTGCATATTCGTTGATACAAGCTGTGTATTTCCCCTAACTGTTGCAATATTGCTTACCTCTCCGCCCGGTGAAAGAATGGATATCCCCGACTGGTTAAGCCCGCGCCCCACCATTATTACTCCTAAAACTATCACCAGCGCAGCACTTACCCACATCATTTTTTTAGTAAACTTACTGCTCAGTATTGAGCTTATTGCGCCAAATGCAAACATTAGGGGAACCGTTCCAATGCTGAATAAAAACATAGAAAACGCTCCCGCCAAAAAACTTCCTGTTCCCAGCGCATATAGCTGCATAGCCTGTAGCGGACCACAAGGCATAAACCCGTTTAGCAGCCCCACCACCAAAGGACCCCTTCCTTTTTTTGCACCATGTATTTTCTTAGATATAAACTTTGGCATTCTGGGAATGATCTTTCTTATCCGCGGAAAAACGTCTAGCATGGTGAGTCCCATCAATAGCATAAAGGTACCCGCCACAATAACGACAATTGCTCTGGCCTCGCCGGAAAAGCTAAATACAGATCCAATCGCGCCAACAATACCGCCTATGATAGTATAAGAAATTACTCGTCCGGCATTATACAAAATGCTTGGCTTCAGTTTTCTCTTTATCGATTCGCTCTGCTCGCTATTTTTCGAGACACATTGAGATAGATTTATTCCCCCGCACATCGCAATACAGTGGACAGATGTTAAAAGTCCTACAACAAAGAGTATACCGAAGCTCATGCTTTGGTTTACTTCGGGTAAAAAGTTGAAGCCGATTATATTGTTGAAAACGAAATACAGCGCTAGCGCTATGATGACGATGCCGACCACTCCGGCGATCTTTTTCTTTTTGCTGTTCGCTTCTTTGGCAACTGCCTCAGAAAATGCTTCAACAGAGCCTTGCTTTTCAAAATGATAGCCTAGCCGATTTATCGCACCCGCGATATCTTCAATAGCCACCGTGTTTTTGTCATACGTAAAATGTGCAAAGCCGTCGCCGTAAGATACGCTAATATCAGAAACGCCTTCTATACCTTCGAGCGTGCTCTCTATTTTAAGCGCACATGCCCCGCAAGTCATTCCTTCAACCATTACTTTCTTTTTAATTAAATTGTCATTCATCCGCAATCACCCTTTACAAAAATCTACTCGTCGCCCTTATGTAAAAATTCATCAAAAATGATCTGTACCAGCTATACTTCGCTCTTCACTATTATGACCATTATACTTCAGAAAGACACATGGCGTAAAAAGAATCGCGGGCAAGTCCTATCCTCAATCCAGCTCACCCTTCGCCCACAACTTAATGAACTGTATTAGCTCTTCAAAATTTGCACTTCTTGCATTTCGAATATAAAACCCTGACACAGCCATCCCCATAAGTAAAGCATCTTCTGGCTCCAGTGCCAGTGCCAACCCTAAGCTGAATCCTGCGTTAAAATTATCCCCTGCGCCCGTTGTCAATTTGGGTTTCCTGCAATAAGCAGTCTCCCAATGGTAATATCCATCATCGCAGTCACAAGCAACTTCTTTGGCATTATGTATTACCAGTATTGCAACATTCACATTTTTTCTTACATACCCCGCAACTTCATGCAGCTGTCCTGCATTAAAATCAAACGAGCCGCCAAACAAGTTGGCGATTTGCACCGCCTCACTTAAATTCAGCCCAAGGACAACGTTATAATACTCAGAAAACTGTCCAATCGTTCCCAGTATATCCTTCACAGCCTCTTGCGGGCGTGAATATGGATCCGCAATATCAAAAAACAATGTCTTCTCAAGAGGATTGCTTATCTGCAACGGCAAGACTTCCTTCAAAACGCCTTCCCAAATTTGGCTCGAATATGGCGGAAGTGCCCAGTTTACAAAACTAATGAGCGTACTTTCATCCATAAGTTTGGCTAACGCACTCAATCCCACGCGCTCCTTTATCATATCAAACGACAATTCATCAAATGCAGATAGCTTGGTGCGAATAATCTTCCCGTCGTCAAACTCAACGGCATCCGTCATGCTCGGCTCACACATTGTGTACACATGCTCACATCGTGCAGCTAAATCGCGAAAAATCGGATTCACCTCGGGATAACCAAGTGCTCCGATATACGACGTATTTACACCAAGTTCATTTAGCGCATTCGTCATTATCGGACCATTTCCTCCGACTTTCTTTGACACTGTAACAATCTCAACGTTTGAAGAAATACCCGAAGTCCTCGCAATGCGCTCTCCATAGTCCTTCAGCGTTAATTCTCTTTCATAATTGTCCTTGTCCACTCGTTTCTTAACCACATGCACAATCTCATCGATAAAACCATCAAATCCAACCAACGATTTTATTGTTGAACTTTTTTTCGACTCCAGCTTGTTTGCCAGATTCGTTACTGCTTGTGAATAGCCCTCGTTCATCTGCTCTCCCCTACCCTAGGTTGCTTTTATAATCGCCCGGTGTAATACCAACTACCTTTTTAAACACTTTGCTAAAATAGTTAGGATCATTAAACCCAACCTTAAAGCAAATCTGTTTAAAACTCATATCCGTCGTCTTCATAAGCTCTTTCGCATTATCAATCCTGACCTGCGTTAAATAATCGACAAAACTTACTCCCACCTGCGATTTAAAAATCCTCGAAAAGTGCGTCTGGCTGATATTCAGCTCAGCCGAAATCCTCTCCAAGGTCAAATCGCTTGCAGCGTGCTTTTCTATATAATCCTTTGCCAGCTCAATCACCCTTACTTGCTTTTTGCTCTGCGTTTCCTTTACCGAATCCAAGACTTCTGCCAGCATTCTCTCGAACCATTTCTTCAGTTTCCACAAATCATCGATAATGGTTATTTCGCCGTAATAATCCCTGCTTAAAAACTGCTCCTCCGTCTTCCTGCCTACAACCATACCTGCCGCCGTCTTAATAATCAATGCCACCATACCCATCACATAGTTTCTTGCGATACCGATATCTGTGCTCATGTTTTTGAATATCCAAAGAAACATTTCGTCAATTGTGTCAATGCATTCAACCTTATTCAGCGTTTTAAACCGCTGTATCAGCACTTCCTCTTTGCCGGCAAGATACCGTATCGTATAGTCAGAGATTGCCGCGTCTTCACTAAAAGTGACTAACTTCTCATTGCCATACACTGCGCTTCTAAGCGCCTGCAGTGCTTGATAATACGACCGTTCCATTTGAGGGCGATCCTCAAAAAAACCTCCCGTACCAACAGAAAAGCTTCGCTCAAACTGATGCTGGATTTTCTCGATAAGCTCCTGCTCCATCCTTCTGTCGTCATCAAAAATTATTGCAGTGATATTCCCGGAGTACGGCATACCAACTACTGCGACCGCGCTGTCATGCACGAGCCTGTACAAATAATCATACACCTCTTTGTTTAATAAATATTTAGCAGTGTTATCCTCTAATTTCGAATCAATATCAAGACTTACTATTAACACATAGCCGCGACTGTTTTGAATTCCAATAAAATCCAAACAGCTCTTGATTTCCAGATTTCCAGAGCCGCCAAACATCACCAAAGATACCAATTGATTTTCTACAGCAGGTCTGATTTTGTCTATTTTCTTCAGCATGGTCATATTCAATCCCGCTTTTTTACGCTCTGTTTTAATAATACGCGCAACCTTATTAAGCGAGTCAACTATTTTAACTCTTCTTGATGGTTTCAGCAAATAATCATCAACGCCCATCTTCATGGCTTCTTGTATATAATTGAAATCATCATATGCAGTCAGCACAATAAAATGCGCGTCGAGACCGCTTTGCTTTATTTGCTTAATGGCTTCGATACCGTTAATTCCTGGCATTTTAACATCCATTACGATAATATCAGGTTTGTGTGTCTGCGCTTGAAGCACAGCCTCATTACCATTCTGCGCCTCAATCACTTCGCTAATCAGCTCGACGTCCTTTTCAACTATCGTTCTGAAAGCACGTCTCTCCAGCGCCTCGTCATCTGCAATCAACATTTTATACATAACTTGTCACCCCTTTTATGCTTTTTGTTTGGGTATAGTTACCGAAACTGTAGTCCCGACTCCCTTTTCGCTGATAACCGTTAGCAGATCCTGCTGTCCATAGAAATACTCAATCCGCTTTTTCACATTGCTAAGTCCAATACTCCTGGAGCTCTTCTCAAAATAGATATGGTCAAGCTCTTCCTTGCTCATACCTATACCATTGTCCTCAATTTTCACAATAATATTTTCGTTCTCTCTATATACCGACAGCTTAAGTTTCCCGCCCGTTTCCATCGGTTCTATTCCGTGAATAATCGCGTTCTCAACAATCGGCTGTAAAACAAGATACGGCGCTTCCTCGCCAAGCAGTGTTTCATCAATCGAAAACTCAAACGATATCCTATCAGAAAACCGCATCTGCTGAATATAAATATACTCTTTTACATTATCAATCTCATCCTTCAACGTTACACGCTCGCGCTTAATCTTACCAAGGTTATATCGCAACAGCTCAGACGTCGATTCAATCAACTTCAGTGTATCGTCTGCCTCTTCAAACATAGCCATTCGCGCAATAGTATTCAAAGTGTTAAAAAGAAAATGCGGGTTGATTTGACTTTGAAGGATTTTCAGCTCCGTTTGCTTAAGCTCGGTCATAACTTTTAAGTTCTTCATCTCTTCTTCTTTAAGCTTTCTTTCAACATCCGCTTTCTGTGTAATCTGCTTTATAAGCACCCTTATGTTATTCGCCATTTTATTAAAGGATCCGGCCAACACCCCCAGCTCATCATCTCTCTCCACCTTTATGTTGCTGATATCCAAATCGCCGGCCGCAATCTTTTCTGTTCGTTTCGATAAACTAGCTATTGGTTTTGTGAACCATCTCGAAAAATACACAACGGTAATTACGTTAGCCACCAGTATTAAGAAAAATACAGCCGTGAAAATCAGCTGGTTCTGGCCAAGCTGATCTCTAATCTGCGAGTATATAACTGAACTTTGCACGATGTCTTCGCTCATAATCTCCGAAAGCCTGTCGTTGATATACCCCTTCAGTTTTCTCAGCTCTTCCGCGCCGTCAAAATACTCCTCGCCAAGCAGCCCCTCCCTGCTCTCATACATCTCAAGCACATCAACCGCAATCGTCTCGTATGTTTCCATCAACCCTATCAAGCCCTTTATACCGACCCAGCTCTTAATGCTCCTATACTGCTGATCCAGCTGCTTTGTTTCCTCAACCACTTGTCGAATATGGTTTTTAATATCCTGCGTGTCCGCCTCACTTCTGTTCAGTGACAAAGAAAGCACGGCTTCAACTCTGTAGTTGGTTTCATAATAATGCTTCGACAAATCGTTAAAGTCATAGAGGCTTCCAAACAAACCATTGTATGTAGTCGCTACATTTGCTGTATATATAAAGGAGTAGATTGTCGTCGCCGCCAATACAACGATAATCAACACAGAGTAAAAAATCAATTTGCGTTTAACAGTATTTAGTTTTAACCCTTTAAATATTCGCTCTAAAAAAGGCAGCTTGGTTTTATTCATATGCTCTTCCCTTTTTAACGTTTCGAAATACGATACTCAAGAACAACATCTCCATTGATTTTTTTCAAAACATTCAAATCATCACTCAATACAACATCATAGATTATTTTCTTAGAACCGGACAACGAAATGACATTTTCAATGTCGCTTATAACGAACGATAACAGCGACATATGATCGATATACACCGCTTCGCTCACACTTTGTATTACCGAAAAAGTTCTACTGCTATTTTCACTTGTTAAAAACGCATCGATGTACAGATTCGCTGTTTCAATCTCTTTGCTTAAGGTTACAACCGATTTGTTGCTATCAAAGATGTATCTTACCAACTCGGCTGCGCACAATATCGTCTCTCTCGTATCAAGAGCGTCTTCTATCAGTGCCCTATTCGCGCAAATATTGAGCAGTTTACCGGTAAACCGATGGTCAATCTCAAACTTGTCCATGTCTCTCCGCCCCTGCATATAGAATATCACACTTTGCAATCAAAAACGAATCATGTACGGTTACTTCAATATCTGCATACCCTTGCCCCTGCTATTGCGTCGCCAGCATTAGTATATTGTAAACGTCTTGCGCTTGAAGCTTTTTGATATCACCAAGCGGTCCGTTTTGACACGCTTTCTCGGCCATTTCCATATATCGATCTGTCGTTTTTATCCCCATATCCTGCATGGTCGCCGGCACGCCAATGCGCTTAAAGAACGCTTCCATACGTTTGATTCCTTCAATCGCGGTTCTTGCCGGCTCATCTATATCATACTCGACATCGAAAATCCGCATTGCAAACTGCACAAATCTTGACAGGTTGTCCTTGTACACATACTTTGCCCAAGCCGGGGTTAATACAGACAGCGTTGCGCCATGGGTAGAGTCATAAACCGCGCTCACTTCCATTCCAATCATATGCGAAGCCCAGTCTTGCGTGCGCCCCACTCCAACCAAATCGTTGTGCGCTATTGTTGATGCCAGCATAATCTCAGCCCGTGCATCATAATCATTCGGGTTTTCAAGCACAATCAACGCGTTTCTAATCGCTGTCCTGATAATGCCTTCGCTCAATCTATCTGTCAAATCCGTATTCGTCGTGCTGGAGAAATATCTTTCCATAACGTGCGACATAATGTCGGCAACACCGCAAAACGTTTGGTAAGGCGGCAGAGTGAATGTCAGCTCCGGGTTGAGTATCGCGAACTTCGGGCGCAGACAATTGTCTATAATCGCAAGCTTATAGCCTGTGCTCGCGTTGGTGACAACAGAGCCGTTAGATGACTCACTGCCCGTTGCAGGGAAAGTCAGCACAACGCCCATTGGCAGCGCTTCGCTAAATTCTCCCCCAAGATACAAGTCCCAAAAATCGCCGTCATACTTTACACCTGCCGCAATCGCTTTGGCTGTGTCAATGACGCTGCCACCACCCACCGCAAGGATAAAATCAACATCGCTGCTCCTGCACATCTCTATGCCTTCATAAACCTTGGTCTCCTCCGGGTTCGGTTTAATACCCGACAGCTCACAATGGTCTATGTTCTGCTTATCAAGCGACTCTTTAATCGTATTCATCAGATTTTGCTCAAACGGCTGCCCGTACGAGCAAATCAACACTTTACTCGCATGTTTTGCAGTCTCCTCGCCAACCTGCAACTGTGTGTCTCTCCCGAATATAATCTCTGTTGTATTGCTGAATCTAAAATCTAACATGGCTATCCTCCTCGTATCGTCTAGTATTGACCAAACTCTCTGCCCGCATCCGCAAGGGCCTGTAAATTCTCTGTCGGCGTAACTCCCGAAAGCATACATCCCGAGCTCAAAATCAGCCCACAGTCCGGACGGCAGATGTCAATAATCTCTTTGCTCGCCGCCTTAATCATCTCCGGCGTTCCCAAAAACATCACATCCGACGTATCAATATTGCCGATAATCGTTGTCTTCCCTCGTGTCACTTCCCTCGCTGTTTTAAAGTCGGTTTTGTGGTCAATCTCCATCAAATGCATTCCTGCCTGCGCCCATTTCTCCAAAATCGGGTCGGTATGCCCGCAAATGTGAATCGAGTACGGCACACCCAGCGCATCGCACTTTTCCACCATCTGCTTTTCATACGGCCAGCTGTACTCTTCATATGTCGCAGGTGCGCACACGCTCGGTCCCGATATCGAATCACCTGTCGTTACAACGTGTGCACCCGCAGCTTTCAGCGCTTTGATAAACTCAAACTGCGCGTCGTTGCAGAACTTTAACAGCGAGTGAATCTTACCCTGCAATTCCTCTTCAAATTTTGCCATCGCCAAATCCATCATGAACTCTTCCATTCCACGCATCATGGACGCCAAGCTGAATGCCCCTTGATCCGCACGCGCGACTATCAAATACTCGTTTCCGATGCTCGCTGCAATGCGCTCTATTGTCTCTATCCACACCGGCATTCGACCGTCTTTGTAGGGGTCAGGCAGCTTCAAATCCGCCACCGACTCATAGTCATTAAGGCAGCCCGCCTTAAACCGTGGGCACTCCTCCTCCGAATACTCAATCGTTACACCAACTGCCTCCGCCAAACAAACGGTATCTCCGCCAACTATGCATCCGTCAAAGTCAAAGCGTTCTCTTTGCGCCAATACCGCATCAGCGCGCTTTTTCGCGTCGCGGGCATATTCTAAATGATTCAGCCCCGCCAAATGAGCCGCAATGTGCGCGTCCTGCGGGATCACCGGCACTCGGTCCGGTATCTCATGGTTAATTACTTTCAAACATCTTTCCAGTGAATTCATATTACTCTCCTTATTGTACAACCTAATTGCCGGCAATGTTGACTTCAAAGCGGGTTCTTACTCTCCCGCTCGGCTCAAGCGTTTTGACAGTACCGTTCTCCTGTGCCCCCGCATAGTTCGGGTACCCTGTCCAAAACTCTAACCCGATGTTATATGTTCTGCCATACCACGGATATCCAGGTAGCCCATTGCAGACTCGCCAATACCATATACACTTGAACAGTTCCTTATCCCATTTTAGCGAAAAACTCAAATTCAAGTCTGTATTCGTGATTTTCAGCGCCCCTTCTTTCAGGCCGTTAATAAAAATCAGCTCTGCATTCTTCTCACCCTTTTTTGGCATTAGGCTAAGGTCGACAGACTGCCCGGCTTTCGCCACGCCGCTTGGCCACTTCGCAGTATATCCTTCTTCAAAATACGTGGTCGGTGAGCCAAATCCCTGCGCTGTTGTAAACTCGTCCGCATCAATGTCAATTTTGCAGTTCTCACTCAAGAACGGCTTTCCGAACACCGGGTGATGTCCCCACATATACTCCAGTTTCTCTTCGCTTAAGTTAATCAGCTCTTCATCAAAATATATATCGGCACGGCCCGATTTTAACATAATCGTCTTTTCCAGCTTTGCCGGAAACCGTATCGTTTCGCACCACAGCTTTACCGAAATCTCCTGCTCCGTATCCTTTATCACACAAAACTGCCAAGACAATAAACACGCTTCACCGTGCAGCCCTTGCTCCATCCCGCCGTCCTTATACGGTCCGCCGCCCGGGAAAGACTCGTGCCAGCCGCCTTCGTAATAATCCAAGTTGTTACCCAGCACACTTTGCTTGGTCGGTATCAACTTACCCGTTTCGCGCACACCGCCTCCGGGTGCTCTCCACATAAAGTTGATATCTTTCGGTTTATATGTTATTTCGGTAATGTCGCTGCCTTTATCGGGAATCACTGTTACACGAATCAGCTCGTTCTCCAGACACAAATGCGTCAGCCCCCTGTGCTGATACTGATAAATTCTGCAACCCGAAACTCTATCCGAAGCGTAATCCATAATTCTCTCCTTGCAGCTACACTATCTCAACGCAAATTTGCGTTTCTATCGTTTCATAAGGTTCAATACTGCTCATACTGCCGTTAGCTTTCGCTTCGTCATACACATCAGAAAAAGTATTCCAAAGTTCAAGCCCGATATAATACACCCTGCCGTAAAACGGGTACCCTTTCAGCCCGTCTGTTACATTGATATATGTGATATACGGATATACGTCAACATCCCAGCTGAGCTTAACTCCCAAACCCAGCGACGGATTGTGCACCGTATATTCACCTTGCTGTAAATCTTTTATATAATACATATCCGAATGCGGCTCTCCCACCGGCGCAACCTTGGAAAGATCAACCTGCTTTCCATCGGGTGATACGCTTTTTGGCCATTCCCCGCTATACTCGGCAGGAAAATACGCCGTTGGCGAGTTAAAATATGACGTTGTCTTAAACGCTTTTGCACCCAGCTCAATCATACAATCGGGCGTTATAAAAGGCTGCCCAAACGCGATATGCTGCGCCCACATCAAATCCTTCGTCTCACCGCAAAGGTTTTTAACTTGCTCGTCAACATAAAGTTTCGCTTCGCCGTTTTTCAGCGTAAGCGTCTTGCTTATGTAAAATGGGAAGCGTATAAGCTCACAGCTGAACTTGACGCTAACCGTTTTCTCGCTGTCTTCAATCACGTCAAAACTCCAAGGCAAACAGCATGCTTCACCGTGCAGCCCCGTCTGTGCGCCCTCAATTGTTTTGGGATTTCCGCCGGGCAGCGCATCTTGCCACCCACCGGGATAGTAATCGAAAAACGCGCCTACCCCGCAATCCGATGTCGGTATAAATGTCGCGCTCTCCCTGATGCCACCCGGCATTGCCAGCAGTATCTGCGTGTCACCGGGTTTATATTCAAAGCTTACTATATCTGCGCCTTTGTCTGCTAGCACCACTATATATAAAGCTTCATTCTCTATTCTTATATGCGAAAGTCCCCGATGCGTGTATTCCAGAATACGAGGCCCGCTGTTTCGATCTGAACAATATTCCAATTCATCCTCCGCCCATTTATACTAGTCGGCTTTCAAATCGTTCATGTACGTATCCATATTGCTATTATCTACAAAAATGCTTCCTGTATAATAACTATAATTATCAGGTGTTTTTCCCGATCGCAGATTCTCGACAAGAATCTGCGCACTTTTATACCCCATCTGATAGAAGTTCTGCGCCATTGTTCCCCAAATTTTTTCTTGTTCTATCAAATCTTTTATCTCATCAATGTCATCAATCGCGATAATCGTAATACTATCTGCAAGTCCCATGTTCTCCACAACCCGTGCAGCCGCAGGTCCGGCTTCGCCGCAAACACCAATCACTGTGTTTATCTCTGGGTGCTCCTTAAAAATGCTTTCATACTTCTGCATCGCTATCACCATATCACTGTTGCAATCGTCATTAACCACCATTTCGAAATCCGGATAGTCAGCAAACGCTTGTAAATACC
>JABGQS010000043.1 GCA_018648645.1 Clostridia bacterium
TTTATTTTAACCGAGGTTGAGCTCTTTGGCTCTTTTTTATTTGAATTCCCTTTTTACACCATTATACGGACTTTATCCAACCTATGTATTAATCTGTCAACTTTTTTTTGAGCATTCTCTAGTTTTTTGTATGTTTGCACTTATATTTGTTATTTTGTGCGGTTTTGTTATATATATATAAGGAAGAAATGCAAATTATATGATAAAATTCATCATCAATTGTTGTTTCTCGTGGGTTTTTCGCCATTTTCTTATGAGCGCGTCAATAAAAAGTGTGCTGAGCATAAAAAGCGTACAAACTTTTGCAATTGTCGCCAAAGATGCCATTAGCTCTATGAAGTGTTCACATTGTTTTCAATGGTGGCTAACTGCCTTGAAGGTGAGTTTTGTTGGTACTGATGAGCGCTTGAGATTATGCGCCGATATTGACAAGGGTAAGAAGATGGTATTTCGCAATAGCAATCTGCAATAGTGATCAATTGCTGATCGTTCATAAACATTGTATGTAAAGTAGTATTTGGACATGATAAACGCTATACAATACAGTATGCTTTGGTTTTCTGCTCGCTTTGTATATAAAGAAGAAAAAAGCGATTATTGCATGTTTTTTTCATTGACAAGCGCATCGCGTTGTGATAAATTAACAAAGGTGCTCAAAAACACGGCTGAACAGGCCTTTTTTAGATTGCCGAAGAAACTATGGAGGCATAAGTGATGCGTACTAAGATAACCCTGGCTTGCACAGAATGCAAGCAAAGAAACTACGATACGATGAAAGAGAAGAAGAATAATCCGGACAGATTGGAAATGAAGAAGTATTGTCGTTTCTGTAAAAAACACACGATGCATAAGGAAACGAAGTAGTTGTCTTGTGCTCAAAAGTACAAATTATAGTTTAGGATGTGAAACGTATGGCAAAAACTAAATTGCTTGGAAACGATAGAAAAGAGAAGCTTGAAGCGCAGAAGAAAGCGGCTAAGAAGGCAAACAGGAAAAAGCGCAAGAGCCCACTGCGGGTAATCAAGGATATTATTTCCGAACTTAAGAAGGTTACGTGGCCAACAGCCAAGACGCTTATCAAATATGCTGGCGCAGTTATCGCTTTCATACTTGTTATGGCGATTTTTACCGGTCTGGTTGACTGGGGCTTGACCAGCTTGTTTGGGCTGATAACGAAATAAGGAGGCGCAGTGCTGATTAGTTAGCATCGCGTATGGGTATATGGCTGAAGATAAGAAGCCGGATGTTGTTATTGAAACGCCGTCCGAGCCAAATGAGGATATAACGCCGGATGATGTTGAGGCAACACCGTCCGTGCCAAATGATGATATTACGCCGGAAGATGCTCAGCAAACAGCTTCCGTGCCTATTGATAGTGAAACAGGCGAGAACACACCGGCAGAGCTGCATGGTGTGTTTATTAAACAGGAAAAGACCGACAAGGCGCACTGGTATGTAATTCACACCTATTCAGGGTATGAAAACAAGGTGAAGGTGAACCTTGATAAAGCGGTTCTTAATCGCGGGTTCGAAGATGTTATTCTTGAAGTGAAAGTTCCTATGGATGAAACCATAGAGGTGAAGAACGGCAAGAAGAAGCACGTCATGAAGAAGATGTATCCCGGATACGTCATGGTCAAGATGATACTTGACGACGAAACATGGTATGTTGTAAGAAACACGCGTGGTGTTACAGGATTTGTCGGTCCGGGAAGCAAACCGATTCCGCTGACAGACAAAGAAGTTAGAACCATGGGTATTGAAGATGTGCAGATTAAGCTCGATATCGAAGTCGGCGAGAACGTGATGGTAGTGTCCGGTCCGCTCGAAAGCTTTATCGGTGTCGTTAAGGAAGTGCATCCAGAGAAGCAGAAAGTCAAGGTTGTTGTGTCCATGTTTGGCAGAGACACGCTTGTCGATTTGGACTTTGTGCAGATAAAACGTTTATAAAGAGGATCTCCTCTTTTAACAAGTGGGAGGAAACAAGACTTAATAGGTCAAGCTTTTTCCATTTGTACCACATTAAAAGAAATTAGGAGGTGTAACTATGGCAAAGAAAATTTCCGGTTACATTAAACTGCAGATTGCTGCAGGCAAAGCGACTCCTGCTCCGCCAGTTGGTCCGGCTCTAGGACAGCACGGCGTCAACATTATGGGCTTTTGTAAGGAGTTTAACGAAAAGACAGCAAAACAAGCGGGCTACATCATTCCTGTTGTGATTACGGTGTATGCGGACAGAACGTTCTCGTTCATCATGAAAACGCCGCCGGCTCCGGTTTTGATCAAAAAAGCGATCAATCTGGAAAAAGGCAGCGGAGAGCCGAACTTGAACAAGGTCGGTACAATCACAAAAGCACAGCTCAAAGAGATTGCGGATATGAAAAAACCCGATCTTAATGCAGCGAGTGACGAAGCAGCGATCAGCATGATTGCAGGTACTGCAAGAAGCATGGGCGTTGTTGTTGAAGGAACTGAGCAGCCTACCGAAGAAGAATCAGAAGAAGAGTAGTTGGTAGGAGCTCACAAACGTGGGAGGCTTAATATGCCGTTTACCACAAGGAGGATGTAATGAGCAGAGGAAAAAATTACGCAGATAGCGTAAAAGCATTTGAAAGAACTACGCTGTATGACCCGGAGCAGGCGTGTAAACTGGCTGTAGAAACAGCGAAAGCAAAGTTTGACGAGACGATTGAGCTTTCTGTTAGGCTTGGGGTTGACCCGCGTCATGCAGACCAACAGGTAAGAGGCGCGATTGTGCTTCCACACGGCACAGGTAAAAACGTGCGTGTGCTAGTGTTCGCAAAAGGCGAGAACGAAAAGGCAGCTAAGGACGCCGGTGCAGATTATGTGGGCGGCGACGAGTTTGTCGAGAAAATCCAGAAAGAAAACTGGTTTGAATTTGATGTTTGTGTAGCAGCCCCGGACATGATGGGCACAGTCGGCAAAATTGGACGTGTGCTTGGACCAAAGGGTCTTATGCCAAACCCGAAATCGGGCACGGTTACAAAAGACGTTGGCAAAGCAGTCAGCGAGATCAAATCGGGTAAAGTTGAGTATCGTGTTGACAAATCAGCGATAATTCACGTTATCATAGGCAAAAAGAGTTTTGGGAGCGAAAAACTGCTTGAGAACTTGACAGCCCTTATGGAAGCGATTATCAAAGCAAAGCCAGCCGCTTCAAAAGGCACGTACATGAGAAGCATTGTGTTAAGCTCGACCATGGGACCCGGAATCAAAATCAACGGCGCAAAGTTTGTAGTATAAACGGCTGTTGACAATTGTATCTATTGCTGATACAATAACGCGAATTGAATAATCCTTAAACTGCCAAAGACACAGGTGCGTAAACCCACCCCAACGAGCCAAACCTCGTCGGGGACCCTGGGAAGCGCTTAATACCCTGTCGAGGAGAGTTGTAGAAAGATACCCTTTTTGCGCTTTTCAGGCGCAAAGAGGGTTTTTGATTATAACAACGACAAAAGGAGGTGGAACGATTGGGAGACAAGGCTATTGAAGTAAAAAAACAAATCGTTTTGGAGATCAAAGAGAAAATGGAAAAGGCTCAAGGCATGGTATTCTATGACTATCGCGGACTTACCGTTGCTGAAGTTAGTGAGCTTAGAAACCAGTTTCGTGATGCAGGCGTTGAGTACACAGTTTTGAAAAACTCTATGCTAAAGCGCGCAGCGGACATGCTTGACCTTAGCGATCTTGATGAGCATCTTATTGGACCTACGGCCGTAGCGTTTGGGTTTGAAGACCCTGTGGCACCGGCAAAGGTTTTAGTGGAGTATGTCAAGAAACTTAAAAAGACCGAAATCAAAACCGGCGTACTGGACGGACGAGTCATCGGCGTTAGTGAGATTAACAGTTTGGCAGCACTGCCGTCAAGAGATCAGTTGCTTGGCATGTTGGCGGGCACATTGAATGCACCGATTACAGGACTTGCAAGAAGTTTGTCCGGTATCATCTGCAACTTAGGCTATGCGCTTAATGCAGTAAAAGAGCAAAAAGAAGCATAATAAAAATTTAGAAATTAAAAATTATTGGAGGAAAATAAAAATGGATAACAAAGCTATGTTAGAAGCAATTGAGAAAATGAGTGTACTTGAGCTAAGCGAGCTCATCAAAGAAATCGAAGACAAGTTTGGCGTTAGCGCTGCTGCACCTGTGGCTGTTGCTGCTGCCGGACCTGCTGCCGGACCTGCTGCTGAAGCAGAGCAGACAGAGTTTGACGTAATCTTGAAAGAGATTGGCCAAGAGAAGATCAAGGTTATCAAGGCTGTTCGTGAGCTTACGGGCCTTGGACTTAAGGAAGCAAAAGAGGTTGTTGACACCGCACCCAGCACTGTTAAAGAAGGACTCGACAAAGACGCTGCAGAAGCAGTTGTTACTGCTCTTAAAGAAGTTGGAGCTGTTGCAGAGCTTAAATAGTTCGTTTAGTAAAGACCAAGAGCGATGCTTTTGGTCTTTTTTATTACCCTTTTCTTGTTGAAAATTTGCCTAAGCGGTGGTAGAATAAATATTATTGTTAGATAAGGTGAACACACGTGAATTTTGATACGAGTACAATATTAATTGCATTTGGTCTCACATTGTTTGCCGGGCTTTCTACCGGTATCGGCAGCCTGATTGCTTTTACATGCAAAAGAACGAATACGAGGTTTTTGTCCGTTGCGCTTGGGTTTTCTGCAGGCGTGATGATTTATGTGTCGTTTGTCGAGATATTTGCCGAGGCGCGCAAAACGCTTACCGCGGCGCTTGGCGAAACGAGCGGTAATTGGATTACGGTAGCCGGGTTTTTTGGCGGCATGCTGATTATTGCGCTGATTGATAAGCTGGTTCCTGCGGCTGACAACCCGCATGAGCTGCGCAGGATCGAGTCTATGAACGAAGACAGCGGTGAAACATGCCCTCCGCAGAAGCGCAAGCGAGGATTTCGTGCTAACGGTCGCACCGATATGGGCGATTGGCAAACGGGCAGGGAGCGGCATGGGGTGACATCGGAGCAGCCGACGCACCAGCACCCGCATCACCACAGAAAGCTAATGCGTCTCGGGCTCTTCACTGCGGTGGCAATCGCAATCCACAACTTTCCCGAAGGTATCGCGACGTTTGTTGCAGCATTGAAAGACCCGTCACTCGGTATCACTATCGCCGTGGCGATTGCGATTCATAATATTCCCGAAGGCATTGCGGTGTCTGTGCCCGTATATTTTGCAACGGGCAGCCGAAAAAAAGCGTTCATGTGGTCTGTGCTGTCCGGGCTAAGCGAGCCTGTCGGCGCGTTGTTCGGTTTTTTGATTATTACAACGGTGTTCAACGACATTGTTTTTGGTATCCTTTTTGCCGCAGTTGCCGGCATCATGGTGTTCATATCGCTTGACGAGCTTTTGCCCACTGCGCGCGAGTACGGCGAGGCCCATCTGTCCATTTATGGTATGGTTGCTGGCATGGCCGTTATGGCAGTGAGTCTGCTTTTCTTGTTATGACGCGCGTCGTATGCAGGGCAAAAACACCAATTGGCGTGCTTACCGCTTTGTATGAGGACGGTGTGATACGCCGTGTATTCTTCCCTGACGAGGCGCTGCCAAAGGGCTCGCTGACCATCGATGACTCCCTTGATTTCAATATCCAGATGAGCGAGTATTTTAGCGGCAAGCGGCGGGCGTTTACGTTGCCGATATTGATACCCGGTACACAGTTTGTGCAGGACGTTTATCGCGCAACGTTGATGATACCGTACGGCGAAGTCGCGTCCTATTCGGATGTCGCGTTCGCCGCAGGGTATCCGCGGGCAATGCGCGCAGTCGGCACCGCTATGAAGAATATACCGCTCCCTGTTCTCATCCCCTGCCATCGCGTTGTGCATAAAGCCGCCAAAAAAAGCGCTTATCGCGGCGGTATAGGCTCTAAAAACGTTCTTTTAAACCTCGAGTTACAATACAAATAGGCGTGTTAGCACCCAAAACATACTAGAAATGTGTTTGATTCTTTGTGCCCCAGTTTATATATACAGGAAGTATGAAAATATATAGACGAAGGCGGCCCGGACGTGAAATTACTTTCACTAAATGATTTGCTAAAGCAAACTAAAGATTATCATGCAACTGACTTGCACATTTGCGTGGGTTCTCCCCCGCTTATGCGGGTGAACTCGAAGCTGAAAAAGATGCCCGGTGCGAGCACTCTTTCGAGCGAAGATGTGACAAGCATCATTAGTAACAGCTTGGATGAGCCTAAGCTTAAGCTGCTCGAGAGGAACAAAGTAGTTGACTTTTCGTACTCTATCAGCGGCTTTGGGCGGTTTAGATGCAACGTTTATTTGCAGCGCGGCACGTATGCAATTGCAATAAGGGTGCTGCCGCTTAGCATACCTGAGTTTAGCACGCTTGGTCTGCCGACAGAAATGCTGCAGTTCACAAAGCTGTCTAGCGGTTTGGTGCTGTTTACGGGAGCGACAGGATGCGGAAAGTCCACGACGCTGGCAAGCTTGATTGACGTGATTAACCAAAACTATCGGTATCACGTTTTGACCATAGAAGACCCTGTGGAGTATTTGCACAGCCATAAGCAAAGCCTTGTAACACAACGCGAGATTGGCGAGGATGCTGTGTCGTTCTCCTCTGCGCTGCGCTCGTCATTGCGCGAGGACCCGGACGTGATCATGGTAGGTGAAATGCGCGATGCGGAAACGATGGCAATAGCGTTGTCTGCCGCAGAAACGGGGCATCTGGTGCTCTCGACATTGCATACGGTGGGCGCGGTCAAAACGATAGACCGAATACTTGACTCCTTCCCGACATCACAGCAGAATCAAATACGCTCTCAGTTGGCTACCGTGCTGCAAGGCATCGTGTCGCAGCAGCTTTTGCCGAGCTTGGCTTACGATAAGCTGATCCCTGCATGTGAGGTTTTGTTCTCTACACCGGCTGTCGCAAATCTGATACGCGAGGGCAAACACTATCAAATTAAAAACATCATACAAACGGGCAAAGATATTGGCATGTATTCACTTGAACGTACACTTGCACAATATGCCAAGGACGGCATCGTGGATGAAAGCATCGCCAAATTAAAGGCGCTGGACATACGCTTGTTTGACCAATACTTGAGCATGGAAGCAAGCAAAGGAGATATTGCATGAGCAGACAAAAAACGCTGCCGATGAAGGAGCTTATTTCGCTGTCGCGGCAGCTTGCACTCGTTATCGATTCTGACCTTGCTTTGTACGAAGGGCTTTCGCTTATAGCAGAGCAAACAAAGGATAAAGCATCCAAGCAGTTTACCCTCCGCACGCGCGAGCGAATCAGCAAAGGCAGCTCGCTTAGTGAGGCGTTTGCCAAAGAATCGGATGTGTTGCCCGATTTTTTTGTCAACATGGTGAGCGTTGGCGAGCAGAGCGGTAATTTGATTAAGGTGTTAAACCGTACCGCGGACACTTATGAGAAAGACGCAAAAGTTTCTGCAAGGGTCATGTCTGCCGTTACGTACCCCATCATTTTATCGGTGCTGATGATTTGCGTAATCATTTTGCTTCTTGTCGAAGTGCTACCCATGTTTGGCGACGTGCTCGCCTCGCTCGGCGGAACTATGCCCGGCATCACGCGGGTATTGATGAGCATCGGGGGCTTTATAGGCGCATATTTCTATATCTTCTTGGCGGCTGCCGCAGTGATTGCTTTGGCTGTGATTGTTCTTCGTCAAACCGAGAATGGCAAAGCCAAACTGGACGCGATGAAGCTAAAGTCGCCTATTAGGCGTAACATCATAAAAAACATCGATTGTGTGCGGTTTGCACGCAACTTGGCAATGCTCATCCGAAGCGGTATCGGTATTGCTGAGGGTGTAGCGATGTCGGCGACAACGATGTCGAACGAAAAGCTGAAGAGCATGGCGAGGGACGCGGCAAAGAAAATCGAGGAAGGCGAAACGCTAAAGAGCGCGCTGACTTCGCTCGGGCTGTTTTCCGGACTGCTGCTTAGGATACTCGCGGTAGCAGAAAACACCGGGCACACAGATGATATGCTGGATAAAGCTGCAGATAATATCGAAGAGGAGCTGGATGCGCGTTTGACCAAGCTGACAACGGTTCTCGAACCCGCGCTCATTATCGTGCTGTCTGTTATCGTTGGCGTTGTGTTGATCTCTGTGATACTGCCCGTAACGAGTATAATGAACACGATAGGATAGCACATGAGAAAGCTGAACTTGTCTTCAATCTCAATACTGGTATCTTTACTGGTCATTGCAGCCATTGTCTGCGTGGTCTTTTTAAGCATTGACCAAGATGGCGTAGAGGAAAAGCATATTGAGCAAGTTAGGGACAGCGTTATAAGCAGCGTGGCGCAATGCTATGCACTTGAAGGAAGCTATCCGAGCGATCTGCAATATTTGCAGGAGAACTATGGATTGCAGCTTGATACTGACAGGTATATATACCATTACGAGAAATTCGCATCTAACATTTTGCCGGATGTGCAGGTGTTTGTGAAGACGCGGAGGGGTGACTGATATGCGCAACAAAACCATCGGTATAGAAGCAATTACCGTTATGCTGCTGTTGATCGTGTTCGCGTTTGTAGTGTTCTTGGTTATTGACGCCGGCAGCAATGCGTTTGAGAGCATTATGCACGACAAGCAAAGCACTGTAGGCGCGCGTGTAGCGTACTCTTATATCAGTATGAAGGTGAAGCAAAACGATACTACCGGCGCAGTCAGCGTGGAGCAAACGGAATACGGTGATACGCTGCGAATTGAGTCGGGCGATTTTGCTACTTTTATTTTTTACAGCGACGGAGACTTGTATGAGTGCGTTGCAAAGGCTGACGGCGCCCCGAAAGTGAGCGCCGCTAACAAGATTACAAAAATTGATGGGTTTTCGCTTGAGCAGAGTGAACACCGTTTGCATATCGAGTGTATATATGATCGAGACGGTGAGCAGCAAGATATAGTGAAAGGTGTTGTTGGGCTGAGGAGCTAGCAAGTATGCGTTTAGTAAAGCGGGCACTGAAAAACAAAAAAGGTTTTACGCTGGTCGAGATTATGATCTCTATCGCGGCGCTTGGGATTGTTTGCGCCGTGCTGCTACGGCTTTTTGTGCTTGCGGGAAACACAAACGACACGGCAAGCGACACTCAGAACGCGCAGCTTTATGCAAGCTCTACGGTTGAAACAATTATGAGTGCCGATACGGTGCAAGATGGAATGCAGGCGCTTGGTTTGCAGTTCTCGCCGCTGACGAGCGAGTATACTCACCAAGACGGAGGCAACAACGCCGTTATTGCAATTGCGGACACCGGCGGGGATTATCCCGGCACGCTGTGGCAGATTACTGTGACCGTGCCCGGCGAAGATGAGCCGCTCTCGCAGATTGTAACCAAAAAGTATGAGCAGGTGAGCGCGGATGATTAAGTTGATGAGAAGCAAAAAAGGAGCTTCGTCCATTCTCGTGATACTGCTACTCATTGTGCTCGTCGTGTTTGGCGTTGCGGCGCTGACCACTGCGCTGTCTAACGTGCGGCTGGGACAGAAAGTTGTTGATTGGAACGAGAAGTATTATGCGGCAGAGGCGCAGGCGAACGAGGTGTATGCGCAGATTGACAGCGTTGTGAAGCCCGAATGGTTGGGTTGGCTCGTTTTATCAAGCTACCAGTTTGATGATATTGCCGACAGCGTTAAGGCTCTCGATTTTGAAGTAAAAACAATAGTTAAGAAAGCCGATATTGAGTTTGGCGAGGAAGCAACGCAGCACGATTCAAGTATTGATTTTACATATGAAACGTGGCAGGAGGATGTCGGACTTCGCGTAACGTTGTCGCTTGGTATGGATAGCGACGAGTTAACAATAACAGAGTGGAGGGTAATTCAGCAGTAGTATATAGCAATTATTTAAACTATTATGAAACTAAAAATATGCATGGTACTGATTTGTTTGGTCGTCGCGATTGGGTTTGCGGGATGCGATCAATTCAGTAAAATTGAGAGAAAACCGGACAAGGACGAGCCTGATGAGCTAACCGAGGTGGTCGATACCAAGCAGGATGTGCTAGACTTGTTCTCTGCGCTGATTTCGCGCCCAGAGTTGGTGCCAAGCGAGATTCCCGAAGAAGTCATCTCGACCAAGTATGCGGGTGTGGGATTGCTGCAAGTGTACTATCAAGGCGAGCCGGGCGATAAGCTGAAACTGCAGGTCATTATGGGTGAAAGCCGTGTTGTGTATGACTTGTTTGGTGACGGGCGAGTTGAGTCGTTCTCGTTGCAGTATGGGTCGGGCGAGTATACAGTTCGTATCATGCAAAACGTGAGAGATGACGAGTATTTCGCCGTGGATTCTAAAACGTTTGATGCGGTTATAGACGATGATATCGCGGTATACCTAAGCTCGATACAAAACATCGATTGGGACTATAGCAAGCTGCCTATTGAGGACGTGCCGTATATCGTTTCCGATTCGCTGAGTGATAGCAGCGATTTGCTTTATGAGTGTGCGGACGATTTGTACTTCTTTGTGGCGGATAACATCGATTACGACTATGGTAAAATTAACGATTTGCCGTATAATTATCTGCCCGATATAGAGCAGACGTATGCGGATCAAACAGGGCTATGTTATGACTATGCGTCTCTGTTTGCTTCGATGATGCGAAGCATTGGTGTGCCGACTAAACTTGTTAAAGGATATGCCAGCTATGATCCGGACGTGTATCACGCTTGGGTGGAAATTTATATCGAAGGCCGATGGATGATACTCGATCCTACGCAAGGCTCGGGTGTGTTTGGCGAATTTGTGCTGAGAGATGCAGAGAAAGCTGCCGGAGACTATATGAAAGTGTACGAATATTAAACAGCGTAAAATAAAACCCTTGCCGGCTTGATTGCCTGCAAGGGTTTTTTAGTTTAGCTTCGTTATCTGCTTGGCTTTTTCGCGTAGTCGCTCATCACTTCTTTTAGGATGTCCACCGTTTCGGTAGAGTCAGCCAAATCCTTTTTCAATTTGCTGATTTCTGCTTCGAGTGCCATGACGTGCACAGACTCGACCTCATCACTGACACGCTGCTGAGCAACAGAACCGCTTTGCGGCACAGGCGCATCCGCCGTATGCATGATGTGCATGCTGGAGATTGTCTCCGGCTTCACTTCTGCATTGAGGTAATCCTCGTCCAGATACTCGTTGAAGATACCGCGCTTTACATAGCTGGTGTGCAGAAGTTCATGCGACACGTGGCTGTTTGGATACTCGAGGTAGTCCTCATAAAGCTTGGCGACAGACGGGTTCTCGTGCGATTTTCTCAAGGTCTTGCCTTCGTCTTCGCTGTATATCGCCTTCATGCGCTTTTCGCGCACATCCGGATCGTCAGATCTCGGTTGTCCGCCGCCCGTAATGCAACCGCCGGGGCAACCCATAATCTCGATGAAGTGGTATGTCGATTCGCCTCTTTTGATCTCGTCCATCAGCTGCTTGGCACCTGAGAGACCGCTTGTTACGGCAACATTTACGTCTACTCCTTCAAGGAAAGCGTAATCGGGCACAGCGCCTTCGATTTTTATTGTTGCAGATTTGATTTTTTCAAGCCCGACGATTGGTGTCACATGCAACCCTTCGAACGGAAGCTCTCTGCCTGTTACAAGCTCATAAACTGTGCGAAGCGCGGCTTCCATAACACCGCCGGTTACGCCGAAGATGTCGGCAGCGCCTGTTGACAGACCAAGCGGGTTGTCGAACTCGCGGTCCTCGAGAGTGTCGAACACGATACCTGCTTCGCGCATCATCAGTCCAAGCTCTCTTGTTGTCAGCACAGCGTCAACGTTCTGGTGACCGTCATTGCACATTTCGTTACGATGTATCTCAAACTTCTTGGCTGTACACGGCATTATTGAAACCACGTACATGTCTTTTGCGTCCACGCCGATTTTGTCTGCGTAGAAGCTCTTTGCCAATGCGCCCAGCATAGTATGCGGCGATTTGCATGTAGACAGGTTATCAAGATAGTCGGGGAATTTGTGCTCGATGTACTTGATCCAGCCGGGGCTGCATGATGTAATCATCGGCAAAGTCGCTTCGCCTCCCGTGAGCGCCGCTTTGACGCGCCCTAAGAACTCTGTACCCTCTTCCATGATGGTGAGGTCTGCAGTAAAGTCGGTGTCAAATATGTCGTCGAAACCTAATAGGTCAAGACCGCGTGCGAGCTTTCCTGTAACCTGTGTGCCCGGCTCGTAACCGAATTCTTCGCCGATTGCAACACGGATAGCCGGTGCAACCTGCACCACAACGCGCTTGCTTGTGTCGGCAATTGCGTCCCAAACTTCGCGCGTGGCGTCAGTTTCTTTGAGCGCACCAACAGGGCAAACGACAGTACACTGTCCGCAGAACGTACAGTTTGACGTGCCAATCGGCAAGTCCATCGCAGTTCCGATAACCGTTTGGAATCCTCGGTTCTGTGCGTTTAATATGCCTGTTTCCTGTATCTCGTTGCACACAGTTACGCAGCGTCTGCAAAGCACGCATTTTGACATGTTTCGCGTTAATGAAACCGTTGAGTCGAGGTTGTATTCGCTGTGCTCACCGTCAAATCTGGTGACTGTAACACCGAGCGTGTTACCCAGCTCCTGCAGCTCGCAGCTCTGGTTGCGGATACAGCTGAGACAATCTTTGTCGTGGTCGGATAGCAGCAGCTCATAGAGCACTCTGCGTGCCTTACGCACTTTTTTGGTGTTTGTGTCCACAACCATGCCTTCTTTTACTTTGGCTAGGCACGATGCTTGCAGCGTTTTTGCACCTTCTACTTCGACTACGCAGATTCTGCATGAGCCGAACTTGTGAATTTTTTCTATGTGGCACAATCTTGGTATTTTGATACCTATGGATTTTGCTGCTTCCATAATGGTATATTCCGCAGGTACCGTTAGGTTCTTTCCGTTTATCGTTAAGTTAACCATCGATTACTGCCTCCTTTCGCAATGCAGGCAGCGCATAGATTCTGCCATCGCGTTCAATTTGTGATACCCTTTTTTAACTTCGTCAAACGAGTCTTTACGCATCAGAGCGTCCATAACTTCCATATTGAAGCGCTTGTGGGCAACCACGTCATCCGGTGTTAAAGAATCCGGAATGTCGATTGGCTCGCCCTTGTTGAGGTGACCTTTGCCCCCGAGATACTCGTCTATCGACTTCGCAGCGTTCTTGCCGTCTGCGATAGCACGGATTACTTCGTCCGGGCCTCTGGCAACGTCTCCACCTGCGAACACGCCGGCCATCGATGTCATTTGTGTGTCGCTCTCTGTCACAAATGTGCCCCAGCTCGTCAGCTCCACTTCGTCTTTGCCGATGAACGGGAAGTCTGCGTATTGGCTGATTGCAGGGATTACCATGTCTACACTGAGCTCGAAGTTCTTGCCCTCTAGCCAAACCGAGCGTCTTCTGCCCGAGTTATCGAACACACCCAATTCCATCTGCGCGCATTCGATTTTGCCAACGCTTCCATCCTTTGTTCCCATAAAGCGGACAGGGGTTGTCAGCTCCATGATTGTAATGCCTTCCTCGAGCGCTTCCTCGATTTCCTCAGGCTCTGCCGGCATCGCGTCCAGCGTTCTCCTGTACATGATGGTCACTTTGTCAGCGCCCATCCGCAGCGCAGTACGTGCAGAGTCGATTGCGGTGTTTCCGCCGCCGATGACAACGACGTGCCCGCTCACATCCAGCTCTTGCTCTGTGTTCGCATCCTCTAGGAACGATATGCCGTGCACAACGCCCTTGAGATTTTCGCCCGGAACGTTGATCAACTGCGGCATCTGTGTGCCTGTTGCGATGTATATCGAGTCGTATTTTGATTTGATTTCGGCGAATGTAATGTCTTTGCCGACTTCTGTGTTCAGGTGGATGTTGACACCCGCCTGCTCAAGTATCTTGATCTCTGACGCGAGAACGTCCTTTGGCAGTCTGTATTCCGGAATGCCGAATGCCAGCACGCCGCCTGCCACATCGTGACTTTCAAACACGTCCACGTTGTAGCCGATTCTTGTTAGGTAGTACGCGC
>JABGQS010000044.1 GCA_018648645.1 Clostridia bacterium
CGCTTACTTGCCGCCGCCAGAGGCGGATGAAGGCAAGGAAGCCGGCGTGATAGGGGCATAGCCCCGGCGCGAGTCCCCGATCGCCTACACATAAAAACAGCACCCCTTGTGGGTGCTTTTTTTATTTGGAATGTGAATAAGAAGACTCGAACGCTTACTTGCCGCCGCCAGAGGCGGATGAAGGCAAGGAAGCCGGCGTGATAGGGGCATAGCCCCGGCGCGAGTCCCATATGTACTAAATTATGTAGATTGCCTTGTGGGTGTTTTTTTTATTTGGAATGTGAATAGAAAGACTCGTACGCGAGGATAAGCATACGGGCCATTGGCACGTCTTTAGTGAGTCGGCGTAATTGTGCGCAGCCTGTAGCGAATCCGGAAAACTTATTATCTATTGCAAAACTCATATACTTTCTATATAATGTTAATTACAGACGCACATTGCATTTCACATTTTTAGCGCTTAAGTTTGTACCAACTCATTCGATCTAAACCTTTTTTTCTATTCTATTTGAGGGAGATGATTATAATGTACAAAAGAATACTTTTAATTCTGGTGGCAATTGCTTTTATCTTAGTCGCTGTTTCGTGTGAGCCTGAACCAACTGAAATACCTGAGTCAATGCCCACGCAGACTCCGTCGACTCAACCTTCACTTAAGCCTTCCCCAAAAGTAACACTACAACCGACCCCTGAACCAACGCCGACCGAAACTCCCGAACCAACTCCGGAGATGCCGGATTCTGCCGGGAGCGGAGATGTCCTGTTTGACATTTACCAATATAAAACATCCAGAGACCTAAATTTAGACGGCATTGATGACGAGATTGAATTTCTTGCAGGTGAATCGGAATCTCGGATTGTCATCAACGGGGCTGAATACATTGTTCCGCATCCAAACCTCGCACAGCTTTTTGCAATAACCGATGTTGATGTGAACGATGATGTTCTGGAGATCGTTTTTACAGACAAACATAATTCGGACCTATCGGAGAACGAGTTTGCTTTCTCATGGCTTTATTGGTGGAATAGTACTGAAATAATTTTCATGGGCGGATTGATGGATGTCGCGTTTTCCGGAGAATGGCGAAGCGGATTTGTTGCCGCTGAGCATTTTGATGCTGAAGGTGCGGTTTTTTGCTTGACGGATACTGATAATTTTACTTATCTTTTGTATATTGGCCATTACGAGCCGGAAGGGGCAGATAGAAAGCTGAAAGAAAAGCTCTATGCGACAGCCCCAGTCGGGAATCAGGTGAAAATCAAATGCAAGCAGCCCTGTCTGCTACTCAAAAAAATCACAAAGGATTATTATAACTCCGCATATGATTTTTACTGGATCACTTCTCTTTGGCCGTATACGGCTGGACGTGTGCCCGATGTGGATGAAGGGATATCTATTATTGCTCAGCCGGGAGAATACCTGACAATAGTTAAAGTATACGGGAAGCTTTGGTTCAAGCTTAGAACTTCTGATGGGTATTCAGGCTGGATACGATGCGAAAATAATGTAATTAGCGCATATGACTTTGTTATGGGATGGGATGCAGACGATATGTTCAGCGGATTATAGACAGGCGAGCCGGCGTGATAGGGGCTTAGCCTCGGCGAAAGTCCCATTCTCGCCGTTTTATAAACTAGGCAGCAGGAATTCCCATATAACGTCAAGCAACTTTTGCGAGTTCTCCTCATTTGCGCTGGTTGCGATAACTGCTTCGCGCTCCGCAAAAACGATAACAAACTGACCATACAACCCGTAGGCAAGATATATTCCGGGATATCGACACATCCAAAACTGGTATCCATACCCGAATTTCTCGTCAGTGTTGCTTTGATTCTGAGTTGAGATTTTATAGCTTGTTGCAGTATCAATCCAATGCTTGGATACAACATGCGCTCCGTTGTATTGCCCACCGTGCAAATACAGAACCCCGAGCTTTAGCATGTCAGAAAGCTTGAGCTCTAGCCGAGAACCTGCAAAGGTGTGACCCATGGGGCATTCCTCCCAGACCGGGTATGGGATGTCCAAAACGCGGAAAATCCTTTGGTATACAAAATCGATTAGCTTGGCTCCAACTACCTTTTCTGCCATGCAACCAGCTAAATATGTGGACGCGCTGCTATACATGAACTTGTCGCCCGGATTAGAAGCAAGTGGCTGCGAGAAAATGAATCGTATCCAGTCCTTTTCTGAAATGGAGCTGCGTTCATCATGTTGGAGCAACCCACGACCATGCCCGCTGCTCATCGTTAGCAAATGAGAAAGTGTTAAGTTCTTGTAACCTGAGTTCAGATTGTTCGGAAGATGCTCCGGGAAAAAATCAACCGGACGGTCGTCAAGACTTAGGAGTCCTTCGTCAATTAGAATACCGATTGCGGTTGCCGCAAAACCCTTGCTTGCCGAATAGATATTTCTTGGCTCGTCAGGCTGCAAATAATGCTTGGCGATTACAGCATCGTGTTGATAAATATTGATACCATACAGGTTAATATTCTGTTTCTCAACTTCCTCTAGAAAAAGGTTGAAAGCGTGCTGTGTCATTCGATTATCCTCCCAGAATTCTGGTTAATTATACTACAGGATTCACATGGTTGTATAGTGGAGTCTGATTTGGGTTGCTGTACTGGAGACTGTATGCAGAAGCATAGATAGCGCTTTTCCGGTAAAGTAACGAACTGCGCGAGTTCGTTTGTCGCTATCGAAAAGAAAACTTCTACATTTTATAAATAGAATTTCGAAGTCGCTAATATAGTTTATGTGTAGCGAAACAGCGTACATTTAGTGTATGATATATGGGATATACCAACACTATGGAGGCGATATTATGAAACTTGGAATTATACTTGAGACAAAGGAACTGGAAAAAGCGTGGAATGCGTTTCGCTTTGCGACCACTTCGATAAGCAGAGACCACGAGGTTAAGGTTTTTCTGATGGGAGAGGCTGTTGAGTGCGAAAGTATAGGCACCGAGCAATATGATGTGGCAAGCCAGCTGCGAGCGTTTGTCGAGGCGGACGGAGAAATTCTGGCGTGCGGAACGTGCTTGATATCACGAAAGCTGGATGGGTCGGACAGCTGTCCGTTATCTACGATGGTCGATTGCATCGAAATGGTTGAGTGGGCAGACAAAGTTGTTACATTCTAGTATTCAGGATAATGGGAGTTAGTTCTCGCAGATGGGTGCAAATCCTACTCCAATTGACTAGTGGGTTTGGCAAATTTCAGCCATCATTTATTATCTGATCGATTTCACCAATGTGAAGCTTTAGATGTCGAGGATAATCTACTATCATGTCTTTTAGTGTAACTCTTTGATTTAAAGCGGAAATCCATTCGTTGTTTAAACAGCCAAGATCGACATTATTGATAACATGAACATAGTGAATGGTTGAAAATTTAAATAGCTGTATTAAACTAATCCATTCTTCCGCATTATAATTTTGAATTTCAATCCACTTATCGTTAACGCCCAAATTTGCGTAGTCGGGATAGTTGCATGGGCTTTTTTGGTATTGCAAGTGGATAACTCTGTGTGTGTTATTAGATGCAGAGTCAGCTAAATGGCCAACAATTTGCTTTATGTTTCTGTGCTGGCTGTTCCTTCTGTCTGTTACTGTTGCGCTATTAAGTTTAAGCAGTTTCGACTCCAATTCGTCTACCAATGTCAAGATTTCTAAACCGATTTCATTTATAGTATTCACGAAAGTCACTCCTATCCAATTTATGTATACTCGTTTAGAGTATTATAGTCTATCTGATTTTCAAATGCAATAATTCCAACTACAAACCTTGCACGCGTTTTAAGAAAATGGTATATTTATAATAGTCATTTTAAATCAAAATACTTTTAGCCACAAAAAAAATATACGAAACGGAGAGGCGGACATATGAAAAAAATTACTGCGGGTATTATTGGAATTGGGTTCATTGGCAGGGGGCATGTTGAGGCGCTGAGACGACTTGGGTACATTGATATTGCTATTGCGTGCAGAGGCGGGGAAGAGGAAGCGAAAGCCAAGGCAGACGAGCTCTGTATAGATAAGTGTTTTGGGAACTATGGCGAGCTGATTGCTGACCCGGATATCGATGTTGTCCACATATGCACTCCAAATTCTCAGCACTATAGCCAAGCCAAAGCAGCGCTATTGGCTGGCAAGCACGTTTTTTGTGAGAAGCCGCTTACCGTTACGGCCGAGCAGGCGAAAGATTTGGTTGATATAGCAGATGAGAAAAACTTGGTAGCCGCTGTTCATTTCAATAAACGGTTTTATCCATTGATTTATCAGGCAAAAGCGATGTTTGAGAGCGGCGAGATTGGCGAGGTGCTCGCCATTAACGGGTCGTACAATCAGGACTGGCTGCTATACGAGACCGACTATAACTGGATTGTTGAATCTAAGTACTCGGGACATTCCAGAGTTGTGGATGATTTAGGATCGCATTGGTTTGACTTGACTAAGTTCATAACCGGCGTGAAGATAAAGAAGGTTTTTGCAGATTACGCGACGTTTTTCCCGACACGCAAGAAGCCAAGCAAACCAGTTGAGACGTTTGCGGGAAAAATGGTTGACCTTGATGATGTGGTTGATGTTGAAGTAACGACCGAGGATTATGCCGGTGTGCTGCTGAGATACGATAACGGCGCACGCGGTTCGTTTACGACGAGTCAGTCGCTGCCCGGAAGAAAGAACAGATGCTATTTTGAGATATTCGGAACCAAAAAGTCGTTGTTTTGGGACGAGGAGAAACCGAACGAGCTTTGGATTGGCAGCAGGGAAGAGGGTAACATGCTGATTATGAAAGACCCTTCGATTCTGGATGAGTCTGCAGTCGAATTCTCATCATATCCCGGTGGACACAACGAAGGGTTTAACGATACGTCGAAGCAGTTTTTTGGCAAATTTTATGAGTATATTTTAAATGACAGCAAGGGCAAAGGTGAGAAAGAGAGCTTCCCAACGTTTAAGGATGGGTATAGGCAGGCGCTTATTTGCGAGAAGATATTCGAGTCTCAAAAAAAGGAGCAATGGGTGGACGTTGACTAGTGTTTTTTAGTTGCGATAATGGCAATCGACTTAGGTGTGTATGGATATGAAAAAAGAGGAATACGAGCGTGTGATAGGGATTGCTAAAAAGGTAATTGATAAGTGGGATCCGATAGGGCTGCTTGCAATGGGCGCTCCAGCGGATGAATACAGTTTTGAAATATCCGATATAGCTGCCGTTGCTCTGAAAGTTAATGATTCAGAAACTCTGGCAAAAAGTATTCAGGACATATTTATTAAGTATTTCGGTTCTGGCTCTTTTAGAAATAGTTTTGAGGAGTGTCGCGAAATAGCAACTAAGTTGAAACTTGCTATGAAATAGTAAAAGGATAACGAATTGAAAAGTACGACAAGCAAAAACGGCGCTAAGTGATATGCATACACTTGGTGCCGTTTTATATTGCAACTTTATTTGAACTAGAGAGAACCCGCGACCTTCATAAGCTCGTATACACCGAAGCTGGCGGCCAGCACGATATCTTCACATGGCAGATAGCTGTTGACGTTGGCGTCGAACAGTATGGAAGCGGAGGAGCTGATTTCGTCGTCTCCCTGCCAAATGACATAGGTGACGGGCAGATAGGGAAAGATGGGCAGCGTAACGCTTGCATCCCCGTAGGTCTCTGTGCTGCCGCTCAGTCGCGCTCCTGCCGTAATCAGCTTATCTATATTGATCTCGAAAGTCTTTTGCAGAGGCAGCACCGCTCGTTTGTTAAAAGTGGGATAATAATTCGCTCCGCCGCCCCGCACGTCTCGAAACGAAATCATTCGGCCGGTGGGCGCTCTTTTTACGGCGTTTAGCAAGTAGTGCAGAATCAGCACCTTGACGGTGGTCGAGACAGGAGTGTCATCGCCAACGCGCGCGACGTCACCGTTTGCACAGTTTGCTAAATAATCGCTGCCTAAATACTGAATCTGCAGGCTGTTTGAGTCGTCAATATAAACCGCACCAGTATTTGTACTGATTTCCTGCGGGTTTTTCTCGGCTATCATTTCGCACGCTTTTTTGTATGCGGTTTGATATCCGTCCTGCATGTTTGATTCTTTTTCCATGTAACACTCCTTCAAAGGGTTGTGATAGTACTACTACAGTAGCTTTGCTACTTCGCTGTCGAGGTCTGCCGGAGTCACCTTTGAGTCATACCTGCCTATGATTGCTCCTTTGCGGTCGATTAAAAACTTGGTGAAGTTCCATCTGATTGCTTTAGCCTTTGCATCCGGGACATGTTCTTTTAGATAGCCGAAAAGTGGGTCGGCATCCTTGCCGTTGACTTTAATTTTCTTGAACATCGGGAACGTTACACCATAGTTGATTTGGCAGAAGCTCAAGATCTCTGCGTCAGTGCCCGGGTCTTGATGCGCGAACTGGTTGCATGGGAAACCGAGAATAACAAGTCCTTGGTCTTTGTATTTGTCGTACAGCTTTTGCAGCCCGTCGAACTGAGGAGTATAGCCGCACTTGCTGGCTGTGTTGACTATGAGAAGCACCTTGCCTGCGTAATCGCTAAGCGAAACGTCGTCACCACGGTTGCTCTGCACCGTAAAATCGTATAAGTTCATATAAGCACCTTCTTTCTACTATATTGTACACGCAAATGCATGGCGGCGCAATTACCACGGCAATAAAAAAGCACCCGTTTGTCAAACAGATGCCAAGTATGCTTATTTTACTATACTTATTTTTTCTTCATGTTCAAATGCGCTTGTCTGCTTAATACAAAAGAAAAAATAATTTTCAACCAAATTGTCGATCCAACGACTGCTGTCCAAGTCTCGTATATATTAGAACCAATATCGCCATACAATGACATTCCAAGAAACACGATTATTGAAGGACTTTTTAGTTCCTCAAACGATATACTACTAGTCTTGACAATACCTAAAGTAATCACAAAGATGAATAAACCTACCAACACCAGACCAGCAATGAGGTTAATCAGCAAGGAGAAAGGTGCATACTTTTTTGGATTGTCCGGAGGAACGCCCCGTTTTAGGGCAACATAAGAATAGTCCTTTTTTATACCGATTTTGTAAGCTCGCCTGAGCCAAAAAAAAGAAATCGGTAAAATTCCAAATAATAGAATACAATTTAATACAAGTAATACTACATCATTATTCATAAATTATTTTCCTTTTAATAAAAGGTGTAGACAAAGATAATCCTTTGCCTACACCTTCATTATTAGTTTAGTGGCTGCCCTTTATTTCTTTTGAGCCACGGGGGATGCGAACTCCTTTAACCAGTTCTTGAATGTGCTCCGGAGGATCTTTTGTAAACTTGCTGACAACTATTGCAACTATGAAGTTAACAATTGCGCCAACTGCTCCGAAAGCTTCCGGTGTAATTCCCAAAATGAAGTTTGGACCACCGAATGCGTCTACGAACTGTGTACCGGCAACAAAGAAGACTCCTTTGTGGGCAAACACGTAGAGCAATGTAATGGTGAGACCGCTGAGCATTCCTGCTATTGCGCCCTGCTTGTTCATCTTAACTGAGAAAATACCCATCATCAAAGCCGGGAATAGGGAGCTGGCCGCTATGCCGAAGGCGAGAGCCACCGTCCCCGCTGCGAATCCGGGCGGATTAAGACCTAAGTAGCCTGCAAACACAATTGACAATGCCATTGCGATTTTGCCTGCCCATAATTCTTTCCTGTCGGATAAGCCCGGTCTGATAATACCTTTGATCAAGTCGTGCGAGATTGCTGATGAAATTGCCATAAGCAAACCGGCTGCTGTAGAAAGTGCCGCTGCAAGACCACCTGCTGCGACAAGCGCGATAACCCAGTTTGGAAGTATTGCGATTTCCGGATTTGCGAGCACGATGATGTCTGCGTTAACTATCAGCTCGCTCTTTACCATACCTTTATCTGCTGGTACTGCATTCCCATCTTTATCTATTCCAACTATGTCTACCCAACCTGCAGCCTCTGCATTAGCCATGAATTGCTCGTCTTCTGAAGCATCATTAAAATACTGAATACGTCCATCGCCATTATAATCATCCCATTCAAGAAGACCTGTCTTTTCCCATCTGGTCATCCATTCGGGACGATCTTCATACACCAAACTTGATTCCTCTTCGAAAACGCTTGCATTCTCCACAAAACCGGGAGTTACTGTTTCATGAAGATTTAACTTTGCCATTGCGCCAACTGCCGGGGCAGTTGTATAAAGCAATGCGATAAATATCAAAGCAAACCCGGCAGAAAGACGAGCTGCTTTAACTGATGAAACTGTGAAGAATCTCATGATAACATGCGGAAGTCCCGCTGTACCAATCATCAGAGACAAAGTAAACAGCACCATGTTTAGTTTACTGCCTGCTATATTGGTCGTATACTCCGCAAATCCGAGATCAGTTACGATCATGTCAAGTCGCGAGAGTAATGAAACGTCTGTCGCTAAATGCGTTCCACCCAGACCAAGCTGCGGTATCGGGTTTCCAGTAAGCTGGAAAGATATGAAGATTGCCGGAACTATGTAGGCTGTTATCAAAACACAAAACTGAGCAACCTGAGTATATGTTATACCCTTCATACCGCCAAGAACCGCGTATACGAAAACGATTGCCATTCCTATGTATATACCTACATCGGACGGCACTCCGAGGAATCTGGAGAAGGCAACACCAACACCGGTCATCTGACCAATGATGTAGGTGAGTGACGCAATCAAAAGGCAAATTACTGCAACAGCAGAAGCTGATTTGCTGTAAAATCTGTCTTTAAAAAACTGCGGTACTGTAAACTTACCGAATTTGCGAAGGTATGGAGCCAGCAGCAAAGCTAGCAACACATAACCACCGGTCCAACCCATTAAGTAAACACCGCCGCCATATCCCATTATGGATATCAAGCCCGCCATCGAAATAAACGAGGCTGCTGACATCCAGTCGGCTGCTGTTGCCATACCATTCAAAACCGGATGAATGCTACCGCCAGCAACATAAAAATCACTTGTAGACTTTGCACGAGACCAAATAGCTATTGCGATGTACAAAGCAAAAGTGACTCCAACTGCTAGATAAATTGTTCCTTGTAAACCCATAATTAGCTCTTAGCCTCCTTTTCTTCTTCTTCTTCGTGTACATCGTACTTTTTATCAATTCTCCCAATTACAAAAACGTAAATGAAAATTAGTGCAATGTAAATATAAATTGAACCTTGTTGAGCGAACCAAAAGCCAAGTGGATATCCGCCGATGCTAACTGTGTTTAGACTCTCGACAAAAATGATGCTGATTAAAAACGTAACTACTGCCCATATTGTTAAGAACACAGCTAGCATTTTAAGTATCGCACGCCAATAAGCTTTATCTGGATCTTTTTTCTTAGCCATAAATTTTACCTTCCTCTTGTATTATTTTACTGCAACCAGACCGTGTATTACTAAATGTTCAGCTTTGTTTCCGTCACCACCACCTTACGTTATTATAGCCAATGTGTATTATAAATCCTAAAAATAACTACTGATTTATAAAATAATAAAACCCTTGAATTCGTTTTCTAGGGTTGGCATTTAGACAGGATATTATCTGTATTTAAATTCGCAGCTTTTCTACTATTAAGAAACATGTCGCTCAGAAATAACTTCAATGTTACAAATCCCATTCTACTGTATTTACTTCTAAATTTACATTATATAATAATTCAACAATTGTTCACAATTTCCTGCTTTTTATCTGTTTTTTTATGAGTTTTAAGCTATTTGTTTTATCTTTGTAATAATTGTACCACGTATTCGAGTATTTTGCACTTTTTACGTAAAATTTCTTTGCTATTCTGGTATGTTTTATGGCATCGCATCAGGTTCTTTCGCCAATATCTTGTGTTTTCTTGGTTTTCCTTGGCTTGATAACGTCAACGTCCAGCCATTTGCCTTTTCTAAACACTATGAACATAAATATTGCGCTTAGGACGAACGAAATGGAAATGCCCATGAACATTCCTTGTATGCCAAGCGCAGTGTATGAGAACGCGTAGCCGAGCCCGACCCGCAGAGCAAGGCTGGCGATGGTCGTGAACATCAGGTACATCGAAGCGCCTGCGCCTTGGAACACGCCGTTGATGATGAGGCGCACGGACAGGAACGCGTAGCCGAAGCTGATTATCATTACGTAATCTCTGGCGAGCAACAGAACCGGCGCGCCCGCTTTGGCAAAAAGCAAGTCGAATATGGCCGTTGGAAAAAACATAAGCAGCGTGCTTATTACAAAAGAGATGATACCGCATTGTATGATAGCGAGGATTGACGCTTTTCGTGCCCTGTGTTTCTTTTCTGCTCCGATATTCTGTCCGACAATTGTTGCGGTTGCCTGCGAGAAGCTTATACTTGGCAGGAAGAGCAGCGAGTCGATTCGCGACCCGAGCGAATATGCGGAGCTTGCCACAGCGCCGAACATGTTGACACGCGCAAACAGCATGAAACCCGACAGCGTAAGAAAGACCTGCGATATGCTTGCGGGGATGGCGATTTTGACCATTTTTTTGGCGAGATGCCAGTGAACTTTTGCGTCCTTGATGTGCAGCTTTATATGATGTCGTCCTGAAAAGATATACCACACCAAATAGAAGAACACTAATGCGCGCGCTATGATTGTTGCGAGCGCTGCGCCGGAAACCCCCATCTCGGGGAAAGGACCCCAGCCGAATATCAAGAATGGGTCTAGCACCATGTTGAGCAAACCTGATGCAACGCCGGCGATCATAGGCGTTACAACATCGCCAACGCCGCGAAGGATGCCCGAAAGCACGTAAAACATAAACGCGAAGAACATGCCGAACATAATGATGCTGTAATACTCAAGAGCGTAGTCGTAAATTTCGGGAGGGGTGTTTATTAATGCTAGAAGTTGTTCGCGAAAAATCAGCCCGACAGCTGCTAGAATAACGGCGAGCACTCCGATTAGTATGATTGCGGTGAAACAGGAAGCCTCGAGATTTTTGTTGTCCTTGGCACCGAAGTACATCGATACCAGCGTGGCCGTAGCGATGTTGAGACCGATTGCGAGTGATACCATTACGAATATTATTGAAAAGCTTGTGGAAACTGCGGCAATTGCGTTCGCGCTGTCCTCAAGCTGACCTACCCAAAAAGTATCTGCAAAGTTGTACAATACTTGTATCAGATTGATGATGATGAGGGGCCATGCCATTTTCCATAGTATTTTGGTAAGGTTGCCGCTTGTTGCGTCAATCTTTTTACCAAATGACAGTTTCATGATGTAGTTATAACCTCAATACTCTCGCATGCTGATTGCAGCAATTTTGTATCCAGTTGACATGCTATCATAGACAGGAAAAAACTGCAATTGTTTATTTGTGTGCTGTGTTAATAACTGTTGCACGTGTGCGCTGTATGCTTTATTATTAAAATATAATAGCAATATAAAGGATGGACATCATGCCAATAGTAGATATGCCGCTTGAAGAACTTAAGAAATATCAGGGGATTAGTCCGAAACCGAAGGACATTGACGAGTATTGGGACAAGGGTCTGGAGCAGATGCGTAATGTCAAGGCGAACGCGGAACTTAAACCGGCTCAGTTTGTGTCTCCTGTTGCCGATTGCTTTAACTTGTACTTCACCGGCGTTGGCGGTGCGCGAGTGCACGCAAAGCTGTTGATGCCAAAAAACCCGCAAGGCAAAAAACCTGCGATTATCGAGTTTCACGGATATACCGGCGCAAGCGGTGACTGGGCGGATAAACTGGCCTATGTGGCAATGGGGTATACGGTAGCTTCGCTTGATTGCAGAGGGCAGGGTGGATTATCGCGCGATAACTCGGCCACGGGCGTTAACACCGTGCACGGGCACATTATCAGAGGTGTTGATGACGGCGCAGAGCATCTATTGTATCGGTCGATATATCTTGACACGGCGCAACTGGCGTACTTGGTGATGGACTTTGATTGGGTGGACGAAACGAGAGTTGGGTGCAAAGGGCAAAGCCAAGGCGGCGGACTGACGCTGGCGTGTGCTTCGCTTGTGCCCGAGATTAAACTTGCCATGTCGCAGTTTCCATTCCTAAGTGATTATAAACGCGTGTGGGAGATGGACCTTGGGGGTTACGCATATAGAGAGCTGTCAGATTATTTCAGGTTTGTTGACCCGACGCACGAGCGAGAGGACGAGTTTTTTGGCACTTTGGCGTATATTGATGTGCAGAACATGGTGCACCGAGCAAACGCGCAGGTGTTGATGATTACTGGATTGATGGACGTGATCTGCCCGCCGTCAGCGCAGTTTGCGGCGTATAACAAAATTACTTCGAAAAAAGATATGGTGATTTATCCTGATTACGGGCACGAGCAGTATCCGGGACAAAGGGATATCGCATACGAGTTTCTGGCAAAGCTGTAACGGTATGAAGGAGAAGAAGATGGCTAGTTTATTAATCGAAAATATTGGAACGCTGGTGACATGCGACGATTTTGACACGGTGTATTATGACGTAAATATGCGCATTGAGAACGGGCAAATCAGCTATATCGGCGATGAGGCAACACCGGCGGACAGCACGTATGATGCCAAGGGTATGACAATGTATCCGGGGCTGATAAACGCGCATCATCATCTATATCAGATATTCAGCCGAAATCTGCCCGAGGTGCAGAACATGGAGCTGTTCGAATGGCTGACTACGCTGTACGAGATTTGGAAAAACCTCGACAGGAACGTGATTCGCAGCACATCGCTGGTCGGTATGGGCGAGTTTTTGAAGACGGGGTGCACTACTTGCTTTGACCATCATTACGTGTTTCCGCACGGTACGGATTTGTTGATTGATACACAGTTTGAAGCGGCAAGCGAGCTTGGTATACGCATGCACGCGTCGCGGGGAAGCATGTCGCTGAGCAAGAAGGA
>JABGQS010000045.1 GCA_018648645.1 Clostridia bacterium
TAGTTAAGCCCTTATACGCCGATAGTACTTGGCTGGTGACGGCCCGGGAGGGTAGGTAGCTGCCGGATTCAAATTTTATAGATTTACCATTTAGCGATAAGCGCGTTTGCATGGCAGGCGTGCTTTTTGCTATGTATATTGAAGATTAAACTGTTATTAGGTATACTTGAAGAATGAAAAGAGTGGGAATTAAAAAGAGGGAGCTGGAGAAATACCGCAACCTGTACAACGCTAACAGGTTTATTGAAGGTGTCTTCTCACAGATTAAAGAGAATTACACGAAAGAGCGAATACCATATAGATTGTCTAAAGGGAATTACAAGTATTTCAGCGAGGAGTATATACCAATCTATCGGTATTTAAAGTACGTATATGGATTTCAAAGCCACATCCTGTTCAAACATGTTGGGATTGGAAATCAACCCTATGATGGTGTTGTTAAAATTGGAGAGCTGTATAAAAGGATTGAAGTTTCGTATTTGTATCTTGGTAAATATGCAAACGACCAGCAAAAGAAACTAATTGAGGATGGCGCTGCATACAGCTATCGCGATGCGGGTGAACTGTTTTCTCAAATCAAGAAAGTGATACTTGATACGGCAAGGAAGAAAGCAAAAAAACCATATGGCGATACCCTGTTAGTGCTGTATTATGCATCGGGAGAAGATTTGTACCCGGGAGAAACTGGGATGGAGCAAGAGAAGTTTGCCGAGATAATCGAAGAACTTCAGAGAATAAAGTATCATGCTAAAAGGGTGGATTTTTTTATACCTCAAATAAAATATGAAAATGAAGATGGAAAACAAGTCAAAACGAGTAAGCTATATCGGATAAAGTAGGTTGCTTTCAGATCAGAAGAGGTTGAGCAGCGGCTGTAGTCACCGAATTTCTTCATTTTACTCCTCTTTACAACCAAAGCCTATCCACCGACCGTCAATGTCTTCAATAACAAATTCTTGATTGTGATAGTCTGTTTTTGCTAAAGGACGAGCAATTTTAACACCTTTTTCTATAAACTCGATTTGGAGTTCTTCTTGCACATCGGTAATAAAATAAGCATCATAACCATATCCGTAAAGCACCCGATTTGGTTTGACTTCCTGTCCATTAGAATCTGTCAGTATAATCTCAGTAGAATCGCGGTACAAGCAAACATGCGGCTCGGCTGCATTCAAATATTCCACAGGTCTGAATCCTAATTTATCTTTGTAATATTGAGCTGTTTTTTCAATATCAGGCGTTGGAAATACGCAATGCGAACTAAATAGTTTTCCCATTATTATACCTCCAAATAGAATTTAGTAACATTACAATAGCATATAATACTAAATATCGCAATCATAGACAATAAACTAGAAGCGCTCCGGATGTTTTGCATACCGTAAGACGCCCATGATATAATTATGTCATTGACGAGGACAGTTATTATTCTTTAAACAACAACTTCTGATAACAAACCTAGATTGGTTGTGAGTATCATGAAAAGAGACGAGATAACCAAATTCTATAATCAGCTTGACCGTTCTTTGTTTATTGATAACGCACATAAGCAAAGCGCGGGGCAGGACAGACCGCTGCCTATTGGGTATGGGCAGACGATTTCGCAGCCGAGCTTGGTGCTGGAAATGACGCTGCAGCTGGAGCTGGATGAGCGGTGCGAAGTGCTGGAGATTGGCACGGGGTCGGGGTATCAGACGGCGCTGCTGAGCGAGTTTGCGAAGAGCGTTTATACGGTTGAGCGCATTGGCGAGCTTTCTGTCAAAGCGCAAAAACGGCTGGGTAAGTTGGGGTTTGACAACATACACTATCGGGTTGGAGACGGAAGCGAAGGATGGAGCGAGCACGCGCCTTATGAGCGAATCATCACGACGGCAGCTGCGGGAGAAGTGCCACACAAGTTAATTAGGCAGCTGAAGCCGGGCGGTATTGCCATTGCGCCGGTCGGACCGAGGCGGTGTCAGGAGCTATTGAAGATAACGAAAGATGAGAACGGAACGGTTCATACCGAGACGCTTTGCTTGGTGACGTTTGTTGAAATGAAAGGCGAATACGGGTGGAATTCATAGTACCTTAAGCGACTTGTAAAGCGTACTACAAGACCTGCGGCGATTATTCGGCAGGTTTTTTGTTTGCGGTGCGTGTGCGATTTTCAAAAAGCACGATAGTACAATAAAAAGCAAAATAGAAAAACCACTTGTTCTCATCGCGCTAAATTGTTATATAAATCGATATATTGCACAATCATTATTTCATTAGTACTCCTATAATATTAGTAATGAATAAATATGAGGCGGAGGAATTATATATGGCAAGGCAGGAATTTAACGAGACAGCTTATCAGGATATCAATAATTTTGTTTATGCAAACGCGAAAAACCCGGTTGTTTTAAAGAACGGGATGTCGATTGGCGGAGGAACGCTGTACCCCGAAATCAACTTTACACTTCCGACGATGATGATTAACAAGGACACGATGCCGGACGTTATCCGCATTTATACGGAGATGATTACAGAAATTTGTGAGCGAGCGAAAGAGCTGCATGTTCCGGGATTTGTCGCAGAGATTGAGACGCTGCCGCAGATGACGTTTCATCCTGAGTGGGGCATCGAGGTCTGCAAGACGGTGGTGGACATCGTGGCCGAGACTTCGGCAAAGAACAATTTACTCGGAGCAGTTCGCATCACGCCGAACGATATACGCGAAGGCAGAGACCTTGAGCACATGTGGCACGGACGGCATTGGGACTTGATGACACAGGCGTTTGAAGGATGCGCGAACGTGGGCGCAGACATGCTGGCGATCGAATCTGTCGGCGGCAAAGAAGTGCACGATGAAGCAACGATGTACTGCGATATCAAAAAGGCAGTATTCGCGCTTAGCGCGCTTAGCTGCCCGGACATGGGAAAGCTTTGGACGCACATTACGGGCATCGCGGACAAGACGGGCACGGTTAGCGCCGGAGACACGGCGTGCGGTTTTGCTAACACAGCAATGGTGTTGGCGGACAAGCAGTATATACCAAAAGTGTATTCGGCGATTGTACGCGTGATGACGGCTGTTCGCAGTTTGGTCGCTGTGGAGTACGGCGCAAAAGGACCGCACAAGGACTGCGGATACGAAGGCGTTTATGTCAAGGCGATTACCGGCATTCCGATTTCGATGGAAGGGCGCACGAGTGCTTGTGCACATCTTAGCCCTGTCGGCAACGTAGCAGCGTGCTTGGCGGACTTGTGGAGCAACGAATCGGTACAGCAAGTCAAGCTGCTTGGCGGCATGGCACCGACCATTTCGTTTGAACAATTAGCTTACGACTGCCGCATGATGAACACTGCTTCGGCGCGCGGCAAGGATACGGCATTGCTGATGAGAGATATATTGGCAGATTCGGACAGCAAACTGGATCCGCAGGCGTATGTACTGCGCCCGGACGTGGTGCTCGACCTATCTAAGGAAATCGTTAAAGAAGATGGGTATTACAACAGGATTAAAAAAGCGGCGTCGCTTACACTGAGCACGCTAAGGAAAGCGCACGAGGATGGCGAGCTTGATCTTGACGAGAAAGAGTTGATGTGGATGGATAACATCGGCGAAGACGTGGCAACGCTGCCATCGGATTTGGATAAGTTGACAGAAGATATGCTTCCGCAATGCGACGCGTTGATTCCCGAAAGATACGATTTAAAATAGCTAAATAACGCAAGCATACCATCATAATCCAAAGAGCCTGATAGCGAATACGCTGTCAGGTTTTTTGGTATGGCGGAAACCCAAGTAAAATGTCATCAGCCACGGCTGATAAGTGTTAAGAGTATGGAAAGACTGTTGACTAAAAAAATGTATCGTGTAGAATAGGAGTATACTATTTTTGGAGGCATAAATGAGAAAGTTGTGGGGTAAGCGTTGGGTAAGGTTTTTTGCATTAGGTGTTGTTGCGTCGGCTGTTGTGGTCGCGTTCGTTTTTATAACACCATCGAATGTGAAGCAGCCTGAAACGCAAGCGGCACCGGAGGAATACGCGATAGCCGAGCAAAGCACACAGGCATCAAGCACGCCTACAACCAGCGCTCCGATTTTAGCGGACACCGAGGACACGACAGTTGTCAGTATTGCGATAACCCAAGAGTATTCGGATGAAATTCTTAATCTGGAGGACGAGCATTACGGTGACTATGTTGAAACAGATGAAACGGCAGACAGCGGTGCGGCAAAATGGGTAGATGGAGAAAGAGTCTACATGTCAGTATCAGAGATTGCAGAGTATGAAAAGCGGATTTATGCGAGCAAATCTTATCAGGAGTATAAGGCGATTTTAGCTACTGTCGCATATCATAACGGAGGAATAGATACGAGGAAACTCACATGGCTTAGTAGTGATAAAACGTTTATTATAGATGTCCCCAATGTCGTTGGGATGACTGAAGAGCAAGCGAAAGCGGCGATGCGCAGTGTCTACCTTGTGGCAAGCGTTAGGCGAGTATTCAGCCCAGATAGTGATCTACCGCCCGGCTATTGTTATGCACACGACCCCTCGGAGGGCGAGTCTCGAGTAAGGACGGGCACAGTAACAATATATATTCAAACGGAGAATCCTAATCCCACGCCGACACCAGTGCCAACGCCTGAGCCATCTCCGGAAACATCGCCTGAGACATCTCCTGAAACATCACCCGAGACATCTCCGGAAACATCACCCGAGGAGTAGTGAATTACATTATATTAATAAGAACCTGAGAGCGAATATGCTGTCAGGCTTTTTGTATTGCGACTAAACGTAAAGACTCAAAGCATTTCGCCAAACGAGCTTCTTCTCTTCAAACGCGAGCGTATACGCCGGGCTGGAGCTAGGGAGCTGAACACAGTCATACTGGATATATAAGTCGGTGAAGTATTTGGCAAACGCGCTTTTTGCTTTGCCGCCGTTGAAGAAGATGTGCCGGATGTTAGGATGCTGGCGCAGGAACTTGTCGAAGTCGTTTGGGACCTCGTTTCGTATTGCGGAGTCTAGGCTGCCTTTGCGCTCTGCGCTGCCAAGAACGTCCCAAAGCGCGATGCAGTGAGAAAGAAGATACTCGCGCTTTTGTACATACGATTTTTCGGCAAGGTCGCTGTTTAGCAATCGCCAAAACGCGTTTCGAGGATGTCCGTAATACTCTTGTTTGCGCAAGGATTCCTCGCCCGGCATGCTGCCAAGAATCAGCGCGGTGCATCTCTCATCTATCAGCGGTGCAAAACAGTGCTTTGGCATATAGCCCTCCGGAAATTTCTCTACAGTTTTTTCTCCAGTACATAGTCATCCATGACATATCCGCCGCCAATGTCGGTAACGACCTCGTCGATGATTATGAAGTTCATTTTCTTATAGACGGACAGCGACGGATTGTGTTTGTTGCACGTCAGCCAAATGCGCGGCCGCTTGTGCTGACCGGCAATTGCGATGATATTGTCCATCAGCGTTTTGCCGATGCCCTTGCCTCTTTCGCGTTGAAGCACGTAGAACTTGCTCAAAAATACGCCGCGGTCAATCTTGACAGCGCTGTATCCGCAAGCCACGTCATCCAAATATGCGATGGTATAGATGTAGCCGGTTTCGATATCGGCTTTTATCGCGCGCTCGGATTGGAACTTTGCCAGCATATAATCTACTTGCGCCTTGCCGATAATCGGGGTGTAATGCTGTGCCCAAACTTGCTCTGCCAGCGTTTCGATTACAGCTGCGTCGCAGGGCCCTGCCTGCTTTATTTGTATTATGTCCGCCATAGTCGTGCCTTTCTTGTGCTTATGAATTGGGGTAAGCGATAAAAATATGCTATAATTCATTATAGCAAGACAGAGTTGGTTATGGAAGGAAATTTAGCAATGGGCTATTATATTGATTTGGAAGCGATAAGCCTTGAGCGATATAAGCAATCGCTGAGCGAAGAATATCTTGCACCAAGCAGACTGGTGATAAAAGAGCGTATTGATGAGAGATTTGCGAGGCTCGAAAGCAGCGGGATCACCAACGCGCAGCAGCTTTTTAAAGCGCTGAAAACCAAAGCGAAGGTAGAGCAAACGGCGCAAAGCAGCGGCGTGACCGAGGCGTACTTAACCATGTTGAGCAGAGAAATTCGAAGCCATATCAAAAAGCCGATTAAGCTAAAGGAGTTTACTCTAGTCAGCGAGATGGCAGCACAAAAGCTTGATGCGTTGGGGCTTGGTAACACGGTGGTTCTTTATGAGAGAATCCTCACTCACGATAGCAGGTATCAGTTGGCAAACACGTTGAGAATTGATGAAGATGAAGTGCTGACAATCGCAAAGTTGGTTGATTTGTCGCGAATACGATGGGTCAACCACACGTTTACACAGGTTTTGCTGGAGGCAGGGTACGAGTCGACAAAGCAGGTGGCGGACGCAGACGGTCAAGAAATGTATGACACGATTAAAATATTAAACGAAGATAAGCAGCTTTTCAAAGGTAGCATTGGGCAAAATGATATAAAGCTCTGTATCGAGGTCGCGGGAAAGCTGGAACATGAGCTTAAGTTGTGAGGAGGATAGACGTAATGAAAATTTATATTGTTGATGCGTTTACAAGCGAGCCTTATGCAGGCAACCCGGCTGCCATTTGCCTTTTGGGCAGCGAAAAGCCTGATGAGTGGATGCAGAAAATTGCCGCGGAAATGAATTTGTCCGAAACGGCATTTTTGATAAAGCAGGATGATGGGTTTGCACTGCGATGGTTTACGCCGACTGCGGAGGTCGATTTGTGCGGACACGCGACACTGGCAAGCGCGCACTGGCTGTGGGAGTCGCAGACAACGGATGTGCAGGAGATTCGGTTTCATACAAAAAGCGGGTTACTTACAGCGAGGAAAAACGGGGATTGGATTGAGATGAATTTTCCGCTTGAGCGCGAGGAGAAAACACCACCACCGCCAAGCTTGGAAGAAATACTCGGAGTGCCTTTCAAATACGTCGGTAAAAACAGGATGGACTATTTGGTAGAAGTGGAAAACCAAGAGACTCTCGCGCAATTGGAAACCGACTTTGCGCTGTTGAAAACGGTGTCTACACGCGGGCTTATTGTTACCGCATTATCTGACGAGCCGGATGTCGATTTTGTATCGAGGTGTTTTTTCCCAGGGCTAGGTATTGACGAGGACCCGGTAACAGGTTCGGCGCATTGCTGCCTTGGGCCGTATTGGAGCAGCAAGCTGGGCAAAGACGAACTGACCGCCAAGCAAGTCTCGGCTAGAGGCGGGCTGCTAAAGCTTCAATTACTGGGCGAGCGCATATTGATTAGCGGGCGTGCGGTTACGACATTGTCGGGGGAGCTTAGTGCGGAGGAGTGACGCTGTGTATAAACGCAAATAAAAAACAGCGGGCGTATGATCGCCCGCTGTTTTGTCGTTTTGGTGTATGCTATCTGTACATTTCGTATGCAAGCTCTGCAAGCTGGAGGAACTGTGAGCGATATCCGTCAGCGTCGTAGCCTCGCGAATCTCTTGCTCTTTCGATCAAGCTGCTAAAGCTGGCTTCGCCTTTGTATTGCGAGTCCTTTAGAATAAGCGCGAACTCTGCAACGGCTGAAGCGAATAGGAAATCGTTGTCCGGGTACGATGTGTAGTCATGCTCGCCCGCCATCAGCGTTATCAAACGGCTGTGGTCTTCGTCGGGCAGCTTGTATCTCGTCTTGACGTACATCCAGTCGCTTGCGGGACTAATGTCGCTTTGGTTGTTGTTGCTTTGGAACACGAGGTCGTCGATGTCCTTTGAGCCCACGAGTATAATCTCGTAGAATACGGTGACGGTGTGACCTGCGCCCATTTCGCCGGCGTCCTTCTTGTCGTCGTTAAAGTCTTCGGGGTTCAGGCGTCTGTTGTCGTATCCGACCAGTCGGTATGAAGCGACTGCTGCCGGGTTGAACTCGACCTGAATCTTTACGTCCTTGGCAACCGTATACAGCGTAGAAGTCATTTCGTTAACCAGCACTTTTTTTGCTTCCATCAGCGAATCAATATACGAGTAGTTACCGTTGCCTTTGTCGGCAAGCGTTTCCATCGTGGTGTCTTTGATGTTGCCTTCGCCAAACCCTAGCACGCTTAGGAACACGCCGCCTTCACGTTTGCGCTCGATAAGCTGCTCTAGCTCTGATAACGATTGGGGTCCAACGTTGAAGTCGCCGTCTGAGCAAAGGATGATTCGGTTGTTGCCGCCTTCGATAAAGTAATGTTCCGCTACTGCGTAAGCGAGGTCGATACCTGCGCCGCCCGCTGTTGAGCCGCCTGCCTTTAGCTTGGTGAGAGCGCGCTCTATACGCTTTGTATCAGAGCCTCTTGCGCCGTCCAATACAAGACCGGATGAGCCTGCATAAACAACGATGGACACTCTGTCGTTATCGCTCAAGTTCTCTGTCAGCATGGTAAGCGCTGCTTTGACCAGCGGCAGCTTGTCCGCGTCGCTCATAGAGCCGCTGACGTCGAGCAAGAACACGATGTTGCTGTCCGGTGCTTCGCGTAAATCGAGCTCGTCTGCCTGCACGACTACTCTGGCTAAGTATCTGTCCTCGTTCCACGGGCAGTCGGAGATTGTAACGCCGACACCGATGGGACCGCTGCCATCAAGATCATAGTCGTAGCTGAAGTAGTTGACGAACTCCTCTATGCGCACAGCATCTTTGGGCATATACTCGCCGTTTTCGAGGTATCTGCGCATATTGCTGTATGAAGCGGTGTCCACATCTATAGAGAAGGTGGACAGCGGTGCGTCAAACGGTGAAAGAAATGCGCTTTCAATGTAATCGCCGTACTCTTCGTTGTTGTTCGGATATTCCCATGGTTCGGGCATCTCGAACTCGTCATCGTTAAAGAAAAGGCTGTCATCTGCTTCGTCATCTGTCAGGAAGGATTCGTTCTCCGGCTCTTCCTTAGATGTAGCAATTCCGTCCTGTAGTGGGGATAGACCATCAGATTCTGAAACTTCCTCTCTAGCCATTTCATCATCGACAGAATCGACAACGTCCTCAACCACACTTCCCGCATATTCATCGGAAGCTAAATTTGCCGAATCCTCTGCAGCCTGTTCCGAAGGGGAAGCTGCCTTTGGGGCACAGCCAACCAACAGCATTGCAACCAGCAATATTGAGATAATCATTGTAATAGTAAGTTTTTTCATCATCATTCACCTCTCGTTTTTATTTCGTATAAAGGTTAGACGTAACACTTTTGTAAAAAGTTCCATAATTTTTTAAAAAGCACAATTGATGTGATGTTTGCGCATATGATATGATAGGCAAAAGCGACAGGGTCCAAAAAATACTAGAGTGCGGCGGAGGCGGTGTGAACAGGAAAATGGCGACAAAATCGAGAATAGTTGCGTTCAGCGCAGTGAGCGCGGCGCTGGGCACTGTGTTTTTGACGATAGGCGCGTACACCGGGCTGGGTGAATTCTTTTGATATTTTATCGCGAGCGTTTGCGTGATGATTACGTTTCACAACCGCTCTATTGCGGGCAGCGTTATGGCGTTCGTTGCGTGCGCTCTGCTGTCGCTGGCGGCAAGCGGGTTCAATATCGTGTTTATGTTGCCGTATATAATATTCTTTGGTGCATACCCGATTGCGAACTATATTGAGGCAAAGTACAAAGTAAACAAGGTGCTGATGATTGTGATTACGTGTGTTTGGTTTGACGCGTCGCTGTACGCTTTTTACTTGTTCACCAAGCTGTTTGTGACACAGATAGAATGGATTAACGATTATATTATACTGATTATTGCGACCCTCGGTACAATCGCATTTTTTGGGTATCGCATTATGATGCAGCGGCTTCAGCGAAAAATTGACCGGCGTTTTGGTATGATGCGCGGCTAAGGATTGCTACTCGTCCGCCGAGACAGTCTCGCTGATGGTTGCAGGCTCGGGATTAAACTTGCGGCGGTATGTGAGCTCGGTCAGCTGGAAAACGTTGATATCCGGCATTGTGGAAAGCTCCGGCAACGAAATGATGACGGACAAAGAATCTTCGATTCTTGCGGCAAGCCCGATGACCGAGAGACTGTCGCCCGAGAGATCGTCAAAAAACAAATCGTGGTCGGATATGTCGGCAGGATCGAGAAAGAGAACGTCGGCGAAAATGCCTCGCATCTGCTCCTTTAGCTCGGCAAAACGCTCGTCACGCTCCAATACCTTTGCGACGTCTGTGTACTGCTTGCTGATGAGGTTTCGTTTCGCCAGATCAAGGATGCTGTAAGGATGTGATCCGTCTTCGATCGCCTGCTTTAGGCGCCCGCGCTGCACTTTGATACCGCTGATCAGCGGAAGTTTTTCCTGCGAGACGAGCACGATTTTAACTTTTTTCTCGAGCGGAAGTTTTTGGTTGACTGCGTTTATGGTGAGCGCGGTTTTTCTTATATCCAGAGAACCAGCGTCCTTTGCAAACTCGATCACGAGTGCAATTTCCTCGTATGGGTTGCCGGTGACCAGCCCGAGAACGCTGTATTGTTCTACACTGGGCAAGCCGGTAAACGAATCCTCCACGACGTCCGGGTACACGTTGATGCCCGACTCGCCAACGATGACCTCTTTGACACGCCCGTCGATATACAGACCGTCGGCGTTTAGGTTACCGACATCGCCTGTAGCGAACCACTCTTCCGTGCGCACGATATACTTCCCTTTTACTATTTGACCGGAATGCAGTGAGGTGCCGCGCACAAGAAGTTCGCCGTCCCTGCCTTCCTTTTTGCTGTCGATTTTATACTCGACGGTGTCAAACGGTTTGCCGACCCGACCTAAGAGACGCTTTGCTATGTCGTGGCTGAGCTCTACGGAAGTGACGCCGACTTCGGTCATGCCGAACCCGTTGTACAGCGGATACCCAAGCGCGTTGATTATGCGCAAAGTTTCGGGCAGTATGTGACCGCCGCCCGAAATCAAAAACCGGATGGACGTACCAAGCAGCTTCTGCTGAATTTTTTTGAATATGAAAGTCGTGACAATTTTTCGCCCGAGGTGCGGCATAGCTTTTTGCAGACGAATGCTGAGCGCGCACATTTTGTCGAATTTGTCTTGGCTCTTTTTATCGGCTTGCTTTACCTTTTTCATAACGCCCGAAGCGATGTTGTTCCAGAACAGAGGCACGCAAAAGACGTGCGTGATTTTGAAAACGCGGCAGGTGTGAAGGATGGTATCGGGGCTCATGTCGGGCGGGTACACGAGCGTTTTGCCCGCGCACGCATTCCACATGTAGTTTGCGACAAAGCCGAATATGTGCGAGAACGGCAGGCACACCAGCACTTTAAGCGGACCGCCGTTGTTTTTATATATGAGGTCGCGATTGAGCGGGATGAAGCCTTTTGCGCTGTAAATCTGGTGACCCATCGCTTTGCCGTCGTATACGAAAACGCGCGAGCTGCCGGTTGTCCCCGAAGTGCAAAGTGCAATCTTGTCGCCAAAGACAGCGGGCAGCGCAAAATCGCTGTCTGTGTTCAGCAGATCTGCGCTCGAGAGGCACAGCACGTTTTTAAGTTGCGTATCGTTATCGCTGATGAGCGCATATGCACCCGCTTCGCTCAGCAGATGCTGCGTAGTTTTATTGCTTTCGTTGGCGCCGAGAAACAGCGCGTTGTTGCCACTTTTTAAAATCGCCCAAAACAGCGTTGGCCAATTGTGAGATGAAGCGCAAAGCAGCCCAACGTACAAACCGGTTTGTCCTTGGAGCGCTTTGCTTAGCGTCCGTGCCGCGAGCTCGATTCGTTGCTCGTAATCGCTGTATGTGATGGTACATGTTTGATTATTCTCGTCAGAAAACTGCGCGGCTGTCCTGGCTTTGTTGTCGCAAATGATGTCGTACATACACTTGTAGCTGTAGTCTTTGCTCAATCGTTCAAGTACGTCGCTGTAGGCGTGCATTCGTTTTATCCCCCATAACTTTCCCTCTGATATTGTATAAATCTTATTTTACCATAGAATAGGCTATATTCAATAGCGAATAAAAAAAATACGAAGTCAAGTCCATATAAGTGTGTAAATTCCTCGGTTACATTTATCTAAGCAGCTGATTGGTTAGCAGCTATCTGTTG
>JABGQS010000046.1 GCA_018648645.1 Clostridia bacterium
GACCATCACTATTATGATCGAGAGGTAAATCGCACGACCAATGTTTTTTTTAGGATGGTTCATTTCATTAACTGCATTATTAACTAACTGGAATCCTTCATATGCAACAAAAGTGATGGCTGAAACCGTCAGCAGTCCTAAAATACCTGATTTCCCAGCGTCCACAGATAGGTTACTAATGAAGTTTTGAATATTTGGTGCACCATTTTGTATTAGAACTACAGATATTATAAGTAGCACAACTAACTTTGTGTATACAATAATATCTTCTATTTTCCCCATTCCTTTTACGCTCCAAATGTTTATACCAGTAAATATTGCGATGATACCCACTGCAACCATCTTTCGCACCCATATATTGTCTGCAAATGCAAAACCGCTGATAGCTATGATGAAAAAGTATACGCATAAAACGCAAGTGTGCTAATATACCCAAAAATAACAAGCCAACCAATGATTGAAGAGGCGAAATGGGACCGTTCAAATGTCCTTCTAAAGAAAGAAAAAGAGGCGCCTTCATCACGATAGTATACGCCCAGTTTCACATAAGAGTAAGCAGCAAACAGTGCAATGACACCTCCTAAGAAAATTGCGATAGGAGTCAATACGCCAATCATGTCAACAGATATCCCCAGCACAGAAAATATTCCACCTCCGACCATCCCACCGACAGCGATCGCAATCAATTCGACTAATCCCAAGCTTCTATTCCGTTTTTTATGGAGTGACATGCTCATACACCTTCTTTATTGCCAACTATCAGAAACACAAAAGGGCTGAAAGTGATTTTTCGTTGCACTTAGGGCCAAACCCTTTTCGGTACAAAATATACCATTCAAATCACTGATATCCAATTATATAATATTGCTGCATATTTCTCAAGCTGACTCAGACACGCTCTGATAATACAATTATAAACAGGTATCCGTTACCGCCCATACCGTACTACTGCTTGTGTCCTTTGTTGCATCGAACGCGCAACAGTTTGTTCCCCCTTAGAATCTGCGTTTCAACTGACCTACCCCCAGTAATGCTACAGAGCTGAAAGTGATTTTTCGCAGTATTGATATTCTGTTGGCAGTTTGACCACTGCGTATAGTCTTACTTGCTCGCCCGCAAACTGTGATCCCAAAATGCTTTTTCTCGGCCCCCGGATCCCCCGAATCAACCGCATTGGCAGACGAAACACGAGTGGAAAATCGAATTTGCGTAGTCGCACATCGCCGGCAGAAACCGACGTGGCGCGTATTTTGATCAGAACCTCGTTGTCTTTCGGGATGGGTTTCTCGACCTCGCGCATCTCAAGCACGTCCGCCGATCCATACTTCGTACATATAACCGCTTTCATATCATTTTCCTCCCTTTTCAGCTTTTCCCATTTCCTTTTCTTCGATCAATATTACGACTTTTGCGCTTGCATGTTCCTCTTCAAAATAACGCATAGCATCCGCTGCTTTTTCCAATGGATATACCTTATCAATAACCGGTGTTATTTTACCTGACGCTATAAGCTCGCCAAGATATGGCAAATCCTCTTTATAATCCTCATTTCCTTAATTTAGTAGTAGCAACAATCTGTTTTTTTATACACAGAGAGCGAGTGTCATTTGTATGTTGACAATCATAATCAAATCACTATAATCTGATTTCTAGTCGATTTTACCACTTATCAATTTCTAGCGTTCATTCTTATTTTATCTATACACTACTTCTCTAATACATTAATATCTCCAGATGTTACTTGCAGTTTTACTAGCGATCCTCCGCCATTACATTTTCCCACAATTGAGTTGTCATCTGAGGTCGAATTGCCTTTTATCGTTACCTCAAAGTCTGTTGCCACATTTCCAGAGCTCGCTTGCGCATCCAAGTTGAATTTAGTTTCAGCATCTAGCGTGAGCCTTACGTCTCCACTTGATAATCTTATGTTTATCGGCTTTATATCCTTATTTGCTAAATCCACATCAATTCTTCCCGAAGAGCCTTGAATATCAAGTGAGCCTGATACATCATTTATATCGACACTTCCAGATAAAATTTCAACATTAAGATTAGCTTGAGTAGTTAAGACATCAATATTGCCCGAAGTCCCGTTGATTTGTATGTCCTTAAAATCTACATTGCTTACATTCGTATTGCCTGAGGTCAAGTCGATGTCTAAGTTTTTGCCAGAGCAACCATCAATATAGCTATTACCACTTGTGCTCAAAATATCGATGTTTTCAAATGCCATATCATGTATCTTTATGTTGCCCGAAGTGCTTATAATTTTTAGATTAAACATATTCTCTTTTGGCAGATAAACTGTCATTTTAACAATTGAATTCATTATTGAATCAAATTCTGCTGTTAAATTCCCATTGCTCTCAGATACCTTTAGATACGGCGCTTCATCAACGAATGAGAAACTTTTTCCTTTCAGCTCAACTCTTGCCGCATCTGCTTCAACAAACTCTATGTCGCCAGATTTAAAATCTACGATAAGTGTGTTTATACCATCGATAGGTAGTTGCTCGCTCTCGTCGATATCGAATCCTATGTCTTGGATTCTGCACGCAGTAAGCAAAAAGATTAATACTGCTGACAACAATGCGCTTACTACTATTCGTGCAATTTTTGAATTCCTCATAGCTTTCCTCCTTAAATTTTATTATTTTTCGTTTTTACCTTTGGTGTTTTAGATTAATAGAGTATCTTTATTATGATTACATTCACTCTATCGTTTCATTCTTTTCTATCGATACACGCACTGTATCGTTGCACACTATGTTCCTTCATGACTTTTTTTAAAATAAATCGATTATTCTTTCCTCCTTTCTTAATCTGCAATATCCAGAATTTCTATCCTTCTTATGCCTTTTGGGTTTTTCCTTATCATCTGATCCCAAATGAACTTCATGACATGCCACTTTTCTTCCTGGAGGTAGTAAAGAATACCAATGTTGTCTTTTAGATAATCCAACACGTTTGAAGTGTGCGTGATAATAAGGGAATCCGGAAGGTCTTCAGCCATACCAGTATAGAAACTCTTCGCTATAAAGTAGACGCTGTCTAGACCGTTGCAAATTGACTCGGATTAGTGCAAAGTTTCATATGTTTATTTTTTAGTTATCACGTTTGCATTGATTGTAATGCCTTTAATTAGGTGATTGTGACACCCAAGAGAGATACCGCCAGCGACTCTTGAAGCAACGCCCTTCCAAGCTACAACTCTCTCCCAATATCAATTATGGCGTCAATAGTATTTTCTTTGATTCTTAATTTTAAATTTTATACCTTTAAAATATAAAAGACCGCACTCAACTCTCATTGAGGCGGCAGAACTGTCATGGCAAAAATGCTTTAGACTTCGAGCTTTGCGTCCCCGTCTTTTGCACGGGTTTGCTTTTCACGATTAATATAAAATGGAGATATGGCAATTTTTTAGGGACCATAATTATAATACAATAAACACCTTATCATGTCAACATATCTTATCCCATTTATACCTTTTTTATGCTATTCTAATGTAAAAATGTCTTTTTCTCTTCTATTATTTTTTTATTATATTATTATATTGTAATTATTTAAATTCTCACTTTCAATCCTGACCAGTTTTGCTGGGTAAGGTCAGTAGAATGCTTTATCTTTTTTTGTTGCTCAGTACCAATAAATCTTTCGTAAATATTACTAATTTCCGAAACAACTGCCACCTCGAATTAAAAACCCCTGTCATTGAAACATAAAAAAGACCCACCATTTAAGCGGGCCTTGCATAACTATTCAGTCATAGAATATCTCCTGTACGTATATATGTTTTTGAAAGCTCTGCGTACCTCTCACACAGCTGTGTGTTTTGCTCAATCTCATCATCAGTGGTTTTTCTTATAATTTTATATGGATTGCCTTTCACAACATTTCCGGATGGAATTACCTCACCGCTCGGGATTAATGTCCCGGCCTCTATAATGCAATTTCTACCTATCTTTGCCGCATCAAGTATTATCGCGCCAATGCCAACTATGCTGCCTTTGCCGATTTCGCAAGAATGGAGCACTGCCCTGTGTTCGACAGTCACCATATCAGCAAGCACAATTTTAAATTCACTCGTATGTAAAATACAGCCGTCTTGTATGTTTGTCATTTTCCCGACTATAATACTTTTTAAGTCTCCTCTAAGCACGACACCCGGCCATATATTTGCATTTTCACCTAAAACCACATCGCCGATAACAACAGCATTCGGATGAACGTATGCGTTACTTGCAATTGCAGGGTGTTTGCCCTTTACTTCCTGTTTCATATCTGCTCCATCCTCTCTTTTACCGCCATGCCGATAGATATCTCAAGTCGCTTTTTTTGCATGCACAGCCTTTCTCATACTGCTCATACATATCGCCGTTTATATTCACATTTGCCGCAGCACATCCACCGCTGCAATAATATTTTGCCCGGTATTTTTTGTATTTCTCCATATTGCATATATTGTAGTCATCAAACTTTTTTGCCATTTTTTTATCAAGGCTGCCCGTCTCAACATCAAGTGCAAAATATTCGTTATCATATTTAAAAGTATGTACCACCTAAATTCCAAGTGCACTTTTTATTAGCTTCAAAGAGCATTCTTTCACGAAGAATTTAGCCTGTCATTTATATATTCTAACATTTCAGTCCCCAACTTTCAATCATTTTCGACAAATTATTGTTTTCAACTTTTTGATGAGAATACTTATTAAACTCTCTAAGTTATTCACAGAGCAGGACTCAAATTTTTAGGTAATATTTTTATTATACTTGACAGTTTTCATATACGTCCTTGTAAGGATAATTTTCTGACAATTTCATAATCACATATCTAACAGTTTTGATTATTTTGGCGGCTTGAAAAACATACTTGACCTTGCCCCACAAAACTGGTCAGATCATAATGTCAGTAATTCGGACTATACCCGCTTTATTGGACACGTAGAGTAGATTTATGAGTTAAAATGTAGTTTTTCAAACTCTATCGGCGATTTATACCCCAATGCTGAATGTAATCACATTGGATTATAAAACATCTCAATATATTCGAATATTGCTTTTCGCACGATCTCTCTTGTTACAAATGGATGCTTTTTGTCTACGCGTTCCGTTTTTAATGATTTATTGAACGGCTCTACCACTGCGTTATCTCACGGATTCCCACCACGGCTCTTGCTTATATACGCGCCTTTTCTCTTGACAAGAGTATTGTATCTATCGCTCATAAATTGAGCTCCACGGTCTGTATGGACCATCAGATCAATCTCCGGGTTCTCTCTATTGTATGCATCATTCAAGGCATCTATTGACCTACCCCAGAAACACTACAGAGCTGAAAGTGATTTTTTCGGAGTGACACCTTAATACAGATTTTCCTCCAAATTGAATACCCTGCAAAGTTTATATTGTTAATTATACAATTTGGAGTTTAACTTTTCTATTCAGATTTTGTTTTTGCATCAGTACCGTATTTTTATCCACTACCCAAAATACAAATACGCCGTGAACACCACAAAAAACAACACAATGCTCATGGCAATTTTATTAAACCCTAGGTCAAAGGCGCGAACACGTTTCCAAAACGCTCTGTCGCGAACTGCGAAGCGGTAGATCAGCCAAGCACCGACAACGCTCGCGGCAAAGATAATGCTCTTTTGAATATAACCAGCGGTATCGATTTTTACTTGGATACCGAAGAGGAACTCGATAATCGGGGCACCGAATATACCAAGCACAAGGCACGTTGCGCCAAGGAAAACGCAAACGGCCGCTCTGTTTGCAGGAACTCGCGCTTTTACGCCCGTGTTCCCCGCGAATATACGACTGAGCTTAATAAACAATACGATCGTACCAAGGTTTATGAGTGTCAGCATGATGTCGCCGACCAAATCATTGCTACCCTGCGATATCAAGTATTTTGATATGCTGCCGTTAAAAAGCGGCGCGCCTGTGATGCCTAGTATCGCCGCAATCATTGCTGCACTAATTAGCGGCATTCGTTTAAAAACGCCTTTCATTTCGTAGATATTGCGCGTTTTGTACTCTGCGATAATCTCTCCTGCACCAACGAAAAGCATGGATTTGAATATGGCATGGTTGATAATGTGATAGACGCCGCCCCACATTGCTGTTTCGCTGCCCGTGTTCAGGGCTATCATAATCAGCCCCAATTGCGACACGGTGCCGTACGAGAGTATCATCTTTATATCGCTTTGTGCGATGGCAAACACAAACCCGATGATTGCAGTGATAATGCCCGCTATCAAAAAGAACGTCTGAGTATCAATCGCACTGAACGCATTTTGACAACGCAGGAACAGGTATATGCCGCTTTTGACATAGAGCCCCGACAGTATCGCCGATACGACGGACGGAGAGCTTGGTGTGCCGTGCGCCCTTGGCAGCCACGAGAACAGCGGCATCAGCGCAGCTTTGAGGCATACTGACGTCATGATGAACGCAAACGGTAAATAGAGCGCAGGCATATCCTGCGTGATGATGTCGCCGAGCAGTGACAAGCTGAATGTGCCTGTTTGTTTGTAGAGCATGGCGAGCCCGAACAAAAAGAAGGTGGCCGAGAATATGTTGACGAGTAGATAAATCAAGCCGTCGTACATAGACCGGCTGTCTCTCTTGTACATGATGAGCAGCGCCACCACGATGGTCGAAACCTCTATCAGCACAAATATCGAAAACAAATCGTCTACCAAAAACAATCCGTTGAGCAATCCGTTCAATATCAAGAAGAGCATATAAAACGTTCGCTTAGAGTGCTTCTTGCCAAACTCGAATATCGTGAGTGAGAAGAACAACAATGACGTTAAAGTGATGAGCACGGACGAGATGCGGTCGGCAAAGAGCATGATACCGACCGGCGGATCCCACCCACCGAGCGACAGCGACATCGGTCCCGAAGTCGTCTGCGCAAAAATCATCACGCACACAACCAAAGTTGTGCCTGCGCCGACAATTGCGACAATCTTTTTGATTTTCTCGGGCAGCGTGTATGTCAATATTCCAAAGAATACCGGAATTAGTATCGGTGCCCACAATGGTATGCTCATTCGTCCTCCCTCATTTTGCGCGCTTTTTCCCAATTGGTCGTGCCGTATTTATGGTACAGGTAAATGAACATTGTAAGCGCAACCGCCGTCACTGCAATGCCAATCACAATTGCAGTAATCATCAGCGCTTGCGGTATTGCATCCGCTGCATCTGTGCCGGCGCCGATGGGCGCGCTTGTCGAACCGGCGCCGATGGGCGCGCTTGTCGAACCGGCGCCGCCTGTCGCGACAAAAAAGAGGATAACCGCCGCTTGCATAATGCCGATAGAGATGACCGTTTTTGTGATGTTGCGTCGGGCAATAACGCCGTATACGCCAACGAAAAATATAATAATTGCACCAATTTCACCGATGTTCACAAGCTCACCTACTCTCAAAAAATACAAATCGATAGAATATAATTGTCAGTCCGCACGTTACTTTTACGCCAATCAGCACGTTGATGCACACCATCCAGACGCGGCCTGTGATGTAGCGCATTCCCATGCTTTGCCCAATGAACAGCATTCCCATCAAAACGAGCGCAAGCAAAAATATACGCTCGGCAGTTTTCATATACCGCATGTCTATGTCCTGATCAGGCTTGATGATCCAGCGCACAATAAACGCGGCAGAAATCACCGCACCGCCTTGGAAGCCGCCGCCAACGCTGTCTGCGCCGTTGATAACGACATACGCGCCAAACATGATTATGAACGGAAGAAGTATCTTCGCCGTTGTTTGTACTATTGTATTGCGACTCATTGTTTGCCTTTCTACTCCATTTTGTTTCCGCTCCACGACAGCCGGATGACTGCGAGCACCGACACCAGCAATATAAGCGACTCGAAAAGCGTGTCAAAAAAGCGGTAATTGAGATACACTGACGTAACCGCATTTTTTGCAGAAGTATCCGCCACGTGGTTTAGCGCCACATAGTCCTTTGCTTGCAATGTGTCAAGCCCGTAGTCCTCGGACGTTACAAAAAGTGCAGTGACTCCGGCTGCTATGATAAGTACGATTATTAATAAAATCAACCGCCGCAGTTTATTGCTCTTCATTATCGTCTCCTGACTGTTCGGCCAACATGAAAAACGACACATCAAGATGCTCCGGTTTGTGCGATTCCAAATACTCTTTTATTTCCGGCTCTAAATACCTGATGCCGCTGGAATATATAATGATCTCTTCTTGTGTGTGTTCAATCAACAAATTAAAGCAATCGTTGTGACCGAGCGGATTTTCTTCTATATGCGTCGGTATCATTTGCGGCTCAAACCCTTTTTCCATCATAAAATGTTCAAATGAAGTTGTAAACACTTTGCGCTCTTTTTTTACAGCGGCAGATTCACCAAGCTCAGTTTCCACATAGAATATGGTGATCACGTGGTATTTCTTTAGCGCGATAAGCAGGAGTATCGTTGACAAAGTGCAGCCGATTACCGCCTCTGCGATAGCAACATCAGGCGCGTTGTATGTCAGATACGTGAACGAGCAGATAAGCGAAAAGGCTCCAAGATATATGGCAGAACGGCGCAGTTTTTGCGTTTGCACAGTGATAAACGCAAGCGCGATGAGGCATATCATGAGCAATATTTCGAGCGGTGCATTCATGCTTTTTCCCCCGGTTTCATGCGATAACCGCTGTCTCTGGCGCTTCGCAGAATTGCGTGAGTAGAAAGCGGACTCGTGATTAGCGAGATGATGCCTACGATTGCTACCTTTATTGCGAACGCTGCGCTCGGCGAGTTTAGCGCGACCCCGACCAGCAGCAAAAGCATACCCACTGCATCGATGTTGCTTGTGATAAGTAGGCGCGAGTAGAAGTGGCGAAATCGAAACAGCCCGATCATGCCGAACAACACGAACAGTATACCTGCCATCATCAAAATACCACTCGCAATCCTCATGACAGCGTACCTTGTGTGCGCACAAACCGCGCAATCAGCACAGTGGACACGAACGAGAGCAGCGTGTAGGTAATTGCGATGTCGAGCATGTAGCTTTGGCTTGTCGCGAGCGCGTATACCACCATCGCCATCACTACTTTTGACGAGAGTATATTAAATGACAACAGCCGATCGAAAATAGTCGGACCTTTTATCATTTTGAATATGTCGGCAGCTGCGAACACGCCGATTATTGTTAGTATGATTGTGTACAGTGTCATGTAGTTTTCTCCATACGTTTTAGTATTTTTTCGATTTTGACAAACCCTGTGGTCTGGTCAAGCTTGCACAGCTTGCACAGTTTCATAACCTCGATTGTGTCGCCCTTAATATCTGCCGTGACAGTACCGGGAGTCAGAGTGATTGCGTTCGCAAGCATTATAATCAGGTTCTCGTCCTTCAGCTTCGTCTTGTACTCTATAAGGTTTATGCCTATGTCTTTTGTAAAAATATAAGAAAGCGAGAATATCGCGCTTTTCAGAATGACGAAAAACAAATAAAAGACAAAAAAGATATAGTGCCCGTTCATCGTAAACGAGTTGGCATAGCGCGTGGTGAGCAATATCTTGCGCGTGATGAGCAGCGCAATGATCGATATCGCAAAACCAACCAGCACATTAGTTAAAGTGAATTTCTCGGTAAGCGCAACATAAACCGCTGTGTAAGCACAGATAATTATCAACTCTATCAATATTACAGCCAGCTTTTTCATGCAACGCTCCCTCCGTTTACTCTGTGTCTATATGATAATATAAACTTCGAAAAAAAACAATCACGAAATATAAAAGGAGCTGCCTTATGATCAGCGCATGCTGGTTTGGAAGGCGGCTATACTGTCAACGGTAGGTGTAAAATGCAAGAAGCTATGTAAATGAAAATCACAGGACAAAAAGAGAAAAACATCAAAATACTATCTTCTTTACTCTTATTGAAAAGACACAATTAGAATTAGTTAAGCTTTACCACGCATGGCATAATTTACTGATCATATCATACAAGGTTTGTTTATTTCTATAATGTTTATATTCTTTGTACCAGAACCTCCTCGAAAGGTTTATAGTTCAGACTCTTTAATCAGGCTCAGCATGTTATCTTCAAGTGTGTAGTAAAGCGGAATGAAGCTGACACCTATATATTTCTTGCCAAGCCTTTTGGCTTCGTCAACAACAAAATCGACCTCGTTATCGATTTCAAACATCGGTACATAGTTTAAGAAGTGTTCTTCAGCGCGGTCTTTGTCCCAGTCGGTCAGTTCGCTGAGACCCGCAACAAAATCAGTCTTCTTAGACATGAGACCGACCATACCGCAATGGTCGTGGGCGATGAGCGCGACATATCTGATGTGACCGATAGCAATTGCGTACGATAGTTTGAACTCGCTGTAGCGAAGATTGCCGCCGCCGGTGCGTATGATATACGTAAAGTTTTCGGGGATGGTCAGCTGCTTGCGGTTGTCCATGCACATCCCGACGAGCATCTCGGCTTTGTCATGTGTTTTAAACGGCGCAGAAAAGTTCTGGTATCTGATCAACTGCCCGACAGGCGTTTGCGCCAGTTCTTGAGGGATATCACTTTCTTTATACACTCTTACTATTTGTGATCTCATATTATCCTTTCCCATAAAAATATTTTATCGTATGGTAATTGTATGCCATTGTACTGCCCCAGATAGTTTTACCTAAATTCCACGTGCACTTTTTATTAGTTTCAAAGAACGTTTCTTCACAGAGAATTTAGCCTGTTGTTTAAATATTTTAACATTTCAGTCTCCAACTTTCAATCATTTTCGACAAATTATTGTTTTCAACTTTTTGATGAGAATACTTATTATTAATCATTTTTAAGGTTTTAGCAGAATGCCATAGATGCCTTTTTTTGCACTCGGACCCGGATATAGATTGAATGAGAATCTCATGAACAGTATCAAGTCTGTTATGAACAACACCCTGCTTCCCGTCAAAATGCGTATGCCTAAAAGTGGTGCAGGAATATAATTGCCCTAGGCGTATATGTTTCACCAATTTCATTTTCTGGTATAAACCCTTGTAAATCAGACAAACCTGCTGCAAAAAAACAGCATTAACAGGACAAATAAGTAACGCTTGATAGCAATACTCATCGTCTCCTGCAATAAGAGGCCTTGCTATTAGTTCTTGACTTTTTAGTCACTCAAAAGTCTTAAATCTTACACTTTCAAAATCTTCATAAAATTTATCTTTGCATCTTGTTTTATCTGTACTCTTGTTATCTCCAATAACCATACAATCAGTTTCGCGTCTTCTCATATACGCATCATTATAATTAACCGACGCTCCATTTTTGCATTTGTAACCGTAACTTCTTCTACTAAGCCATTTCCATACGTCTCATAATTAACCTTAAATATGGATTGTCCTCCGCCGGTAGCTACATCAAGTAGCTGTTTTCTGCTTCTTGGTACAATCACTTTTTAAGCTGAAATTAATATGCTGTTTACTTCTTCATCAACTTTAAAACTCTTCAAATCAAATGAACTCATAATATTCCTCCTAAAATTTTTAAAATAAAAAGCCAATATTCGCTTATTCCAAAGCGACTATTGGCTCACTCATAACTGTTTTATAAACATTTTATTATCTTCCATTAAATATATTAGATTTTAACTAAGTTTCTCCTCAATATTCTCATCAAAAGTAATTACTATTATCTTTTCACCGATTATTGTACTTACATCTGAGTGAATAGATAAAGTCCGTATAATGGTGTAAAAAGGGAATTCAAATAAAAAAGAGCCAAAGAGCTCAACCTCGGTTAAAATA